>WTCE01000102.1 GCA_013138735.1 Crocinitomix sp. | reverse complement strand
GTTTTCAGAATAGAAAACTTCATTGGTGATTAGGTTACCAGTAACATAAGCGCCTAATAAATAGATGGCTTCTTGCTCGTCCTCGAAATCCAAGTGAGAAATATCTATATAATAGTATTCCTCCACTGGGGCATCAGGTAGTGTTACATAATAAACGTCACTAATAGTTGCTACAGGAAGATCCTCAACAACAATGTCTTGCGCGAAAGAGCTAACTGCTGTTAGACCTAAAGCCAATAAAAGGGTTTTGAATAGTTTCATTTAAGGGTGGTTAGTTTGTTCTAAGACTATCTTTTTTTTTTCCGAGTTGCCTAAATCGAAAAATAAAATTTTCTTCTTCTTGATTTTCGTCTCTGAAAAACAGTCTTAAATTACTATTTACCACTTGGTTAGCGCTGAGTTATTGAAAAAACTCAAAACACCGAAGCCTTTGACTGTCAGCATTTTAGACTTAAGAGTGCTGCTTGATAAGCACATAAATTGGCAAGTTTGAAGTAAGTACGTCTTCGCATTTAATTAAAAAAAAATAAAAAACTGATTTAATACAGCTCTTTGAAAAACTACGGCTAAAAACGGAAGCAACAACTAGCTAAAGCGCACGACGCAACTTCAAATTTGTTAAATAATTACATGAGTCCAGACTTGGTTGAAGCTACTTCTAAAGACGGAATTATCGGTGATTTTGGATTTATGTTTCCACCAGAAAAGCCAGTTTCAGTACTTTTTTCAAGGAGCAATATGACGATTCGAATTGTAAATATGCAAAGAAACCTAGCGCCCATTACAGAAGTTTCAACGCTATTGGATGCACATTTTTTTGGCAAACTTGCTAATTATAAAGATGAACTTTTAGACGCTGCAATTCAATTTGGCGTGAAGGCAAATATTACAAAGGTTGGTGAGAAAATTGCCTTAGAAATTAAGGTTGCGGAGCCATTTGATAAAGAAGCATGGTTAAAATTAACCTGCGAAACGGGCGAATTTTCAAAAGAAGGTGAGCACGTTTTTTATCATCCAGCTGAAAAAGGAAGCCACAAAATTGCCTTGCACGCAATTGGGCGCAAGGGCAGAAATCACACAATAGAATTAACTCTAAACGCGGAATAATTACTCTAACTTATCCAAAGTTGTATTAATTTGTTCGTACACATTTTCGAGTTGACGATCATACTTAGTGCTTTGCTCACGGAGTGCTTTTTCTAAAAGTTGGAGTGATTTTAGGAGCAATTCGGAATATTCGTGCAAAACATCATTGTAATCAATATACTCTGGATATAAACCATCAATTTTGTTTAATTCTTGGAGAATTCCCATATTTTCTTCCCAAAGAGGAATGCCTCTATCTTGAATGAACTCGGCAGCCTCAAAATCGTTGTCAATATCATATACCGTCAGTGCTTCTTCCTCATTTTTTTGAAACTTTTCAAACCCCGCATCATAAGCTTCTAAATCAAAATCTTGTGGGCCATAATAAGCATACGCGAAAACTGCTGGTACCATTATGGCAAAAACCAATAGCCCTATTCCTGCGGCACGCCAACCTGAATAAAATTCGCCTGAATTGCCTTCATGTGATTTTAAAGCAGGTCCTTGGGTTATGTCCACATAATAATGAACAACGACCATGTAAACAATGGGAATTAATAAGTTGGGCACCTTATCCATAATTTGTTCAGGAACCATGTATAAGCCAGCAAACATTAAAAGCGTAGCTATTATCGCAACAATTAAAGCATTTCGACCCTTATCCTCTTCACCCAATGCAACAAAGTTTTTTCGAATTAAAAACCCAGCTGCAATAGGTGTTCCCAAAAAAGTTGCTATTCGAATTGACATGGACGAATAAAGTTTGTAGGGCGCCGAAATAGGGTCTAACGTTTGATTGTCTATCATAAGGTTGACTTGAAAGAAATGCTAATATATTAGTTCTAACGAAATGGTCTATAATCTATCCGGATATTATTCAGATTCTCGCATCAAAATCGAGCTCTTTTTTCATTTTTTCGGAAAATCAATTCTCGTCCAAAATATACGTTTGAAAATAACACAAATGCCATACTTTTAATCGACCCAAATCACTCCAAATAGCGTTTTTTGAAGGTTAATTTAAGCTATTCAAAAAAGATTCATTTTTTCCTATACTACGTATAGGGGATTCAAAATCAAAAAAATTGAATATTTTATTTGGAAATTAAATAAATTCGAATGTATATTTGCAGCGCATTAGACGCTCCAGAGATTTTCAAAATATTAACTCTCAAAATGAGCCTGCCTATGTTAAATTTTATAAAACATATCAACCAAGCGATCGGGAAAAGCTAAACGGCAAGTTTAGACTTTAGAATATATTCAAATCCTGATCCATGTGATCGGGATTTTTCGTTTCTAGAAAAACGAAAATACGGTTTCAGTCCTTTTTTCTTTATTCAGTGGTTGATCATAAGGCAGCATCCGTTTAAAATCCTTTTTCTTTTTTTGTTATTGATTCAGCTTGAACATTCAAGTCTTACATCACAAACAAATCTGCCTTTCTGTTGAGAGGCTCAAACTAGAAATTCCGATCACCTTCTTTAAATTTTAATGGGGATAACTCCAACTAGCGAAATTAATTTGCTAATTAAATTCCAAAACAATGGGAAAACAGAAATTAAGAGGGAAGGATCTAAGAAAATTAGGATTCTACTCAGACAAAGGAAAAAGTTTAGCCATTAACATAATGGCGACACAATACAAATATTTAAAAAAAACAGAAAAATTAGAATTGCTTGAAAACGTTCTTGCAAAGCCAGAAAAATACGCAGATCACGAATTTTTAGGCCCTTTAGCAGAGGAGTTTATGGAAGTTGTTAAAAAAGAGGAATTTACAGCTTATAAATTAAAGCCCGAAGCAAAGCCCTATTCCGTATTTGGCAAAAAGTTTATTACACAAAACGCCATCCATCAAATGGACTTAGCCATGAGTATCCCAATTGCAAAAAAAGGCGCAATGATGCCAGATGCCCATGTAGGATATGGCTTACCAATTGGAGGAGTTTTAGCAACAAAAAATGAGGTGATTCCTTATGCGGTAGGATTGGACATTGGATGCAGAATGGCACTTACAATTTTTGATGTCTCAACGGAGATTTTTAAAAAACAGCCGCACAAATTGAAAATGGCCTTACAAGATGAAACGCATTTTGGATTAGTCAAAACACGCGAAGGTTTTACTGAGCATGAAATTTTAGAACGATCTGAATTTCAAGAAACAGAATTGCTTAGAAAATTGCGTGGCAAAGCGATTAATCAAATCGGTACTTCCGGAGGTGGAAATCACTTTGTTGAATTTGGTGAAGTTGAATTAAAACGCGGCAATGCTATGGGAGTTCCCGCTGGAACATATTTGGGTTTGGCGTCGCATTCTGGTTCGAGAGGATTAGGTGCAACTATCGCCAATTACTACAAGACGATAGCTATGGATGTTTGCAGATTACCAAGAGGAGCGCAACATTTAGCATGGTTAGACATGGATTCGTCAGAGGGACAAGAGTATTGGTTATCTATGAATTTAGCTGGTGATTATGCGAAAGCGTGTCATGATGTAATTCATGAAAAGTTAGCTAAAGCAATTGGTTTAAAACCACTCGTAAAAGTTGAAAATCACCACAATTTTGCGTGGAAAGAGTTGCAACCAGACGGCGAAGAATTAATTGTTCACCGTAAAGGCGCAACGCCTGCAAAACTAGGTGAACTTGGAATTATTCCAGGCTCAATGGCTACCAGTGGATACATTGTTTCAGGTTTAGGAAATGAGGCTTCATTGAACTCGGCGTCGCATGGCGCAGGAAGAAGATTTTCTCGTTCAAAGGCAAAAGCATCCTACACAGGATCTGAATTGCGTAAAGAGCTGAAAAAAGCCAAAGTAACCTTAATCGGTGGAGGATTAGATGAAGCGCCTTTTGCCTATAAAGACATAGAACAAGTAATGGCTAACCAAACGGATTTGGTAAAAGTGGAAGGAAGATTTATACCGCGTATTGTGCGCATGTGTAAAGACTAAAAAAGATAAGGGCATTTCGAGAGCCTCAATGTCCTTATCTATGGACTGCACAAGCCTTGAACTCAAACTTTATAGTTCAAACACGGCGCTTTGTGAATGGACACTTTGAATATTTGAATTAAATAATAAAAATAGAGAATGATAAAATCATTAAAACAAGAGGAAAGAGCAAAGACATTGGATAAAGGACATATAGGATTGAAGCGTAAAAAGGCTTAGATAAATCCTTTGGCTTTGCTCTTTTCTTCTTCAAGTTGCGAAATAAAAGCAGTTGAAATTAAAAACATGAAAAATGGCAAAAAAAGGAAAACATATCACCCGAGAAGACAGGAAAAATACGGCAGATAAGATTGCAGTCTGGGAAAAATCTATCGAAGCATCACTTAAAAAATCTAATTTAAAAGGGGTTTCTTTCGAAAAAAAAATTCGCGGACTTGCTGATCGATCAAACAACAATACAGCATGGACTGATACGGTAAATGGCGAAATTTTTAGCGGATTCTTTCAATTTAGAGATAATAAAGACAAAAAAAAACGAACGGTTTTTACTGAATTATTGTTGCACCTTGATCAAAAAAACTGTGGCAAATTATTAGACAATGACGCTTGTATAATTGGATTAATACACATGACTACAAACCACAATAAATTCATTCGTGAAATTGAAACGTGGGAAAAGTCTTCGCATAATCCACTCAAACAATTTTCGTCACTTTTGCGCCATTTATTTTGCGCCTACCCCGTTCCTGAATTTCTGGATTCGGCCTGGCTTGAATCTGAAGGCAAAGAGCAGCGTAATTGGTTAACAGCAATGGGGGTTGGAATTAGTATTAGAAAGCTAAACCATGTGCCTATTAATATGACAAAAAAAGTGGCGCATGCATTTGGCAAAGCTCCAAGTAACTTAACTGTTAGTGAAGCATTGAGATGGGCACAAGTTGTTGGTAAAGGAGGAGATGAACGCTTGGCGAATTTCATCCTTCGTTCTCGCCTAAGCAGAAATGAATTTGTGAATGAAAAATTTTGGGATGGCGCAATTCTATTTATGATAAACGCAGGAATGTTTGATTATGAAAAGATTGCTGAAATCATTGATTTCCTTATTGCGCAACGTACAATAAATAGAGCTTATAGCTTAAAAGGGAGAACAATTCCTTCAATCATCCGTGGAAGTGATGCATGGCATAATGACCAGGAAAATATGCGCCAAAGAGGAGGTAAATTAATCTGGACAAGCAGCAATATTGCAGAGGCATATTATGATGAAGGAAAGGATGAAAAACAAGTTTCCTATTCCATTCTTGAATTACGCTCAACAAAAGAATTGTTAATTGAAGGACGAAAAATGAATCATTGTGTCGCCACTTATGCAAGTTCTTGCTATAGAAAGAAATCTGCCATTTTTTCTATCCGTAAAAAACCTGCTCTTAGCAATGAAGAGACATTAGCTACACTTGAAATTTCTTTGCAAGGCAGAAGAATCGTGCAAGCAAAAGCGCGTTACAATAAAACAATAAATAACAAAGCCTTAACACTCATGAAGAGTTGGGCAAAAAAAGAAAATTTACAAATTCCTAGTTGGATTTAAAACGAAAATAATGAACAATTTAATACAAATAACAGCAGCACGTGGACCCGCAGAATGTGCCTGGGTAGTTGCAAAAGTTGTAAAACTACTGATGGCTGATGCTAAAACGAACGGCTTAAAGCCAACTTTGCTTTCTAAGGAAAAGGCGGACGAAAAAAACACATTCAACTCCGCACTCATTCAATTAGAAGGAAAGGCTACTGGTCCCTTTTTAAAAGAATGGATCGGCACCGTTCAATGGGTTGGGCAAAGTCCATTCCGTAAATTTCACAAACGAAAAAATTGGTTTGTTGGGGTAAACGAAGTGACTGGTCTTTCTAAAGATTATGGTGACTTGAAGGATTCAACTATCAGATATGAAACCTTTCGCGCAGGCGGACCTGGTGGGCAGCATGTCAACAAAGTTGAAACAGCAGTACGGGCAACACATATTCCGACCGGGATTGCAGCTGTTGCACGCGACTCAAAATCACAATTGCAAAATAAAAAAACAGCAAAAGCCAAATTAGCAATTGCGCTACAGGCCGATAAACTAGAACAATTAAAAAACACAAAAAAGGCAAGTTGGCAACAACACACCGAATTGGAAAGAGGGAATCCCATTAAGGTTTTTAAAGGCAGTGATTTTAAACCAAATCACCGTCCGAAGAAGTTTAGGGATGAACGACAGAAGCACAGAGTATAGTGTTATGTGTAAAGTGTTAAGGCGGTTTGACGTGGGGTTTTCAATGTGCAATGTGCAATTATCAATAAACTAAACGTCTTTGTTCTTTAATCTAACAGCGCAGCGATCTGATATCCTTTACAACCTTTTGCCTTAAAAAACTAACGACTAAAAAAAATGAACACACTAGCAAACTCTTATTATATAAAAGCTTTAGATCAATATCCTTATGATTTGGCAGAGTTTTTAGAATCCATTAATTATGCATTAAGTTATGATGAAAATAACCCGGATGCCAATTGTTTAATGGGGCGTTTTAATATGGAACATTTATACAATTTTGAACAGGCAAAATATTACTTTGAAAAAGCACTTTGTAATGACATCAACCACATTCAAACCTACTATTATTTTATTCGGTGGGCAATTGATGTTAACGATTTGGACTTTGCAAAACGTTTAATAAAATTTGCAAGCACTCTTCAAGGCGTTTGTCAAGCCTCATTATTGCACCGCCGTGGAACAATTGAAGAAAAAACGGGGAACTTTAAAAAAGCACTCAAACTTTATGAAAAGGCAATTAACGCCACCATATTCAATTCAAACACTGATTTTTTCAAACGAGAAAAAGCAAGGGTTAAAAATAAGAAAAAAGCGCAGCTTTTGAAGACCAAACGATAGAGCAGGTAAAAGCTCCATTTGAAAGTGAAACGTTAATTATAAATATAATTTGGGGCTTCCTCAAACAAACTTGAGTCGGGCTTTCTGCACTCGCTATTTAATGTAATTACATTAAATGAGCTCAAACAGTGCTGCCAATCCCTAAGCTAAAGTCACAATTATCTAATCACTTAAAACATAAGATATGAAAGAACTAATTATTGACCTATCAAAACCACCAGATTTACGGTGGTCTGAACTACATAATTACCGAGAAGGATTTAATGCACTGCTAAACTTTTTTTCAGGCGAAATCTTGGAACTCGTTCCTAAGGAATATATCGCAATGATTGATATGTATGCACAAAGCTATATGCCAACTGAACATTATTCCGAAATTGTAAGCATTAGTGAACAAATGGAAATGCCATTAACCAATGTTTTAGTTGGTAACCTTTATTATGATGCTTTAAAAATTGTACTCGGTTGTTCAGCCTTTGCAATTGCAAATAATGGAAACCCTGTTCATGGTAGAAACCTAGACTGGCACTCGAATAATAATGACCTCAGCGCGCACAGTTTAGTTACGCGATATATAAATGGTGAAAATGAATACATAACAATAGGTTGGCCTGGTTTTACCGGCTGTCTTTCAGGCATGGCTATTGGGAAATTTTCAATTTCGTTAAACTCAGTTTGGAGTAATGATCCATTTACCACTGCTGAACCAATTGTGTACCTTATTCGAAAAACCTTAGAACAGGCTGTCTCATTTAGCCAGGCTGTTGAATGGTTAAAGAATACACCAATAGCATCAGACTGTTTGCTTTTAGTGTGCGGAACAACTGCCAATGAAATGGTAGTTGTAGAACGAACGCCAACAAAAGGCGAAATTCGTACCGTTCAAAACGGCAAAATTTTAGTGACAAATGATTATAAACTAATTAAATCATCTTATTCAATGCAAGTTGGTCAATTGGCAGACACTTCTTGCGGTAGATATAATCGAATGGATGAATTAATAGAAGATAACGCCACTTTAAAGCCAAAAAATGTCCATGATATATTGTCAGATACATCTGTAAGAATGGGCATTACTATGCAACAAATGTATTTTAATCCTAAAAAAGGAACTTACAAACTGTTTTAAAGAAGAAGTATTAAAGTGCTTCAAAAACTAATTACTAGAAACTAACAATTAAAAAAATGAGTATTTCAAGAAAATACGGCCGCACATATCATTACCCATTTTCACCAGGCACCACTAGTGATGATCGCATTAACCAGGCGTATTGGGAACAAGTGCAAGCCATAAAAAATATTGTTCATACAGAAAAATTGGATGGAGAAAATACCTGCATTAGTAAAATTGGAGTATTTGCTCGATCTCATGCTACGCCTACGCGACATCCTTGGGCCAATCATTTAAAAGAAAAATGGAATTGGCTTAAACGAGACCTTGGTGATCTTGAAATATTTGGTGAAAATTTATATGCTATTCATTCAATTGAATACCAAAAATTAGAACAACACTTTTTTGTTTTTGGTGTGCGTCATAAAGAACAATGGCTTTCATGGGAAGAAACAAAATTCTATGCAAACCTCATGGATTTTCCAACCGTACCCGTAATTAGTGACAGCAAACCAACACAAGAAAAAGAATACAAAAACGAAATATTAACTTTAACAAATAAGAGTAGTAAGTTTGAATCGATTGACGCAAATTCAAAAGCGCCTTGCACAATGGAAGGTATTGTAACACGCAATTCAAATGAATATGCGGTTGCAGATTTTGCACAAAACGTCTTTAAATATGTCCGTAAAGATCATGTAATAACGGATGAGCATTGGACCAGAAAATGGAAACGCGCCGCTTTATTGTCAGAAAGGAGTACATCATGTGGAAAATAAGTAATACATATAATTTTAATGAATTAATCAATGAATTTGATTGGTTATCAGATATGAAAGGTGTCCCACAGGACCCCATTTATCATGCTGAGGGAGATGTCTATATCCATACTCAAATGGTTGTTGAAGCCTTGCAAGAAATGCAAGAATTTAAGGACTTGCCTGAAAATGAGCAGCACCTCATATTGGCAGCAGCACTAATGCACGACATTGAAAAACGATCAACAACCATTATTGAAAATGGTCGCATCAGTTCACCTTCACATGCCAAAAAAGGAGAAAAAACAGTACGTACCTTTTTCTATAAACAAGGCAATACGCCTTTTAATATTCGCGAGTATATTGCAAAGTTGGTACGCTTACACGGTCTACCTATTTGGGCCATTGAAAAACCGAATTTTGAAAAAGTGCTTTTACAAGCTTCATTAGTCGTAAACACCTATCATTTATACATTCTTGCAAAGGCTGATATTTTAGGTCGTAAATGCAATGATCACCGTGAAATGTTAGACCGCATTGAATTTTTTGCTACGCTCTGTCAAGAGTTAGAGTGTTGGAAACAACCTTTCCCTTTCAAATCGAAGGAAAGTAAATTCACCTATTTTATTCAAGATTCAGGTTCGCGTTTATACGAACCATTTACTGGAAACAATTTTGAAGTTATTTTGATGTCCGCCCTTCCTGGATCTGGAAAAGACACTTATATCAACAAAAACTTAGGTCATCTACCTATTATATCACTTGATGAAATAAGACGCGCACATAAAATAAAGCCTACAGACAAATCGGGTAATGGTAAAGTCATTCAAATGGCAAAAGAAAAAGCACGCGAATTATTACGCAGCAAAACGCCATTCGTTTGGAACGCAACTAATATTACAAAACAGCTCAGAACACAATTAATTGCGCTATTTGCTGATTATGGTGCGCAGGTTAAAATTATTTATGTTGAAACTTCTTATAAGGAGTTACTCAAACGGAACAAAACTAGGAAACACCCGCTCCCCTTATCCGTACTAGAAAAAATGATTTCAAAATTAGAACCACCAACCGCTGATGAGTGCGCTGATTTAGAAATTATTCAAGAATAAACTCCGCAGGATAGATTTTTAGACGACGTAATACTCAATAAAAATTATAAACTAAGAAACTATCCTGTGGGTTTTAGCATGAAATGACAAGAATCAGCAATTATAGCCGTTCAAATTCCCAAATCTCAATTTCTTTGCTAAAGTTATGGTGTGTTCTGTACTTATGGATCAAACATTGACCCCAATAAAAAAGTACACTTCACAAAATCATGAAGTGTACTTTTGAAATCAATATTACCAGTTAATATCGCCCTGCGTATTGTCTGAGAAAGTGTTATTATCCATAAATGGAGGAGTACCATCCAAAGGGTACTTTCTATAAATTCCGTATCCAGCAGAATGAGAAAAAGAAGAGTTGGTTATACTTACTTTATTCCCATCTTCTGTTTTTATCGTGATGTTTCCGTTGTCTGTTTCTCCTCCGTAGGAAAAATTACAATGGTCGAATTTGTTGCCACTTCCGGCATTCGCATAAAACCAAATGCCATCCCAATTTCCATTTTCTGGAAATGCGGCATTTGTCGTAAATGTAATTGGCAATTCTGCTGTTCCTTCAGCTTCTATATACCCGATATCAGAACTATAACCAACCCAAATTTCTCCTCCAATAGGGAATTTTAAAGTACACCCTGGTTCAATTATCAATTTAGTTCCTAAATCACTCCCCAAACTTATATCTTCTCGCAATAAATAATCTACCCCATGATAATGCCATACAACTTCTCCATCTGTGTCAACAGCAGATGAGGTAATAATAATCTCTTTTTCAAAACTATTGCCAACATCAATTTTTCGCACTTGATTTGCTATCGTTTTCATTGAGAACAAGTCATTGTCGTAAAACTCATTATTACTGAATTCTGCCAGAGATAATTCGTCATAAATGGCTACACCATAAAACTTATTATAGGGTTACGCACTTAAGTCGCGAGATTTTGAATCTCCCTTTTGGTAATAGGTTTAAGATTTGTCATTCTGTCGATTAGCTTCGTCAAAATTGATTTCCTGTGATTCCTTCTATTGAATCGAA
>WTCE01000078.1 GCA_013138735.1 Crocinitomix sp. | reverse complement strand
TAAAATTAAATGATAAATATATGCGGGTCAAGTTATTAACAAAATAATCGAGTTATGAGTCTCACCCTAGAACCCCCTCCTTATAACATCAATAAATCATCTTAATTTTATGAATTGCTAATCTAATAGCCTGTCGAAGTATCGAAGTGTTCAATACGAGTTGACGCGGTTATAAGGGTTATAAGGGTTATAAGGGTCGATATAAAAAAAAGGTCAATGATTAAATAAAATCACCCATTAATCATTATCCCATTAAATCATTCATCCATTTAACTCTTAAAACATTGAAAATTGATAATTTTAACGCATGCTAAAAGCGTCTCTCGAAAAATACACTTTAGATTTTAAACGCCCTAGTGGAACTTCACGTGGTGTTCTGACTCAAAAGGATTCATGGTTCATTCGCATTTGGAACATAAATAGGCCTGAAATTGTTGGAATTGGTGAGGCTTCAATCATTAAAACGCTATCACCTGATTGGGATGAAAATTATGAAGACTTTATAGCGAACGTCGTTGCTAATATTAATTCTTCAATTGAACCCCTCTCAAAGGTCACTCCTCATATTAAAGGATATGATGCGAATAAAATGATTTGGTTATCTAATTATCCATCCATTTATTTAGCAATTGAAACAGCCCTACTCGATTTAAAGCATGGTGGCACTAAAACTATTTTTCCATCAGATTTCGTGAGCAACCAGGCCCCTATAAAAATTAATGGTTTAATTTGGATGGGTAGCAAGGATTATATGTTGGAGCAAATTGAAGAAAAATTAGCTTCTGGTTTTGACTGCATTAAACTGAAAATCGGCGCTATTGATTTTCAGAAAGAATTGGATTTATTGGCTTTTATCCGGGCTAATTATTCGGCCGATCAAATTGAATTGCGTGTAGATGCCAACGGGGCTTTTTCTGCCGAAGACGCAATGGACAAATTGGAACAATTAGCAAAGTATGACTTGCATTCAATTGAACAACCCATAAAACAAGGCGATTGGATGGCCATGCGAAATCTGTGCAAAAATACTCCTTTGCCAATTGCGCTAGATGAAGAATTAATAAAAGTGACAATAAGCAGTGAAAGACGGTTAATGTTAGAAACCATTCTTCCACAATACGTCATACTTAAACCAAGCTTGATTGGTGGTTTTCATGGAACAGATGAATGGATTGCCTTGGCTGAGGAATTAGGTATTGCCTGGTGGATTACTTCTGCTTTGGAAAGTAATATTGGGCTGAATGCGATTGCACAGTATACGTTTACGAAAAATAATCCACTGCCGCAAGGTTTAGGCACTGGGCAGCTTTATACCAATAATATTCCTGCGCCGCTTGTTATAGAAAATGGACAGCTAATTCATCAATAGATAAACTTATGAAATTGAACAGAAACTTTTTCGCCTTAATTGTACTAATTTTATTGAGTTGTGGCGACAATAATGATATCCCCGATTACACAATAATGCCACCACCAGAACCGGCAATTACTTTTCCCATAGTTGAAATTGAAACACGTTTAGGCACAATGAATTTTTGGATGTTTGACGAAACTCCCAATCATAAAGCCAAATTTATTGAATTGGCCAATGCCGAGCATTATAATTCCTTTACATTTAATCGCGTTGTACTTGATTTTGTTATTCAAGGAGGGTGTCCAGATTTACCTGAATATTTCGACGGTTCTCCTTATTTGATTGATCCTGAATTTGTTGATACAATTGGGCATTCGTATGGTGCATTAGGAATGGGTAGAGATGATAATCCTGGCAAACAATCTAACGCCTGTCAATTTTACATTGTAACGAATGAGGAAGGTTTAGCTAGATTGGATGGCGATTATATGATTTTTGGTAAAATTATTAGTGGTGAGGATGTTTTAGAAAAAATTGAACATGAAGCAACAGATGAAACTGATACACCGCTCGAGGATATTCCTTTAAAAGTGAGCATTCAAGAATACACGGCTGAACAACTCAAGACAGAATTTGATTATTCACTTTAAACCTAATTTGCTATTTTAGCTCACAGAATATGGAATACCGTGAATTAAATAATGAATTAACAATTGAGACGCTACAAAAGCTCAAATTAAGAATTAACGATCGCTTTCCTAAATCGGGATTGGAGAATGTTTGTGGTGAATTATTAAAAGTTGCGGAAGAGAGCAAAGCTAAGATTGCCTTTATTTCTAAACCATTGCTATGGTTGCGTATTGTACTTGTTTCTGTAGTACTGTTAACCTTTACTATATTATTTCTAACCATTTCAACACTTAATGTTGAAACCGGTCAGTTTAATATGATAGACTTGATCTCAATTGCTGAAGCGTCAATTAACGACCTCATTTTAATTGGAGCAGCCCTATATTTCTTAGCCAAAACAGAAACACGAATCAAGCGTAATCGGGCCTTAGATGCTTTGCATGAAATTCGTTCAATAGCGCATGTTATTGATATGCATCAACTGACAAAAGATCCTAAAAACATATCTGAAAATAATACGGCCAATTCACCAACGCGATCCATGACTTTGTTTGAATTGTCGCGATATTTGGATTATAGCAGTGAAATGCTGGCGCTTTGCAGTAAAATATCGGCCTTGTATGCGAATGGCTTTAAGGATGAAGTTGTGCTGCAAACAATTAATGAAATTGAGGGACTAACAACGAGTTTAAGTCGTAAAATATGGCAGAAAATTTCTGTTTTAGATATTTCTAAGGGTTAAAAACTTAATATGAAAAAGCCCCGCTTGGAAGAACCGAACAGGGCTTTAAATATTGAAATAAAGCTTATTGTTTTTCAAAAACAAAGTCAATTATTACCTCATCCGCAGTTCCAGCGCCTTCAACTTGTCTCAATTTAAGCTCAGACTTGGTCAACTCAACAATCTCCATAGAGATCAGTTCAGTAGAAGCCAAATCATCCTTCATTTGTAGCGTTAATCCGTCGTCGATTACAGTATATAAACCGGTGTTCGTATCTGTATCGCCATCTGCAACTATCGTTATAGTTATTCCACAGAATTCGTCATCTTTCAATTTACATCCGTCGAACGTGTAAGTAAAAGAAGTGAACACTCCAAGTGCAAAAAGATCTACTGTTACGCCTCCAGAAATACCCACTACAGATGTTGCGTTCCAAGTGCCATCTAATGTTTTTACTGCTTTTTGATTTTTGTTACAGGAAACTGCTATCAAAGCCATTGCCGCAATCATTAAAATTCGTTTCATAATTTATTGTTAGTTAGTTATTAATAACACGAATATACTAATCTATAGAAATAGCATTCTTCTAGACTGAATAACAGGCATTAAGGCAAAGCTAGTAAAAGGTCGGATGAATGCAAAACAGACGTCAAAAAGCCTTCATTAATTGAATTATGAGGTAAATCCTACACTTATCAGTCATTTATGGACAGTTATCCTTCTTTTTAAGTAAAATCATGAAATTCAAATCCACAAAGACATTTAGATGTTTCTTAAATATTTCTAGTTATTTTTGACTATGAACCGATTATATAAACTAAGCCCACTGATTTTTCTCATTTTTTTGTTATTCGCTTGCGGAATTGAGAGTGACGAAGCGTTGGAAATGGATGAAACGCCTGAAGTAGCTATCTCTGAAGAAATGGCAGAAGATACAGCAACTGAAGTTATAGATGCTGATGCCCTGTGGATGGAAGAACGCAAAGCAAGTATCGATTCCTTTGCAAATGCAGTATTGAATGATGATATCAACTCGGTTCTAAAATATATCGAATTCCCTTTGCAACGAGATGCGCCAATTCCTGCAATAACGAATGCAATGGAATTTAAGGCCTATTATGCTACACTTTTTGATGCAGAATTAAAGGTAAAATTGCAAGCCCATTTAGACGAACCTGATATTATGGATATGACTGGCTCTAACGGAACAGTTGGGATTTTGAATGGTTTAATTTGGTTTAATGATCCAGCAAACAGCATAATCACAATTAATTATCAATCAGCAGCCGAGAAAGAAAAACAGGCAGAATTGGAAGAGCAAGTGCGAAATTCTATGCATCCAATTCTAAAAAAGTACGATTATAACGTTTTTCTGGGTAGAACTGAAGAAGGGCTTTTTAGAATTGATGAAACTGAAAAAGGTTTGCGCTACACGTCTTGGTACGGAGATCAAAACATGCTAGATGAACCTGATTTTATTTTATGGAATGGCGTATCAGAAAAGCAAGGCACAGCAGGCGGATGGAGAACAAGCTTTGATAATGTGGATACGAAATACATTTTAGATCAAGTAGACATGTGCGAAAACCCTGAAGATTGCGGCCTATTTTTAGTCGTTGAGGATGAGGGTGAAATCACTTCTAAATTAGTTGTTACCGAAGTCTTAAATCCTTTTGAAGAATTGAATGCACGAACGGAAACAGACGAATCATTAGAATAATGAATCAATTATCTAATTATTTGCCCAACAAACTTCTCATAAGAATTTAATTTTGAAAATAGAAGTGTAATTTCTCAACCACTTCTTCTTTTTCTCTCGCGATATATGGAATTAAGCCATGCGGATATCGACAATCCCCATATGCATCAAATTGTAATTGGAAAACGAGATAGTACGGTATATCCTCGAAATAATCCAATAAAACGAATGCCATAACTCCATTAGTTATGTTTGTATGCGATTTACAGATTCGTACTTCTGTTTTTTCAGTATTCGCAATTTGATTTATAATCGTTTTCCGATAAATTAAGAAATGTTTCTGGATGTTTTTAAAATCAGCATCTTCCTCAATTTTTTGCTGGGTATTGTTCCAAGTAAATTGGATATGGTCCGTCAATTCAATCAACACAGTATCATCTGAGCAGCTAATCAAACCAAATAACAATACTATTCCGATTATTAATATTCGAATCATAAGTCAACTTAATCAACTATCTAACATCTGCCCAACAATCAGCGCACAAGTCGCCCGTGCTATTGTCAATTGTTTTAATTGATTCGTTAGCATCATTCATTAAACAATTTGCTTCGGGACAATGGCGCAAACCTAAAACATGCCCTACTTCGTGACAAGTAATTCGCATTAGGCGTCTATAAAAAGTTTTGTCGGATACATTTTTATGCAAGCGGTTGGATGAAACCACACAAGATGTTCCACCGACTGTTCCCAACCCAAAAATGCCAAAATCTTTATACATCCATTCCGGATCTTTAATTTCTCTTGTATTGCCTTTATATTTGGTGATGGAAATGTCTTGATTGGTTAGCCCAACGGCAATGTCAATCGTATCTGGATGATGATAAGTTAGCCATTTTAACAAAGAATCTGCCCGATAACGGGGGTAACGAATTTCTGTATAAGCCATTTCTGGCATTTCCTTTTTGTCTAGCACCACTACTTCAAATCCATACATGGCCTCAATAGAATTTTTTACTGAATCTACTTCCTGGTCAGCAATACTCCCATAGGGTTGAATACCAATTAATGGCGGCCCAGTATCTATTCCAATAAGCTCCTGCGTTTTTGGAATAAAAATTAAAATAGCACCACCAATTATGGCCAAAACGAATATACTAACTAACACTTTTTTCATATCTCCTCTAATTCATCAAACTCATTTGGATCATAATTCTCCGGCTTTTCTGGTTGCTGCTCTTCCGCCTCTGCAAAGTTAAATCGATCCTCAGAATCATTCTTTCCATCATATAATTCTTCTCGCTGAAAACCAGACTCCAATTCATAAAGATTCATGATCAACTCACTTTGTTTTTTATCAAATGTCTTACTATCGTCAATATGATGCCATTTCACACTCAAATGCATTTCATCCCGACAAGTTGCGCACCAAAAGAAAATGAATTCGTGGTAATTAGCATCCTTTTTATCTGCCCTTTCATAGGTCAAAAATGATCGAATTCCATCTGTCTTAATTTTCTCTTCTAATTCAGATAACGTATAAATTTGAGGAAGTTTCAATAATATGGATACATTATCCTCCGACCATTTGTCACAGGGCTCACAATAAGGAAACTCACCGTTCTTTGAAGTGCCTATAAAAGAGATTGGAAAACCTATTATGAATGCTGCTTCAGCTAACCACGAAAAATATGGAATGCCGCCGTTTCGAGTAAAACCACTCGTTAGTTTCAAAAAATAAGTAGAAAAATCTGTCAGAACAGTAAAAAAGGAAACTTCAAAAATTAAGGCCAAAAAGAAAATCCACGCACAGACTACACCAAAAACTGCAAAAAATATCATGGAGAGTAAACGAACGCGATAATTGCGGATTTTTGCACCGTCTATCGCCAAAATTGCAGTAACTGCAATCAAGAGCATAAAAATTGCCGTGATTACAAAGTTAAAGAAGCTCGCTGGATTCTCTAAAATAACATAAGCATAAAGATCTGCTCCTCCAAAAACAACCAATAACCCCAATGGAAAGGTCCACGCCATGCGACGTAAATTGAACTTTTTTGATTCCTGGTAGTAGGCCATTTTATTTCATGTCCATTGCCTGCAAGGTATTCATCATTAAAGATGCAATTGTCATTGGTCCTACTCCACCTGGTACAGGCGTGATATAAGAACATTTAGGCGCTACTTCATCAAACTTCACATCTCCTAATAGTCTAAATCCAGACTTTCTAGAAGCATCTTTAACACGTGTAATCCCAACATCAACAACTACAACGCCCTCTTTCACCATGTCTGCCGTTAAGAACTCTGCTTTGCCCAGCGCCACAATTATTATATCTGCCTTTTTAGTATAGTCTATCAAGTTTTTTGTGCGCGAATGGGTTAAAGTAACCGTACAATTTCCCACTTTATTATTACGCGCCATTAAAATACTCATTGGTGAACCTACGATATGACTTCTTCCAATCACAACACAATCCTTTCCTGAAGTCTCAATGTCATAACGATCCAATAATTGAACAATTCCATAAGGAGTTGCTGGTAAAAAACAAGGTAAGTCCAATACCATTCGTCCTAAATTTTCCGGATGAAAACCATCCACATCCTTTTCAGGAGAAACCGCCAAGGTTACCTTGTGCTCGTCTATGTGTTTTGGCAAAGGCAATTGTACAATGAATCCATCAATACGATCGTCATTGTTTAACTCATCTATTTTAGACAATAACTCAGCTTCTGAAACATCCTCAGGTAATTGGACCAAAGTAGATTCAAACCCCACTTTTTCACATGCCTTAACTTTTGCATTGACATAGGTAATACTAGCCCCATTTGCGCCTACAATAATTGCAGCTAAATGTGGTGTTTTTCTACCTTTTTTTTTGAGTTCAGCAACTTTAATTGTGATCTCATCTTTAATGTCATTGGATGTTTTTTTACCGTCTAATAGAATCATTTGCAAGTATTTTTTGTGGTTACCTTCAAATGTAATAAAAATAAGTTTTGTTTTTAAACCTGAGTTCGGTTTTAAAGAAAAAAATCGAGAATATTGAAAGGATAGAAATTCCTAATTCATAATAGCCTCAACATCCGCCAAAGTAACTTTCCCACCGTCGTTCCCCCAACTGTTGAGGACATAATTAACAACATCCAAAACTTCCTTATTGGTTAAGCCTTGTGGCGCCATTACTGTATTGTAAACGTCTCCATTCACTATGATTTCACCCTCCATTCCGTTGGCCGCAATTTCAATTGCACGATTTTTATCAGCCAATAAATAATCCGAATTTGCTAAAGGTGGAAAAGCACCTTCCAATCCTACTCCATCTTTTTGATGGCAAGCAACACAAGTGCTCATATACACCTTTTCGCCGCTAGCAAACTCACTTGGTTGCACTAACATATCATCAGTTGCCCAACCTTCGGTTTCTCCACCACAGGCGATCAAAAAAAGACTAAAAATAAAGACGGCTATATATTTCATATTGCAAAAATTAAATCGGTGCAAATGTAGCGATTTCTTATTCTTCGGCGTAGTAATAGTTATCTAATTTAATATATCGAGTCGCTTCTTGAATTGTGTCATAGTAGTTGATAATTTCGTCCCAAGTAAAGGTGGGGTATTTATCAATTTCATACGATTCCCCATTAAACGCAGCTTTTCCAAACGATAGAATATTGTCATCTAAATACCATTCACGAATTTTTGTTGCGCGGCTCACTTCACCATCTGCAATCCATTCCATTGACCCTGTTCCGTCTTCCTTGATAATGATGCGGTGGGCATCTGTTTCAGAGTTATAATGGATCCAAGTACCTACCATTGCTTCAGAAGCGTCTAACAAAGGTGTTTTAGCACAAGCTGTCAAAACTAGCACGACCAACAAGAATAACAACTTTCTCATAAAGCTAAGTTAGGAAAAATCTATCGAATTATAAACAATGAAACACATTGCAAAGGAAGGTTTTTCATCATCCTAAATCCCATGCATTCAAGACGGTAGAAATAATATTTTTTTTATGATCAATAAACGATAAAAAATATTTGTAAAAATAAAAAAAGAACTATCTTTGCCGCGGATAGTTGGCAGAGTGGTCGAATGCACTAGTCTTGAAAACTAGCGTACCGCAAGGTACCGAGAGTTCGAATCTCTCACTGTCCGCGTAAAGGAAACCAATCAGTCGTAGGCTGGTTGGTTTTTTTATTGGATTCAATTTGACGAACTTGTTCGATCGAATTGGAGACAATAAAAAAACCAAAATGATTTCTGCAAGAAAGAATTGGTTTCAATGTTTCTAAAGGACAACTTAATGGAGATCAATTGAACCTCCGAAGCATAGCGCAGGAGGAGCAATTAATCTTGTGATTGAAAAATACAATCGATAGCCAATCGAATTGAATCCAATAAAAAAACCAAAATGATCAGCCATTTCCACTTGAACGAAATAAGTTCCAGGTTGACATTCTATCTGTAAACTTAATTGTTTCACGTTTTTGTAATTGTTTTGATAGACAATCTTTCCTGATAAATCTGCAACCCACTTTTTACTTATTAAAAACCTAAGCAAGGTTTGCAGCAATCAAATCCACATACCTCATTTGGCATTATTCTAAATATTGCTGAAACACCAGGAAGGTTTTCAAGAACAAGCAAAGGGCATTTTTATATAAAACCCTTTCAAGATTAGTACTTTCTTTCTAACACATTTTACCACTTATGGAATAATAACTACCAGATATGAAAAACATATAGTTCGTCTTTCTTATTTAGCGTTAATTGTAGCGACAGTTAATCCAAACAACAGTCTGCATTTGAACTAAAGAACTAAAACCCACAGTTAGTAAAGCGTTATAATTCGACAACTTATTTAAAACGGTGTTTTTCGTAAATCGTTCTCCTTTGATGTTTAAGATTACTGAAAATGTAAGAAGATTACACGTCAAAATTATTCTGTAAGAATAGTTACGATCAATATAATTATTAAAAGGGGGAAGCCGAAAAACCTTTTCAATGTTTTACAATTAATAGAGTAGGCAATATTAAATATATTTTAAAATGAAAAAAATACTCTTACTTAAAGCGCTTTTGCTATTCACTATTTTTAGTGCTAATGCTCAATTTCAGGAATCCTTTATCAATACACTTCCAGGCTCACCCAGTTCTGATCATTATTCAATTGAAACCGCACCAGATACCGCGCCATATTCATATGCCTGCGCTGGAACGTTTATTAGTACCGGTGGTCAAACTTCAATGCACATCTTTACTTTAGATGATTTTGGATTGATTGTTTGGGAGAATTATGTTAATCTTGGGGTAACAGATGCGCGAGTTTTAGATGTAACCATAGGTAAAGAATCTCATGTAGCAGTAACAGGGTTTGTTGATCCGACGGGTTCTGGAACTGAGCTTTATGCTGCTTTGTATAACGGAACAAACGGCACCCTTATTAACGACTATCAATTCGCTGGCGCAAACAATGCAACCGGTTGTAATATAATCTATTCTACAATAAATGACCAATACGTCATTGGTGGTTTCGAAGCAACAGGAGTAACGCCACCACTAGTTGGAAATGGACTTTTAATCACTTTAACTGGCGGTTTTACCCAAGATTGGGTCTCAACATATAATGCAAGTTCCGATTTTCAAATGACAACAATTAACGAAATTGTCGAAGTTCGCGAGCGATACTTTATAACGGGTAATCACTCAAATGCAATTAATCCTGGTACAACTGGACAAAGTCAAGTATTGGCTGCACTAGTTGATAATTTTTCAGGTGCAATAATAGATAATGAATCATTTATTGCAACGTCCATTACTGGGCAAGAAGAAGCTATGGGAGTTTCAGCGCATTTTAATTCTGACGAAAACTATCTTGTATTATTATACAATGTATCTAATTCTCCAACAATTGATGAAAACAGACCATATATTGCCAAGTTCAGACTTATTGGCTTAGACTTAGTTTTCGACTCTGGTCATAGAATAGATGATGTTTTCCCAACCAACCCAAGTGCTTTCGGTGATGTCCCGAGTTTCACAGGTTTTAAAATTCTTCCGAATAGTCATGACAATACGTATTTAATTTTTGGAATGTTAGAAGAGTACGGTCAATTTAATGACAGAGTGCTTTCCGTTTATCAAGAAATAGATTTAATGGGGAATATTATAGATCGTGCTAAATACTGGACACGAAGCGAAATACCAACGGGGTATCCAGTGCAAGGAGGACTTTATTCTTTTTTCAATGAACTTACACTAAACACGGATGTTTACACTCCAGAAAGCACAACTTTAAACAAAGATTTAAATAATTATGTAAGCATTTCACCAACCCAGGACGGTAGTTTTTCATTTGACGTTATGTCTTCAGCACTCTCTACTGTTAATGCAGACTCACCGTGTATTGAAGAATTTGATATGGAAATGGTAGGACACGGAATATCCACAAATATTTTGCTTGATGCTACTCCTGGCACAGGAACATTTAGCGCGCCATTGTATGTCCCTGTTGACCCAAACACGGATCACATGACAGATAATTGTCCGGTTTTTTCATCTCCTGCACTGGGTAATACAGCAGTTGACTTGCAGATTCAAATGGAGAATGAATTGACACTACTTGCTAACCCAGCAAATGATGTGCTACGTTTCTCAATTACAGAAAACGGTAATTATGACCTTATTATTATGAATATTGAAGGCCAAATATTAGTTAAAGATAAATTGAATAATACAGGTAGTCAAAACCAAATTAACATTAATGATTTGGCAACAGGTGTTTATATCTTAACAGCAATAAATACTAAGGGTGAATCATTACAGAAACATTTTGTGAAACAATAAGATCGATATAGGAATATAATTTATTAGCAGACCTTGTTACTTTGATTGAGTGATAAGGTCTGTTCTTTTTATGAAAAGTGGGCGCAACGGAATTGCACTACTTTGTTCATTATTAAACTGATTTGTTACCCATATCACCTCTCCCAACGTCTTTAAATTCTCACTATGGGAAGCCCTGAGTTATCCCCACCACTCCTCAAGTATATTAGACCTGCTTATCAATTCTGGTTATTTCATTTATCAAAATTTATACCGGCATAAACATCTCTCTATCATGACTTTAGGCAATATGTTTTACCTTTATTAATGTCATACCTTTCAAAAAAAACTTATGAAAGCGATTATAATAGGAATAGTTGTATTAATGACCCCAACATTAATTAATGCGCAACAATTCGAATGGGTGAACTCCGTATCAGGAGAATTAGCTGGTGGCGGAGATGCTATCGCATCAGATGATGAAAATAATATATACAGCACAGGTTTGTTTAGTGGCATTGCTGATTTTGATCCAGGGGAGGAAGAGTATTTGCTCGCTAGCGAAGGATTTACTTATGCCAATTCTACATTTATTCTAAAGTTGGACGTCTCAGGCGATTTCGTTTGGGTAGAACAATCCGTCGTGCTGTTGGAACTTGCTGAACCTGAAATTAATGAATGCATATCGTATGACCTCTTGGTTAATAATGCGGGAGAATTATATATAACAGGTAATTTTGTTGGGAAAACTGACTTTGATCCAAATCCTGCTGAAAACTATGAACTTACGAGTGAGGGATGGATAGACCATTTTTTATTAAAACTCAATCAAAACTTTATCGGAATTAATGAAAATTCAAGTCAAATAGCTGTTGCTATTTACCCCAACCCTATCATAAACAATATAACAATTGAAGTAGAAGGTGATTTTGAAATTGAACTCTTTTCAATTGACGGAAAACTCATTCTTAATGAACCTGGTTTGAATGGCACATATACAATCCATCCAAATTTAGCAAGTGGTACCTATTTATTAAATGTTATTCAAAATAAGGGGGTTTATAGTTCAAAAATAGTGGTGCAATAAGCTATTTTTTTTACAAATTGGCTTTTCAAATAGACGAACAGTATTTAGTTCTAATAGATTAAGGACCTAAACTGACTTCTTCAAGTACCCTTGTAAACACTCAAAATCAAACGCAAATTCAATTTTATTCTTGCATTTTGTTGCTACTTATAAAAAAAATCATATCTTTGTTAGTGAATACTAACTAACATTATGGATTTTACAGAAAGACAATTCGAGATTATTGAAGCAGCTGGAAAAATCTTAACCGCTTCTGGCGTTGGTGGATTAACCATAAAAAAGCTCGCTAAAGAGATGGACTTCTCTGAAGCTGCAATCTACCGACACTTTAAGAATAAGGAAACGATTTTGATTAGCATGCTGCAATACCTGGCACATAACATGGATGAACGATTTAAAAAGATCGACTCTACCCTATCAAATGAGGCACAAGTCAAAGCTATTTTTAAGACTCAAATAGATTTTTTTAATCAAAATACGGATTTTGTTGTTGTTGTTTTTTCGGACGGACTTTTAGAGGAGAGTGATAAGATAAATCAACAGATTTATAGCATAATGCAGATTAAAATGAAACATTTATTACCCGTAATAAGAAATGGTCAACAAATGGGAGCATTCACAAAAAATATTACACCCGAGGAAATGACGCATATTATTATGGGAACCTTTCGATTACAAATGTATAAATGGCGGGTTTCAAATTTTGAATTGGATATGAATCACGTTGGAAATAATTTGATTGAATCACTATTAACCATATTAAAAACAAACTAAAAATGAAGATACTAGGAACAATACTTATAAGTGCATTCCTTTTTGGCTGCGGAAGTCAAGAAGAAAATTCAGGAGCGGACGTAGCCATAGATACTACTGTTGTAACTACAACCGAAGTAGAACCAAATCCACATGATCTTATTATGATAGATGGACAAAAGTGGGTGATTGATGAAGGGATGCGTGTATCAATTGATTCAATAGAATTGCGAATGCAAGCTTTTAGTGGAACAACATTAGCCGATTATGAGGCCTTATCTGGCGATTTGAAACATCATACAAAAACGGTTATCTCTAGCTGCACAATGAAAGGACAAGCGCATGACGAATTGCACAAATGGTTATTACCATTCATTGATTTACGCAAAGAATTAATAGGGATTACAGCAGTAGAAGACGGCGAAGAAATAGCAACAGAACTAAATAATGAATTAACCATTTTTAATACATATTTCAAATGAATATAGCAAACTTACACAAAGCAGAAAAAAAGGTTTCTGCGCTTAAAATAGCACATGAAGGAAAAGCCGAAATCCGAGCGATTAAAATCCTAAAGAACGAAGTTTTCGCGAAACATACCACAACAATACCAGCTGTTTTATTTTGTACTTCTGGCGAAACAGTTTATGAATCCGAAAACGGAGAAAAACACGTTCTTAAAACTGGTGATTATGTACATATTCCGGAGAATGTGGTGCATTGGTTAACGGCCGTGCAAGAAGCGCAGTTATTACTCATCAAGTAAAAAAATTTGCTTACACAAGTTAGTAAACATTAACTTACAAAAGTGTTATTATGAAAACAAAAGGAAAATATATACTCGCAACAATTCTAATACTCTTTGGACTATTAACCTTGTTTTTAACAAGCTCGGTCCTTTTAGATTTGTTTGGCATTCGCGCCAAG
Organism: Crocinitomix sp.; assembly: GCA_013138735.1. Classification (GTDB taxonomy): domain Bacteria; phylum Bacteroidota; class Bacteroidia; order Flavobacteriales_D; family Crocinitomicaceae; genus Crocinitomix. Next base: position 19,860 of record WTCE01000078.1, on the reverse strand, counting down.
GAAGGAAATTACGTGCTAGTAGTAGTTTGGGCCAATTTTATCGCAGGCATACTCTACCTACTTGCGGCAATTGGAATACTACAGCGCAAAACATGGATTGTAAAGCCCCTACTCGTAGCCGTTGCTGTCTTGATTATAGGACAAATTTTGTTCTTTGTGCATATCGTAAATGGTGGCTTATATGAAACCAAGACCGTGGGCGCAATGATTTTCAGAGTCGCAATGACAGTATTGTTAGCCATTTTCGCATCAACGATAAAACGGCAGGAATTGAAAGCTAAAAATTAAAATTATGTCATATATAAACTTAAAATCAGCTGTATTGTTTATCTCGCTTTTTGTCGGTACAATGAGTTTCGCTCAAATTTGGACACTCGAACAATGTATTGACACAGCGCTAGTAAATAATAATGCTGTAAAAATTCTGGAAAACCAGAACGAAATTGCGCTTTTGAAAAATAAAGAGGTAAAAGCGAATTTAATCCCAAAAGTAACTGCCAATGGAGAATACAAATACTTTGTAGACCTCCCCTATCAGTTGATGCCTCTTTCAGTTTTTGGCGGTCCTGACGGTCAGTTTAAAGAAGCGCAATTTGGTGTTCCTCACAATATCAATGGGAATTTAACGATCCAAATCCCTATCTACTCTGCCAAATTGTATGGAGCAATTGACAAAACGGAGATTGCAATAAATACTGTCGATCTTCAAATTCAAAAAACGAAAGAACAGATCTATTTTGAAGTATCTGCCTTATATAGAAATGCGCAGCTGCTGATGAACAAAGAGCTTTTTTTGGAAAGTAGCATTAGCAATACTGAAAAAGTCTTGGATAATGTAAAACAACTGCAAGAAGCATTGCTTGCCACGGGAACAGATGTTAAAAAAGTAGCACTGCAACTTTCCATTTTGAATTCGCAACGCGACCAAATTGAGTCAAAAACAACTCAAGTTTTAAATGGCCTAAAGCTTTATATGGGACTTTCAATGGATTTTGACTTAGCAATTGATCCCCTTATTAATTTGACTACCACGCAAACATACGATACGAAACCTTCGCTAGAAATAGGCATTAACCGTTTCCAGCAAGAATTGGTAACAGCAGATATAAAGTCGCTGCAGAAATCGAGATACATTCCGGATGTTGGTATCGTTGGATATTTAGGAACCAATGGTTATGGCTATGACGTTGCTCCAAACGATTTTCTCAATTTTTACCCTTTGAGTTTTGTAGGACTAAAAGTGAGCTATCCCCTATTTAATGGAACAGTTACAAATAAGCAAATTTCACAAAAAAGAATTGAGCATGAGAACCTGCAATTGCAAGAGGCAACAATAGTTGATAAAACCAATCTCGGCATTTACAATGCCCAGGAAAATTTAAAAGTGGCGCTAGACCAAATAGAGATCAGGTTAGCACAAGTTGCTTTAGCAGAAGAAATATACTCAGAAGTTGACCTCCAACATCAGCAAGGTATAGCATCCACATTAGATGTTATTCAAGCAGACAACGAGTTACGACAGACAAAACAAAATTATTTAACTGCGGTAATTGAAAGTATTGTTGCGGATTTGGAATTACAAAAAATAACAGGAAACATTCTGAAATAGTTGAATCCTTTCAGATAATCATTGCATAAAAATTAAAAATCATGTTTAAAAGAATAATAGGTATTGCCATTTTAGTTTCAATTATCGCCTTGATAGTTGTGCAATTAAAATTGAATAAATCCACATCAGAAAATAGAATTTATCATTACGATAAGGAGGCTCCAATCAATGTGTTAGCAGAGAAAGTGTCCAATGAGTCGCAAACAGAAATCAAATCATTTACGGGGACATTTGAGCCGTTTAATGAAGTGAAAGTTAATGCAGATATTCAGGGAGCAATCGTGAAAATTTATGTAAAGGAGGGGGATCTATTAAAAAAGGGACAATCCATTCTTAAAATAGATGATGACTTATTGCGCTTAAAACTAAAAGCGATTAATACACAAATTGGTGGTTTAGAAAAAGATCTTGACCGTTATCAAAAACTGGCAGATAACGACGCCATACAGGGTATAAAATTGGAGAAAACACTTTTGGGATTGGAGACGGCACAAACAGAACGTAAAATTATTCAAGAGCAAATTCGCATGACTACAATTAAAGCACCATTTGCAGGCATTGTGACCAAACAATTTGCAGAAGTTGGCGCTTTTGCAGCACCAGCAATGCCTTTAATTGAATTAACGAATATGAGTCAGTTGAAGTTTGCAATAAATTTAACTGAGCGCGATTTGAACCAGTTTCAAAATAGTGAGTCATACATCATTTCAGCTGATGCCTTCCCCAACGCTACTTTAATTGGGAAGTTAATTTACACCAGCAGTAAAGGGAATATGGGTAACAATTTTTTGGCCGAATTTGAAATTGAAAATAGCAGTGAGATACCGCTAAAATCAAAAATGTTTGGTAAGGTTTTTACAAATAGCGGTGCGCAAAATTCGAATGAAGTTCAAATTCCTTCTAGGTGTATTATTGGCTCAGACATTAGCCCAAAAGTATATCTGGTAATAAATGGAAAAGCTGTTTTAACACCAGTTTCAATTGCAAATAGAAGCGGAGATTTTGTCACAATCAGTTCGGGTGTTGCTGCAGGAGATATAATTGTTACTGGAGGTTTTATAAACCTATTTAACAATGCAAATGTCACGATTGAAACATTAGAATCAAACAAATAAATTAAGGGTATGAATATTACAGAAATATCAATAAAAAGACCTTCTCTCATCATTGTTTTATTCGGTGTTTTTATCCTTTTAGGATACATTGGATTTACCAATTTAAGTTATGAGTTAATGCCCGATTTTAATCAGCCCGTAGTGGTTATTAAAACGGTTTATCCTGGCGCGGAACCTCAAGAGGTTGAAACCTCTGTGTCCCGTAAAATTGAAGATGCCTTATCAAATTTAGAAGGTGTAGAATATTTGGTGACTAAATCACTCCCCAACGCTTCGGTTATTATTGCCAACTTGGAATACGGGACAGATTTGGATAAAACCATGCAAGATGCCCAGCGGTATATTGACAATATAAGGACAGATTTGCCAGATGAAATACTGAGTCCTGTCATGAGTAAAGTCTCTCCAAATGACTTGCCTATTATGTCTATCAGTGCCACAAGTAGTGATGCGTCTACGGTATTTTATCAAAAAATGATTGATGATTATTTGCCTCAAATTCAACAAATAAAAGGGGTAGCAGAATTGACAATCCTTGGCGGCGAAGAGCGAGAAATCAACGTAAAAGTCGATCAATCTAAACTAGAACAGCATCAAATCTCTTTATTACAAGTGGTTGAAGCTATAAATCGCTCCGGTTTTGATGTTCCTGCAGGTAGAATCACGAATGATGTGCAAAGCAATTCAGTTCGTGTTGCAGGAAAATACACAGCTATTTCGGACATTGAAATGGTGCAAGTTGCCATGCCTTTTCCAGGCAACCCTATTTACGTGAAAGATATTGCTATCGTTACTAATAGCGTGAAAGAGATCACATCCATTAGTCGTTATAATGGCCAAAACGGTATTGGTATACTCCTCAAAAAACAAGGTGATGCCAACGCGGTGGATGTTTCTCGAAAAGTAAAAGAAACATTATTAGAAATTGAAGGACAGAATACATTGAGCAATGTGAAATTTATAATTGCAGATGATAGCACTGACAATACAATTGAAGCTGTAAATTCTGTTGTATTCGATTTAATCATGGCGGTAATTTTGGTTTCCTTAGTCATGCTCTTATTCTTGAGAAGCTTTAGAAATGCATTGATTGTTTTGGTTGCCATTCCAACCTCATTAGTTACAGCCTTTGCTGTTATGTGGATGCTAGGTTATACGCTTAACCTAATGACTCTTTTAGCCATGTCCCTAATTATCGGGATTTTGGTGGATGATGCAACCGTTGTATTGGAAAATATTCAACGCCATTTGGATATGGGCAAAAAGAAGGATGTTGCAGCAATGGAGGGTAGAATGGAGATTGGTTTCTCAGCACTATCCATCACCTTGGTTGATATAGTCGTGTTTATACCGATTTTATTTCTGCAGGTTTTTGTGGCAGATATGCTCATGCAGTTTTCTGTTGTGGTCATTACCTCTACCCTAACCAGTTTATTGGTTGGGTTTACGCTAACCCCTTGGATGGCTTCACGGATTGGGAAATCAGAGGATCTACAACCGACCAATATCTTCAATAAGTTCTTATTGTGGTTTGAAAAACAACTAGACAATTTCACGAATTGGTATGGTAATCAGCTAAAGTGGGTCTTGAATCATAAGCTCATTTTTACAGGAATTCTCCTCGCCCTATTCGCCTTAACAGGATTAATGTTCAAGCAAAATATTATTGGAAAAGAGCTCATCTCAACAGGAGATCAAGGGAAATTTAAATTAAGCCTTGAATATGACAAATTCACAACGATAAAAGAGAATAATATTAAGTCCTATCAAATTGAAGACTTTTTATTACATCAGCCCGATATTTCAACCGTGTTTAGCAATATAGGTGGACCAAGTACTGGTATTGGAAGTTTGGGTGTAGGTGCCGAAAATAAAACTGAATTTACCATTCAACTCAAAGCAAAGGCCGAAAGAGACGATCAGGCAACTGACGTTTATATGAAAGATTTAAGAGATCAATTGCGTGTTCAATTTCCAGGGGTTAATTATTCTATGGTTGGATTGGGCTTGATTCCAAGATCTGCTCCAATTGAAATTACTTTAAGTGGTAATGATATTGACAAGGTTATGGCTACGGGGAATGAGCTAAAAACAGTAATCGAAAAAATACCCGGTTCAGATAATGTTCAATTGTCGGTTGAAGAAGGAAATCCTGAATTTAGAATTGTACCCGATTATGATAAAATGCAACGCTTAGGAATTACTGGCGGGTATTTAGGAATGACAGTTAGAACTGCCTTAACGGGGAATGATGACGCTAAACTCACGCAAAACGGAACAGAATATCCGATCCGAGTTCAATACGACAATGTAAATCGGGAGAACTACAGCGATTTGGAAAACATGACCATCATTAATCCAATGGGCATCCCTTTAAAACTGTCACAATTTGCAACAGTTGTACAAGATAATTCTCCTTCTTTATTAGAACGGAAAGATCGGCAACCTGCAGTTACTTTAACTTCGGATGCTTTAGGAAGACCTTCTGGAACGGTGGCAGATGATGTAGTTGCGTATATCAAAGAAAATCCTTTACCAGAAGGAATGAATATGACTTGGGGAAGTGACATTAAGCGGCAAAATGATAGTTTTGGAGCCTTAGGTTCCGTACTCTTGATTTCTTTCCTTTTGATTTATCTCATTATGGTCGCATTATATGATAGTTTCATCTATCCATTTGTAGTGCTATTTTCAATTCCAGTTGCGGTTATTGGTGCTTTGCTCGCTTTAAACCTCTCCATAAGTCACTTAAGTCTTTTTGCCATGCTTGGCATGATTATGTTAATGGGACTTGTAGTTAAGAATGCCATTTTAATTGTCGATTTCACCAATCAATTGAAAGCACAAGGAATGTATTATAAAGATGCATTGATTGAAGCTGGAAAAGGAAGAATGCGTCCCATTTTAATGACGAGTATCTCTATGATTGTTGGGATGTTACCCATTGCTTTAGCAACAGGTTCGGCGGCTGAATGGAAAAATGGTTTGGCCTGGGTAATCATTGGGGGCGTTACCTCATCACTAATTCTTACGGTGTATTTAGTGCCGGTTGTTTATTACGTCGTGGATAGTATTAAAGAACGTTTTAGCAAAACAAAAAATGAACCTATCCAGCAATAAAAATCAATCTCTTTTAATCTAAAAATAGGAATTCTATGAATAAAGCATTAATCGCTATAAGCGGAGTAATTTTAGGACTTACTTTGTGGTCATTTCAATCTGACAATGAGACGGAGCTAGACAACTGTAAAATCATGGTTCATGTAGATGGTCTAAGAAATTCTACAGGAAACGTGCAGTTCACCTTATATAATAAAGAGGGATCCATACCAGATGAACATTATGAAAATTATTACCGTCAAAAAGATGGAGTCATCCAAGATGGGGAAGCCAAAGTCATCTTTGAAAATATACCAAAAGGTAATTATGCGCTTAACATTTTGCATGACGAGGATATGAATGGAAAGATTAAAAAAGGATGGATTCTACCTACAGAGGGAATCGGTTTTACAAATTATAGTTCTATCGGCCTAGGCAATCGCCCTAATTTTGAGGATGCGAGTTTCCCGGTTGATACGAATTGTTATAAAAAAGTCAAAATAATATACATGTAATATGACAAGAATAGTTCGCTTATTTAAAGGGTTAACTCCCTACGATCATTTTTTGACCTTTTTGCTCATCCTGACAGTGATGAAAATCGTTAATGTTTTTGTTGTAGCAGGGAAAACAGAGGGAGTTCAATTTGCACTTTTAGGCTTGGGCTTAATAGCACTTTCAACCCTTATCTTTTTTCTTTTAAAGAAATTTGTGGATCAGAAAAAGACGTATAAAAACACCTTGATAAGCGTGTTAATTATAGTACTTATCCTCTCGCATGCAGACCCTGAGCCAATTAGAGGAATATTAGTCATTTTACTTCTTTTTGTTTCTAAATTCTTTATAAAGCATAAAAAGCGAAACATTTTTAATCCCGTCATTTTTTCCGTGGCTGTGGTGACCCTCATCTCTTTTATAATTCCAGCAATAGGTGTTCCTCCGGTAGATTGGACGGGAATTGATATTCGTTTTCCTATTCTTGGAAATGAAGTGGCACTTCCCATCATACCAATAATACTGGCTTTAACCTTTAATGTAGGACGTATGAAGAGACACCCTATAGCCTTAACTTTTATCATAATTTCTTTGGCTATTGCTTATGGCTTTAACTTCTATGGTACCACATTTTTATCGTACGCGATTAGTATATTATTTGTGGGCGCTGCAATTATTGTTGAACCAAAAACTTCTCCAACTAAATTTCCATTACAATTTTATTACGGAGCCGCTACAGCTATTGGAATTGCGCTCTTATCACTAGCCGCAATTCCAAACGCTATTATTTTAGGATTGTTTTTATCGAATATTGTATTTTTTGTCCATTCACAAATGATGAAGAAAAAGGTAGGCGTTGTCAAATCCAAAAAATAAAATTTCACCCAATTGAATGCGTTTTCCGAAGAGAATTATGTTAGGCAACTGCGCCAATCCCCCCATGTGTAACAAGAGTTACAGACCCGTGAGAGGATAAAGACTAACTTAAATAATTGATAAACATTTATTATGAAAAGTATAAAGATTAGTGGTTTAGTAACAATCGGCATTTTAGCCAGTATCGCAGTGAGTTGCGGTGCAAATGATGCAGGAAATAACGAAGGAATACCTGCAGATAACAGTGATGAAACAGCAATGATGAATGAGGGAGAATTACTCATGGAGCAAAACTGTTTCGCATGTCACTTCAAAACACCTGACCCTGCAAAGAAATCAGAAATGATAGCACCTCCAATGCTACGTGTGCAAGAGCATTACAAACCTGTCTATCCTGATAAAACTGAATTTGTAGCGGCTGTTATGGATATGGTCAATGATCCAACGGAAGAGAAATCTTTGATGCCTGGAGCCTTGCGTAAGTTTAATCTAATGCCAAAAGCCGCGTACGACCAATCGGAACTAAAGTTGATCGCAGAAGCCCTATTTGATATGGATTTTGGCGCAACACCAAATCATCACATGCAAAGCAGTAGTTTATCACTCAATGATGGTGAAAAATGGAAACTAAAGGCAAGCTCAATCGAATTGATTAACACGACCGCTGATCAGATTAATACATTCGAATCTGACAAGGTTGAGGACTATAACGAATTTGGAAAAACCATTTTTTCAGACGTGAAAACGGTCATGTCTGATAAAGATTATACAGGTGAATTATTTGATCAAATTCATGTCTTTTTTGGCGGAGTTGAAGGTTCAATGCACGAACTTATGTCGGTCAAATCAATTGATGAAGCAAATGTCCAACTATCGGACTTAAAAGTGAAATTCACCGAATTCAACACCTTTTTTGAGGCAGACTAAATTAAGTGCGAATCACTTGTCACTATGTAACAAGTGTTACAGTCCAAAAGGTCAATAATCACTAACTTAAAGTGAATTTAAAACGTTAATTATGAAAGTTAAAACTTTAATATCAGGAATAGCGCTATTAAGTATTGGCGCGGTAACAATGACACTTGGTTCATGTAATAAACAGGCTGACTTATCTACCGAAGAAATTGCAGATTTAGAATATCTACGCGAAGAAGAAAAATTGGCTAGAGATGTTTATTTGTATGCATTTGATTTATATGGAGATGCTGTTTTTCAAAGTATCTCAGCAAGTGAACAAAAACACATGGACAAGATACTTGTGCTGTTAAATGATTACGATATCGAAGACCCTGCATCAACTGAAAGAGGTGTGTTCAACAATGTTGAATTGCAACACTTATACAATTCCTTAATTGCCAAGACAGATTCATCTTTATTAGATGCTTTTATTGTAGGCGCTACCATTGAGGATGTTGATATATTTGATATTGATGAATTTATAATGCGGACTGATCAAGAAGACATTTTAGATGCTTACGAGAAGTTGGAATGTGGATCGAATAATCATATGCGGAAATTTATCGAGAAACTGATTGAATTGGATTATGACTATATCCCACAATTCATAAGTGTTGAGCAATTTAACACAATTCTTGCCGAAGAAAGCGGTGGATGTGGTGGATGAGAGCATAAATAGTATTAAGGAACGGTTTAGCAACGTACTTATTTGTACCTTAAGCAAAACTCAATAAATGACTGAAAATACAGATGACCTAGATAGTTATTTAGATAATCATTACATAACTCGGAGTAATTGGTTAAGAGCAGCTGTTCTTGGTGCAAATGATGGAATATTATCAACTGCCAGTGTTGCCATTGGTGTTGCTGCCGCAAGTGACATAAGAGAACCAGTAATTCTAGCAACTTTAGCAGCATTAGTCGCTGGTGCGTTATCAATGGCTGCAGGAGAATACGTTTCAGTTAGTTCTCAAACTGATGTAGAAGAAGCGGATATTGAAAGAGAGCGGATAGAATTGGAAGAAATGCCTGAAATTGAATTGCAGCGTTTATCAGATATTTACGAAAAGAGAGGTCTGAAAAAAGAAACTGCAATGATCGTCGCTAAAGAATTGACGGAAAAAGATGCTTTAGCAGCGCATGTAAGAGATGAATTAGGAATAAACGAAGTTAGCCAAGCAAAGCCCGTTCAAGCGGCGTTTACTTCTGGGGCTGCGTTTACAATAGGAGGCTTGCTTCCCTTCTTAGTTGTACTTTTTCTTCCTTTAGAAAGTTTGGAATATTCTCTTTACGGATTTGGCATAATTTTTCTCATCATTTTAGGAGCATTAGCTGCAAAAGCTGGCGGATCTAGCATTAGTAGAGCAGTTATTAGAATTACGTTTTGGGGAACAGTTGCAATGGGCTTAACTGCATTAGTTGGTTATCTTTTCAATGTGACTGTTGGATAACATAATGCAATGTATCTATCCAAATACAATGAAATTTAATAAAAAGAGCTAAGCTTTAAGCACGTTGTAGAAATTAAAGTGTATAATGAAAATTAACGATCATAAACAAATAAAATATAAGCATGATAATTCAAATAAGTACAGACAAAACACTTAAAGGAGCTAAAAATCAAGTCGATTTTTTTTCTACTCAAATAGCAAAAGAATTGGAAAGATTCGAATCGCATATCACCCGTATTGAAGTTCATTTAAAAGATGAAAATGGAATTAAAGAAGGATTTAATGAGATATCATGTCTTCTTGAAGCACGACTGGAAGGTAAACAACCGATTGCAGTTAAAAACCAAGCTGACACTGTTGAACTCGCAATTTCAGGCGCAACTAGTAAAGTAAAAGCAGCCATTAAAACCATTGTTGGACGCAGTCAAAATCGCTGATTTTTTTGTGAAAAAAGCCATGAAAACAACTTAGGTGTTTGGATGGATCATTATAAGGCACATTTGATAGATTTTTATGGGGAAAATAATACACATGCAATCGCATCTAAATCGACTCGTTGTGATCGCTAGCGGGATGTGAATATTCGGCCATCTCTGATCAGACACTATTTAAGAACATTAAACAAACAGAATATGAAATATTACAATTCAAAAATAATTAACGGAACTACCATTGCGGCTATTCGTCCAAAGGTAGAAGAAGAGTTAAAAAAAGAAGGTTTTGGCGTTCTTACTGAAATTGACATACAAGCTACCATGAAAAAGAAATTGGATAAAGATTATCTGCCCCACGTAATTTTAGGTGCATGTAATCCTAGTTATGCCGACCAAGTAATTAGCATAGAACCAACCATAAGCACTATGTTACCTTGCAATGTTACCCTTCGTGAATTAGGAAATGGAGATGTTGAAATTGCAATCATTGATCCTTCTGCCGCAATGGGTAGCGTTGGAAACGCTGCTTTAGAAATTCCTGCAAAGGCTGTTCAAGAAAAATTACGGAACGTTCTAAGTAATATTTAAATTTTTAATCTTAGCGAAAAGCAGATTAATATTTCCCAAAATGACCGAAGGAATAACAGAAAAGATATAAGGCCCAAATTAGGCTTTAAAACCAATAATATGGGAAGACATTAAACTTTCCCAATCCGCAAGTTCTATCAAAAACTGTGAAATGTGCAGAATAATAAATTCTTCGTTAATTTTAGCGGGATTTACCTTTCCAATTATTTTTTGAGGATCCTGTGGAATATTAAAATTATCAATACTTGGCGTCATAAAAATTATGAAAACATCACCATTATAAGCCTGTGAGAAAACTAAGTTACCCCCTGTTTTAGCATATCTTTTTTTCCCTTTTTCATCCTCACTATATGTACTGCTAATACTATTCCCAAGGGTTAGATTAATCCCTTCTAAATTCCGGGTTGATTCCATTATTTCAATATCCCAATCGAGTTCATACGTCTTCGTAATACTTTTCAATGTGTTTAATATTAAAGCTTTTGTTTCCGTATGCCACAGCTTTCTTTTTTGATTAATATTTTTCAGTGTATTTTTATAATTCAATACATCTTCTTTTAAATCCTCTAATTTCATAATAAACATATAAATACTAGTAATAATCTTTAAGCATTAACTAGTTGGTTAGGGCAAATTTTAATTGACTATAAAATACTAACTCTGATTTATTCCGTTTAGCCGCTAAATATTACAAGAGGATTAAACAACTGTCTTCCTCTCCGCAAACAAAATCAAACGCTAACTTTTTTTAGGACATTTTTTTATAAGCGTCAACTATATTCTGAGGCAATTTCCGCCTCGTTTTAGGAGCCCAGAAAAAGTGCCTTATATAGCTTACTTCTTCAATTCCATTGACATTATAAAATTCCTCTAAATAAATATTAAATGTTCGTCGGTCATTTTTTGATTGTTCTTTTGCTTCATCCGTAATGTCAACAATTTCCAAAACAACATTTCGTTTGGGACTGAGAAAAATTAAATTCGCAAAGAAATAACCAATACCTCTTAAAAACCGCTGCAGAAATGGAGGTTGTTGACCTTTCCAGGCTTTAGAAAATGTTGAGCCCCAAAGTCCCGACACTCTTACTCCTAAAACGCGCACATCACTTTCATCAAATAAGTTGGAAACAACCGTATGTGCCGCTTGTTTATTTTTTATTTTCTCAATCCCAAGGTCTTGTAATTGACCAGATGGATAAATAATAACACTTTTACCTTCGTCTAATGCAGCATTCGCTCCAGCAAAAATATTCTGTAATACATTAGGATCTCTGTTTCCTTTATCGAATTGTGCCACCGGAATGGCCCCCCATCTTTTTAGAAAAAAACTGACGAAAGGAATTTTAAAAAACGATTCATTCACAACGGGAACAATTGGCGTATGCTTAAAAAACAGTACGCCAATAAGCTGAGGGTCCATGTGCGATTGATGATTAGGAAGAATCAATTTACCGCCTTCTTTTTGCAACAATTCAACTCCTTCAATTTTAACGCGATATCTTCTACTGAGAATAAAAGTATAAAGGATTCTATAAAACTGCATCATCATATAAATGGGCTCTTTTTAATGCGTAACTAGTTGTTTAAATGTACTTTTTTAACTTAATTCCCGAAAATTTGGTCGATTTCCGTTTGATATTTAGCCTTTAAAACTCTTCTCTTTAATTTTAACGTTGGAGAAAGCTCTCCTGATTCTGGCGTCCATTCATCAGTAACCAGTTTTTGGCGTTTGAGCTGTTCATCTTTCTCAACTTTAGGGTTAATCTCCTTAATGATTGAATTATAAAGCGCAATCACCTTTTCGTTCTTGATCATTGCCTTTTTATCTGAAGTATCAACACCATTTTCTTTACACCAATGATTTAAAGCTTCAAAATTGGGAGTAATAATTGCACTTGCAAATTTCTCTCCCTCTCCAATTGCCATCAATTGATCAATATAAACTGATTCTTTAAATGCATTTTCAACAGATTGTGGCGATACATATTTACCGTTTGATAATTTGAATAACTCCTTTTTTCTGTCGGTAATTCTTAAGAATTTGCCCTCATCTAATACGCCAATATCTCCCGTATGAAACCAGCCATCTTCATCTATTGCTTCCTTATTTGCTTCTTCATTATCGTAATAACCAATCATCACATTGTCTCCTCTGCAAAGAATTTCTCCATCTGGGGCTATTTTCAATTCTACCCCTTCAACTCCGGCACCTACAGAACCCAATTGGACTAATGGAGATGCTGCTCTATTGATGGTAATAATTGGAGACGTCTCAGTTAAACCGTACATATTCAACAATTTGATCCCTGCTGACCAGAATACTCTTTCTAATCGAGGTTGTAAAGCTGCTCCCCCTATTCCAATGGAAATAACATTTCCACCCATAGCCTCACGCCACTTACTGAAAATAATCTTGTTTGCAATGCTGAGTTTCATTTCATAGAAAGCCCCATTCTTTTTATCTATTTCATAATCTAGACCTAAATCCAAGGCCCAAAAAAACAACTTCTTTTTTATCCCCGTTAATTTCTCACCCTTATTAATGATTTTATCATACACTTTTTCAAGAATACGAGGAACAGCACCAAATCCATGCGGCTTAACTTCCTTTAAATCATCAGCAATTGTTGCCAAACTCTCTGCATAATAAATACTACAGCCTGAGTATTGTGTTTGGTAGTTTCCCATTCGCTCACCTGCATGACAAATTGGGAGAATGCCTAAATACCTATGATTTGGTTGCAGTTTAAAAACCCCTGCAGCCACCTTTGCATTGCTTACTAAATTTTTATGAGAAAGCATTACACCTTTTGGAGTTCCTGTTGTTCCTGATGTATAGATCAAGGTAACACAATCATCCTCATGAATACCAGTTTTGATTGTCTCTATTTCTGCACTATGCTTTTCCCCATGTTGCTCTCCAAGTTCAAGCACCTCTTTCCAATGACTAATTCCTTCAACGGCATCAAATGAATAGACTTTTTCAAGCGTTGCAATTTCGTTTACCAAAGGCGCAATTTTGTCAGCAAGCGCTTTGTCAGAAACAAATACGCATTTTACCTTAGCGTGCGTTAAAATATCGCGAAACCCATTCGTACTTAGCGTAGCGAAAATAGGAACATGTACAATTCCTAATTGCGCCATTCCCATGTCTACAAAATTCCATTCAGGACGATTATTGGTTATTGTGGCAATTTTATCCCCCTTTTTGTACCCTAATTCTTTTAATCCTTGACTAATGCTGTTCGAATTCTTTATATAGTCTTGTGAGCTATACTTCACCCATTCTTTATTGACCTTCCCAGCAAGAGCGTCATCTTTGTCAGGAAATTTGTCTTTATATCGTTGAAGAAAATCAAAAGTTCTAGTTGGTTCCATAAAAATCGGCTATCAGTTCATTCAAATATAACTATTATAGCTTAAATTAGATTCGTATTACAAAACGACTAAAATTTAATTGCGAAAATACTTTTGAGAGACAAAAAAATGAAAAAGATTCTATATCTACTTCTGGTTTTTATTCTAAGCAGTCAATTTGTTTCTTGTAAGTATTCCTTTGTGCAAAACGAAACAACATATTCTCAATTCACCTATCAGGATTTCGATCGGTCATATCTTGTCCATCTTCCCGAGAATTACGACGCTGAGAAGCAGTATCCAATAATTTTTGTTTTACACGGCATAACAAGCAGAGCGAAAGCAATTGCCGGTTTTTCTGGATTTAATGCACAGTCTGACCAAAAAGACTTTATTGTATGTTATCCGCAAGGTTATAAAAGGTCATGGGGAATTCAAATCGAGGTTGGTGCAGCACCAAGAAATGAGATTGATGATATTGGTTTTATCAATCAGTTAATTGATACACTTGCTTTAAATTATTCGGTTGATACCACTAAAATATTTGCTTGCGGAATTTCGAATGGTGGTTTTATGTCTGCTTTATTAGCAAGTAAATTGCCCCATCAATTATCGGGGATAGCAATGGTTTGTTCAAATTTATTTAATCCGATTGATACGTATGCGACAAGCGGCAGTACCATTCCGCTTTTACTCATTGGATCCACAGATGATCCGCTTTTACAATATGAAGGTGGAAAAGTGAAGGGTAAAAACAAATACTCGACCAAAGGATTTTTACCGACAGCCGAATATTGGGTGGCTAAAAATAAATGTCTTTATCCAAAAGATTCACTCATTATTGAGAACGATCCGAATGATAAAACAACGGTAATTAAATATTTTTCAGCTTCCGAAACGGCTAAAAACAAAGTTGTACTCTACAAAGTTATAGGCGGTGGTCATGCATGGCCAGGAAGAAAGAAAGATTTTAAGTCAATTTTTTTAGGGAAAATTTCTCAGGAAATTAATGCGGCTGAAGTCATTTCTGATTTCTTTTTGAGTGGTGTGAAATGAATGAGATAAAATGCATCTAACTTTTCAACGCTATGTTTGATATTCAGAATGGCCTATAATAGCTGTAAATATTGCATTAATCAACGATTTAGATAATTTAAACCCTATTCAGTTTTATTCTTCCAATAATGACATTGAAAATGTGCAACAAAAAATTGTTACATTTATTAAGAATCAAATATAACTGTTACACCTGCTTGCCTAATTCGGATGTTGCCGTGCATTAAATAAAAATGGAAAATTTAACGGAAATACTAAACCTTGATCCCAATGCTAAAAGAAAACAGTTCCAAAAAGGAGATTTTCTTCAGCGAGATGGAGATTTTCAAGCTTCAACTTTTTACGTTAAAAAAGGACTTTTAAGAAGCTACATTATAGATAGTAAAGGAAAAGAGCATATTTTTATGTTTGCTCCGACAGGTTGGATAATTGCTGATTTAGAAGCTTTAGAGTTTAATGAACCTGTGAAACTATTTATTGATTGTTTAGAGGACTCAGAGATAATTATCTTTAATAAAGATTATCTATTCAATGCTGATTTGCCAAAAGAAAAAATTGTAGAAAACACGCAGCTTTTATACAGACGGTTAGGTAAATTACAACGTAGAGTCCTTATGCTAATGGGGTCACCGGCAATAGACCGTTATAATTACTTTTTAAATACTTACCCAGACTTACCTAACCGCGTTCCTCAACGCATGATTGCGACATATTTAGGGATTACACCTCAAGCGCTTAGTACCATAAGAGGCAAAATTGCACGTTCACATTAATTTTTTTCATTTCTTCATCTAGATGAATGCATCACAAGTTTTAAATATTGACTTTTGTACATGTTTACAATCGAAAAACAATGAAAATAACATTTTCAAATAAAGCGAAACTGCCTACCAAATATGGTGCTTTTAATATTATTTCTTTCAAGGAAGAAGGTGACATACATGAACATTGTCTTCTGTATATAGGTGATTTAACGGATCAGGAAGATGTCTTAACAAGGATTCATTCAGAATGTTTGACGGGTGATGTTTTCAGTTCTAAAAAGTGTGACTGTGGTCAACAACTTGATGAAAGCATGCGTGAAATCGCAAAAAAAAAGACAGGTATTATCGTTTATTTAAGACAAGAAGGTAGAGGCATTGGGCTTTTTAATAAAATCAATGCTTATGCCTTGCAGGATCTAGGCCAAGATACGATACAAGCAAATCATTCTTTGGGTTTTGATACTGATTTAAGAGATTTTACAATTGCTGTTCAGGCACTTGAGCATATGAAAATAAAGTCAATAGCATTACTCTCTAATAATCCGGAAAAAATAAAAGTATGGGAAAACTCAGGAATTAAAGTTGCACGAAGAATACCTTTGATTATAGCAACCAACGAGTACAACCTAGATTATTTAAACGTTAAAAAAAACGAACTTAATCATCTGCTATAAATATATTTTTTTGTTTTATTAATCTAGATGAATGCACGGAGATAATTAAGTCACGAAATTTGGACTATAAATCCACCAACAGTAGAATTGAAGAAACAAATCGATAACTGTCCTTCAAATACATTATCGTTTTACGAAAAAAAGATGAATAGAGGTAATTTTATAAAAAAAATTTCATTGACCACAATAGGTATTCTTATCCTATCAAAAATAGGGTTCACACAAACTAAAAAAATGACTAAAACAGCAATAAAAAACATAAAACCATTAACTCTTCCTTGGGAAACGCAAGATCCATTTATTTTTTGCTCTTATCATTATGATGAGTATCCTGGAGGCAATGAAAACTTGGGGCCAAACGCCTCATTAGATGGACGAGCTATAGGACAAGATTTTGCCTCTAAAGATGGTTGGAATATGTATCACGGAACAAATGTGCCAGGATTCCCTGGTCATCCTCATTCTGGATTTGAAACGATAAGTATTGTTACTAAAGGAATGGTCGATCATACTGACTCTCTTGGCGGAAAAGGACGATTTGGAAACGGTGATGTACAATGGCTTACATCAGGAAAAGGTGTGCAACACGCTGAAATGTTTCCTTTACTAAATGAAGATAAAAACCCTTTTGAAATTTTTCAACTCTGGTTAAATTTACCTAAAAAAAATAAAAAGGTAGACCCATATTACAAAATGATGTGGAATGAGGATATTCCAAAAATCAAATCAAAAGATGAAAACGGCAACCTAACGGAAGTTGATTTGATAGCCGGTACTTTAAACGAAAAAGTAGCACTCAATCCAAATCCAGATTCTTGGGCCTCCGATCCGGAAAACAAACTCCAAATTTGGACTATAAAACTAAACCCTAATGCAAAATTCTCTATTTCAGGAATAGATGAAGATATTACACGAACACTCTTTTATTATGAAGGAGATAGTATAGCTATTAATAGTACAGAAGTTACTCAAAAAAAGTTAGTTCAACTAAACTCAAAGGAAGACATCCAAATTCAGAATTCGTCAAAAACATCTTATTTACTTTTTTTACAAGGAAAACCAATGAATGAACCTTTGGTGCAACACGGCCCTTTTGTTGCCAATTCAAAAGAAGGAATAAATGAGATCATGCAAGAATATAGAAAAACACATTTTGGTGGATGGCCATATGATAGCAATGAGCCAGTTCACGACAAAAAATTGGGTCGATTTGCAACTTTTGTAAATGGAGAGACGGTCATAAAATAGCGGAAACCTCAATCTGAAAGAATTTAATAAAATACCGTCAAAGGCAATACCTTTGACGGTATTTTGACAAATGATTTTTGATCAGAATTAATTTGAAGAACAATTTTTAAGTGGCGTGAAAGAAATACAATTAGCTTACACCACTTCCCTCAAACTAATATTGGCATTAACATTCTTGATTGTCAAGGTTCCAACATAGGCGCCATCCTCCAATTCAAAATCTTTAAAAACCCAATCTTCGGTATCAACCTCTCCTCTGATGGATTGCAAGGTGTAAACACCATTTTGCACGCCAAACTCTAAATCTTCCGGAGGAATCCTCATCCCTACTCCAATTGCTTTTAAATAAGCTTCTTTGATTGTCCAGAATTTAAAAAAACGGTATAGTCGCTTCTCTGGTAATTTATTGATGTAATTCTGTTCGTAGCTATTGTAGTTCTTTTCTATTAGTTCATCCAAGTCAGACATTTCTCTGATCCGCTCTAAATCAAGGCCTATTTCTTCATCCATAGAAAAGGCGTAAACCACTTTCCTTCCTGAATTGGACATATTAAATCGAAGGGTCGGATTGTCTATTGAGAATGGTTTGCCTTTGCTTAATCTTCCGAGTTGAACTTCTTCTCCAGGAATCCCTAAATAATAGGACAGTAAAAGTCTTAAGCCTCCTTGGCTAATAATATAACTCTCTTGCACTTGTTTGAACTTGAAGAAGGAGATTCTTTCCCTACCTTTTTCGCCTAGAGCATTTAGACAAGCAGCTCTAAACTTTTCATTGGCATCTAAGGGGATGCTCCAGATTTGGATGTCGCCTTTTTTGAGAGAAGAGAGGTTATTGGTTTCTTCAATGACTGTATTGGATGCTATAGTGCTAGTTTTAATCAATTACATTAAGCTATTTAGATTATAGAGCAAAGATAAAAGAACAAAGGTTTTAGAAGAAAGATTAAAGAGCAAAGATAAAAGACCGTTCATGTCGGATGAAGTTTAGCATCTATTAATCTATACGTGTTCAAACCTGCCGAATTTTTAATTGTACCGAATTCGGTATAATTAAAATCAGGATTGTATATCAAGACACCCAAATACCTAAAAATTCACCTAAGCTTCCGCGAGATTTTATCTCGTGGTAAAGTCAAATCGTAAGTTTATATTGTAATTCTATTGTTTGTTTTCAGCTTATTATTTCTGGTAAAGCTTTGTGGTTGAATTACTCACGATATAAAATCTCGCGGTAGCGGGGGGATGGAATAGATTGTATAACCCTATAAAGGCCTTCTGTATCTGAGGCTTGTATTTTACGTAGTTTGCCATCTGTTGCAATCATTTCAACCAGGGTACAAATTGTACCTCAGTTATTATTTAATTCAGCATCACGACTTCTTACACGCTTAATATATTGTTTCACGTCCTTGCTCTCAGTCAAGATTTAAACAACATCCTGAACAAAAACGCACCATTTTTCTTACTCTTCATCCCAGTGAGTTCGAACAGTATGTTCTTGAAATATTTTTAAAGTTGTTTCTTTTTTATTCATATTTTTTTTTTTAACAGGGGAAATTTGCCATAATTTGAATTATACAACTTATCCCAAAAAGATAAATAAGCAATGTAATCATTCATGAAACTTTCTTCAAGAAATTATCAAAAGAGATTCTTTCTCCTTTGTCGAGCTGGACAAGCGCCAATTCAATTTCCTTTTTTTCGTATTCGGTCAAAGCAATTTTCTTTTGTTTCGATTCCGTTTTCAAAAGGCTTTTGGTTTCCTCAATAATCTCAGGAGTCTCAAGACTTAGAATCAACTTTACAAGTTCTATTTTAGAAGATTGTATATCCATGAGATTAAAGACACGAAAAAAGGAATTTAAATGCAATGGGGTTTGATCTATTGGAGTTTGTCAAGATATTTATCGTTTAGGTATTCTGGTTGCAACGCTGCTAAAGAAGGATTACAAATCCTTCGAAATTGATGCAGAGGTGTGCTGGCAAATGCGGACGTGATTTTAGGTAAAATGTTGAACTAAGCCGCTTTCAGCGGCAGCTTTTTCTAATTTCTCTAATATACGTATAGAATTCAAAAACAAAATTATGAATTCAACAGAAATTAGTAAACGAGGCTATGGTTTTAAGGAGTCCGAAA
>WTCE01000101.1 GCA_013138735.1 Crocinitomix sp. | reverse complement strand
AGAATAAATGAGATTCAAACTAAATTAAATTCTAGACCTAGAAAACGATTTGGGTATGAAAACCCTATATTTATGATGGAAAAATTATTGTTTAACCAAGAAGTTGCATTTGTAACTTGAATTCAGCTTCTTTTAACAAAAGGTTTTCTAAAAATGGTTGTTCCAAAAGTTTTGTAGAAACTTCCAATATGTAGTGAAAATCACTTTCCCATGTTGGGGAGGGTTCATACCATAGCAAAGCCCTTTCTAATGTTTCATAGATGAAATTGAAAAGAACTTGGTTATTGCTATTTTCTATTATAGCATCTAGTTTTATATTCTCATCTCGAGATCGATAGCAAATAAAGTCTATTAATTGCTTCTGAGTTTCATTAATAGATAAATTCAATTCGCCTTGTAACACTGATAGTACATCTGATCTTGATTCAAATGATACGCAGAGGAAAAATAGTCTTAATATATCATTCTTCACAGCCCAAGGATATTTTAATTCCACTTCAGGCAGGTAGATATTGATCCATTTGTATCTGTTTTTAAGAAGTTCTTGATCAATATTTAAATAATTCCAGTCCTCAACTGAATTTTTTCTTAGTGTTAGGCTAATCATATTAAGGTCAAATATAATAGATAAGTTTTCAAGTATAATAATTATTCAAATCAATCCGCTGTGGCGGATAAATCAAATCAATTCAATTAAGCCTTACACAGGTCAAATCGAAATCCTATAATCTCTTGAATCATGGGCGAAATTAATTTCATTCATTCTCACGTTTCTTAGGTGTAATAGTCAACTTACCTTTCTGCTGTTTTACAATTACCTCACCGCCAACGCTGCCGCGAGATTCTATCTCGTGGTAAAGTCAAATCGTAAGTTGAATTTGTAGTTCTATGGTTTGCTTTCAGCTCATCATTTCTAGAGCATCAGTTTGGTTGACGTGCTCACGAGATAGAATCTCGCGGCAGCGTGGGGTTTTAATGCAGGTTAGATTTTGTTGGCTACAGTCTTCTTTTGATTTCATCAATTGTTCCATTCATTATCATTATTCTACCTTCTTTGTCTAAAAGCAAATAATTTGGATAACCATCTATTCTTAATTTTTTAATTATATGCTTATCAGCATATCCATTTATCCAATTTATATCATGCTTTGAAATGTAATGTTCAATTTTCTCAATATCATCCCCGTAGTTTAATCCAATAATTTGAAGTTTATTATTAGACTTTTTTAGTTGTTTTAGAAAAGGAAGTTGTTGAGTGCATCCTTTACACCAAGTCCCCCAAAAATCTAACAATAAATATTTATCCTGATTTTGTAATTCTCTAATTGTTTTAGTTTCTCCTGAAATTAATTTTATTTTTAAGTCAGAAATTTCATCTCCAATATTTAATGGGGGGTTATAAATTCGTTGACTTTTTTTCAACTTGATAAATTTCCCTGATGGCTCAATTTCTTCAATTTCGTAAACGACTTCTCCAATTTCGATTTGAGAACTATCTGAAAAAACCACAGCACCTTTATCTAATTTCCCTGAAATAGAATCTTTTTCGTAGTTGCCAACCAGAATTCTATCTTTTCCTTTATCATTGAATAGTCCATTACAATCGTAATCATAAAGTCCTATTTTTAACTTTCGTCCATTTATCCAAGTATCTGATATTTTATAGTTCATTCTTTTATTTCCTAACCAATAATCTATGCTTAGAATATTATTTCCTTCAGCATCAGGCCCCATTTCTGAAAAGACTGATTCTAATTGATTTTTCATTTCCAATTCTAATTTTGGGTAGAAAAATTTTATTGGAAAAAATGAAGATGGAAATTCAGAATTTCTAAGATATACTATTGCAGTAGAATCTTGATTAAAACTTATAGGCTGTCCATCATCTGTAAAATCTAAATTGTGATTATAATCAACATACATAATAGGTTTAAGGCTCGAATAATTGCCAAATAAAAACATGGTTGCATTTTCGATTTTCGCATTTTCCCATCCCGTGAAATAATTAAAAGCAACAGCGGTATCCTGTACGAAAAACTTATCAGGGAAAACAATTTGGTAAGTGTTTCCATCATAGTTTATTAAATCACTACCATTGCAGTCTAACAATTTCATAAATCCGTAACCATTATCTTGTAGGAGATGATATTGATTATCAAAATTTACCAATATTGAATTTTGAGAATACAATGTTTTTGTCATTCCGATTAAAAAGAAAAGTAGCAAAATACAAACTGTTTTTTTTAATGTCATCTGTTTTTTATTTTTTGATTGTAGCCAACATCCGAATAAAGGCATTTTCCTTTGTAAGCAATTGTAAAGGTTACTAGGTGTTTATTTCGGATTAATTAACTACCACTAAAAATACAGAAAGTTTAACTAAAACACCCTTACAATAAATAAATTCCGCAATTTCCTCTCAAAATCGAACGTGGTTGTCCTTGCACCAAAATCGAAGAATTAAGTCACCGACTTCACCCGAATATTCTTAAGAAACGTATTTAATAACACCCCAATCAAGATTAACATGATACCCAAGGTAGCATACAAACTCAAGGTTTCGTCAAACACAAAATAGCCAATGGTAACGGCATAAATGGCACCGATATACTTGATAGGCGTTATTTTGGCGGCAGATTCAGAATTAAATGCTCTTGTCATGGAAATTTGAGCAATTTGAGTTAAAATACCAATGAGCAATAATAATAACCACTCAATGCCTTGCGGCACAACATAGCCTGTTGCTAGCAATAGAACGAGCATAACGGGCGCAGCAACTAAAGGAAAATACATAACCACGGTAACAGGTTCATCTGTCTTGGTACATTTGATGATGGCATTGTAGGCGATACCAGAAAATACTGCCGAGATCAATCCAATTATAATCCAGGTAGGATCAATGGCTACGTTTTCTATTTTACCCATCCCAATTACTGCAACACCAATCATAGAAATGGCAAAAAACAACCATTGAATAGGGTTCACTTTTTGCTTATTCAAATAAATGGCAAACACTATGGTGAAAATAGGAGAGGAGTATTGAATTGTTGTGGCAATAGCCAATGGTAAATGTGTGAGGGTAAAAAAGAATAAAGTCAATCCAATTGACCCTGCCACACCGCGAATTAGCAGCCATTTTTTATTCACTCCAAAAAACGGGATTTTTTTTGCTCGAATAATGGCAATACAAATCACTAATGAAATAACACACCTAAAAAAGACGAGTTCAAACTCTGGATAATTTTGGATTGCAGGAAAAGCGTCCTTCCGATCAGCTAAAATTTTAACGATCAAATTCACCAGCGCAAAGCTGAATGAAGACAGTAACATATAAAGGATTCCTTTGTACAAGTTTGCAAAGGTACGGGTAAAGAAATTAAATCTTCACCCCTAAAACGCAAACATCATCAATTTGATCTAAATCACCTTTCCAATTCACGAATGCATTATCTAAATATTTTTGCTGTTGCAGCATTGTAAGGTGTTGAATATCCAATAATATTTGCAAAAAACGTTTGGATTTAAATTTTTTGCCATTTGGCCCACCAAATTGATCCACATAACCATCTGTAAGCATATAAAAAGAATCGCCTGGTTTCAATTGAATTTCTTGTAAGCTAAAATCTCTTGTCACAACGTATTTACCAATCGGCTGGCGATCTGCTTTAAATGTTTGAATTTTTCCGTCCGAAACAACATAGAGGTTGTTATTGGCTCCGGCATATTGCAGCATATTCGTTTTAATGTTTAAAGACACGAGCGCAATATCCATCCCATCTTTTACTTCCTCACGAGAACTAGTGAAAGACTCTATGACAATATCCCTTACCTTATTTAGAATTAAGGCCGGATTGGTTAAATTAAACTCCCGCACAGTTCTACTCAATGTATTATTACAAACCAAGCTCACCATTGCTCCGGGTACACCATGCCCTGTGCAATCTGCTGCGGCTAATAAAATGGTATCTTTCTTTTCATCTAACCAATAAAAATCACCTGCAACAATATCTTTTGGTTTAAATAAAACTAGCGCATTGCCTAATTTTCGTTTAACCATTCCGCTTGAAGGAAGAACGGCGCGCTGGATGCGTTTGGCGTAATTAATAGAATCTATAATTTCTTTGTTCTTAGACTCAACCAGTTCTTTTTGTCGCACAACTTCCTCAGTTCTTTCGGTCACCAGTTTTTCTAACCTTTTTCTTTGTTGCAAGAGTTTTTTAGTTCGAAAGGCAGTTATAAAAACAATGATGCTACTGCCAAATATGAAATAGAAGAGGTAGGCCCAAACGGTTTTCCACCAAGGGGGACGAACTGTGATATTAAAGGTGAGTGTTTCGCTCCAAATTTCAGCTTCTCCTATGGCTTTTACATGGAAAACGTAATCGCCTTCAGGTAAATAGCTGTGCACTACTTTATTGTCATCAGTCATTGTATGCCATTCATTGCTTGCACCTTCTAATTTATGTACATACTTTATTTTATGTGGAGCGGTCCAATCATTAGCAGAAAATTGAATTGTTAAATGGTTCAAATCATACGGAACTTCAATATTAGAGGGGAGGTTTGTGAATTTATAGACACTATCATACTTCACTTTTTTCAATTGGCTTTCGCTTAGTTCTTTATGCTCATAAGGCGAATCGGTATCAATAGCAGTTTTTAATCCACGATAATCAACCACTGCTTCTTTAATTAGGATGTTTGTAATACTTAATGTTGGGGCAGAATTTATTTTTTCATACTTGTTAAGATCAAGCGTAGAAAGGGCTTTTCCAGTACCCCACCAGAGTCGATTTTCACTATCTAAAAGAACAGAGTTTGGATAAAAATCTACTCCTTTTAAACCATCCAATTTATTATAATTTGTAATGCCATAAGTATTGTTTTCCGCAATGCTGATATGGTTGAGTCCTTTTTCCGTTCCTACCCAAATATTATTTTCGTAGTCTTCGACAATAGACCAAATAATGTCATTGCTGAGACCATTTTTTTGATTAATTGAGATGAATTTATCTTTTAACATCACATTGACGCCAGCACTCTCGGTCCCTATCCATAATCTACCTTCCGTATCCAACATTAATGAAAGGACTGTATTCAGAGACAAACCTTCCTTTTCAGTATAATGTGTCAGCATTTGACCATCAAATTTTTCTAATCCACCTGCATTTGTTCCAAACCACATGTTTTTATCATTGTCTTCACAAATGGCACGAATTGTATTACTTGTTAACCCTTCTTCCATTGTGAGATGTTCGAAATGATCGCCATTAAATTTGCTTAAACCACCCGAAACGGTTCCAAACCACATATTATAGTCAGAATCTTCATACATGGAAAGAATGGTGTTGCCAGATAATCCATTTTCAACCGTATAATGCATAAACTGAGTGCCATCAAAATAAATGGCGCCATCTCCCTCGGTTCCAAACCAAATATTTCCTTTATGATCCTGCGTAATAACACGGACAATATGATCAGTTAATCCTTGCTCGGCGCCATAGTTCTCATACGTATGCCCATTGTATTTACTTGCGCCATTGGAATGTCCAAACCACAAGTTACCAAATGGGTCTTCTGCTATTCCTCTAACGACTAAGCCGCCCAATCCCTGCTCTTCGGTATAATTTCGGAATGAGCGCTCATTGTATTTATTTAGGCCACCATTTGTGCCAATCCACATATTAAGGTTCGAATCTTGAAAAATAGAGCGAACAGTATTGCTACTTAACCCTTCAGGCCTGCCAATTTGAATAAATTGTGAACGGTCATAAATTGTAAGGCCGTTATTGGCTGACCCAATCCAAATTCGGTTATAATCATCTTCTAAAATTGATGTAACAGAATTTCCTGCTAAACCATGCGATTCGTCAAAGGTAAAAAAGGTGTAACCGTCAAAAAGGCAAATTCCAGCATCAGAAAATCCAATCCAAATATTGCCTTCTGTATCCTCATAAATTGCGCTCGTATTATTGCTCAATAAACCATCTTCCTGAGAGAAATGAGTGAACAATACGCCGTCAAATATTGAAAAACCATTCTCAGTTGTGATTAAGATACGATTATTCATTCCCAAATGAATATCTGAAATGCTATTGCCGCCTAATCCATTCTCTTCCCGATAAGTATAGAATTGTGAACCGTCAAATTTTGTAATGCCGTTATTGGTTGCAAACCATATGTTTCCGCGTTCATCTTCCAAAATATCTTTAACAATGGAGCCCGCCAAACCGGTCTCTACAGAGAAATTGACAAAACTATTGCCATCAAATCTAGAAACACCTGATCCATCCGAACCAAACCAAATATTGCCTTTACTATCTTCAAAAATGCTCCAGATATAATTCGTTAATAATCCACTTGATTTATCGTAGTTAGTAAACGTGCGACTGTTATACATACAAACACCAGATGCCCATGTAGAGACCCATAAATTACCTCTTGAATCTTCAATAATATCCATGACATAACTAGAACTTAATCCTTGGTCAACGTCTAGATATTGAAGGTTATAATAAGCTGCGTCGGTAGCTGTAGGCGGTAATGCGGCAGTAACTTTCGGAAATGCACTTTGCTTTGATGCCGCTACAGGAATGCTTACTTCGGGCAGTAATGTGGTGTTATCTCCTGGCGTAAATGTTGTTAAATTATCAGAAACAAGTGCGATACCAGGAGATTGAATTGAATAGATATTCTCGTTTGCCTGAGTAATATAAGGTGCCCCTATGGGAATTATTTTAGGTTCTAAATTATATTCGGCTGGATTTAAAAAAATAGGAAGCGGCACTCCCGTTTCAATAGAATCTAAAAAGGAAGCAGGTTCTTCAATCTTTACCGAATTTTCAGTTTCGGTAATAGATTCTTGATCTTTGACGCAGGAGACCACGCAAAGTTCGAGCAAGAGCAGTATAGCAATATAAATTCTCAAAGTAGCAGTCCTAAAGTAGTTAATATATGTCAGTCATTCTACAAGACAAAGTGAATGTTTCGACGATCTTATACCTATCTAAGATATAAAAATCAAATCCGTCGATAAACGCAGAGGGTATTTCGCAAATTTAAAAATAACCGATCTATTTTCTACACTATAAAGACGCGATTATTTGCAAGACGTTGTCAATTTTTAATAGTATTTGGTTTCAGATTGATAAAAGAAACTAAGATTCGGCTGTTAATTCATTGTAAAAAATCAATTCATTAATAATGGAATTTGTATCTATTTTTGTAGATAGGCGCTTGCGCAATTTTATGACAACCGTGCAAAGCCTTCAATTACCATATGATAGATACTTATAGACATAAAGGCTTACGAAAAAAATTAGTTGAGGCGCTCGAAGAAAAGGGGATAAAGGATGAAGCTGTTTTGAAGGCCATCTTAACGGTACCAAGACACTTTTTTTTAGATGCTGTATTTACGGAGCAGGCTTATAGCAATATGCCGTTTCAAATAGGAGCAGGTCAAACCATTTCGCATCCTTTTACAGTTGCTTTTCAAACAGAATTATTAGCATTAAAAAAAGGGGACCGCGTTTTAGAAATTGGGACGGGTTCTGGTTTTCAAACCTCAATTTTATGCGAGGTTGGCGCAAAAGTGTTTTCGATTGAACGGCAACGTGAACTCTATTTAAAAGCCAATAGAATTGTGCCGAAATTGGGCTATAATGCAAAATTAAAATATGGAGATGGTTATAAAGGTTGGCCAAGTTTTGCTCCTTTTGATAAAATAATAGTGACCTGTGGTGCACCTTTCGTTCCAGATGAATTGGTAGAACAATTAAAACCAGGAGGAATTATGGTGATACCTATTGGTGCTGGAAAAGAGCAAGAAATGCTACTCATTAAAAAGGATCAAGAAGGGAAACTGAGTCAAGAGAAATTGGGTGTTTTTAGTTTTGTTCCAATGTTGAAAGAAACCGCCAAATAATGCTGCAATTCGCTGACAATAACAATAACACTGTGTTAGATCAACGGTTATGCGAATATTTGAGAGCTAAGGTTGATCCTAATTTTATAGTTTACAACCAATTTTTAAAGCAATTACATTTGCCAGCCGAAAAATGGGAGTATGACAAAAAGCATAAAGGCAAAATACTGATTGAACAGGAGGCCGAATTAGAAGAGTTGGACGCTCTTTTATTTAAAAATTTGGATTATTCCAAATTGGCTACGCCCTTATGGATTTATAAATACAATTTATTGCAACTATTATTGGGTAATGGATTAAACTATCAAGGAATTGGAATGATCCGCGAACGGAAAATCAGATTTTTGTTTGTAGGAACTGAATTTAATTTGGAAAATAGGCTAAATGTCCAGTTTGAAGAAAATGATTTAAGCAGATTCATTCTGCGCCGTGCAAAAAAGCAAGAAATATTAACAGCACATGAATCCTTTTTTGTTCTAATCAACGAAAAATTTAAGGCTAAATTATTGAATGCATTAATGCTTTATCAAAGTGAAACGGGGAATACGCTTTCGAAGTCACACTTGATAGAAAGCCTCTTAAATGTTGAACGTTTAAGTGCTCTGCAGCAATTTTCAGCCAAACTTATCAATCGTTTATGAATAATTTTTTTACACTTATTTACATTGTTCCCAATCGGTTTTCAGAAGAAAAAATTACGGTTGGTATATTAGCCAATTTAGATGGGATTCCATATTTCGGTTTGTCAGATAAGCGATTGGCTTTTGCCTTGCAAGGATTTACAAGTGAATTGAGGACAGATGTGCGCAAGGGTTTTAGGTATATGGATTTGGATGTAAATAAAATTAATCGGGGAGAAGAGGCGCTTTCGCTTTTTGATCCGCCTTACTCTAAAAAATTACTGAAAGAATTGAGTCGAAAAAAACGAGGTGTGATTCAATATTCCGATTTGTTTGAGCTAACACAAGAGAAACAATCCAAAACTGATTTTGACCGACTCTTCAAAAAGTTTATAGGGGAGGACTACCTGCAAAAAACAATCAAGAAAAAAACACCTAATTTTAACGCGCGTTTTAAAGAGTATGTGTCCAGTAAAAAGTTTGCAGACTTTGATTATAACTATAAATTAAAGGCGAATAATTTCCCCTATATCTATCGTGATCTTACGGTTGATTTGTGCCGGAAATCCAATTATTTCACGGTGTTTTATACGATTGATTTTTCAAAATCTATTCAAACAATTCAGGTTAATATTAGCAGATTCAGACTCATTGTTCAAAGTTTACAACAAGTTTCAGCAAATGAAGGTTTAAGTTCAGGTCGCTATTACCTAGTCTATGAAAGTACTTCTAGTCAATCAAAGTTGGCGCTCATTAATTCAATTAGAAATGAGAAAAATTTGGGTTATAATATCATTCGAATGACGGAGATGAAGGATAAGGTTTGATTTTATAGTCATTAGTCGTTAGATTGCTTTTTGACGCTGGGTTTTAATGTGCAATTATCAATGTACAATTATCAATGGTTGAGTGGTTTAATAGTCGAAGCACTTAAAACTTAACACTAAATTCTCTGAATTCACCTAATTATCAAATTAAAGCGCAAACCATTAGCACGAATTTCGAGGCATCTAGGGGCGAAATTCAAGGTGTTTCTATCAATATAGAGGGTTTCAATGCTTCGCATTTGGCAAATTCCGTATTCTATTTGCAATAGCGCGCCAGAGTAGGCAAGATCCAATGAGTTTAAACTTGTGAGTTGATAAAATTCGGGTGGAAGTACCTCCAGCATATTGCGGCCAATGAAAAATTCGCGTAAGCCAGTCATTTGCCCAATTTCGTTTGGTAATGATTCAATTTGATTATAGCCAATATAAAAATGACTGAGGACTTTGAGTTTCCCGATTGATTTAGGCAATGAAGTCAGGTTATTAAAAGTTGCGCGGAACAATTCTAATTTTTCAAGGTCTCCAATTGATTTTGGAAGGTGTGTAATATTATTCGCTTTTATGGATAGTGTTACTAACTTTTTAAGTTCGCACAACTCCTCAGGAAGTTCTGTTAGTTCGTTACGGCTTATTATTAATTTTTCTAGGTTAACTAATTTGTTTATTTCTGGCGGAATTTCCGTAATGTTATTGTGATGCAGATTTAGCACCTTTAATTCGGTCAATTCAAATACATAGGATGGAATTTCATCCAAATGACTGTGACTTAAATTGAGCTTCGTTTTTGATCGCAAATTGCGCTTCCCATTAGAATCATCTCCTCCTTTTTGGAACACAGAACAGGAACTAAAGCTTAGGCTTAAAATTATAATTGCTGTTATGAACCGTGTTGTTTTCATATCTCTATTAACGAATAAAACAGCAATTTAGCCAATTTCAAATTAAATAATTCAGTCAACAAACAATTTAAAAATATTAGATTAGTTGAATCATGCAACATACGCCATTCATTTCTATTATAATGCCTGTTTACAATGCCGAAATTTTTCTGGATGATTGTATTAAGTCGATTGTGTCGCAGACGTTTACTGATTGGGAGCTAATAATTGTGAATGATTATTCGACAGATGCTTCCAATGCACTATTGATTGAGTGGAGTAAAAAAGATGCCCGAATTCAATTGCTTCAAAATACAGCGAAAGGTATTATACCTGCTTTGCAATTGGCCTTTGAGCACAGTTGCGGAAAGTTTATTACGCGAATGGATGCGGATGATTTAATGCCGATAGAAAAACTAGAACTGTTTGCAAAACAAGCACAAATCCATCCAAATTCAATTATTACGGGTAAAGTAGCCTATTTTTCTGAGGATAAAGTCTCAGAAGGTTACTTGCGTTATGAAATGTGGTTAAATAAATTAATCGATCAAAAAAAGCATTGGAAAGCTGTTTATCGTGAGTGTGTGATTGCATCTCCCAATTGGCTGGTGAAACGCAGCTGTTTTGAGAAAGACTTTAGCTTATCAGATTTAATTTACCCTGAGGATTATGATATGGTGCTCAAATGGTACGAAAAAGGATATGATATTGCTGGAATTCAAGAAATCACACATCTGTGGCATGAACATCCTAAAAGAACATCTAGAAATTCTGAAAACTATCAACAAAAGGCCTTTTTCAAATTAAAAACCGAACGATTTATCCAACTCGAATTGGAACCTTCTGAAAAAATACAATTAATTGGCGCAGGGATTAAAGGAAAACTAGTTGCAAAGGAGTTAGATAAGCAAGAAGTGGACTATGATTGGTTTGACTTTAATGCAGACAAAAAAGCGAATGATGCAAATAGTATCGTTATTCAAGAATTGGCCCATGTTAAAACGCATTTAAAAACGATTTTAACAGTGTGGCCAGAGACTGAGAATTTGAATAAACAAGTTGTTCAATTTCTGGATCAAAAGGGACTTGTTTTTGGTGAAAATTGCTGGTTGTTTTAAAGGACTATATAAACCTGTGCAATTTAAAGCGTTAAAATATTAACGGCAAGTGTCTTACAGACAACTCTTAACTATATTTTTCGTTCTTTAGAGTGGATGAAATTCCCCATTATAATCCTTTTTTTAATGTTCCCGCTCTTTTCAATCGCTCAAAATTCGATTGTTATTAATGAGTTTGTATCCAATAATACCAATGGGATAACGGATGATAGTGGTGCGCATCACGATTGGATTGAATTGTATAATTCAGGCAAAAAAAAGGTGAATTTAGAAGGGTATGGTTTGTCTGACGATCCCAAAGCACCTTTTAAATATAAGTTTCCAAAGACGATTATTAAATCACAAAGCCATCTGTTACTTTATGCATCTGGAAAGGACATAAAAGTAAAGGGAGAAATTCACCTTAATTTTAAAATAGATGATACTGGTGAATCGCTATTATTAACTGCTCCAGCTGGTTCTATAATAGATCAAGTGAATCCAATTGCACTTGTGAAAAACAGCAGTTATGGTCGCTCTTTAGACGGGCATGTTAGTTTTGAGCGGTTTTTTAATCCTTCTCCAGCAGCTACTAACAATGAAGTTTCAGGAGTTATTTTTTCAGATGAACAAGGTTTTTATACGGAAGCATTTATCCTATCATTAGTGTCTAAAATAGGACATGAAATTCGCTATACCTTAGATGGAAGCACGCCCGACATTAATTCCCTCATTTATAAAAATCCCATTTC
Source organism: Crocinitomix sp. (assembly GCA_013138735.1). Classification (GTDB taxonomy): domain Bacteria; phylum Bacteroidota; class Bacteroidia; order Flavobacteriales_D; family Crocinitomicaceae; genus Crocinitomix. Next base: position 15,091 of record WTCE01000101.1, on the reverse strand, counting down.
AATTGAAGCTACCGAAAGTGATTCTAACGGGATTGGCTATATCAGAACTTCGCCAATAGAGCAAATAATAACAGGGAGTTATTTTAAAGGAACCATTATAAGAGTCGCAACCTTTAATGAGGGGACAATTACATCTGAAATTTATACGAAATCCTATTTTATTAGCCCATTAGGACGAGACAGGTATGCGAATATTGATATCGTTTCATTGGTAACGGATAATGCAAACCTTTTTGATAAAGACACAGGGATCTATGTTGAAGGAGATTCTATTGGATATGCGTCAAATACTGCTAATTTTTACAAACGCGGTAAAGCCTGGGAGCGCAATGCACATGTTACCTTTTTTGATATGGATGGTAATATTGGATTTGAGCAAAATCTGGGGATCCGGATACATGGCGGAAAAGGACGGAAAAACCCACAGAAATCTATTCGTTTATGTGCCGATAAAAAATATGGTGCACCTGCTATTAATTATCCGCTTTTTGAAATGCGTGAACACACCGTTTTTAAAACTGTTGTTCTTAGAAATAGTCAAACGTGCTGGGAACGCTCAATTGTAAAGGATGAATGTACTGCTGAAATTTGCAAAAATTTGAATGTGGACGTTTTAGCAGCCAGACCAGCCATTGTGTTTATTAACGGCGAGTTTTGGGGGATTCATGCGATTCGTGAATATTTTGATGCCGATTATATTGCCGCAAATCATGCCGTAAAAAAGGAAGATGTAAACATTGTTTTGAACGGTTATGGAAACCTCCAAAAAGCGGATAAAAAGTGGGGTTTATTGGCGGGGAATGGTGCAACGCATGTATCCATGTACCGTTATATCAAAACGCATTCATTGGCAATTTCAGAAAACTACGCTTTTCTTAGCAAGTATTTGAACTTTGAAAGTATCATTGATTATTACTGCATTGAGATATTTTTTAATAATAGAGATTGGCCTACAAACAATAATAAATTATGGAGTGTGGGCAGAGGGCCTTGGAGCCAAGTCATGTTTGACATGGATGCCGGCTGGGATCGGTCTTTTGAAGATAATGTTGAGCGATTAATTAGTGAGAAGAAACAGCACCGCCCACAGGACAAATCTTACGCCAGGCTGTTGTTTAATAAATTAGTAGAATCACCCATTTTTGTAGAAGATTTTTGCAACCGAATGGACTATTTAATTAAGCATGATTTTAGTCCTAAAAATGTTGCTCCGATCTTAGAAAAAGCAAAAACAACCTATACAAACTATATTGAGGAGAATGATAGACGTTGGGGAGTGCCTACAAGTTATAAAAAGTGGAAAGCACTATTTTTTAAACTGAATGGATTTGCTGAAGGACGCCCAAAACATTTAGAAAAGGTTTTTGTGACGCATTTCAATGTGAGTCTTGATAGCTTGCAAAAATTGAATTAGCTTAAGTCAGTTCAAAGTCAATTCGCTCAACGGGGATTCCATTAATTTTTAAATCAATATAATGATTGCCCGCATAATGCTTTCGGGTTGATAGGTCTTTAAAATCCACTTTTTTAGTGAAAGTCAAAGACTGTCCTTTATCAATTGCGGTTTCGCGCAATTGAAAAACCTTTTCATTGTGCGATCCATTCTTTTTTAAATAACCCACAGCATATTCTAACCTAAACTTCGCTTTGCTACCCGCATTCGTCACAGCAATTTCTAAGGCTGAAGCATTACCAATTGCTATTTGATTATCTAATAAATTAAAGTTATTTGTTGTGATGGATTTAATCGTTCCAAAGCCAAATAATCGCATGGCGGTTTGATTTCCTTTTTTTAATAAAGTTCGCAAGGCATGTTTAGCCACCCAACGTGTAGTGTCAGATTGATTGATCCATTTAGCACAAAACTCTAACACTAAATCAGGGTGATGTTTTGAAATATCATTTAAATTATTTGCAACACTGCGATAAACATAATCTTCAGGATCATTTTTCAGTGTTTCAAGAATAGGAAGAATAGGAGAGGGGTCGGCCACATAATTATGCAGTTTCATGGCCCAAGGTAAAAGCGGACGACAACCTTCGCTCGCCAAACGGCGCACATGAAAATTAGGGCTTTTACTCCATTTATACATTATATCAATAAGGTTGGGGTTTGCCGCTAAAAAAGGGCGAATAGCAAATTCACTGGTAGAGTGTTGGGTAAATTCTTCTAATGCTACCAAGGACGACTCAACCTCATTTAAGCCAAACAGTTCAACAAATGTTGGGAAAATTGTGGCGGTGAATCCATTAAACTGAGGCGCGGCTTTTTTCAAAAGTTCAATTTGCACCGCATAGTTGTAGGGCAAAAAAGCATGCATTTGTTCAGAAATATGTATTGTTCTTGCTTTTAATTCCAGTTCTGTCCAAGTTGAATCTAACACTGCCTTAACAAAATTAGAATGCTTAAATTTTGGATCGATTTTATGTAATTCTGTTGCCAAGTTCTCAACAAAATCAATATTGTACATGTTTTTCAATGGTTCCATAAGGCACTTGTATTATATGAATTTGTTTAGCATCTCGCGGTCTTCCGTTTTTTACCAACTCTGCCCTTAGACACAACTTTTTCAATGTAAACAGTTGCCAATGGAACCTTGCAAGCTGTTCCGCCAACGTCTACAGATACTTTACCAATCTTTGCTGCTACTTCCATTGATTTTTCTGTTAGCGCCTCAATATAGCTACCAATGGCAATTACAAAGCCGTTCATAACATAGCGCACGCGATTTTGTGCACCGTGAATTTCTTTTTCAACTTTTTCTAGGAGTGCAATATATAGATCAATGTCTAATTGATCGTCTTCCCGCAATGCTGCAATCGAGGCCAATGTTCCCCAACCTGCGGCTGCTGTAGTTTCAATGTCTGATTCAATCCATTTTAAGCCCAGTTCAAATCCAAATTCAGTTTCTGCAGCAACCCAGGGCACCGTATATTCGCTTAAATAGGAGAAATAGGCTTGACCGACCCAAGTTTCAAGTTGTGCTTCGGTTATTTTTGTTTCATCTGCCATTAATCCAGCTAAATACATAGCGTCATAGTTTCCTGTGGCATATAATTCTAGGGATAATTCGTGGTTCTTTTTTGTCTTTTTAAGAATCTTTTTTAAATCTGCCACCTTAACACCATAAGCCGGTTCCTTGGCGCCAATTGATGCGTATGTTTTTTTTGTTTGCTCGCTTCCAAATGCTTCTAGTTCTGCTAATATTTCTTTACATGTCATAATTCAATGCTTTTAATTATCTATTACTACACTAGTTGTTCCACTACTTCTTAATGTGGCAGCGGTTATCAAACTTACAATAAAGCCTAAAATTAATACTGTTGAAGCCATTAAAATAAATGTAGTACTTCCAGAACTTGCCCATTCTTTCATGCTTTCCATTTCTGCCAATTGAGCGGTCAACTCGGCGCCCGAATATTGGTTCATAGTATCGGCGATTTGCGCGGCATAATATTGCTCTGTAAAATCGGGATTAAGATACGTGATATAAACTACATTAAAAAGCCCAAAAATAATCGCAGGAAATATTACAATTAGCATTCCAGCGCCTAACGCTCTGCCAAAGCTGATTTCTTTTTGAGGCAAACCATCTCGATAAGATTTCACACCAAAAAAGACAAAGGTGAGTGCTATAAAAATACTTAAATAGCCCCAAATCTCTTGCACGGCGAAACTTAAGTTTTCTAAAAATAAATAGGAAATAAAAAATAGGATTAAGACTGTTACGGCGCTTATTAGTCCGAATTTAAATACGATTGATTTCATAGTAATATTTTTTTTTTTGACAAAGCTACAATTGAATGCTACAGCCCTCATTTTTTTAAGGTATGATTCCTATAGTACTTTAGTGCTAAATATAGTTATATCAACTATTCCCAGCTGATGTGCTTTAACAATAGCCTGTGGTCTTTTCTTAACCTCTAATTTGCTGTAGAGACTTGTAACATGTGATTTTATAGTGCTTTCTGAGATGAATAATTGGGCACCTATTTCTTTATTCGACAATCCAGCCACAATGCCCTGCAAAACTTCTTGTTCTCGGTCAGATATGTTTAGTTGATGAAGCGTTTTGTAATTAATTTCCCCTTTTTGGTTTACTTTATTCTCTTTGGTCCATTTTTGTCTAAAATAAAGCCCTAAAAAAAAGAAAACAACAGACACTACAGCAATAATTATTTCGGTTGTCAAATTTCCTTTAAACAATTGGTAATGGCTTAACTGAAACAGAATGAGCAAAGCTGCAATTAAAAGTCCAAATGTAATGACGTTTTTTTTCATTTTAAAGTATTGAAATCCATTCGAAATAATCAGGATATAAAAGGGCAGGTTTTTTATTAAAAATGCCATAAACACTAGATCCTGTTCCTGTCATGCTTGCATAAAGTGCACCGTTCGAATATAATTTCTTTTTAATTTCTGCTAATGTTGGATAATTCGGAAAAATAGTTGTTTCAAAATCATTTTTGATGTTTGTTTGCCAAGATTTTTGATCTTGACCAATACATTCCTTCACATTTAATTTTTGTTGAGTAGGAACGATTCCAGCGAAAGCTTCACTTGTGCTAATATGAATTTGAGGATTAATCAAGTAAATATATTTCCCCTTTAAATTTACCTCAATTGGATGTATGATTTCGCCTTTGCCTTTTACATAAGCAGGCGTATTTCGAATAAAAAAGGCACAATCACTACCTAAGGAATCAGCATAAAGTTCCAATTGTTCGTTCTTAATTTTTAAATCGAATAAATCATTCAATAAAATTAAGGTAGCAGCACCATCTGCCGAACCGCCGCCTAAACCAGCCCCCATAGGCACAACCTTATGTAAATGAATCTTTACTGGGGGGAGGTTATATTTAACCTTTAGTAAAGAATAAGCCTTAAAAATTAAATTATCTTCAGGATCACCTTTAATGGATAATCCCGTAATATTGATTGAAAAATTTTTATTTGGAACAATTTCAAGAATATCTGATAATTCAAGCGGGTAGAAAATGCTTTCAATTTTATGGTAGCCATCAGGCCGCTTCCCCGTGATATTCAGGCCAATATTAATTTTACAACCGGGAAAAATGACCATTGAAAACGTTTTTTTAACGAAGATAATCTTAAAAATAAATTATTGCGTTTAAGTAAGATTCAAAAAATCACTAAATTTGAAAACTGAAAACAAAACAACATGGCAAATTACCTACCTTTCGAAGAACCTATTTGTGTTATTGAAGAGGAAATTTTAAAAGCGAAAGAAATCGAGACTAACAGTGGTGTAAGTACCACTAAGATGGTGAAAGATTTAGAACGCAAATTGAAGAATACACGAGAAGATATCTTCAAAAATCTGACTCCTTGGCAACGTGTTCAACTTTCTAGACATCCTGATCGTCCTTATACTTTAGACTATATTGATGCATTAACGGGCGGTGATTTTGTTGAATTGCATGGGGATAGAAATGTAAAAGATGACAAAGCCATGGTTGGTGGTTTCGGAAGTATCGACGGACAATCAGTTATGTTTGTTGGGCAACAAAAAGGTACCAATACAAAGCAACGTCAATACAGAAATTTTGGAATGCCAAATCCGGAAGGTTATAGAAAAGCCTTGCGTTTATTTAGATTGGCAGAAAAGTTCAATAAACCAATTGTTACGTTAATTGATACTCCAGGTGCATTTCCAGGATTAGAGGCCGAAGAGCGGGGACAAGGTGAAGCTATTGCGCGTAACATCTATGAAATGATGAACCTGAAAGTGCCTGTTATTTGTATTATAATTGGTGAAGGAGCTTCGGGTGGAGCATTGGGGATTGGAGTTGGAGATAAAATCATAATGCTAGAAAATTCTTGGTATTCTGTTATTTCACCAGAAAATTGTTCAACAATACTGTGGAGAAGTTGGGACTTTAAAAAGGAAGCAGCTGAAGCACTCAAATTGACATCAACAGATATGAAAAATTTGAAGATTGTTGATGAGATTATTAAAGAACCAATTGGAGGCGCTCACCGATTTAGAGAAGAAACTTTTGCAAACGTGAAGAAAAATATTCAAAAACATCTTGCCAAACTCCAAAAAATGGATCCTGTTAAGCGGGTTGAAAAACGCATTGAGAAGTTTTGTGAAATGGGCGTTTATAATGGTAAATAAAAGTACAACAAATTTAGTTTTAGTATGATTGGTGCCGATTTTGAAAAGATTCATTTTGTTCTTTTCGGTTTAGATTTAGTAGAGCCAATGGCATTCATCACAGACACTATTCTTGGTGTATTGACTGTTTCATGGGGACTCTATCTCAATAGAATTAAGATTGATATTCCATTTAGATCTTATTGGATCTGGTTTTTCATTGTGTTTGGAGTTGGCGCATTTATAGGCGGGTTAGGACACACTTTCTTTATGCATTGGGGTGTTCCAGGAAAAATCCCATCTTGGCTCTTAGGACCACTCTCTATATTCTTATTAGAGCAAGGTATGATCTCTGCTCATCCAGATATCAGGAAGCTGACCTTGTATAAACTGCTGTCGTTTTGGAAGATGATTTTGGTTTATATCGCATTTGGAATCGTGCTTTATATGGCACCAGAAGCTAAAAAATCAACCTTGCCATTTTTACCAATTGCGATTAATACAATAGTTGGCGTAATTTTAACAGCCGGGTTATTAGGAAACTATTATTCGAAAAAAATCGCCATTGAATTTAAATACTTCGTATTCGGCGTGCTTATCTTGCTGCCAACGGCGTTCATCTTTCTCTTCAAAATAAACCTACATCAATGGTTTGATAAAAACGATTTAAGCCATATTCTAATGATGATCGGGATTTATTATTTCTATTTGGGAACTAAAAAGACGATTAAAAAGCTTTAGGCTTTTTTCAATGTGTAATATGCAATTATCAATTATCAATGTGCAATTGGGTAATAGTCAGTAGTCTTAGTTATTTGTATGGTGGATAGAATACTGAGGTTGCACGCAGTGCAAAATACTCGCCTTGCTTTGTCGTAGCTCCCCGAAGACGAAGAAGTGTGGTTAGTTTAGACTTTAGACCGCTTTGCTGTTAGATTTAAAGTTAGGCAGGAGAGAACAGGCAAAAGGCGTAGACAAAAGTTTTTCTTACTTGATTGGAACAATGAGGTTGCACGTAGTGCAAAATACTCGCCTTGCTTTGCCGTAGCTCCGCGAAGACAAAGAAGAGTAAAACTTAACACTTAAAGCTATTCTAAAGCGGTAAAGGATTTGTAAACGTATGATCGTATTTAATATCTTGGAACATGGACGCTTTGATTCCAATTTTAAACATGATACTCCAATTGGCTTTGAAATATTGACCTGGATTTGGATTAAACCACTGCCCAAACTGTTGAAATTGAAGGCTGGTTTCCCAACAGTGTAAATCACGCCATAGGCCTAATCTTACGCTTGGGACTTTATTGGAGATAAAATCATAGTTGAGGTTATAATCAATTTTCCATTTTTCATTTAAACTGATATTGCCATAGGCATTAACGGTGTGAACTAAATTGAATGAATCAACTTTAGCACCAAGGTCATTATTAAGCGATCGTTGCGTGTAATTGATATTATAACCCAAGTTTAATGTCCATGGAATAGAATAGTTTTGAAAGCGTGGATTGGTAACATCTCCATTAAGTTTTGCATTATCTTTTGTGAGATCGTCTACTTCTTTTTGTTTGTCACGGCCTTTTTTATTGGTGAAATTGGCGTTTATATTTACACCAGCTGTTGTAAATCGTCCTACGCCATTACCATCTTGCCAAGCATAATCACTTTCGATAACGCCCGTAGTATCATCCCAAGTATAAGGGGACAGTGATGCGGTAGATTGGAAACTAAAGATGTTAAAAAAACGGGAAGTTCTAAATGCCAATGAAAAATTATTGAGTTTCATAGAGTCCCTTAAAAAATCATAACCACTATTAATTGAAAAGGCATCTACTAATTTAAAGGATTTTACTGTTTCGTTTATAGTGTCGCCTTTCACCCTTTTTTTCATTTCTAGGGTATTGTTAATTCCAAAATTGATACTTCCAGAAGATCCGCTAGCCCCTTCCTTGTACAAACTCTGACTAAAAGGAGAGTAGTAGGAGAGGTTGCCATTTGTATCAACTTGAATTTGCTCGTATAAGTCAATGTCGGGCCTAAAAGTAAAGCTAACCGTTGGCGAAGCCACATGTCTGAAACGCATTTCTTGTTTTCCTCTGAGCTTATAATATCCAAAAAAGTTACCCACGAGTGCACCCGAAAAAGAAAGATCTCTAGATGATTTAATACCGTTTAACGCAGTTGTATCTACTTTTTCCTCTACTATATTCCATGTGCGTTGCTCATGTTGGAAATTCCAATATTCGCGGTAACGCATTAAAGGGGTTAAGGTCATTCGTCCACCGAAAAGGCGCAGGTTTGATTGCACTACAGCGTTATGTTGAATTCCGTTTCTAGAATAGTCACCAATCTGATCCAAAGTGCCAAATGTAAAAATGGAATCTGGAGCTGAAATAGTGTTGCTAGCATTTAAGGAGTACGTCACTGTTATTTTTTCTGGTATTTTTTGATACCATTTACTTCGAATTTTGGACTTATTGAATACTCCTAAATCAAATCTGCTAACTGAAAGGTTGTATGAAGGCAAGTCGAGGGAGTAATTTTTGCTCTGCGAATTTTGGAATAATTTGGTTTGAATACCCATTGTTCCATTGAAGTTATCCGTTCGCCAATTTTTAGACACATTGATACTTGAATTAAAGGTGTTATTGAAATAATCGGGATTAATGGCGTCCAATGTTGTTTTTGCCGAATTGTTTGATGTAAAATCAATACTCGCATTAAACTTTAAAGAAGGATGCGCCTTTGCGTCTTGGAAATGATTCCATTTGACTGTGGTTCGATTTACAACAGCTGTATTGTCATAAAATTTACCCTTTAAATGTTCATATCGCAATCCAAAGCTTCCTCTAAACTTATATTTTCTTAAGTAATTGGTTTTATTTTCAGCTGCCCAACTTCCTGTGGTAAAAATACTCCCGTAAAAATAGGTTTCCCAATAATCACCCAATGGAATATAATAGCCTAATCTGTCTAACCCCAATCCATATCGATCATTACTACTTTGAAAATCTGGTAAAATGATGCCCGGTTTTTTTGTGTCAGAATTTGGGAAAAATCCAAAAGGAGCAGCCAAGGGAACCGGTACTTTTAAAATTTGCATGTAAACGGGTCCTGTTACAATTCTTTTGTCAGGAACAACAATGGCTTTTGTTAAATTAAAATGGTAATGCGGTACTTCTTTGTCGCAAGTTGTAAACTTTCCGTTTTTGAAATGAATTTGTTCGTTTGGATGAATTTTAGATTCTGCCATGTGAATATAGCCTTCTCCTTGTTGCATGCGCACTTCTTTAACAAAACCTTTTTTTGTTTCAAAATTGTATTTCATGTATTCACAGGCAGCTTCTTCTCCGGCAGATGTGAAAACGGGTTTCCCTACAGGGTTTCCAACACTATCTAATGAATAAGTAGCAGTAACTTCGTTGGTTTTAATATCTATCGTTATCCGATCGGCCGTTAATTTTGTGTCTGTATATTCAACAATACCTCCACCATATAAAGTTACTTCTTCAGTTAAAACGTCCATTACCATAGAGTCTACTGCGCTATAATAAACAGGTGCATCCAATCCTTCAGATTCATAAGAACCTGATTGCACGGTTGTTTGACCAAAGCTATAATCGGCCGTAAACAGCCCTATTATCAACAATGATAAATTGAAAACTAACGATATGTTTCTGTTCACGCGCAACTTTTGGTCTTAACTTTGCTATATAGATTAGAAAGGATTGACAAATCTATAATTTTTAAGTCAGATGAGCTCAAAGGAACATAACATTTCGAAAGCGTTTATATTGTGTATAAGCGTATTTTTTTCTACACTGAGTTTTGCTCAAGTAGGAGATGCCATGCGTGGCATTAAAACCGTAGTAATAGATCCCGGTCATGGTGGGCAAGATCCAGGTTGCCATGGTGCACATTCAAATGAAAAGGCGGTAACGTTGGCTATTGGGCTAAAAGTTGGAGCAGCTATTGAAAAAGCATTTCCTGAAATTAATGTTGTATACACTAGAAAGACGGATGTTTTTATTGAATTAGATGAACGCGCAGCAATTGCGAATCGCAATAAAGCGGATTTATTTATTTGTATTCATGCCAATGCAGGTCCTGCAAAAGCAATTGGTGCAGAAACTTACGTTTTAGGATTACACAGAACAGATGCACAACGGAAAATTGCCGAACGCGAAAACTCTGCCATTGAATTTGAGGCAGATAGCGAAACACGTTATGAAAAATTATCTGCAGATGCTATTATTGCAAGACAATTGCAATTGAGTGTGTTTTTAGATCATAGTATTGAGTTTGCTGCTCGTATTCAAAACGAATTTGTGGCATTGGGACGTGAGAATAGAGGCGTTCGCCAAGCTGGCTTCCTCGTACTATACAAAACGACCATGCCAAGTGTTTTAATTGAAACTGGCTTTTTAACTAATCCAAGTGAAGAGGAATTTTTAACAGATACGCTTAGTCAAGATGCAATGGCTGGTTCAATTTTCACCGCTTTTGAGGATTATAAAGTGTATTATGAATCTGCAGATCAATCGACGCAATTAGAGCAAAGCGAACCAATTGATTATGGAATTGAACCAGAGGAGGTTCCTGTTACAGCCGATACCAATAAAGTATTGTACCGAGTGCAAATTGCTACAACTGCCGAAAATATTAGCGTTGCAGATGCCCGATTTTTAGGAATGTCAGTTTGGGCATATCAAAGCAATGATTTGCACAAGTATACCGTTGGATTGTTTGAGGATGTAGAATCTGCAAAAACACTCAAATTAGAAATGCGAGAAAAAGGATTTGAAAATGCCTTTGTCGTAGCATTTATCGGAAATGAACGAATCAGCATTGAAAAAGCTATTAAATTGACCGAAAATTAATTTCAATCGAATTTTTTCCATTATTTTAGCATTAAATTAGGATTGAATCCATAGTTAGAAACAGAAGAATTGAAATGAAAGTATCTAAGGAATTTAAAGTTGGTCTTTTAGTGGTGCTGTGCTTATTGCTTCTTTTTGTAGGGGTTAACTTCTTAAAGGGCGGATCATTGTTTGGTGAAGACCGTGTTTATTTTACCGAATTCACCAATTCTCAAGGTCTACAAGTATCCAATGAGGTGCAATTAAATGGCTTGAAAATAGGTCAAGTTAAGTCTGTTGACCTTCACCCGAATGATCCAAATAGGATTTTAGTTGAGTATACAATTGACAATAAAGAATTACAAATTCCAAAAGGATCAGCAATTGAATTGATTAGTTCTGATATTTTAGGAACTAAAGCTTTACAGTTAAACCTTAATATGGTACCTAATATAACTGGGTTTTTTGAATCTGGTGATACGTTGATTGGAAGTATTGAACCTTCACTAGAAGATCAAATTAACGAACAAATCTTACCTCTAAAGAAAAAAACTGAGGAACTCATAAGCTCGGTTGATGCAATTATTGTATCAGTTGGTGCATTCTGGGATACTTCAGCAGCTTATACAATTGATGAAAGTTTATATGAAGTGCGTGACGCTATTGGCACCTTTGCAGATTTAGCTGATAACTTAAGTATTCTAATTACGCAAGAAACAGACATGGTGACGAAGATCTTAAAAGATGTTAGCGCCGTAACGGACAACTTAGCCAGCAAATCAGAAGAAATTTCTCGTACCATTGACAATATTGCAGCTATTTCTGATACCCTTGCTAATTCGGATTTGAAAGGCGTGATTGATGAAACCAAAAACACCCTCACCGAACTCAACGAAGTCCTCGCGGATGTCAATGCAGGAAATGGATCATTAGGTAAATTATTGCATACAGATAGTTTACATACAGAATTATTAGAAACCAACCAATCGATTCAAGATTTGTTGGATGATATGGCAGCCCACCCAGAGAAGTATGTACATTTCTCTTTATTGGGACGAAAACCTAAGAAATAAGATAGGCACGAACTAACCAATTCGGAGCCTTGAATCAACGTTAAATTAAGTTGTAAGATGGGAATTAGTAACATCATTTTTATACTCGTACTAGTCGGATCGGGTGTCTTTTTTGGATATAACGTAAAAAAAATCATTGCAAACATTCGTTTAGGACGGGATGAAGATCGCTCGGACAATAAGAAAGAACGTTGGAAAACAATGGCGCGTGTTGCTTTAGGGCAATCTAAAATGACTGCACGTCCAATAGCCGCAGTTTTACACATCTTTATTTATGTGGCATTTATTTTTACTCAAATTGAGCTAATTGAAATTGTAATTGATGGCACATTTAGCACACACCGTTTTTTTGAACCTATACTTGGTGGTCTTTACACGTTCATCATTAGTTTAATTGAGATTCTATCATTTTTAGCGTTAATTGCAACCTTTGCATTTTTATCGCGAAGAAATTTGTTAAAGTTACCGCGTTTTCAAAAGAGTGAAATGAATGGGTGGCCTAAATTAGATGGGAATATTATTCTTTATTTAGAGTTTATTTTGGTCATGTGCATTTTCACTATGAACGGATCAGATGAAGCAATACATCTTGCAGAAGGACACGGATCTTATGGTTTTGCGATTAGTTCATTTATAGGACCCGCAATATTTAGTGGTATGAGTTTAGAGACTTTGCACTTATTAGAAGGTATTGGTTGGTGGGGACATATTTTAACAGTCTTTGCTTTTATTTGTTACTTGCCCTATTCCAAACATTTGCACATTTTCTTTGCTTTTCCAAATACATTCTACACCAAACTCAAACCAAAAGGTCAGTTTACCAATATGGAAAGCGTTACCAATGAGGTGAAGTTAATGTTGGATCCCAATGCAGATCCTTATGCGGTTCCAGAAGTTGATCCAAATGCAGTTCCAATAAAATTTGGCGCTAAAGATGTCAAAGACTTGACATGGATCAATATTTTAAATGCTTATACCTGCACCGAATGTGGAAGATGTACTTCAGAATGTCCTGCAAATATTACCGGTAAAAAATTATCGCCACGTAAAATCATGATGGATGTGCGTGACAGAGCAGAAGAAATAGGAAACGGCATCCGTAAAGAAGGTGAAAAATGGGATGATGGAAAATCCTTATTAGGAGATTATATTACAGAAGAAGAAATTTGGGCTTGTACAAGTTGCAATGCTTGCGTTCAAGCTTGCCCTGTAAATATCGATCCTTTGGAGATCATTATGGACTTGAGACGTTATCTAGTTATGGAAGAATCTAAAATGCCTTCAGAACTAGCAACAATGAATACCAATATCGAAAATAATCAAGCTCCTTGGCAGTTTTCTCCTTCCGATCGACTAAATTGGAAAGATGAAGCATAATTTGGAAGATAAAATCGTAGACGGAGAAAAAATATCTCCAATACTGCCGGAAGGAGTTAAGAACTATCTGATTGACATTGATGGTACCATCTGTGATGATATTCCAAACGAAGAACCCGAACGCATGGCAACAGCCAAGGTTTACCCAGACGCCCTTAAAATTTTAAATGAGTGGTATGATGCGGGACATATTATTACCTTTTTTACTTCACGAGTAGAAGAACACCGCGAAGTAACAGAGCAATGGTTAGATGAACATGGCTTTAAATATCAAGCAATGGTAATGGGGAAACCCCGTGGAGGAAACTATCATTGGATAGACAATCACATTGTGAAAGCAACACGCTATAAAGGCAAGTTTACCAATTTGGTTGAAGAAAAAAAGACAATAGAAGTATTTAAAAAATAACCCTCGACGATAAATGTCGGGATTATAATTATAAAAGAATGAGCGAATTGAAAGTTCCAACAATGGCAGAAATGATGGCAGCAGGTGAAAAACCTGATGTACTTTTTTGGGTAGGTTGTTCGGGTAGTTTTGATGATAGAGCAAAGAAGATAACAAAAGCAATTGTTAAAATTTTGAATAAATGCGAAGTGAAATTCGCTGTTTTAGGTGCCGAGGAATCTTGTACGGGAGATCCTGCAAAACGCGCTGGGAATGAATTTCTATTCCAAATGCAAGCCATGATGAATATTCAAGTATTGGATGGCTATGATGTGAAAAAAATTGTAACAGGTTGCCCGCATTGCTTCAATACGCTTAAAAATGAATATCCAGAATTAGGCGGGAACTATGAAGTAATTCATCATACGCAGCTAATCGAAGACCTTTTAAAGTCTGGTAAAATGGCAGTTGAAGGTGGTGCTTTCAAAGGCAAAAAAATCACCTTCCACGATCCTTGTTATTTAGGACGAGCGAATGATGTTTATGAGGCGCCCCGTGAATTGTTGCGCAAGTTGGATGCCGAACTCGTTGAGATGAAGCGTTGCAAAGCCAAAGGTTTATGCTGTGGCGCAGGAGGAGCGCAAATGTTTAAAGAAGCCGAAAAAGGAGATAAAGAGATTAATGTTGAGCGTACAGAAGAAGCTTTAGAAAGCAGTCCGAATATAATTGCAACGGGTTGCCCGTTTTGTAATACTATGATGACAGACGGCGTTAAAAACTTTAACAAAGAGGATGAAGTTGAAGTCTTAGATGTGGCTGAATTAATTGCTACTGCTGCGGATTTGTAGGTTTAAGAGTTTAAGTGCTTTCTAATAATTCAATTGGTCTTCAGATAAAACGCTGCGCAGTTCAGAATTACTTATTGCAAACTGTGGGAATTATTCTGTCGCAGGGTTGCAAACCCAGCGAAGCTCAGTTTTCTAATAATTCAATTGGTTTTCAAACAAAACGCTGCGCAGGATTTGCAATCCTGCTGCACATACTGTTCAATAATTATAATCAATGGACGTATCAATCAGATGTATCATAATATGAAATGGTGTAGGAATTCAAATTCTACGCAGTTCAGAATTACTTATTGCAAACTGTGGATCAAGTCCTTTTTCTGGGTCAAATGAAAATTTGATATTATTTTTGATTTCTGAAAAACAAAAAAATGAGCATTTATAAAGACTTTGCAGAACTGTTGCTACCTGATGGTATTTTGGATTACTA
>WTCE01000001.1 GCA_013138735.1 Crocinitomix sp. | reverse complement strand
GAGGTGCATGCGCATTGCAAAGCCCAACTTTCTTTTTACGAAACCCCTTCCTTCATCTTTCAATTAGCTGAATTTCCAATAAACTCAAATGGCAAAGTAGATACAATAGCCCTGCGACAAACAATGGAGTCAAAGCTATCGGACACATCTCAATTAACCTTGCCAGAAACGGCAACTGAAAAAGCATTGGCCGAGATTTGGAAAGAAGTCCTAGACCAAGAAAATATTGGAAGAAATAGCCATTTTTTCAGACTGGGAGGAAACAGCATTAAATTAATAAAACTTCGCGCACGAATTTTATCCAATTTTGGCTTCGCTTTCGACTTGCAAGAGTTGTTTACAATAAATGTTTTGTCGCAACAAAGCGAGAAGATTGAAAGCTCAACGACCAAGGAAGAATATCATAAAATTGCCAAGGCAAATCTGAGCGAAGATTATGCCGTTTCGAGCAGCCAAAAAAGCTTATGGATTCTCTCCAAAATGGGAGGGGCCTCAGCTGCGTATAACATGCCTCGACTATTAAGGTTGGAGTCTGGATTCGATTTGAATCGCTTAAATGCGAGTATTAACAAACTTGTAAAAAGGCATGAAATATTGCGAACAGTCTTTGTTTTAAAAGAAGGTGAGATACGGCAGCGAATTTTAAATGACCTTTCTATTGAATTGAAAGAATTAGACCTAGGCGCAACAAATTATTTGACTCCGAGTAATTATATGGAGCAAGATGCAAATGTGTTATTTGACATTGAAAATGGTCCACTTATTCGAACATCAGTATTGAAAACGCAAGAGAATGAATGTTTTCTATATTTCAATTTGCATCATATTATAAGTGATGAACGATCAATGAACATCTTATTGAACGAGGTTTTAGCCTTGTATCAAAACGCGGACTTACCTGATCTTCAAATACAGTATAAAGATTATGCCGAGTGGGAACAAGAGAAATTAACAGAAGATGGATTTAGTAAAGCAAAGGCATATTGGCTGGAGAAAATGTCCGGCGAACTTCCTGTTTTAAACCTCCCCATTGCCAATAAACGACCAATAACTCAAACGATTAATGGAAGTGTATTTAATCTTGATCTTTCACCTGAATTATTTGGAAAAGTAAAAGCACATTACACAAAAGAAGACGCCACATTATTTGTAAGTGTTCTAGCCACGTGGACATTGTTCTTTTCACGCTATTCTGCACAAAAAGATATTATCATTGGAACACCTATCTCAGGAAGAGATCGTGAAGAACTGGAAGATCAAATTGGGCTATACATGAAAACAATACCGTTGCGAAACACGGTACAACCGGAAGATAGTTTTGAGACTTCTTTTCGTAAAATAAAGGAAGGCACTTTTGAGAATTTATCAAATGGAGCGTATCCTTTAGAGGCTTTAGTAGAAGACTTAAATCAAAAAACAGAACCTAATCGCAATCCGCTTTTTGATGTCTTAATTAATATTGCTGACAAGGCGGTCCAAAGCGCTGAGCATTTAGGGGTGAACTATCAAGAAGGAATAAGAGATGGGGGGATTTGTCCGGCAAAATTTGATTTTGAAATCAAGTGTCAAGAACAACAAGATTATTTGGGACTAAGTATTGTTTACAATACAGATATTTATCCGAAGGCTGCTGTTCAGAAAATGATAGCACATTATGTTTTGTTTCTCGAGCAACTCTTGGATAAACCGAAACTTTCTTATCAATGTCATAACTACCTCAATTTGGATGAAATTAAGGAATTGACGGAGACATTTAATCCCATTTATGAAAGCAGAACGGCAGGTGAATCAATCATTGATTTATTTCAAAATCACGTAAAACAAACGCCCAATAAATTAGCACTTGTTTTTGGTGAAAAGGAATGGACTTACGGCCAATTAGACAAGATATCCGATCAATTGGCAGGTTACTTGCAGGTCAAATTTGATATTCAGCCCAATGATTTGGTAGGATTAAAATTGGATCGTAGCGAATGGTTGATCATTTCAATTTTAGCGATCATTAAATCGGGCGGAGGATACGTACCTATTGCTGTTAATTACCCTAAAGAAAGAATTGAGTACATACATGATAAAAGTGATTTAAAAGCCTCAATTTCAGTAGAAGTAATTGCAGATTTCGAGAATGATTTGAATCCCTATTTATTGTCCCCGGTAGTCTTGGATGAAAAAAATACTGTTTACTCCATTTTTACATCAGGCTCTACTGGAAAGCCAAAAGGCGTTATTATAACACATGGTAATTTATTGTCATTTATCAATAACTTTCCCGAAAGGTTTGGGTTTAATAAGGTAAATCGATTCGCAGCAACAACCAACTTTACGTTTGATATATCTGTGATTGAATTATTGGGTGTTTTAACACAAGGAATTACGATAGACTTGTTTTCAAGTCTAGAGATTTCTAATCCAAAACATGTCATTGAAAGAATTAAGAAAAATGGCATAAACGGTTTACAAATTACACCATCTAGATGCACGCAACTTTTAATGGTTTCGGATGAGTTTTTGGATGGATTGAATGTTTTATTAATTGGAGGAGAAGCTGTAAACGTTGATCTCTATGAAACCTTGAAGAAAGTGGCTGTTTATGCAGTTCAGGTTTACGGGCCAACTGAGACCACAATTTGGAGTACCGCTATGTTGATTAGCGATTCAGTACAATTGAATATTGGTAAACCTTTGGCATCTGAAAAGATCTTTATTTTAAATGACCATCTCCAAATGGAACCTAAAGGAACAATAGGAGAGATTTGTATTGGCGGAGAAGGAGTTTCTAAAGGGTATATGAAACAAGATGAATTAACTGTTGAAAGATTTGTAAACAGTCCCTTTTTAGACCGAGAACGAATATATCGGACAGGAGATTTAGGTAAATGGGATGATGCTGGAAACTTGATTTTTCTAGGACGTGAAGATGACCAAGTTAAGATTAGAGGATATCGAATTGAATTAGCCGAAATAGAATCGCAGCTAAGCACAATTGCCGGAGTAGAAGAGGCAATTGTTTTAGCCGAAGGAATAAATGGAGAAGATAAAATACTTTGCGCATATATCGTATTATCAAATACTTTCACGGCGAGTGAACTTAGAGAACTTTTAGCTAGAAAACTTCCTGGATACATGGTTCCTCAACGCTATTTTGTAGTAGAAAAAATGCCCCTAAATTCAAGTGGCAAAATAGATAGGAAAACATTGCGATCTATTGATAAAGTTGAGTTAGAGAGAGATCAAGAATACTTTCCTCCAATGACAACGGAGGAAATTGTTTTAGCCAAAATCTGGGAAGAAATTTTGGACGTTGAGCAGGTTGGACTCAGAGATGATTTTTATGGTTTAGGGGGAGATTCTCTTAAGTCGATTCGAGTAATTGAAAAATTGAATCTTGCGAATTTTGAAATTCAAATGGAGGCGATTTTAAATGAACCATTATTGGAGAATTTGGCAAAACAAATGATTCCAATTTCAGCAAAACCTACATTTTCAATTGACGATCAAGCCACCCCAATAGAAAAGACTGAAAAGAAACGAATCATTTCATACAACCAAAAATATTTACTGCTTGATAATCGTTCGTCAGGGACGTTTGGACCGCTCGTAATAGAAGGATTAAAAAGAAAAAAGATTGAATCTGAACTAATAAAATTCTTATCAAAATTCCCTTCTTTAACAGAAGCAATAATTAAGACAGATAAGGAATGGTATGCTGAGTACACACCTTTAAAAATAAGGTTTTTTAAAGAAAAATTAAGAGCAGGTGATAGTTTGATGTCAAAAATATCTGATCAAAATCACAAATTTAATCAGACATTTGAGATGCAAAAATCGGAATGGATTAGAGTCTTGATTTTGAAAGATGAGCAGACAAACCAAAACCTTGTGTTTTGTAAAATTCACCATGTTTTAACAGATGATTTTTCCAATAAACTTTTAATGCAAGCAATGAAAGATTATTTTGAAGGACTTACAACAACCTTCGAATTTTCAACCAACGCAATCCATGCAAAAGCCCAAGAATTATATCTACGAACAAATAAGGCAAGAAGTGAACGTGAATTTTGGAAGCAAGAATTAACAGCTTTTGATGCATCACCAGCGCCAATTCAAGAAAATGATAAAGCGTGGATGCGAAATAAAACGCAACTCGTATTAAAGGGTGCAGAACTTGAAAACTTCAAAGAACTTGCAAAAAGTTTAAAACTTCCGGCAATTGCGCTTCATTTAGCGCTTCATCAGCAGCTTATTACAAAAAAATGCCAGGGCAATCAACTTATTCAAGGCGTGTTAACTGATTTGCGTTCAGAAAAGATGCAAGGTTTAGCGCTAAGCAATGTTGTTGGCTTGGTCAGTAATGTTTTTCCAATTGGCATTGAAGAAAACACAAGCAACCTATCAAATGAAGTCGTTCATGAAGTGTATGATAAATATTTAAAATCGCGCTCAAGTCAACTTATTCCATGGGAAATAATAAAAAATGATTACGAAGAGTTGAACAAGAAACCGCTAGAAATAAGTGGGGTTTTTAATCATCAGGTTCGTCCAGGAAATGTGCCAGAAATAAATAATAACAATGTAAACGTCAGTTCAGTGGTAGCAGTTTTTTCTCCCAATTTGGATTATACCTGTATCACATATAACAATGGAATTAGTCTGGATATAAATTATGATAGCCCACTAAATTCCCAAATAAATATGAACGAAATTTTTAGAGAGTTGATTCAAAATTTGCTCGAACAAAAAGGACAATTATCGACCATATCATAAAGATTAAAGGCAGAGAAGTAAAGTGAATTTAGAAGACGAAATATTAAGAATTAAGAAAGAATGGGACGTTCAAGGAATGTCTGTTGGATTGATAAAAAACGGAGAAGTTATCTTTTGTAAGAATTTCGGCTATGCCAATAAAGAAAGTGAAATATTAGTGGATAATACGACACTTTTTCCAATTGCCTCATGCACAAAAAGCTTTACGGCTGCATTGCTCTATCAAACGCTTATTGGAAATAAGGCTGATGCACAAACTAATTTATGGGATTTATTTTTCACTGCTCAAGAAAAGAGTGAATTCAAATATCCATCCGTAAATTTTGAAGCACTTGCATCCCACACCTCAGGATGGAATGATGGTGATATTAAACAATGTAAAGAGGCCGGAAGTGAGATGATTGATTTCGAAAAAATGAAATTGATATTGTCTGAAAGCCCACTAAAAGGTAAATGGAAATATAGCAATGAGGCCTATCTTTTGATGGGGGAAATAATCGCGAAGGTTTCGAATATGGCGCCTTGGAACCACCTTAAAAATCAGATCCTACTGAATGCAAATATGACCCAGACTTGTTCATTGAATGAACCTGAGCAACTGAAGTGCGCTGCAATTGGTTATCAAACATCCAACGTTGGGTTTACCCGAATTACACCTGAGTTAGAGAAAAACAATACCCCAACAGCATCAGGAATTTGGTCCTCTGCAGCAGATTTATTACAGTGGTTGCAATTGTGGCTCAACCAAGGCGAATTAAATGGGCAACAAATATTGTCACAAACCTATATCCAAGAAGCGATTAAAATGAAAGCGATAATTGCTAACGAAGATCCATTTAAGGAAGAAAAAGATTTTTTTGTTGGCTATGGTTACGGTTGGTTTGTAGACACGCACCAAGGAGTATACCGCGTTGGACATAGTGGCTCAATAGAAGGTTATTCTTGCATGACAGGTTTCTTTCCTGGAGAAAAATCAGGGTTTGTTGTCTTAACAAATCAAGGCAATTCGGAGGCAGTAAAAGTTTTTACAGGCCTATTATCTGATTGGTTGCTAGAATGTCCTTCGCAGGACTGGAATACTATATATAAAAAACGAAAGAACGAATTTTTACCGCTTACAAATAATTAGAATTAACCCAATAAAAATTAGAAGTGATCATAACATGAATACTATTGTAAATCTCTTAGACAAAGACAGAAAGACAATCCTAAAAGGAATTATATTAGGAATTGTATCCGGATTATTGAACTTTGCGTTCATCACATTTTTAAATAATACCATTGCCTGGTTAATAGGTGGTGAATATGAACAATTTAATCTGGGCTACACGATTGGCTTCTGTCTCATTATTTTCGGCTTCATTTGGTCAAGACGAGAATTATCCTTTATCGTAATCCGATTATCTCAAAATCTTTTTTGGCGACTACGTGTAGAAATGTTGGATATGATCCTTCAATCAAATCACGAACAAGTGAATAAAAGAAAGGAAAAAGTACAATCAGCACTTTTAAATGATGTAGGAATTCTTACCGGAGCATCACTGAGTGTGATTGAATTTATAACCTCCTCTGTTGTGGTTATTTCTTGTTTGATTTATATGTCTGTATTGTCCGTTCCATTGTTCCTAACAACATTAGCTGTTGCAATTGTTGGGGTTGGAGTTTATCAATTGGGATCAGGAAAGAATAATAAACAATTTGCTGTATCTAGAAAATTGGAAGACGGATTCATGAAATATTTTATTTCAATATTAGATGGATTCAAAGAAATCCACATGAATGGGAAAAAGGGGAAAGCAATTTTAGATAAAAAAATAAAGCCCATAGCAAAAGACGCATACAAGAATAATATCCAGGCCTTTGTAGGCTTTCTAAACCTCCAAATTACAGGGCAAGTATTGTTCTATATTCTAATTTCATCCATTTTATTGATTTTCAGTGTCACGTTCGAGATTGAAAAAATAACAGTGGTAAACTTCATCTTTGTTTTGCTCTATTTATTAGGAGCTATTGAAACCATCATGGTATTGTTACCTTCTCTTGCTAGAGCAAAAATATCCTTAAATCATCTTTCTGAATTAAAAGGAGAACTAGAAAATGAAGAGAGACGTGATTTTGAAAATGTGCGTACAATTCAAAAACAAGAATTTCAATACATTAAGGCAAAAGATATTTGCTTTACTTACTTCAATGATGAGGGGAAAGAAAGCTTTCATATTGGACCTCTTCAAATGGAGTTGCAAGCTGGTGAAGTGACTTTTATCTATGGAGGAAATGGTAGTGGGAAAACTACATTTGTTCACGCACTATTAGGGATTTTAAAACCCACCGACGGTGCGATAGAATACAATGGAAAAGAACTCACAGACGCTGATTATGAAGAATACAAAACCTTATTCTCAGTTGTTTTTAATGAATTTTATTTATTCGACGAATTTTATGGAAACGAAGATTTCGATCGTGAAAGAGCCGCCGAGTATTTAAAGTTATTTGAAATTGAAGATAAAATTGCTGTTACAGAGAAAGGATTTTCAGCAACAGCGCTATCCACAGGTCAAAGAAAACGATTGGCGTTAATTGCTTGCCTCCTTGAAAATAAGCCTGTTTTGGTTTTGGATGAATGGGCAGCTGATCAAGATCCTTATTTCCGAAAAAAGTTTTATGAAGAAATAATTCCAATGATAAAAAATCAAGGGGTTTCAATTATTGCAATTACGCATGATGATGCCTACTATCATTGTGCAGACAAATTAGTCAAAATGGAAGATGGTTCACTTTTAGATGAGACATCAAATATTCAAAACAAAAAACAATTCAAGATCAATGAAAACTAAGAAAACACAACTTTTCTTATTGCATTTTGCGGGTGGTAATTGCTATTCCTACCAATTTCTTAGAGAGAATTTCAGTAATGAATTTGATTTTATTCCCTTGGAATTACCAGGAAGAGGAAAGCGCTTAGCAGAACCATTAATTAAAAGTCGAATTGAAGCAATTGATGATTATTTTTTTCAAATAAAGGAATTAAGAAATGAGCAACCTTTCGTTGTCTACGGACACAGCATGGGAGCTAGCTTAGGACTAGAAGTAGTAAAAGAGCTGGAGAAGATAGCCGAATTACCAAATGCCTTTATCGCCTCAGGCAACGCAGGTCCGGGCACAGGCGATAATAAGAGCAGATATTTAATGAATGATGAGGATTTGAAAACAGAACTCAGAAGACTAGGGGGAGTTCCTGAAGAAGTTCTTTCCAATCAAGAATTATGTGATTTTTTTATACCAATAATTAAGGCAGATTTTGAAGTAATTGAAAAGGTAGATCAAATCAGTTCGCAGAAAAAAATTAAGACACCAATTTATGCAATGATGGGAGACGAGGAAGATACAGTTTCAAAAATTGGAAATTGGAAAAATTATGCTGAGGAAATATTTGATTACAAAATTTTTTCTGGAAACCATTTCTTCATTCATGAACACAAAGAAGAACTTTTTGATCTTATAAAAACATGGGGATGATTGATCTTCTATATATAAATGTTGGGAAAATTAATGAGATTACTTTTAAAAAACATCTCATGAAAATACCGCTAGAAATGAGAAATATGATTCTGCGGCAACGATTGTTTAGTGATCAGAAATTGAAACTATTTGGGCGTATCTTAGTGAGTTATTACCACCGAGGAAATTTTTTATGGAAGCATTGGGCGATAAATGAAAATAACAAACCTTATTTAAAGGAAGGGAAACCATTTAATATTAGTCATTCTGGTGACCTAGTAGTTGTTGCATTTTCTAAAGAAGAAGTTGGTGTTGATATTCAAGAAATGTCGGAATTAAATGTGAATGAATTAATCAATTTTTTTCATACCGAAGAACAAAAGTTTATCAGAAACGCGTCAGATATTTCAGATGCTTTTTTTGAAATATGGACAAAAAAAGAAGCTTACCTCAAAGCCGTTGGAAAAGGTCTTTTATTTGGGCTTGAAAAAGAAAATATTTTAGAATTTCAAAAGTCAGAAGAAAAGACCTGGAATTTTATTCCAGTTGAATTAGAAAATAATTATAAAACGGTTGTTTGTACGGAAGTTGAAAACGCGCAAGTAAACGTATATAATATAACCTTAGATCAATTAACCGAAAACAATAAACAAGAATTAAATTAAATATGAAAAAGTTATCATTGGGATTTATATTTCCCTTAGTTGTTCTCACCTTACTAATTATTCTGTTTAGCAATCAGATTGGTCAAATACCTAGCGTGGGGCAATTCTTAAATCCGTATAGAGGATTTGTTCAGAATGAAAAAGAAAATCGTGGAGATCAAAAAATGAATTTTGATGTTGCGCATACCGAAATAATTTTTGATGAGAGAAGCGTCCCACACATTTTTACAGAAAATGATGAGGACCTTTACTTTGCGCAAGGTTTTGTAACCGCATCAGACCGATTATGGCAAATGGATTTTCTTAGCTATGTATCGGCAGGTAGATTGAGCGAAATTTTTGGCATTGAATATTTAACCTATGATCGTTGGCAAAGACGTATCGGAATGCTCTCTTCTGCTCAATCGTCTCTCGCCTTGATGGAAGAAGACTCCACAATGAAGATGGTGTTGGATAATTACTCAAAAGGTGTAAATCAATATATTGCTACGCTTGATAAAGCCAGCCTGCCATTTGAATATAAATTTTTAGGATATAAACCTGAAAAGTGGACAAATTTAAAGTCGGTTTTGATTATTAAATATATGGCCGCTACTTTAAGTGGTTACGAAGAGGACGTTCATGCCACTCATATGCTGGCCGCTTTGGGTCAGCGAGATTATCGTAAACTTTTTCCAGATTATAAAATGGAATCAGATAGTTTGAACTTTTCGCAGTGGACACTGCCTTTACTATTGAATGATTCTATTTTAGTAGGAGAGCATGTTGATTATGATTTTATCAAAAGCGCGTCTCGATTAACCGAAAGCGAATACAATCCAAAACATGGAAGTAATAGTTGGGTGATTTCACCAGAGAAAAGTGAATCTGGTAATGCTATTTTATCCAATGATCCGCACTTAGATTTAACGGTGCCAGCAATTTGGTATGAAATACAGTTGAGCTCAAATGAAATGAACACCTATGGCTATTCAATTCCTGGCGCACCAGGAGTGATTATAGGGTTTAATGAAAATATTTCATGGGGAATAACTAATGGGGCGACGGATTCGAAGGACTGGTATAAATTGGACCTTGCAGAAGACTATTCTAGTTATAAAATGGATGGCGTATGGAAGAAGACTAATTATATTGTAGAAGAAATTACAATTAAGGATAACGAATCTTATTTTGATACAATTTATAGAACAGAGCATGGGCCAATTGCGGTAGATAATACTGTTGACGGAGGTAAAGAAATAAAGAACTTTGCAATGAGCTGGCAAATGCATAAACCTTCCAATGAATACCTAGCAATTTATGGTTTAAACCATGCTTCTAATTATGATGAGTTTAAAGATGCTATAGCCCATTTTAAAAATCCAATTCAGAACTTTATGTATGCAGATAATAAGGGGAATATAGCCATGCATCATCAAGGAAATATAAATAAAAGAAGTGAAGTAGGACAAGGTCGATTTATTCTTGAAGGAAATACTTCCGCTTCCATTCCAACTGAAATGATTAAGGATTTGCCTTATGAATTTAATCCAGATAAAGGGTATTCGTTCTCGGCTAATAATAACCCATTTGATTGGGGTGAAAATTATGTTAATGGCTATTATAGTACGTTAAGAGCAAATAAAATAAATGAGCTATTGGCAATGTCAGATAAAATGAATATTGACGACATGAAATCAATGCAATTGGATAATACGAATCGTTTTGCAGAACTTGCAGTGCCTATATTGATAGATTTCTTAAAAGACAATGAAAGCCAATTCATTGACCAACTTAATGATTGGGATTATCAATATACAAAAGAAGCCACACTGGCTTCCTTTTTTACAGAATGGTGGGAATTGATTCGGTTTTACACATGGGACGAGCTTATTAAATATGATTTTTTCCTCTATTATCCGGACGACATTATTTTGTTAGATCTAATTCGAAAAACTCCTGAGGATAGCTTCTTTAATAGAATTAGTACTGATAAGCAAGAGACGGCTAAAGATATTATCCTGCTTTCGTTTGAAGAAGTGGCAGATAAGTACAAAAGAGCTCCTCCGTCAGAATGGGGAGAATTGAATACAATTCAAATGGAACATTTTACCCGTATTGAGGCGCTTGGAAAAAGTGATGTTGCATCTGGAGGTCATCCAAATGCACTCAATGCCTTATCCAAAAATTGGGGGCCATCATTGAGAATGATTGTCGAAATGGGAGAACACCCTCAAGCTTATGGAATTTATGCAGGAGGACAATCAGGAAATCCTGGTTCACAAGGCTATGATGAATTCGTTGATACATGGCTAAAAGGAGAATATTTCGAACTTAACTTATATAAATCAGCACAAGAAGCAAAAGAGGATGCTGTTTATTCATGGATTTTTAATTAATATACAATGAAAAAGATCACATTAATTCTAATTACATTAATTGTTTCTGTTGCAATACAATTTATAGAAGTTCTACCTTGGTGGAGTTTTGCTGCAGCGCTAGTATTACTCGGAGTACTATTACCATTTAAAAAATGGAAGATGTCTCCTGTTATTGCCGGGATAATAAGCGGTTTTTTGACATGGGCAGGCGGCCTGTTATTTTTTACATGGTATTACGAAGGTAATATCATTGGCAAAGTAGCCGAAGCTTTAGGGTTTTCACAATTTATGATACTATTAATTGCAGGCGTAATTTGTGCTTTAATTTCAGCATTGGCATTGCTAGTAGGGGCAAAACTCCGCGAAGGAAAAGACAATTCTGAACTGATTATTGATTAAAGGAAAGGAAACCAAATAATGGTGAACTAACGGTTGCTATAGTAGAACTGCATGTGATTTTCATTCATATATAGACTGCTAAGGCCCAAGCCTCTGCAACTTGCTCAATCATAACAGTCATGGCGCCTTGGGCTGGCAATTTCCCCAATACTAATAATAATAATAACGCTCCCCACGCTATTATGTAGGCAACTTTCACACCCGTGATTGTAGTGGCAGCTTGTGGAATTTATTATTTAGAGAAACTAAGCATTTAACAATGACAAAAGGAATTGGAAAAATGGTTTTAGTGGAACAAATAAGAAAACCACAACTAAAACAAAAAGCACGAAATGGTGGCCAAAAAAAGACCATTCACAACACCCCGCTACACACTACCACACACTACCACACCGCTACCGCTCGAAATGCAATTCGACGAACTTAATTCTTTCGTGTATGTACGCACAAGCGCCCCGCTACCAAACACACACTTCCAAACCTTCAACAAACCTTTGCTCTTAATTCTTTGAACGAACCCCGTTGTAAAGCCCAATAAGAGCAGGGGTCTTAGCCCTTTTAATGGTTTAATTAACAAGAGTCTGTAATTTTTGATTTTTTGCGCGTCTACTCTTTAAGTAGCTTTACATTCCAAGCACCTAGAAAATCAGGTTTTGAATTTAAGTAATCGTTATTTCTATTCGTTAAATCAACAGTTAATAAATCAAGCATGAAAAAAGTAATTCGTTTTTTAACACTCATTTGTGTTTTCTCATTTAGTATTCATTCTTATTCACAATGCGACATCTCAGAAGGGGAGGTGACCATAGTGGTTCATACGGATGATTATGGTAATGAAGGTTATTGGGAGTTAGTGCCAAGTGGCAATGATTGTGGCGTAGGAACAATCTTTATGGGTGGAAATGACTTAGTTGGATGCGACGGAGCTGGGGAAGAGGCTAGTCCTTTAGGTGGTTACCCCAACAATGAAGAAATAATTGAAGGCGACTGGTGTTTGCCGCTTGGAAATAGTTACGACATCATTTATATTGACGATTGGGGAGATGGTGCTTTTGCATTTGACGTTTTAGTGAATGGTTATCAAATCGCTTCTTTTGATGGGATTGGTTTAGGGGGTATTTACACGTTTACGGTTGAAGAACCACCTGTATATGATTTGTCTGTTTTTGGTTCGAATTTATACAGCTATGTTGAAACGGGCTTATATGATTTAGAAGCGCATGTATTTAACGGAGGTACTGCAACAATAACTTCATTTGATTTAAATTATAGTGTTGATGGTGGTGCAACTGAAACTCATAATGTAACGGGGGTATCAGTGACTAATTATAATTCAATTGAAGTAGAGCACAGTGTTGCAATTGATATTCCTACAGATGGAGTTTATAGCATTAAAATGTGGGCAGATAATATTAATATTGGGAACGAAGATTTGTTTCATGATAATGACACATTGACAAAAGAAATTGAAGCGGGTCCGGGTATACCAAATGACATTGAGAGTTATATTGATTCTCCTGTAACACCAACATTAGTTGCAGGAACGGGTGAGGAAGTTAATGATCCAACAGATTTGGATTTTCATCCTGTTTTATCCAATATGGAATTATGGGTTGTGAATCGTGGTACAGAAGCCACAGGAAGTAATACCGTTACGATTTATGATGCTGGCGGTGATGACCAAACAACGATTAATAAGGAAGATGGCAATGCTTGGCACTTTATGTCGCTTACAACTGGATTAGCATTTAGTGAAAATGGAAATTTTGCAACATCCCCGGGTGTTTATGATGCCAACCATAATGGGGGGGATGCTTTCACAGGGCCAACTTTGTGGTCAAGTGATATGACTATTTATGCAGAACCATCTGGTGGAAACGGGAGTCATTTAGATATGTTACATCAGAGTCCCTATTGCCAGGGGATTGCAGCTGAAAAGGATAATGTGTTTTGGCTTTTTGATGGTAATTCAGATGATATTGTTCGTTATGATTTTGCTGAAGATCATGGGCCAGGAAATGCAGATCATAGTGATGGCATTGTAAGAAGGTATTCAGATGATGAGGTCATTAAAGACGCCTCAAATCAAATTGTGAGTCATTTAGTATTAGATAAGGAAGAAAAATGGCTTTATGTTGTCGATCATGGGAACCAACGTGTGATCCGAATAGACATTACAACAGGTGCTGATGAAGGTGGTACACCTGATTATCCGAATCCTGAACCAATTGAGGAATACACAGAATATACAGGATATACGCAAGAACTAGTTGTTTCTGGTTTAAGCAAACCAGCAGGAGTGGATGTGATTGACAACAGAATGATTGTGAGTGAATATGAGACAGGTGAGATAATCATTTATGATATTACTTCAATGCCGGCTATTGAGCTTAGCCGATTAAATACAGGTTTAAATAGTGTGCAAGGTTTAAAAATTGGCCCTGATGGAAAAATTTGGTTTGTAGATCAAAATACAGATGGCGTTTACAGATTGGATCAACAGTTTGTTGGAATAGATGAAACAGTTGAAACTTCAATAACTGTTTATCCTAATCCGAGTAAAGGCAATATCAATATTGTAACAAATGCTTTGTCGAATGGAACAATTGAAATTCGCAATACAATTGGCGAGTTGATATATACTTCAACCTTTAATGGAAACAATGAAATTGTTGACCTTGAAACGGCAAATGGTTTATATTTCGTGTCGGTTTATGATGAAGAATTGAATTTGATTGGAACAGAAAAAATTATGATTAGTAAGTAATAGTAGGGAGCTTGAAGGTTGAATGATTTGATCTTTGAAGCCCCTTTTTTTATTCCTAAATTCGAGTTACAAATGGAACTATTGGATTTATATGACCGATTGGATATTCTTCTACTCAGCTTTTAAACAGGAACAAAGAATGATGTTCATGTATAGTTTTTAAAACTAAAACATCCCTTACTTTGTTACAATATTTCTCAAAAAGACCCCTTATTCTGTTACAGTGTTTTGTAAAACACCCCTTACTTTGTTACAGAATTCCTCAAAAACACCCCTTGTTTTGTTACGTTATTCTGTAAAACACCCCTTACTTTGTTACAGAAAATGCTATGTCTACTTCTTCTTCAAGTTGAAATGTGAGGCTAATAAATACTGCCAAAGCCATTGCTAATGGACGGTTTAAGCTTCACACTTGTTGATTATAATAATTGGTAAATTCAATTTGCTTAGTTCTAGATTTGTAATGCGTTCGGAACATTCCAAAATTATCAAATCGCCGCCTTTCATATTCGCAAAAAGTTCTGCGCCATGGAGTTTTTGATCTGAATGGAAGATAGAAATTCCCGTTCTACTAAAGCCATTTGCAGCAATGACGTTCTTCATATTATTGATACTAATATCTGAATTTTCCTGTTTTTCTTTCGTGTTTATGTAGACAAGGTTTAGGTTGAAGACTAAATGACGGTATAATTCGTTGATGATTTGTGACGTTTCAGAGTTGATTTTGTGAAAATTGGAAGTAAAAACAATATCTGATATTGAATTGGTTTGTAGTGGGGCACTCAAGATCAACTTTGATGGTTCAAGATTGAATAATAAGTCACTTAAGGCATGATTTCGCCCTCTGTTTAATAACTTTTTTTCCATCACAATCAGTTCGTCCTTCTGAAAGTCAAGAACGGGATCCTTTTCAGTTGAATCAAAGTATAAAAAGCGTTTTTTAGCTTTTAAGTTTTTCAATCTTATTTCACCCAAAATTTCATCCATTAAAAATCGAGCTTCGTTTATTTTTAACTTAGAAGTAGGGTGCTTATCTCTAGAGCTCCGATTAAGCTGCTCCCAATTACTAGGAGCGATAACCAAATGACAAACGGTGACTTCTATGTTTAATAATAAAGCGAGTTCAACTGCAGAAGCAATCACAATTTCTCGATCTGAATTATCATCTATAAGTGCAATTATTCTTTTCATAATACTGTTTTGTTATTCTCCAATTATTTATCTAAAATGTTTCGATTCATCATGCTCGACTGATTGTTAAGCTGTGCCGCAGCATCAATTACAAAGGCTCCGTTAGTTACAACTTCGTCACCTTGTTTAAGCCCTTTTGTAACCAAGTACCGATCACCAACCGTCTGTCCAATTTCAATTTCTCTAAATT
The DNA here is from genome assembly GCA_013138735.1 of Crocinitomix sp. Classification (GTDB taxonomy): domain Bacteria; phylum Bacteroidota; class Bacteroidia; order Flavobacteriales_D; family Crocinitomicaceae; genus Crocinitomix. The sequence continues at coordinate 80,052 of WTCE01000001.1, read as the reverse complement.
CAAAAGACGGGATTTTAGTTTTTGGTAATTTGACATAGACTACCGAGCGGAATCCCGTCCATAAAACTGCTGTCTTGGGCACATAAACTTGCATGTTTTGATCTAACGCAATGTCTGTAGAAAGGCTAATTGTACCTTGAACAAACATTTCAGGTTTTAGCTTTTTATTTCGATTATTAACTTCCGCCCTGATGGATACTGTTCGCGTAATGGCATTAATAGCGGGGTCAATAAAAGCTACTTTCGCTTTGAAAATTTCGGACGGTAAAGCGGTCGTTGTAAATGTAATTTCATCTCCTACATTAATCGCGCTGAGGTCATTTTCATAAGCATCAAAAATCACCCACAATGAGTTGAGATTCTGAATGTCGAATAAAACCTCCCCGGCTTTTAAATGATCTCCAACGGAAACTTTCTTGTTTATAATAACGCCTGAATAGGCCGCATAAATAATAAAGGTTTCCTGTACCTTTTGTTCTGTTAAGATCTTGGAGATTTGTGCATCTGTGATTTTCCAATTCCGCAATTTGGTTTTTGATGCTTCTAATAAGTTAGGGTTGGTAGCCTTTATCTTGTCAGCTTCTAATAATTCCTTTTGCGCATTGATTAATGTAGGTGAATAAATTTGGGCTATTTTCTGCCCTTTATTTACTTGCTCTCCGGTATAGCTAACATATAGTTTTTCAATTCTACCTGAAATCTGCGTCACCAAACTAGCTGCATTTTCTTCATTTTCTTGGACTTTACCAGAAAGTTCAAGCGATCCATTTTGATGTTCGGAACTAGTCAATACAGTTGTTTGAATGTTAGATAGTTTAATAGCTTCGTCTGTCATTTCTAAAACGAGGTCACTACTGCTTCCATTATCCGTTGCCGGTATTAAAGTCATCCCGCAAATTGGGCAATCGCCAGGTTCATTTTTTCTGATCTGTGGATGCATTGAGCAAGTCCAAATTTCGTTTGTTTCCTCGTCGTGCGAATGATTTTCAACTAAATCATTTTTGGATGCGTCTGTTGATGGATTGGAAAACAATATCCATCCTAAGATTAATCCAACTCCTAATATTCCTATATAGATTAAATACTTTTTCATTTTTTTTAATTAAAAGTTCGTAAGGCGTTCAATTTTTGCTACTGCAATATTGGCTTGTAGCCTTGCTTTTATATTTTGCTGTTTATACTTCAGCAATTGACTTTGAATGGACAATAAATCATCAAATCCTGCACTATTTGTGCTATAGTTGTTTAATAAAATTTCATAGGTTTGTTTTGCCGTCACTTCCTGTTTTTCGCTTAACTGGAATATTAATAGCGCGTTATCATATTCGGCTTTCAACTCAATTAATTGGCGCGTCATTTGATCGGCTAGGGATATTTTATCCCATTCTAATGCTTCACGATTCAATGCTTCGATTTCATTTATGGCATTAAATGATTTGCGATAAATAGGAATACTCAGCATTACTTTCGGAATCAGAATGTCTCGCCCATTATTAATCGGATTTGCATCTGTACGTTCACCAACCAAGCTATAATCAATTCCAAGTCCTATTGTAGGCTTGTTCGTTGCGCTATTGACTATTGTGCGATTTTCTGAGGTTTCAATTTCCGCGTTCAGCATTTCCATGAGTGGATGGTGGGCCGCAATTTTTTGTTGAAACGCTTCTAAATCATACTTAAATAATGGCAATTGTAAAAGAATGTCATTGACGTTTATTTGCTCGCTGAAGGCTTGTTTTGTTATTTCATTGATGCGAGCAGAAGAACTGTACTTCGCGTTTTCAAGAAGTGCAATTTTACTGTTTAACTCCTCAATTTTTAATTGGATTCTTAACACGTCTGCAATTGAACTTTGAGCGCTTGCCACTTTTGATAAACTCAATTGTTCAAGTGTCTTTAAGAGGAGGATATCTTTTTCGATTAATGCTTGTTGTTCATTAATAAATAGGAGTTCATAATAGTTCGATTTTACTGCATAAAACAGATTCAGCTTTAACGCTGCCATTTTCTCATATCGCATCTTAGACATTGAAACAATAACTTCTTTTTTAGCTTTTAGTGTCCCAAACCAAGGGAAAAGTTGACTCGCGCTTACCATCATTAATTGAGGTCCTAATCTAGTTTCGGCTTGCAAAATTGGAATACCAATACCTAACTTCGGATTTGGAATTTGGCTTACCTGATCGGCTTTTGCGAGTGCTGCTTTATATTCTAATTCTAATGATTTAAGGGACGTGTTTTGCGATACTGCTAATTGTAATAAAGAATCTAATGATTGCGCATGAGTGCCTTCTCCAATCAAATGGATGAAAAACAAAATCAGTACAAATTTTAGTTTAATATGCTTCATTGTTCTGCTCTTTTTAATTTTCTTAAATTCAATTTAAAGGCCGTCTCTTTCCAAATACAGTAGAGAATAGGAACGGTGAACATAGTGATGAGGTTAAGCACCATTCCACCAAAAGATGGAATCGCCATTGGCAGCATAATATCTGCTCCTTTTCCTGTGGCTGTTAATACAGGTAATAGGGCTAGAATTGTAGTGGCAGTTGTCATCATTGCAGGTTTAACCCGTCTCAATCCTCCTTCAACAACTGCGTCCTGAATTTCTTTAATATTCTTGGGTTCATTCTTTTTAAAGCTGTTCTTTAAGAACGTGGCAACCAATACACCGTCATCTGTTGCAATGCCGAACAGGGCTAAAAATCCAACCCAAACCGCAACACTTAGATTAATAGTACGCATCTGAAATAAGTCGCGCATATTCGTTCCGAAAATGTCAAAATTCATAAACCAATCTTGCCCATAAAGCCAAATCATAATGAAACCACCTGCAAAAGCAACAAAAACGCCTGAGAAAACGAAAAGTGATGTGATGAATGACTTAAATTGAAAGTAAAGGATTAAGAAGATTAGAATTAATGCAATTGGCATAACAATTCCAAGGCGCTTATTTGAACGCAATTGTTGTTGATAATTTCCCGCAAAATGATAGGTAATCCCGTTTGGTACTGTTAATACTTCGGCAGCAATTTTATCATTGATATAGGCTTGTGCTTTATTAACCAATTCAACTTCTGAATACCCCTCTTCTCGGTCGAATAAAACGTAGCCCACTAAAAAGCCATCTTCACTTTTTATAGCTTGCGGGCCTTGTTCATAATTGATTTCAACAAGTTCTTCCAAGGGGACTTGCGTTCCATTTGGCGCTGCAATGTATATGGCTTTGAGTTGATCTGGATCATTGCGTAATTCAGTTGGATACCGCACACGAATATTATAGCGTTCTCGGCCTTCAACTGTTGTTCCTACAATCATTCCGCCAATTGCGGTTTGAATTTGATTTTGAACATCTAAAATCGACAAGCCATATCGGCCAATTTTTTCCCGTTTTATCGAAAGCATTAAATAGGGTTTGCCCACAATTCTTTCTGCAAATACAGCTTCTGCTTTTACGCCTTCAACTTCTTTTAAAATTTGTTCCAACTCTAATCCAAAAGCTTCAATCTCTTTCAAGTCGGTACCTTTTACTTTGATCCCCATGGGAGCCCGCATCCCTGTTTGCAACATTACCAAACGGGTTTCAATGGGTTGTAGTTTTGGTGCAGATGTTATTCCTGGAATTTTGGCTGCTTTTATTATTTCCTCCCAAATGTCATCAGGCGACTGAATATGATCACGCCATTGCCTAAAATATTGACCATTTTCATCCTGAATTAATTCGCCAGATTCAGAATATATAAAAGCGCCATTTTCGTCTACAGAAAAACGCATTTTATGTCCGTCCTCATCCACCTTATATTCAGATTTGTACGTAATCATGTGCTCGTACATTGACATTGGTGCAGGATCAAGTGCACTTTCCACGCGACCTGCTTTTCCAACCACCAATTCAACCTCTGGAATTGCACTAATTGATAAATCTAATAAGCGAATATTGGCTTCATTTATTTCCATGCCTGCATGGGGCATAGAGGTTGGCATTAATAAGAAAGAACCTTCGTTTAGCGCTGGCATAAACTCTTGACCCGTATTTTTGAATATGCTATATCCTGAATACAGCAGTACTACTAATAATCCGACAAAAATGTATTTCATCCGCAATAAAAAGCGTAGAATTTTTTCGTAATAGTGGATGATTAACTTAAAGAATCCAATTAATAAACCTATGATGGAAGTAACAAAAATGAAATTCACCAACATGCTTTTAACAACACCTAAAGGCATCCATATAGTCGCCAATAACCAGGCAACAAAAAGTGCATAAATGATGTTTTTAGCTAAGGAGAATTTTTTCAACCATATTTCCGATTTTTTGTCCTCAAAATAATTAGTTAGTGCGCCACCAATCCCTATAATTAAACCAATTACACCAAAAAACGGATAAGAACTAAATAATAAGGCAAAAGACAATATGATCAAAACAGCATTAGAGAAATAAACGGAGACTTTCCCTTTCTTTTTCATATTAAATAACTGTTCTGCCAAAGGAGGAATGACAGTAATAGCTAATAATACGGATGCTAATAAGGCAAAAGATTTTGTGTAGGCGAGGGGTCGAAACAACTTGCCTTCAGATGCTTGCATAGTGAAAACTGGGAGAAAACTAACAATGGTTGTGGCAACTGCTGTAATTACTGCCGAAGCAACATCCACCGTTGCAATATAAATGGTTGTTTTAACCGATTGCGTAGGTGGAGCAATTTTGAGCTGTGTAATCATACTTTCGGTCAGAACTATACCCATGTCGACCATGGTTCCAACAGCAATTGCTATCCCCGAAAGGGCCACAATATTGGCGTCAATTCCTGCATATTTCATGGCCACAAAACACATGAGAACAGCAACCGGAAGCGATCCTGCAATAAGCAAGGAAGACTTAAAATGAAGTAACATTAGGAGGACAACAATAATAGTAATCAGAATCTCCAATGTCAATGCTTCTTCAAGCGTTCCAATCGTTTCATGAATCAGTTCGGTTCGGTCATAAAAAGGAACAATGTTAACTTGAGATATTGTGCCATCTGCTAATACTTTGCTTGGAAGCCCACCTGAAATTTCTTTAATCTTTTCTTTAACGTTATTAATAACTTCCAATGGATTTGAACCATATCTAGCCACAACAACACCACCTACCGCAGGAGTGCCAGACTTATCTAAAATTCCGCGACGAGTTGCTGGTCCTAAATGAACATTCGCAATGTCTTTGATTCGAATTGGAACATTGTTAACCATTTTAACAACACTCAATTCAATGTCTTCTACCTTTTTGACGTAACCTAAGCCACGCACAAAATATTCTGCTAAATTAATTTCAATCGTTTGCGCACCTATATCTAGATTACTAGCTGCTGCTGCTTTCATTACTTCATTTAAAGTAATGTCGTATGCTTTCATTTTATCAGGATTGACATCAATCTGATATTCTTTTACGAAGCCACCAATTGACGCAACTTCTGAAACGCCTTCTGCCGTTTGAAGGCCATACTTAACATAAAAATCTTGAATCGTTCTCAATTCATGTAAATCCCAACCTCCTGTTGCGTTTCCATCCTCGTCTTGTCCTTCTAAAGTGTACCAATATATTTGCCCCAATGCAGTTGCATCTGGTCCCAACGAAGGGTTGACATCCTCAGGTAATAAATTGGCTGGTAATGAATTTAGCTTCTCTATTATTCTGCTTCTACTCCAATAAAATTCGATATCATCATCAAATATTAAATAGATACTTGAAAAACCAAACATGGAATTACTACGAACACTTTTAACCCCCGGAATACCTAATAATGAAGAGGTCAGTGGATAGGTGATTTGATCTTCCACATCTTGCGGAGATCGTCCCATCCATTCAGTATAAATGATTTGTTGATTCTCGCCAATATCAGGAATAGCATCCACAGATACGGGATCGCGTGGTAAAAGCTCCGACTCAAAGTTGAAAGGAGCCGTAACAAGTCCCCAAATCACAAATAAGCCAAGCATTAACCATGCAACCAATTTATTGTCAAGAAAAAACTTTATGATAGCATTTAACATTTTTCATTTTTAGTATAAGCAAAACACGATTAGCTCCAATGCCAATAGGCAAGGAGCAATGTTTAGTGCTTTTCTGAAAACAGGGCCATTTAGAGCCAAGCACTACTTACTAAAATGAAAAATCAAATACGGAAAACTTGATGCAGGACAGAAATATCCGCATCAATTAAAGGAGGCCTATAATTTTCGTAAAATTCAAGCTCTACTTTACGTTGAAATAGATTGAAATTTATTGCGGCATAAACAATTACAGCATTTACCTGCGTTAAATCAACCTTTTGAATTAAAAGTGGTTCAACATCCGAACTAACCTCAAAATCGAATGTTTCGTTATGGCAGCATGGACGTTGATTAAGACCGTTCTTTGGAGTAGAATTCTCTGCATCCAAAATCATCTTGCGGTGACATGGAGGTAAGTTTGATAAATCTTGCGATTGATTCATGCTTTCTTCCATGTCGCATGGCGTAGCATTAAACAAACCAACGCTTTTCACTTCATCTCCACAAAAATGTACATCCAAAGAAAAACCAGTTGATGAAAACAACATCAATGGAATCAATATAAAGGGACCTATTTTTCTTAGAAATTTCACGTTTCACTCAAAGTTACTCTTTTTTATGGTACAAAAGAAATGGTAAGTTCCTGTCTGATCCATTTTTAACAAAAAAATAACGCATTTCAAGGAGATTTTGACATTTTGCCCGAACAATAAATAGATTGAAATCATATTAACTCTGTCATTAACAGAGCTTTGATGTTTCTTCAGAATGTGGGTTCAATATTAATGTTAATTTTAAGAACTAAACTGTATTGATTAGCTGGATTGAAAGAGCTCCCATCACTAATTTAACCTGATGCTAATCTCGGATAAATTAGACTTAATAAAAAATTGAAATGAAAAAACTTTTCTTTGTTTACATCTTACTTATTGGCGGCGCTAATATCTATGCACAAAGCCCTCTTCTTATACCACCAACCATAACGTCTGAAACCATCAATTTGACCCTACAGGAAGGTATAACTACTTTTTATGAAGGAATAGAAACCAATACAATGGGCGCAAATGGATCCTTGTTAGGACCAACATTAATATTACAAAAAGGAAGTACTGTTTCCATTACCGTTGACAATCAATTGCCGGACACCACTACAATTCATTGGCACGGTATGCACGTTGCACCTGAAAATGATGGTGGTCCTCACAGCATCATTCTACCAGACGAATTATGGACACCAAGTTTCGAAATTATGGATCAAGCCGGCATCAATTGGTACCATCCACATTTACATATGAAAACTGGCGAACATGTCTCTAAGGGAATTGCAGGATTAATAATTGTAAAAGATGATGAAGAAGAAGCCTTGGAATTACCGCGCACATACGGTGTTGATGATTTCCCTATCATTCTTCAAACAAAAGGATTTGATACTGACGGGCAAATTATTTTTCATACCAATTTAGACACTTCTGTAATGGTTAATGGTACGGTAAATCCGTTCATTGAATTCCCCGCTCAAGTGGTGCGCATGCGTGTTTTAAATGGATCTTCACAACGGGTAATTGAACTTGGTTTTTCAGACGATCGTACCTTTCAAATCATTGGAACGGATGGCGGATTATTAGAGAGTCCAGTTGCTGCAGAACGTTATCGAATTGCTCCGGGTCAACGTGCAGATATTTTGGTCGACCTTTCGACAAGTCTTGGGGATAACATTCAACTTATGAGTTATGCTTCAGAGCTTCCAAATGCAATTTATGGTGCTACACAACCAGGAATGGGCGCAGGAATGACGGGATCGTTAATTGGTTATACAAGTAATCCATTAAACGGTTCAGATTACGAGTTCTTAGACATAACCGTTGGAGCTGCAACTGCAGACCCAATACTCACAGTGCCTGCAACACTTATAAGTCACAGTCCACCAGTTGAAGGAACAGAAGATATAACCAGAGCATTGACTTTTACTCAAACGGTTATGGGCGACTTAAATGGACCTTTTAAAATAAATGGATCAACGTTTGACATGGACGTTATTGATTATACCGTTCCGTTAAATAATACTGAGATTTGGACACTCACCAATCAAACCCCAATCGCTCACCCTTTTCATATTCATGATATTCAATTCTATATCCTCGAGATTAATGGAAGTACTCCTCCTGTTCAATTGCGCGGGTTAAATGATGTCGTTTTAGTTCCTGGCGGTATGGGCACGGTGAAATTTATTGCTCAGTTTAAAGATTTTGCAAACGATACTATTCCCTATATGTTCCATTGTCATATGCTTCCCCACGAAGATATGGGTATGATGGGGCAGTTTATTGTGAGCGAGGGTACATCTGATATCACCTCAGTAGATAATAATAGTGCGCTTTCCATTTATCCAAATCCATCCATGAACGGACAGTTTAAAATAGATTGGACAGCATCTGATGCGACCCCAAAATCATATCAAATTAGCACATTAGATGGAAAAATCATAAGCAATTCAGAAATAACCGACAAGAATATCACCACATTAGATATCCAACTTTCAGTACCAGGCACTTATCTTATCACTTTAGTTCTTGAGCAAGGTCATATTACCCGGAAGATTGTAATATTTTAAGCATTTACAAATTGCTTTGATCCAAATTTCGAATCATTCAATGTCTGGGTGGTCCTATATAGAATTACGCTTTTGAAATTAGTGAAATACTATATTCAGCAGGGGTTATGGGGCGAATTGAAAATAAGTTTTCAATTTAGCCTTAAAAAACGCAAATAGAAATTGCTCGAAATATTTGGAGCAAAGCATGCACTTAAACTATCTTAGGCAATTATTACTTAATTTGCTAAACAAATATCTATCAATTACATATACATTATGAAAAAACTAATACTCAGTGCATTTCTTCTTCTTTTTGTTGTTTCTGTTAACGCACAGACGGAAGTTGAACTTAAAATCAACCATAAATTAGGTATTGAAGATTTTATGTTAGATGCTGTTGGTACGAATGATTTAGGGCATGAATTTAAAGCCACACGTTTAGAGTACTATTTGACAAGAATTACAATTGTACATGATGGTGGTATGGAGACAGCGGTTTCTGATGATGTTATGGCTTTAGTGAGACCAGAAGACGAGATTTCAACGACAATTGATTTAGGTAGTTTTGATGTGACTTCTATCGAATCAGTTAAGTTTCATATTGGGGTTTATGAGCCTCTTAATACTGGAGATCCGACATTATTCGTTGGGGATCATCCGCTAGCACCTAAATCACCTTCTATGCATTGGGGTTGGGCAGCAGGATATCGTTTTATAGCCTATGAAGGTTTTGGCGGTGTTGATTTTTCACAAAACTTTCAATTTCACGGACTTGGGAATAGTAATTATTTCGAGGTTGAATCTGATGTTTGGGTAGAAACTGTTGGAGACGTTATGGTGATGAGCCTTAATGGAGATTATGCCGCAGGATTAAATGAAATTGATTTAACTGCTGGAATTATTTCTCACGGGACGACAGGAGCAGCTAAAAAGGTATTAGAAAATTGGAGAGATGTTGTTTTTGGATTGTACACAGTGGGAGTTGCTGAAGAAGCATTAGAATTGGCTTGGTCAGTTTATCCAAATCCTTCTAACGGCGATATTGTGGTTAATTTCGAAAACACAACTGAAATTAATCAAGTTAATATCATCAATCCCTTAGGCGAAATTGTACAAACAACGCTTGTAAATGATAATAAGCAAATGGCTTTAACTATACCAGATTCAGGTATTTATTTCGTTACGGTTTTAAACGTAAAGGGCGAAACAATCGCGACTGAGCGACTTATTATTAAATAAATAGTTTACTATGAACTTCTTTAAATTGCAAAACATCTTTTTTATAGGTGCAGTTATTCTATTGGCTTCTTGTAAGAAAGATCCACCGTATGTTGGAGAATATGCAGAGTATGATAATGCTCCTTATAGTCTGAAATTGACAAACAATACACTTCCTGTTCCAAATTTACCTGCAGATAATCTACTGACAATTGAAAAGGTGAAATTGGGAAGAATGTTATTTTACGAAAAAGCATTGTCTAAAGACGGATCAATGGCTTGTGCGTCTTGTCATTTACAAGAAGATGGGTTTTCTGATTCAGATCAGTTTTCAGAAGGTGTTGACGGTTTGTTTGGCGCAAGGCAAGCAATGGCTGTTGTTAATTTAGCTTGGAATGAGAATGGATTCTTTTGGGATGGTAGAGCTGAATTGCTAAGACATCAGTCTGTTTTGCCTATTCAAGATCCATTAGAGATGAATGAGACGCTTGAGAATGTAATCGCTAAACTAGAGACAAAAGAACTTTACAGTCTTCAAAAAATCTATAAAGACCAATTCGTAAGAGCCTTTGAAAATGGAGCAATTAATGAACTAAATATCTCATTGGCACTAGAAGCGTTTATGATGTCTATTGTTTCAGACGATTCAAAATATGATCGTTATTTGGTTGGCACGGCAACATTGACTGATAGTGAAGAACGGGGTAGAGAATTGTTCTTTGGCGAATACAATGAATTTTTTCCAGAAACTTCAGGTGCCGATTGCGCCCATTGTCATACAGGAACCAATTTTGAGAATGATAAGTATATTAACAACGGCTTAGATAGTGAAGTTGATTTTACCGATTTAGGACGTTATGACGTTACCGAGGATGATGCTGATAAAGCTAAATTTAAAGTAACCTCTTTACGGAACATTGCTCAAACTGGACCATATATGCATGATGGCCGTTTTAATACTTTAGAAGAAGTTGTAAATCATTACAATGGAGAATTACATTCATCATCAACTCTTGATCCCGCTTTGGCGAGCACTATGGGAACAGGTTTAATGTTAGATGCAGATGAAATTGCAGATTTAATTGCTTTTTTGCATACTCTAACAGATGAAACTTACCTGAATAATGCTGATTACAAAACACCGTTTCAGTAAAAAACCGCTTACTTAATGAAATAAAAAAGGGTTGATATTTGTGTATCAACCCTTTTTTATTGGTCTAAAATTTGATAAGTTTGTTTTGATGAAAAATGTGGTTCTAGTTTTGTTTTTAGGAATGTTTTGTAATAATGTTCTTGCGCAAAGAGATGATGTTAGACTTGGGCTGTGTGATGATTTACCATTGCAGTTTTATCAGCAAGATTATCGCTCGATTGTGATTGAAAATGGAATGGGCTATTGTAGGTCTCCCGAAAAAATACTCGATCAAAGAATAACAGCATTCAAAAACTTAGAATCACTCACCTTTTTGCATTCTCCGTTAAGTGCGGAATATCAAGATTACACGCTACCCGAAGAAATTAGTGAATTACATAACTTAAGCACACTCAATACCAATATACCGAATAATGCAGTGTTCGGTTTGTCTAGTTTAACCAACTTAACTTTAAATATTCATGGCGAAACCACAATGGAACTGCTTGATGAAGAAGGTTTTTATGAATTACACCAACTAGAATTTCTAAAACTCCAGCTGTACAATGGTTTGGCGAATAATTATAGCATAAAAGGAATCAGTGGACTAAAAAAGTTAAAAGAAGTCCGGTTGTATAATCCTTCTCAACAGCTGATAGATGAAGTTTTGGCAAACCCATATATTGAAACCTTGAACATCAATAGTACAATTGATGTTACCTTCGATTTTTCGAAAATGTTAAGTTTGAAAGAGCTATTATTAAATGGGAATGGTTTGGATAATATTCCGCCAAGTATTATTGAACTTCCGCTTATCGAAAAATTAGAGATCACAAATAATGATTTAACCACTATTCCAAGCAATATTGGAGAGATGAAAAAATTACAAGTGCTTGTACTTGGACGAAATAAATTATCAAGTATTCCAAGTGAAATTACACAATGCACCAGCTGCGAAGTAGCTTTGCTGCTGCGCTTGCTATTAGAAGTAAAGATTTTGAATATGATAAAATTATTGACAATAAGACTATTATAAGGTCTTTACAAACCTCACAGATAATTAATACCCCAAAACACAGCTACCGAGCGAAATGTAATTCGACGAAGTCAATCCTTTCGCGTGAGTACGCACACCACGCACACTAAACTCCCTAAACAACAACTTCCCCTCGCAAGCCTTCCACTTGCAATTTACAATCGACCCGCAAAGCAACAAACTTAAAAAACGGCGCCAATAACTCCTCAGCATCAGCATCAACTTTCTCCCTAATAAATTGATCAACAAACGGTATTGCTCTTGAAAAACTTGGCCATGCTTCTGGTGTATCCACAGCTTTTGGAATTAATTTGAGGAACTTTGCTACGAGTTCTAAATCATAGCCGTTCAGTTCCAAAAGGCCCAGATACAAATCTGTTAATACAGTTGCATTCATAAAATCATAACCTTCAATTCCTTCCGCTATAAAATCTAATGCTTGCTCATAAGCTTCTAGCGCCTGATCATTATTTGAAAGTGTTTGTCCTATTTTACCTGCCGCAGTTGCAACTTCTATTAATGCCATCAAAGTCTCTTTTCCAGATGCAATTTCAATTGCTTCATTCATGTAATCAGTGGCAATTTTCTCATTACCTCTAAGTGCATAAATAGTTGCCAACTTAATCCTAATATCAGCTTCATTACTTCTAGTCAATTCAGAAATTAACCGTTCTTCCGCACTGTCCAATTGCCCTAATAAAATTTGACAATCTGCAATAAATACATTCAAAGGATAACCATCAAACATGTCATTATAGATAGGTCTTATTTTTTCTGCATTTAGTAAAAAATCAAGGGCATCCTCATTTTCTCCAATGCGGTAAGAAATATCTCCTGCGCAAAAGTAATAGATGTATATGTAAATTCCGTTTGAATAGATCATTCCATCTTTGATTCCCCTCCTTGCAGCAACTAGGGCTTCTGTAAATTGATATTTATTTCGGTGAAAATCCACCCAATGAAACGGATCAAATAAGTTAATGGGGTGCACTTGATTCATTACAGCTTCAGTTTGAGCAAAAAGTTTCGTTGTATAATCATGTAATCCAAGCTCTTCTGCAGTAAAAATTTGATGGTTAGTATGAGAAAATAAACCTGCATCATATTCTATTTGCCAACTCTTATCTTCTGCACTTGTTGCATTCTTCAGAGCTGGGATTTGTGCTCGAACTAATTTAATAGCCAAGGTTACATCATCATTAAATGCATCTAATTTTGATTGGAATCCGTAAATAAATCCTCTAATCATATGCGCCCAAGATTTAACATAAATCCCCATTAAAGGGGCTGTTTCGATTAAATCGGTAGCTTCTTTAACAGCAAGGTCTGCAAATGGCAACCCGCCTTCAAAATCTTCTTTACGCTCTGCTAAAGTAAATGCCATTCGATAAAGCAATGCACAGCGAATAGCTGGACGTTTATCCTCTTCCAAAGCCTTTTTTAAAGTACCTTCCAAAAAAGCATCAAATGGCGGATTACCGTCATGACTAAATTGTAAGAAATGCGCTGCTGTAGCAATCAATGTATGCAAACGATTGGTTTTTTCAGTACGCTGTTTTTTATCATATTTTGATAGCATTAAACCAAGCTTAACCGCACCGCGAAAAGAATAATTTTCAAAACTATTTTCAATTACTTCAATAATTGAATCCGTTTGCTCAGCCGATAACTCCACACCAGACTCCAATAAAGCAACACATTCTTGTTCTGGATGCGCATGTAATGCAAAATCTAAATCAGAATAGGTCGCCAATTCTCGTTGTTCGGTGTTATTCTCATTTTCATAAACTTCGATCATCTCACCATTAACTTGGAATGAGCTAATCATATTTTGAACAACCAATGGGTTTCTCTCCCAGATAATTCCATTTTCATCTTGCCAAGAAGGTTCAAGATCCGTAGCAAAACCAACAAACATATCTGGAGCTTCGGTAGCATACAAGCGCAAATAGGTATTTATAGTTTGAATACTTTCAAAGTCTAGCGGCGCCATATCTGGTATAAACAATGTGCGTTGTTCCGAATCCAATAATTCTTTTAGAACGTCCGCCATGGCTTCAAATATTTCATAAGGTCGATTCATGTGTGAATAAACCTTAGCTTTTAGTAAATGCCGCTCATCCTGTTCTTTTTGATTCAATTCTTTAATGAGAGAAGGAATCACAAAACTGCAAACCGCCTTATTATTGGACACAACTCTTTGGCATCTTTCAGAATCAACTTGATCCATGATAAGTCGTATTCCAAACCAACCTATTGGAAAACTTGCTAGTGCATACATCCAATGACCATCCTGATTTTGCTTTTCAATAAAAGCATTTGTTACAGCTTTTTTGCTGCCTTTTAAGATCTTTATCATAACTAGTTTCTTGAAATTTTATTGACCAATTTTTCAGTGTCCCTTTTCTTTAGAATGGACATGTTTTTTTTACATTCTTCATGCTGTCCAGCCACTTTAAGGACAATTGCTAATTCATTTTTACAGGATTTGAAAAGTCCTGCTTCGGCTTTTTCAACTACTTCTAAATAGCATTTTAAAAAACGATCTAAATCCGACCAAATAGCATAATTAACTTTAAGCGCCGCAGGAAAGCTTTTTACGACAGAAAGTAGCGGTTCAATTTCCGTCTTATTTGTTTCGTATAATCCTAAATTAACTGCAATTATATTAGATGCATTAGCAGCATCAGATTGACTTTCCATAATTTCGAGTGCTTGATTGTAGGCACTCGCTGCGTCTTCATTACGGCCCATTAATTGACAGAGATCACCGGCTTTACAAGCTGTACTGATGAGGATGTCGAAATTACCAGTATCCACTGCCATATCAATTGCCGAATTAATTGTTTCTTCAGCCTTGTCAAACTCTTTTAAATGGGTATAAGCAAAAGCCTGAACAATGTATATTTCAATCAGGTCAAATGGTGAATCATTTTCATACTCCAAATCCATTTCTTTTGTAAGTGCTAAGGCTTCATTGAACTTATTTACACCTATCATTGAAAGTGCTACGCCAATTTTTAAGGTGATTGCACTTGTGAAATCGTAAGCAATTTGCGATTGAAATAATAAGGACTTATTAAAATAGGTCAAGGCATCTTTGTAATGCCCCAATCGAATATGAATATCAGCCAAGCTCATTGTAAAGAAATACTCCAAAATATATTCGAAATTACCAGCTGCCTTTTGGATTCCTTTTTGCGCATTTTCCAATGCTTTTTTCAATTCAAATCCTTTATAGTAAAACGACTGCCACTCAGCAAAAGGAACAGCACTCAGTCCTGGCCATTCTTTAGAATAGGATTCTTCTATTTTACACCAAAACTCCATGCGTTGCCTATCATTTAACAAGGAACTTAAGGTTGTTAGGTTTTCGGCGAGCACAGCTTGTGTAAATCGAATTTCTTTATTTAGGTGTTCGATATCAGAAGTGACATCTTTCAATAGATTAAAGGCATCTTCATGATATTTTATTGCATCATCAATCCGCGCGCTTCTCATTAGTACGAAGCTATTAATATTAAAAACCCACCCTTTGAGTAATGCGTGATGAGCGGGGTTAAAAGTATTTGTATCTAATTCTGTAATCGCAAAATTAACAGCTTCAAAAGCTTCTTCGTGTCGGTTTAGTCGGCGGCTAAGTGTTACGATTAAACGATAAATAGCGCCAATTCTGTTTTCAGGATTTTCTTCGAATTTCAGAGATTCCCTAAATGAACGCTCCAAAAATTTACCTAAATTTTCATTTCCTTGAGAGAAGAACTGTCGATTATGTGCCGAAAGCCCAATAATATGGTGCATTTCTCCTTGATCCTTTCTACTAATCTCAGGAGATTTCTCCATAAATGGAAGTGCTAAGCGCAAAGCCATGGTAAAATCATACAGTTTAAATGAGCGCCAAATAGCGTCCATTATTAAGGCGTTATTTTCGAGATTATCGATATAATTAGCTGAAGTCAATAGAGCATTGGCCTGTAAAGCGATTGCATCATCTATTTTATCCAGTTTGTTTTCTAATGGTTCAGCTTCAAATGTTGTTGTACTTGAATTGATTTCAAATACGTTTATTGCAATGGCTTGAAACGAATAAACAAAAGCTTGTATATTTATGAGAGCATCAACGGAAGAATACCAAACCAAACCATTTTCCCGATCAATAGTTTCTTTTCCCCAATCAGGGTTAAAACCCAAAACTATATCTGGAGCGGTGTCAGGATATTGTTTTAGTAAAAGTTTTAAAATATCTATACTACCAACATCCAAATGCCTTACATCCGGAATAATAATTTTAATAGCATCACTTTTAACCGCGTCAATTATAAATGCCACACAGGTGTCATTAATTGTTGTTTTTGCTATTCTGTTATGTGTAATGTTCGAAGAAAGTCTTGCGCTAATGATGCTTTGTTCTAATTTATCATGCGCACTTAAAAGGGGTGTTAAACTAGGGAAGATAAGACTGGTAACCAACTTGTGTTTCCTTAGCAACTCATCAACTTCATTATCACCAATCAATTTTCTTAATTGCGGTAGCAATAATCTAATAACAGTATATGGTAGAGCAATTTTACCATCTCCAATAATTAAAAATGCCTTTTCTTTTTCCGTATATTTATCAATACAATGCGATTGCAATTGAACTGAATTGCCTTTTAATATTTCGATCATCTTTTTTCTTGAGATAATCCCTGATAGTAAATTACTACCAGGGATTAGTTTTACAATTAATTAATTCAAACTAGGTGCACAGCACTCATTTGAATAACATCCACCACCCATAACTTTACTCATTTTCTCAATAGATAGAGAAGTTGACTTCGTTACTTTTGTGATTGATTTAACTGCTTTGGAATTCAGTTTTTTCAAATTCATAATATATAAGTTTTAATTGTTGCCTACTCTGAATGGTTTTCGGCTTCCCCAATGATAAAATGGTATAGGAATCCTAAGAAAGAAATGTAGGAATTGCCCTCTAAGTATTGTAATCAAAAAAAGTATAGGAGTAGGTTAACCTATAACTGCAATCTACAATTTAATAAACATTCAAGCAAATAATTTTAGCCCGTATTATCCAATATATGAACAAATAACATGTTGTTAATTGGAGTCCAAAACACCTGTTTAAACAGCATTGTTTTCCTGAAACCTTAATTTTTAAAAGTATTTTTTTGGGGGAGACAAATCGTTATCTAAGAGACTGATGAGTCCGTCAAACGGTGTGAGTGAAGTGATTACCAAACGGCGATATTAATTGTCCAATGAACGTGGATTCCTAAGGTTATAATTAGTGGGGACTTTCGCAGATTAAATAATCCGCTTATGATTGAGTCTTGCAGAAAGTTGGTGTTCGAAATCGCAAAAAAGAGGATGCGAAATGGAATGAATTTCAATTATTATATTTTAAATAAGTAGAAATTAATTGCTTTTCTGGATCAATATTTAAAAAACAGTCTTCGAATGCCATATTGAGGGAAACTTGACCGTTAAATTATGAGATGCACCAAATCAATTCTATCAAATGTGAAATGATCAAAATTCCGTCTAAATTATTTGAAAAAATAAGCAGTGTTATCAAAAATCGATTTATATTTGGTTGAGTTTCGAGATTTACTGATTTTTGATAGTCCTTCAGACCAAATGAAAGAAAGGGCGAAATAAAATTAACCTAAAACTATTTATGGGGAAAATAAAGTTTTCTTTTTACCAGCAGCCCGATAATATGGATTGCGGCCCAACTTGTTTGCGAATGATCGCAAAACATTATGGTCGTTCTATTTCGTTGGAGAAAGTTCGAAAATTATCCGAAACCACTCGTGAAGGAACTTCATTAAAGAACATTTCAGTTACTGCGGAAAAAATTGGCTTCAGATCTTTAGGTATAAAAGTTGATTTCAAAAAGTTCGAAGAGGAAGCACCTTTACCCGCAATTGTATTTTGGCAGCAGCAACATTTTGTAGTTGTATATAAAATAAAAAAAGGAACTGTTTATGTAGCCGACCCGGCACATGGATTATTGAAATATTCGGAAGCAGAATTTATAAAAAATTGGATTGGAGGAAATGCCGATAGCAGTACCGAAGAAGGAATTGCATTATTGTTAGAGCCAACACCAAGACTTAAAGAGATAGAAGAGGACGACAGCTCTAAACGCAAAGGGTTTGCATTTTTATATCAATACTTGTTTCGATATAAAAAATTCATGTATCAGCTTGCCCTAGGTTTGTTGGCTGCAAGTGCTTTACAATTAATCTTTCCGTTTTTAACCCAAAGTGTTGTAGATGTAGGGATTCAGAATCAGGATATTGATTTTATTTATTTGATTTTGATCGCGCAACTATTTTTATTCTTAGGGCGCACAGTCATTGAGGTTATCCGTGGTTGGATCCTCTTGCATCTAAGCGCACGGATTAACATTTCCTTGATTTCAGATTTTTTCATCAAGCTAATGAATCTCCCAATTGCTTTTTTTGATGTAAAAATGACGGGGGATATCATGCAGCGCATTAATGACCATCAGCGCATAGAAAACTTGTTAACCTCACAATCCTTAAACGTACTTTTTTCATTCTTTAACCTTATTGTTTTTGGCGGAGTCTTAGCGTGGTATGATCTTAAAATATTCGGCATCTTCTTAATCGGTAGTGTTTTGTATTTTGTTTGGGTTGTTATTTTCTTAAAGCGTAGAAAAGATTTAGACTATAAGCGTTTCTCTCAAATGTCAGACGAGCAAAGCAAAGTCATGGAGCTGATCAATGGAATGCAAGAAATTAAACTCCATAATGCTGAAAAACAAAAGCGTTGGAGTTGGGAATTTTTGCAAGCACGACTTTTTAAAATTTCAATGAAAAGTCTGGCCTTGGAACAAACCCAATCAATAGGCTCTAATTTTATCAATGAAATCAAGAATATTTTCATCAGTATTTTTTCAGCCAAATTGGTGATTGATGGACAAATTACGTTGGGAATGATGATGTCCATTTCATACATTATTGGGCAACTAAATAGTCCAATTCAACAATTAATTGGGTTTGTATATTCTGTGCAGGATGCTAAAATTGCTTTAGAACGTTTATCTGAAATTCATAACAGAGAAGATGAGGAGACTGGCGAGGTAAAAAAAGTGACGCATGTTGCTAAAAATGCCGATATCGAAATTCAAAACATTGATTTCAGATACGTTGGAAGTGAAGAAGTGGTCATCAATGGCTTAAGTCTCACCATTCCTGCAAATAAAATAACAGCAATTGTAGGGGCAAGTGGAAGTGGTAAAACAACTTTAATGAAAATTTTGCTCAAATTTTATGAGCCAAATACGGGTCATATAAACTTTGGTAATGTCAACCTTAACAATGTTTCACAAAGCTTGTGGCGTGCGAAATGTGGAGTAGTAATGCAAGAAGGATATATCTTTAATGACACCATTGCCAACAACATTGCCATTGGTCAAGACTTTATCGATACAGATCGATTGGTTAGAGCTGTGGAGGTAGCAAATATTCAGGAATTTATAGAGAAATTACCTCTCGGATTTAACACGAAAATTGGAATGGAAGGTGTGGGAATGAGCGGTGGTCAAAGGCAACGTTTATTGATTGCTCGGGCTGTTTATAAGGATCCGGACATTATTTGCTTTGACGAAGCTACAAGTGCCTTAGATGCTAAAAACGAGCGCGTAATCATGGAAAACCTTAATCAGTTTTTTAAAGATAGAACTGCCATTGTAATTGCGCATAGACTAAGTACCGTTAAAAACGCCGATCAAATCATTGTTTTGGATAAAGGAACAGTGATGGAACAAGGAACGCATCAAGAATTATTGGACTTGAAAGGAAATTATTATGAATTAGTTAAAAACCAACTTGAATTAGGGAAATTAGATGCCGACGAATAACGAAAATATTAGTTTACGCAGTGACGAAGTTCAAGAGATTATGTCTCATGTTCCACATTGGATGATTCGATCAGGAATATCGCTCATGTTTTTGTTGATCGCACTCTTGGTTTTCATTTCTTGGTTTATTAAATATCCAGATGTAATTGAAGGAACAGTTACTGTTTCAACAATTGAACCTCCGACTAGATTAGTGTCAAAAAATTCGGGAGAGTTACAGGCTTTATTTTTTGAAGATGGTGTCAATGTTAATGAAGGAGATGTGCTGGCTACAATAGGCAATTCTTTTTCAAAGGAGACGCGTGATTATCTTGACTCAACTTGTAGTCAAATTAAACAAGAACTTGAACGTGATGAATTGACGATCGAATTTAAAGATGAAAACTTAAACTTTGGAAGTATCTACGAATCTTATAGCACTTTAAAAAGTGGTGTCTTGGAGTATCAAAACTTTCGTGAAACCGATCCAATTCTATTTGAAATTTCGACAATTGGGGCACAAATAAAAAATTATACAATGCTACGCTCTGTGAGCAAGCAACAGGTAAAAACTGCGGAAAAAGAGTTTGAGAACGCCCAACAAAAGTTTAAAATAGATGAAAAATTACTAGCTGAAAATGTGATTTCAAAAGTTCAATTTTATGAAGAAGAACAAAAGCTGATTCAAGCTGAAAATAATCTTGGGAATTATAAAAAATCTGCCGTTGAAAATTCAATAACTATTACGAATTTAAGAAGAGAATTGTATCGACTTAAACAGGAGCATAAATCGAAACAGACAGAATTTGTAAGACGAATAGAACTCGGCTTAACAAATATTCAAAATGCATTGGATCAATGGCGGTTAAATTATCAAATCATTGCGCCTTCGAGTGGAAAGTTGACCTATTTAAAAACACTTAACGAAAACGAATATATAGCTACCGAAACCCCTCTTTTCGCAATAATATCAGATAATCAAGGCTATATAGGGTATGTTGATGTTCCTAAATCGGGTTATGGTAAGTTGGAAATAGGGCATAAAGTTCGTGCCAGAATTGACAAATACCCTTACCAAGAATTTGGACAATTGAACGGAGAAGTGACCGAGATATCATTGCTTGCAAATGAGGATATGTATCGCGTTCAATTCTCATTTACTGATGGTATGAAATCTTCGTATGGCAAAACATTTGAATACACACCGGAAATGTCTGGAACGGCAGATATAATAACAAATGATGTGCGTTTACTCTCAAGAATTTTCAACAAATTTAGAAAGGTATTTGATTGATGAAAACACTAGTAATAATAATAGTTTTCTTTCCCTGTCTTTTGTTTGGACAAAATGATTGGACACTTCAAAATTGTATTGACTCTGCTTTAGTCAATAATCCAGAGATGCAATTGTCCGAGATAGATTTTTCCATTGCTACTCTTAATGTGAAATCAAATCAATGGAGCTTTTTGCCAAGCGTAAATGGAGCTGCATCTCATGGCTATAACTGGGGACAAACCATTGATCCTTTTACCAATAGTTTTGCAACGGATCAGGTTCGATATAATAATTTTTACTTATCGAGTAGCTTAACACTATTTTCAGGTCTTCAGAATTATTATGAGAAGAAAATAGTTGGCATTGACCAGGCAATAATTTTGGCAAATAAAGAAATTGAAAAGCGGAATTTAACCATTGAAATTCTGGGAGCATATCTTCAAGCCAAACTAAATGAAGAGATCGTTTCGCTGAAGAGTAAACATTTATCATTTACTAAAGCACAAGTTAAACGAGCTAAACTGCTTGAAGATTTGGAATATGACACAAAGCGTAATCGATTGGAATCAGAAGCGCAAGAAACAAACGATCAATACGAACTTGTTCAATCACAAAACGATTTAAAAAAGTCACTTTTCTTATTGCAATTACTAATTGGTATTACACCAGACGCTACTTTTAGCCTTACCGATAGCATTTCATTGATAAATAGCGTAACTGTTGATGAAACCCAGCTCAACGTCTTACGAGCAGAAAAGAATCTCTTACTTGCGAAACAAATAAAAGGAAGTTTTTCGCCGACTATAACGGTGAACGGTTCAATAGGATCTGGGTATTCTGAAAATAATAAATTTACCAGCCCAGACGGGAGTTTTATTCCAAAACCATTTGGAGATCAGATAAATGAAAACTTCTATCAATCAGTTTACGCAACCTTATCAGTGCCAATTTTTAATGGCGTAGCGACCTATTCTCAAATTGAAATTAATAAGCAAGAATTTGAACGAATCCGAGTTGAAAATGAAAAAAGATCAGCCGAATTAACGAACACAAAACTCGAAAATAAATTAGAAGTTGATAATCAAAAAATAGCCTTAAAATTTGCTCAGGCTTCTTTCAAATCATATCAATTACTCTTTGAAGATGCTTCATTGCAATATGATAATGGTGCAATTGATTATTATCAATACTTGCAGAATAAGGATGCTTTTTTCAAAGCAGAATCTGAATTGATTCAAGCCGAATATCGTTTGAAGTTTGCAGAGATTGTGAGCTCCATTTTTTAGTGTCTGAAAAATAGGAAGGGACTGCTTCAAGGTTTCTGTTGGGATATATTGGATATTTCGTAACATGTTTTGGATTTGCGAACAGCCCACAAACAAATCGCCAAATTGTAAAAGCAATGCCACGCTGTAAAATACCATACAGGAAATTGTTTCTTCCTAAAAAAATACACGTAGTACTAAATACCTAGATTTTACAATCAATCATAGGTCTTTATGCGTATTATTTTCGTACGCTATAATACTATCTTCGTGTTTAAATTTTTGACCCAATTCTTAGTATGAAATTAGTAATCCTGTTACTTTCAATCCTCCTTTGCAACTTTTTATTTGCGCAAGAAGAAACCTTTAATTTAAAGGTTAAAATAATTGGTCAGGATAATGTAGCACTTTCAGGTAATTTATTGGCTTTATCTGCACGTGACAGTTCAATTATTAAAGGAACTTATTTTATTGAATCGGATGCCGAGCTAGCAGGCTTATCTCAAAATGAATTTTTAGTAAAAATAACTTCATTAGGTTACCAAGACACCATTTTTAAGGCATCAAATAGTCAAAAAGAAGAAGTATTAGATCTTGGCACAATTCAATTGTTGCTGCATGAAAATAATTTGAATACGGTTTCAGTTATTGGTAAACTTCCTTTATTTGAACCCACTCCTGAAGGTGCTGTAAAAGTAAATGTTCAAAACACTATGTTGGCCTCCAGCGCAACATTGCTTGACGTGTTAGCCAAGTCGCCAAATGTATTGGTTTCAGGAGGAAGCGTTTCTGTCTTTGGAAAAGGAGAGGCACTCTTGTATTTGGACGGCAATCCTGTTACGATAGATCAACTGAATGGAATACCAGTCAGTCAGGTTAAAAACATTGAAATTATTTCTAATCCATCTGCTCGTTATGATGCAAATGGAAAAGCGGTTATTAATATTCATACAATTAATTATCATAAAGAAGGTTGGCAAGGAACAGTTTATCATAATTCGATACTAGCTAAAAGTTATTTGGGCGGAACAAATATCAATTTGAATTATCGTAAAAAAAAGTGGTCTATCTCAACTGGATATGGAATTTTTCTTGGACGAGATTGGGATCAACTCGAAGCTGAAAGAACTTTAACTTCGGATGCCGGTATTTTTGTTTCTGATAACTTCCATTTAAATGAAAATAAAATCACCAATTTTTCAACTTATAATTTAGGGATTGACTATAAGATTGATTCAACAAAAAAAGTGGCAATTGAGTATCGAGGATTTTATGACATCATGGATCTCAATCAAGCCGTCGTAAATAAAATCACTTTCCCAACAGGTGAAAATAATACGCTGCAAACCCAAAATGCTGGACGCAATAAAAGGTTTAATAATTCGCTCGTTTTAAATTATCGAAGTGATTTAGATACTTTGGGGTCTAATCTTTTTTATGCAGCACAATACTCTGTTTTTAGCGGAAATTTAAACGATCAAATTACAGAAGACTATTTTGTTGAAGACGTTTTATCTTACACTTCAAATCGAGATTCAAGAGGATTGACAGCAATATCAATTTTTACAACGCAATTGGATTATGTCAAAAAGTTTAAGAATACCTCGTATTTGGAAACCGGAGCAAAATACGCATATGCGCAAAATACAGGGCAAATTGATTTTTATTCTAAGTTGTCAAATGAAGTCGATTTTGAATTATTGACAGGATTGTCAAATAATTTTGAATATAAAGAGGCTGTTCCTGCGGCATATTTGCAGTATTTCGGATCAATTAACTCCAAAATCACCTATAAAATTGGTGCGCGAACAGAGTATACAATTGCTAATGGCTACTCCAAAGTTACAGATCAACAGATCATTGATACTTCCTATTTGAATTTGTTTCCAAACACTTCTATTATAGCGAAAATTACAGAAATTTTTTCAATCGGATTAGCTTATTCTTCCCGTATAGATCGTCCTAAATACCAAGAATTAGATCCTTTTATCCAATATCAAGATTCATTAACGTCCTTTCAAGGGAACCCGTTTTTGGTTCCTGAAAAAACACAGGCATTCGAGTTGAATTTTAACATTCAAGGGTTTAACTTTTTGAAATTGGGTTACAACAGTTCTAGTAATTCGTTTAGAAATCTGATTGAACAAGGGACAACGGGTCCAAATAGTGTGGTTTTGAGAACAATCAATGTGCAACATTTAGATTCCTACTTTGCAACGCTTTCTATTCCTGTTGATTTGAAGGGATATTCGTCCTATACAACGGCTAGTCTTTCCTTTGATAAAATTACGGATGATCGACCAATTTTTACCACGACAGGTATTACCCCGCGCTTATACCTTTATTCTTATAACAAATTCAATGTGAAACAATGGTTCAATATTGAACTTTTCGGAGCATATATTGGCAAACAAAATGATGGCATCTATTTTACTGAACCAACCTATTCAATTTCATGCGGTGTCTCAAAAAGTTTTTTGAAAAATAAATTATCAGTAAGACTTTTAGCAAATGACATTTTTAGAACTAATAGAGAAGCCGGAAATTTTGAAATCGGAGCAACAAAAGTCGTTTATGACACGAGATTAAATACCCATTATTATCAAATTTCTCTGACATATAATTTTGGAAGATTGAAAGAGAAAGTCACTAATACAAAAGATCCTGGGGAAAAAGAAAAAGAAAGAATACAATAAATTAAGAACTAAAAAGTTAGAATACTTTGCCCAAAATTTAAATGAAATTACTAACCCAAATATTTTCAGACATAGCTTTGTCTCAGCCAGACAAAACAGCTTTTATTTTTCTAAAAGATGGAGAAGAGCAGGAGATATGTGTGAGTTATAGTGCATTATGGGAAAAAGTAAATAAATACGGCGGAAGTTTATCAAATCTGAAGCTATTTCAAAAACCTGTTCTGTTACTTTACCCTACAGGAATAGAATATGTGGAAGCTTTTTTGTCCTGTTTATCCGCAGGTGTAATTGCAATTCCTGTTTATCCTCCAAGAAGCAGTAAGCATGCAGATCGATTAGTACATATCTTAGAAAACTCTGGCGCAACAACAATACTCACAACAAAAAAGTCAAAGGAAAAATTAGACCGTTTTGATCAAGAAATACTGGATAAGTGTCAAATTATTTGTTTAGAGGATTGTGTACCCAATGATAATTTCAAATTTGAAAACTACCAGTCCGAAGAAAATATTGCATTTATTCAATATACATCTGGTAGTACAGGGAATCCAAAGGGGGTTATTGTAAGTAACAAAAATTTAATCTCCAACCAAGAACAAATTAAGCAGGCCATTTTACAAGATTCAACTTCCGTCATTGTATCATGGTTACCTATGTATCATGACATGGGCTTAATCGGCAATATATTGCACAATGTATACATTGGCGCTATGTGCGTGTTTTTTGCTCCTGCTCATTTTTTACAAAGTCCCTTAAGATGGTTGAAAGCAATTACAAAATATAAAGCGACTTTAAGCGGAGCTCCAAATTTTGCCTACGATTTATTAAATAAGATAGATCTTAGCAATGCAAACCTTGATCTATCCTCCTTAGAAATTGCGTTTAATGGAGCAGAAAAAGTACGGTATGATACGGTATCTGAATTTCTCGCTCGCTTTAAAAAATATGGATTAAATCCAAATGCAATTTACCCCTGTTATGGTCTAGCCGAAGCCACATTAATGGTTGCGGGGTATGATAAAAACGAAGGAATAAAAACCATTCGAACCAATTCAAATGCGATAAAAAATCGAACTGTAATTCAAGACGAAGCTGGTGAGGTTGTCTTCGTTTCTTCGGGAAAAGTTAGAGCAGGTTGTACCGTTCTTATTTTAAACGACAATGGAGACCGTTTGGAAACGAGACAAATTGGTACAATCTATATATCTGGGGCAAATGTTACCCAAGGTTATTGGAATAGGAACGAGTCAGAATTTTCTATTGAATATGAGGGTTCTCAGTTTATAAACACGGGAGACTTAGGCTGCCTAATCGATCAGCACCTTTATATCACAGGCAGAAAAAAAGAAATCATCATTCACAACGGAGTAAACTATTACCCTTATGATATTGAAAGGATTGTAACAAGTTCGCACAGCGCATTAACTGAAAATGGATGTGCCGTTTTTTCTATTGATTCTAATCACATAGAAAACATAATAGTAGCAGTAGAAATCAATAGGAGTCATTATCGAAAAATCAATGAGAGTGAGATTTATTCGGCCATTAATGGGGCTCTTTCTTCTAATCTGGGACTAACTGCAAATGATATTGTGCTTTTAAGTCCAATGAGCATTTCTAAAACGTCTAGCGGTAAAATTCAACGCTCTAATTGCAAATTGCAGTATCTCGAAAACAAGTTTAAGCTTTTAGGAAGTCTTTTAACCTATTCAGCTTCTAATGCCGTAAAGCAAAATATAAAAACGCCACTTAAAACGGAAGAAAGGGTGGACAATATGCTACTTTTCTTAGAAGAAGAAATTGCACAAATACTAGGCGAAAAATTAAGTTTAGCAGCGGAAACAAAATTACATGAAATAGGCCTAGATTCCATTAAACTAATGATGTTTACGGCTAGTTTAGAACAGACAACGGGTGTTAAATTAAATTTAGATTTCATATTTGATGATATTACGATAGGAGATTTAATTACAGAACTTAAGCAGGAAAATTCGCCGGATGCGGAGGCGATTGAAATAGGGCAGGTGAGTGCTAATCAACAAGGTTTATGGTTGGCCGTTCAAAATGGTTTGACTGAAAATCAAATCGGATTTTCCTTTAAAATTAGAGCTAAAAGAAATCAAAGAGAGAAACTAAATAAATCATTAAAAACTACACTTGAAAATTTAGGATATTCTGCAACCAATTTTGTGCTAGAAAACGGGGGCGTAAATCAGGTTTTTAATTTGACCAAACTCTTTCATGAAACCTATCATGAGAGTGAGCAAAAATATAGACAAGCTATAATTGATGCGTATAAAGCAGAGACGGATTTAGAAAAGGACAGTTTATCAGAATTGCATATTTTTTATGATGCTAAAAAGGCCTTGACCGAAGTCACATTTATTGTGCATCATATTGTTACAGACGGGTGGTCGTTGGCTATTTTATTTGAGCATTGGATTGAAATACTGAAAGGGAAAAAGCCAATTAAAAAAAATGTTTCTAAGGATGATATTCTTGCTGAAGAAACGCGCGCTATCAATAATCAAAGTTTAATGTCAAATGCATTGAACCTTTTTAGCAATATTGTGGCATATCCAAACATCAATGGCTTATTATCGCAAGTAGAGTATGAAAATAAATCAGTTGGTCACCTTGCGTGTGAATTGAATAAGGACACACTTTTTAAGTTGGCAGCTGCCTATAACGTATCCCCGTTCATAATCATTTTAAGTAGTTACCATTTAGCACTCTCCTATTTAACATCTAACGAACAGATTTGTACTGTATCTCCTTTTAGCAGTAGGGCTAGCCTGAATCGTTTGAACGAATATGGTTATTTGGTAAACCTCATGTATTTAAAGAGCGAAGTGAATGAAAAGACGACCTTTTCTGAGTTTATCGCCTTAATGAATAGCTATTTTAAAAAGACATTAAAATATCAATCAATTCCATATACGCACTTATTAAGAGCTTCAAATCCTGCAAAAGAAACCACTAATGCCTTAGGTTTATTCTATTTTGCTTATCAAGCTTTTGATGAAAAGGATCAATTTCAGAAATTATTTGAGAAAGAAGAAAAGTACATTACAACCTTAGAGGCTGGTTGTGATTTATACAATAGCAAGCAGCATATTCAAAAAGGAAATTTCAAAATGGAATTGGAGGTTTTTGAATGCAGTGAAACGTTGACCCTTGACTTAAAATATAACGAATCTCATTTTTCAAAGGAAATTGCAAATTCGGTTATTGAGGTTATGAATACCCTCTTTGAACAAATGGAAATTGACCAAAATAAAGCATTGCGTCAGGTTCGTTTTTTAGAGACAGAAACAATTGATACAGTTCTGAAAAAGGGATTTGGGAGGCGCAAAGAAATAAAACAAAAGCACTTTTTAGATTTATTTCAAAAGAGCTTAGATAACTATCCCAACCGTACTGCTATTGAGCAGGGTACAGAGAAGCTCACGTATGCCATGTTAAATGAGAAATCAGATAATTTGGCCTCAGTTTTAGTCAATACCTATAAATTAAAAAGAGGAGAATGTGTTTTATTACACAGCAGCTTTAATTTGCTTGAATTAATCGCCATTTTAGGAATTATGAAAGCGGGAGGAGTATATGTTCCTGTTGACCAAAAACTTCCTTTAGCGCGTCAAAAATTAATTGTTGCGGATTGCCAAATCCGCTTTGGATTTTCAGATGTGGAACTTCCATTTTTCAAGCAGCTTATTATTGAGGATTTAATTGCTATTGCGCAAGGTGATTATGTGGCTGAATGGTCTAACAAAAGTTATGTTATTTATACCTCTGGAACAACTGGGGTTCCTAAAGGAGTGCTTATCAATCAACGCGGTTTAGTGAATTTGTGCTACGCCATGATTGATGCATATGACTTAGATTCGGAAGATGCAATTTTACAATTTTCATCTTTGTCTTTTGACATGTCGGTTGAAGAAATTTTTCCATACCTGGCGGTTGGAGCAAAGGTTGTTATGCGAAAAATAACAACAATTGAGAGCTTATCTAACTTCGCGAATTATTGTGATGAATCTTCCATTTCAATTCTAAATCTTCCTACAACTTTTTGGGAAGAGTGTATAGCGATAACGCGTTTTCCTAAAAAAGTGAGGACAATTGCTGTAGGCGGTGAAAGTATGAATTTGATTTCGGTTAAAAACTGGTTTCAAAGTCATGGAGATAATATTAAACTATTTAACGCTTATGGACCCACAGAGTATACTGTAAATGCCACGCTAAAAGAAATTAACCCAAAATTAAGTGAAATAACAGTTGGCACTCCGATTCTAAATACGCAAGTTTTTATTTTAAATAAGGACAAAAAAATTCTACCGAATGGTGTTGTAGGTGAGCTTGTTTTGGCTGGCAACAGTTTGGCAGATGGATATTTGAATCGGGAAGCGGTATTAGGTACAGGTTTCAGTTCAATTCAAATTCAAGATAAAGAAGGCACGCAAGTATATGCTACGGGCGATTTAGGATTTAAAAATTCTGAGAATGAAATTATCATATTAGGAAGAAAAGACGCGCAGGTAAAAATAAGAGGATTCCGCATTGAATTGGGAGCTATTGAAGCAATAATTGAAGAAAACACCTTAGTAAATCAAGCCATTGCACTTGTTCATAAAAAGGCTTTATGTGTATTTGTTGCGGTTAATAACGCAAGTTTTAGTATTGACGATTGCAAAAAAGAAATGGCAGCAAAATTGCCACATTATTTTGTTCCAGATCAAATTTTTGTGCTAGAAAAAATCCCTGTTAATGTTCAAGGGAAAATTGATAAAAATGAATTAATAAAAATGATTCAGTTCAATGACTTTGAAATCATTTTGCCTACAACAGATATAGAAATTAAGTTATTTAACCTGTGGAAAACCGTGCTTGAGGTGAGCGATTTTGGTATTACACAAAACTTTCATGAATTGGGTGGACACAGCATAAATGCGATAAAATTATTAACGCAAATAGAAATGCAATTGGGTAAAAAAATAAGTCTAAAAACGTTTTATGAGACAGGGACTATAAAAAAACTATCGCAATACATTGAAACCGTATTGTGGATTGAAAAGTCAAAGGATGAATTTGGCGAGAAACAAGATGAAATACTGATTTAAATAATCAAGTGAAAGCAATAGAAATAATAACAAAGTTAAAAGCCTTTAAGGTTGTACCTAAATTGGAAAACGACCAGTTAAAATTGGTTGGTGATGTAAAAACCTTGCCTCAATCAGTAATTGATGAGGTAAAACTAAATAAGGCGGATTTAATCGCGTTTCTCTCAGAATCTAGTGAAAGTGCGGCTGGCATAGAACTTATTTCTAAGTGTGAAAATGCAGCGTATTATCCCCTTTCAAATGCGCAACAAAGAATTTGGATATTGAGTCAATTTGATGGAGGGAATGAAGCTTATAATATTCCTGAAATTTTTCATTTTAAAGGGAATGTAAATACAGATAATTTTCAAGAAGCGATTCGGAAAAGTATTGAACGACACGAAAGCTTAAGAACAGCGTTTAAAATTGTTACTGATAAAGGAGTTCAATTCATTCATGAAACAGTTGAGTTTAAGCTTGAAATTGCTTCACTTGACACACCTTTAGGTTTACAAAAGGCAGTCAATAAAGAGAAGGTGAAATTCACTAATTATTCTTTTGACCTCGAAAAGGCGCCTCTTTTTCGTGCTAAAATCTATCAAATCAATCAAGAAGAATCCGTCTTAATGGTGAACATGCATCACATTATTAGTGACGGTTGGTCCTCAGGCATATTGATTCAAGAAATTTTGAGTAACTATACCAAAATTTGCAAAGGAAACACTGATTTTTTAGCGCCATTAGACATTCAATATAAAGACTATTCCAATTGGCTCTTCGAAAAATTAAATGGAGACTTTGGGAAAGGAGCCAAAGAATTTTGGAAACAAAAGAAACTGGACAAAGTTGAAAGTATTAATTTACCAATTGACTTTCCGCGCCCATCTGTAAATAATTTTGATGGAAGTGCTCAAAAATTTTATTTTGAAAAAGAGCAATATAACGAGGTTGAGGCATTTTCGCGTGATCAAAAAACAACACTTTTTAACTTTTTTCGAGCCGCTTTAAGTATAACGCTTCATAAATGGACAAGTCAGAATAAATTAATTATTGGAACACCTGTTGCTGGGCGATCACATCCTCAATTGGAAGCACAAATTGGCCTCTATGTAAATACACTTCCGCTAGTATCTCATTTTGGTTCTAATACTACATTCGAAGATTATTTAAGTGCGCTTTCTTCCGATTCGTTAACCTTATTCAATTATCAAGACTATCCACTCGATTTAATTTTAGCAGGCGAAGAAATAATTAGAGACACTTCAAGAAATCCACTTTTTGACGTGATGATGGTTGTCCAAAATAATGCCATTAGTGATGGATCTATGGACATTACACAGCAGCATGGTTTCGAAATGAAATATTTCGGAGACATGATGGATAAAAGTTCGAAGGCTTATAAAGAGAATGTAACTTCAAAGTTTGATCTAAGTTTTAGCTTTTCACAGGAGAAAAGTTTAGGACATTTTGTAGAAATTGAATACAAAACTAAATTGTTCAAAAAGTCAACCATTCAAGGTTTACACAGTTTGTTCTCTTTTGTGGTGGATCAAATTCTTCAAGATTCCAATATTTTATTGAAGGATATTGAAATACTGAATAAGAAAGAGAAAGACTTACTACTGAATACCTTTAACCAACCTATTGAAACACATGAGGAGCTAAGCATAATTGCCCTTTTAAAACCTAAACTAACTGATTTATGCGATAAAATTGGATTGATAGTTGGAGCCAACTCATTCTCATACGATACCATTAACAAAAGGTCAAATGCAATTGCACACGTGCTTGCGCAATCAAAGAGTAAAAAAGTAGGTTTACTTATATCTCGAACTGAAAATGTGCTGTTTACAATTTTAGGAGCTTTAAAAGCAAATAAAACCTATGTCCCGATTGATGTGAATTACCCGAATTTGCGGATTGAATATATTCTTAATAACGCCGAGATTAGCACATTAATAGTTGATAAGCAAGGGGAGGGTGTTATGCCAAATAGCTTTAATGGTAATAGCATAAGGATAGAAGAGATTGAAGAGAATAATACGTTCGAAATTGCCGATAAAGATACACGAGAAGATACGGCATATTTAATTTATACATCCGGTTCAACTGGAAAACCTAAAGGAGTTGAAATTTCGAATAAAAATGGAATCGCCTTTTTAAAATGGGCGAATCAGGAATTTGCTAATACAAATTATGACCTGCTCTATGCAGGAACTTCTTATTGTTTTGATTTATCAGTTTTTGAAATATTGCTACCATTGCTACAGGGCAAAGCCATTCGCTTATTAGACAATGCTACGGAAATTGCCGATTATATTTCAACCGATCAAAACATTCTAATTAATACCGTTCCATCTGTTGTTCGCAATTTATTGGATATAAATATGAGTTGGAAAAATGTGACGGCATTGAACATGGCCGGTGAGCCAATACCTCGCATTTTTAAAGAGCAATTAGATTACGAAAAAATTGAGATCAGGAATTTATACGGACCTTCAGAAGATACCACGTATAGTACTTACTATCGTTTTTTAGCTGATGAGCTTTCTTATATTCCAATTGGAAAACCAATTAAGGATACCCACCTCTATATATTGAATGATAATCTTCAACTATTACCGCTTGGCGTTGAAGGGGAAATATACTTGTCTGGAGAGAGTGTGGCTAAGGGGTATTATATGCAACCTAAATTGACCACTAAAAAATTTATAGATAATCCATTTCTCGCAGGTGCAAAAATGTATAAAACTGGGGATATTGGAAAATGGTCTAGTAGTGGACAAGTTGAATTTATTGGTCGAATAGATGATCAAGTAAAAGTTAGAGGATATAGAATTGAATTGGGCGAAATTGAATATCAACTCGAACAAATTCCACAAATAAAACAGGCTGTTGTTATTATTAAAAATATCAGAGATGAATCCGAAATCATTGCCTATTATCAATTATCTAAGCAGTTACAAAAGTCTGAAATAAAAGCGCAGCTTCTTGAAAAGTTGCCGGAGTATATGCTGCCATCTGCATTCATAGAGTTGCCCGAAATTCCAATGAATGCAAACGGCAAAGTTGATAAAAAACAACTACCTGATCTAGTGTTAAATGAGACAGCTAAAGTTGTTTTACCCAAAAGCAAAAAGCAGAAACAATTGTTAGCATTATGGGAGCAGGTATTGCACGTCAATAGCTTTGGTATAAATGCCAATTTCTTTGATTTGGGAGGACATAGTCTTAAAGCAACTCAATTGAAAAGCTTAGTTGCAAATACTTTTTCGAAAGAATTAACATTGAATGAAATTTTCCAATTCCCAACCGTATTGGAACAATCCGAGTTGCTGGATAAAAAAGGGAAAATTAGCAAATCGAAAATTGAACCAGTTGCAAGCGCACAAGACAACGCTTACCCGGTATCTTTTGCGCAAGAAAGACTATGGATTTTGAACAATTTTAAGGATGTTTCAAAAGCCTACCACATGCCCGTAGCGTTTGAAATTAAGGGCGATTTAAATATTGTTACACTTGAAAAGGCAATAAATATGACCGTTGAAAAACATGAGAGTTTAAGAACGGTTTTTAAAGAGATTGATGGTGTTCCAATGCAAATTATATTAAGCTTTGATGAACGCTACATTAAAATAACGGAGCATACGTTGGACAAATCAACTTCGCTTCAAGAAGAGGTATTGAATAACTGGGCAAAACCCTTCGATCTTGAAAAAGGTCCCTTGGTGGCGGTCTCACTATGGAAACAAGAAAATAGAACAATACTTTCTTTTAATATGCATCATATCATCAGTGATGGATGGTCCTTAGGCGTCTTGTTCAAAGATGTTATAAAAGCATATGCAAGCTTGGCAGCAAATCAAGCGTCCGAATTAATACCGTTAAAGGTTCAATACAAGGACTTTGCTATTTGGCAACGGGAAGAAATGACTGATGAAGTGCTTGCAAATCAGCTTTCTTACTGGAAAGACGAGGTTTTTGCAGATGGCGTTCAAATGCTTGAACTTCCTTACGACCGCCCGAGGCCAGCTTTAAAAACGTACAATGGCAATGCGATAAAACACGTTTTTTCAAAAACAATAACTGCGGCACTCAATAAACAGGCTTCTGAAAATGGAACTAGTTTATTTATGGGGCTGCTGGCTCATGTCAATGTTTTAATGAAGAAACTTGCCAATAGTGACGATATAACCATTGGAATTCCTGTTTTAGGAAGAGAATCAATTCAATTACAGCAGCAAATCGGCTTTTTTGTAAACACTTTACCAATTCGAACGCTATTAAAAGGTGAACAATCCTTTAAAGACCTTTTGCACGCTCAAAGAGAACAGTTATTGAAGGCATTCGACCATCAACATTTTCCCTTTGACAAATTGGTAGAAGAATTACAACCTAAAAGAGATCTATCACGGTCGCCATTATTTGACGTGATGGTGACATTGCAAAACTTTGATCAAGTTGACATTGACGCGATTGATTTGGATGAAAGTATCCATTTTTCTAAGTTGAATCTTTCAGGAAGTTATACAAAATATGACCTCACTTTTTCCTTTGTAGAGGAGGAAGGTGCACTCAAACTGGAGTTTGAATATAATACCGATTTATTTGACGAATCGACCATAAGAAGGATGGTAAAACAGCTCAGTTTGATTCTTGAGACAACATGCGAAAATCATGAGGTAGCGATAAAGGACATATCAGTTTTAGATAAAAAAGACATTGAAGTATTGTTGGGCAAAGCTGATCAAAGCAATGTTGCTTATGATAAGGATGAAACCATTTTGTCCCGCTTTAATAAATCAGTTGAGGAAAACCCTAATAGTATAGCGCTTAAAGTGGCTGATCAATTAATTACTTATAAAGAGTTGGATGAACGAAGTGGGCAATTGGCCATGACGTTGCATGAAAACTATGGGGTTAAAACAGAAGACTTAATTGTCTTACATACCAGCCGATCGGAATGGATGTTAATTTGCATTTTAGGAGTCCTAAAGGCTGGGGCAGCTTATGTTCCTGTTGATCCCGATTATCCTTTCGAACGGTTCGCGTATATTTTGACCAATTCAGGAGCCAAGCTACTCTTGACAGATTTGGAATTAAATGCGGAAAAAATTGCAGAAACGAAGGCGCTAAAGGTTGTTGATGTAACCCAAGTAGAATTTAGCAAAAAGACATTTGAGGTAGCCATTAAAGCAAATAATTTGGCTTATATCATTTATACCTCAGGCACAACAGGAAAGCCTAAGGGGGTATTAATTGAACATGGAAACGTAAACCGTCTCTTGTTTAATGAGAGTGATTTATTTGATTTCAATTCAAGCGATAAGTGGAGCTTATTTCATTCTTACTGTTTCGACTTTTCTGTATGGGAAATGTATGGCGCCTTACTAAAAGGAGGAACTCTGGTGATGGTACCCAAAGAAATCGCCCAGGATTCAATTGCGTTCTATGATTTTTTAAAGGATGAAGAAATCACAGTTCTGAATCAAACACCTACTGCTTTCAGAAGTTTATCTCTACATAATAAGAACAGATTTTTTACGCATCCCTTAAACTTACGCTATGTTATTTTTGGAGGGGAATCACTTTCTCCATTCACCTTGGAGCATTGGCACAAAGCCTTTTCGGAATGTAAGCTAATAAACATGTATGGCATTACCGAAACTACCGTACATGTAACCTATAAAGAGATTACTTCAATTGAAATTCAGTCAAATAAATGTAACATAGGACTGCCTATTCCAACACTTAGTTGTTATGTACTTGATAATGATTTAAAACCATGCCCCGTAGGTGTTGTTGGAGAATTATTTGTGGGTGGAGCAGGGGTTGCTAGAGGTTATCATATGCAACCGGAACTAACAAAACAACGCTTCCTACAAAGCCCATTTTATGCAGACCAACGCATCTATAAATCGGGCGATTTTGCTAAAATACTGCCGAATGGCGATTTAGAATATATCGGTAGAAAAGATGACCAAGTTAAAATTAGAGGGCACAGAATAGAACTCTCTGAAGTTGAAATTGCAATCCAAAGTCATGAAATGGTTGAAGCGGCCGTTATTATTACGCTTAAAAATGAAGCAGAAGAACATGAGTTAATTGCTTATCTAATTTTGCTTGATGCTGAAAACGAAGTTCCAAATTTTAGATTAGACTTATCCAAAAAATTACCCGCTTATATGGTTCCAAGTCAGTTCATGATTTTGGATGAATTTCCGCTGACATCAAATGGGAAATTAAACAAAGAAGCTTTACCGCATCCAAATATCAAGGAGATAAATAGAACTAATTATATCGCGCCAAGAAACGAAATTGATCGAAAAATTATTGCCATTTGGCAAGAGGTTTTGGAACACGAAAAAATAGGCATTCAAGATAACTTTTTTGATTTGGGCGGACACAGTTTAAAAGCAACGCGTGTCATTTCTAAAATTCAAGAAGAATTTAATGTGAAAATAGATTTGAAAAATTTATTTGCAGATGCTACAGTTGAAAATTTGTCGAATTATGTTGACACCGTTAGTTGGGTGAATGATGAAAACGAAATGGGATCAGATAATGATGAATTAATAATGTGAGTGAAAGAAGAATGAAAGAAGTCATTGACATATTATCCAAGTATAAAGGAAAAGGAATTCGAATTTCCCTGGACGCAAGTGGCGACAACTTGAGTGTTAAAGGTGATTTGGCGCAACTCAATGATGCAAACAAAAAGGAAATTCGTAATGCTAGAGAAGCAATAATTCTTTTTCTAAAAGATCAAAAAAAGGCGATTGCTTCAATAGAAAAAACAACGCTCGTTAATAACAAGAAAATTCCCTTATCACCCAATCAAAAGCGAATTTGGGTACAATTAAAAATTGAAAATGATAAGCGGCTTTATTGTATTCCTGAAATAAATGATTTTCACATTCCGAACTTCAAGATTGACTTATTTAAAGAAACATTAAAGATTCTTACAAAAGAGCATTTGGCATTAGCGTTTGTTTTTGGAGAAAATATGGGAGAACCATTCCAACAAATCTCCAATGTGAACCTAGGCGAACATTTAACAATTACAGAATTACAGCACTTGTCTAGTAGTGAGCAAATAAATTTCATTGATAATGTAATAAAAGATCGTTTTGCGCAAGGACTGAATTTTGATCAAAAAGCACCTTGGACCATAGACATATTTAATCTTGGAAAGAATCAATACAAGTTCTTTTTAAATGTGCATCACCTCATTGCGGATGGCGTTTCATTAGAATTAATAATGAAGGAAATCTTTACGATTTACGATCAGGTAGAAAAAGGGGAGGATTATCAAAATAAACACATTCAATACCACGATTATATTAAATGGATTAGTGATAAATCAAATCACAATACAAGCACTGACTTTTGGAAAAACTACCTGAAAGATTATTCAGATGATTTTCAACTTTTCGTTGCAAATAAACCAACTTCTCCTCATTATGAAGGAGATATTGAAATTAGAATTGATACAAAATTAAAAAGTGAAGTTGATGATTTTTGCAAAAAAGAAAAGATTCGGCTAACGCAATTTTATACGTTTGCTTTTGGGTTTGTCTTATCCAAGAATAGCCGCGCCAAAGACTTGGTTATTGGTACACCAAGTGAAAGTCGTAATCACCCGCAATTGGGCAGTATAATAGGGGATTTGGTCAATATGTTGCCCTTACGCTTGCAATTTGATTATGCTGACACGGTCATCAATCAATTAAAAAGGTTGAAGAATGATTTTATTCAAGTATTAGAACATCAAGTTTATCCATTTGAATTCATTCTGGAGGATATACATTACCAAAGAGAAGGAAACAAATTCCCCTTATTTGATACGTTAATTGCCTTTTCTAATTATCGGCAGATGGATGGGAATGTAAATGGCGAAAATATTTTCCCGTCTAGTACTAATGCGCTGTATAATTTGACCTGCTCTGTGCTTGAATATTCGAGCGAGACATTGCTCAGGTTTGAATATAATCATGAATTGTATTCAAAAGAATTTATTACTTCAATTTCAGAACAGTTAGTTAATGTCTGTCGTCAAATATTGCTTCATTCAAATGCCCGTTTGAGTCAACTATCACTATTAGATGACCAACAACAAACTGAAATTGAAAAATGGGGGAGCTTAGCAAATGGAGTAGGCAATGTGCCTGATAATATTATTGAAATATTAGCTCAAAAATTTCAGGAATATTCAGAAAAGATCGTTCTTCAAAATGCAAGGTCCGAAGTTTCCTACAAGCAACTTTGGATTAAGTCAAAGTGCATTGCTTTTGACTTACGGAAGCAAGGCGTGACTAAAGGTGAGCATCTAGTAGTGCAGTTAACAGCTGATGGAAATTTAGTTGCAACTATGCTTGCTATATGGATGATAGGCGCAGTTTATGTTCCCGTTGATGTAAGCATCCCAACGAATAGAAAAGCTGAGATTAGCAAAGATTGTAAGGCAAAACTGATTATTAATGAAGCCTTTTTTGAGCAGCGTTTTACCACTGAACTAACTGAAAACTTTGTACAATTATCGAAAGAGGATCCTGCTTACGTGCTTTATACTTCGGGCTCAACTGGAAAGCCAAAAGGTGTTGTAATATCGCATCATGCTTTAACAAACAAGCTAAGTGAAGAAGCAAAGCTTTTAAATTTAAATGATGAATCTGTCACACTTACATTAACAAATCCATCTTTTGATGTTGCCTTTTTGGAGTTGATTTTGCCAATGCTTAATGGAGGGAGAATTGCAATTGCTTCAAACCCTAAAGATATTGCCTTAACGATCTCCGAAATCTCAGCCTATAAGGTGTCTGTTTTACAAGGCACTCCATCTTATTTCACGCATATAGCGGCTGAGTTTACCGAACTTCAGGCCAAAGCGTTGAATGATATACTCAAAATAGTATGTATAGGTGGTGAATCATTGAACCATAATTTGGTGGGAAAATTAAAGAAAAAACTTCCATCTGTTCAGCTAAACAATCATTATGGCCCAACTGAAATTACAATTGATGCAATTGTCAACCAAGATATAGCAGCGTTCCCTGTAAATATAATTGGCAAGCCAATTGGAAATACGCAAGTATATATTGTTGACGACTTTGGGAACTTACTACCGAAAAATGTTGTTGGAGAATTATTAATTGCCGGTCCTTCTATTGCGACGGGTTATTTAAATCAACCCGCCTTATCAGCTGAAAAGTTTTTTACGTTAAAAAAATTGGATAAAAAAGTATATGCTACAGGTGATTTAGCTTGTTGGACAAGCGAAGGGAAAATTCAATTCTTTGGCCGAAAAGACAATCAAATAAAACACCGTGGTTATAGAATTGAGGTGGATGAAATCAATTCTAAATTATTAGAAATAGTAAATGTATCAAATGCTTACACAAGTGTAATCGGAAATTCATTGATAACGTGGGTTGCTGGTGAGAATTTAAAACAAACAGCCCTGTTTGATCTCTTGGTAAAGGAACTTCCCTTGTACATGATACCGTCAGCGATTGAAATTGTCGATTTTATTCCAATGACAACGAACGGGAAAGTGGATGGGAATAAATTACCAAAACCTCAAATTTTAGCGCAGGTTTATGTTCCACCAAAAACTGAAACCGAAGTTAAATTAGTTGAAATTTGGCAAGAGGTATTAGCCGTTGAAAAAATAGGCGTTAATGTTAACTTTTTTCAACTGGGCGGGGATAGTTTGAGCGCAATTCGCTTACAAGCTAAATACTTAGAAATATTTGGGAAACGAATTGACTTAAATGACATTTTCAAAAAGCCTACCCTAAGTGAAAATTGCTATTTGATTGAAAATGCGGAGACAACCTTTGAGCGTAAAATTATAAAAGCTGCTGCACAAAAATCATATCCATTATCTTCTGGACAAAAGCGCATTTGGATCTTGAGCCAAATTGAAGAAAGGTCGATTAGCTACAATATGCCATCTCAACTTTCACTCAATCCTGATGTTGACATAAGCCTTTTTGAAAAAGCATTTAATGCCTTAATTAAACGGCATGAAATTTTAAGAACCACATTTAAAAAAACGGAGTCAGAAGCTATCAGGCAATGGGTACTTCCCTCGGGGAAATCCGATATAAAAATTCCATTCTTTGATTTTTCAACAACTAAAAACGGAATAGAAGAATGCAATAAGGCCATATTAAATGATTCATTTTCAGTTTTTGACTTAGAAAAAGGGCCTTTGTTTAGAGCCATTTTCTTTAAAGTTTCAAATCAAGAAATAATATTTTACTACAATATGCATCACATTATTAGTGATGGGCAGAGTATTGAAATATTGGAGAAAGAACTCTATGCCTTTTATGCGCATTACAAAAATAATGCGCCCTTAAGTTTAGAGAAATTATCATTTCAGTACAAAGATTATGTTGTAAATAATGCTGAAATAGATGAGAAAGAAAAACCAGGTGAACAGCTATCCTTTTGGAAAAAAGAGTTTTCCATTCATCCCCCAGAAATTAATTTCCCTTTAGCTAAAAAACGGCCGAAATTAAGTGATAGGCAAGCTAAAATACTTGGTTTTCATTTTTCGGAAAACACGACAATTGAATTAAAGGAATTTTGCCAGCAGAATGAGACTACCTTATTTGCAGGCCTGTTAACTACGCTTAATGTTTTCATTAAAAAATACACAGGCGAAAGTGATATTGTTGTTGGATCTCCCATTTCTATTCGCAACCGCAGTGAATTAGAGAATCAAATCGGGTTTTATCTCAATACAATAGCCATAAGAAATCAGGTTGACGAATCTGAAAGTTTCAGTTCATTTATCCACCGTGTAAAAGACAAGATGGCTACCATTTTTAGTCATAAATCTTATCCTTTCGATTTATTGATTGAAGAATTATCACTTGAGCTGAATCCATCAAGAAATCAGTTGTTTGATGTAATGTTCTCACTGCAAAACAATTTTTTAGCAAAAAATAATCCAACAAAAGTAATAAATGAGGTCATTGATTATGGCCAAGGATTTAGCAAGTCTGATATTGATTTCGCGTTTTTCGAAAAGGATAATGAACTTTCGCTTCTAGTAAAATTTGACACCAATATCTATGACCGT
Organism: Crocinitomix sp.; assembly: GCA_013138735.1. Classification (GTDB taxonomy): domain Bacteria; phylum Bacteroidota; class Bacteroidia; order Flavobacteriales_D; family Crocinitomicaceae; genus Crocinitomix. The sequence goes on along the minus strand of WTCE01000001.1, from coordinate 38,739 downwards.
GAAATAATGGAACAAGCATTAGTCCATTATCAAGCATTATTAGAAACAATGCTCCAAGCACCAGAAAGGCCATTTTCCGATCTTATTTATTTGCCAGAATCAGAGCAAATAAAGCTTTCAACTAAACTGACAAACAGCTTGTCCGATCTCAATTTAATTGACTTCCTAGAAGGTCAGGTAAACGAAAATCCAGATAACACAGCAATTGTTTTTAACCAACAAAAAATATCATTTAAGGAATTGGATCAACTCTCCAATCAGTTTGCGAATTATTTGCGAATTGAACATGGAGTAGAGAATGAGGATTTTCTTTCCATAAAAATGGAAAGAACAACGTGGACTTTAATTGCAATTTGGGGTGTGATAAAAGTAGGTGGAGCATTTGTTCCATTGGATCCGTCCTTGTCAGAAAACAGGGTGTCATTTATAAATAAAGATGCAGACTGTAAGGTGTTTATTGATGCAGAATTCATTCAAGAATTTCGCCAAAATCGTGCTGAATTTTCAGCAGAAAAGCCAAAATTGAAAAAAGCCATTTCTGCAGATGCATTGGTTTATGCAATTTACACTTCTGGTTCAACAGGAACGCCCAAAGGCGTAATGGTAACGCATGGCGCTTTGCTTAATTATTGTCAATGGTTCGGCGAAACTTATGACATAAGCAATCGGGACAAAACAGTATTACTTTCAAGTCTTTCTTTTGATTTGATTTATACAAGTCTTTTCGGAGGGATTTTAAATGGAGCCGAAGTTCATATAATGGACGAATACGCTTCCAAGGATCCGAGAGTAGTTTCGAAATACATTAAGGAGCACAATATTACATTCGTAAAAACAACCCCTATATTCCTAAATGGTTTATTGACTTATAGCCAGTCAGATTTATTCAACAGCCAATTGGGACTTTTATTAATTGGGGGTGAATCGCCCAATTTAAAGGATGTGGAATCTATTATAACGCAATCTGACATTCGTTTGATTAACCACTATGGACCAACTGAAACAACAATTGGAGTTTGCACTTTTGAAATAACAAAGGCGAATGTTAATGAGTTTATTTCAAAGCCAACAATTGGGACAGCAATTAGCAATACCCAAGTTTATATTTTGGATGATTATGGAAATATTGTACCCAAAGGAGTTAAGGGAAATATTTGTGTTGCTGGTCATGCATTAGCTCGCGGGTATCTCAATAATGAGCAGCTAACGGCAGAAAAATTCTTGAACGCCTCTTTTGGACGTTATTATAACACAGGAGATATCGGCTATAAATTATCAAACGGTAATATATGCTTTGTTGGTAGAAAAGACAATCAATTAAAAATTAGAGGGTATCGCGTTGAATTGGGTGAAATTGAATTTTTGCTAAACTCCTTTGAATCTATTACAGGAGCTGCAGTTATTGTTCACGAAAAAAAGTTTGAAAAAACGATTGTCGCATTCATCACAGGAAAAGAGAACCTTAAAACAGAGGATGTAAAAAATTATGTAAAAAATTCACTTCCTGACTATATGGTTCCGTCAATAATAATCCAAATTGAGGAATTCCCTTTGACGGTTAATCGTAAAGTTGATCGTAAAAAATTGATGAATTTGGAAATACCCGAATTCTCAAATGAAGTTAAACGAGTTGCTCCACGGAATACTTTAGAAGAAAAATTAGTTGAAATATGGAGCAAAGTTCTACGGAAAAAGGAAATAAGCGTAACAAATGACTTTTTCGTATTAGGCGGAAACAGCATTTCAGCAATCGTACTTACCAATGAGTATCATAAAGCTTTTGACGTAACAGTTGATTTAAAGGATATATTTTTAAATCCTTCGTTGGAGTCTCAGGCAATAATTATTTCCAATAAAGAAAAGTCAGTCTATATTCCTATTTCAAGAGCAAAACCACAAAAGAACTATCCATTATCTAATGCACAACTTAGGTTATGGACTTTATGCCAGTCAGAAGAGACTTCAATCGCCTACAATATGCCTTATTCATTTGAAATTGAAGGCGATATTGACCAAGTCAAATTTCAACAAGCATTTGAAGTAATAATCCAGCGGCATGAAATATTAAGAACCGTTTTTATTGAGGAGCATAAAACCACCAGACAGGAAGTTACCCCCTACAATAACTCTCGTTTTAATGTTGATTTTCAAGACTTTAGAGGCGACAACAATAAAGAAGACAAAGTCAAGGCTTATATAGAAACTGCAGCTATCCAACTTTTTGATTTAGAAAAAGGACCACTCATTAAAATTGGCGTATTGCAATTGTCTGATAATCGGCACATATTGAATCTAAATTTACATCACATCATTAGTGATGGATGGAGTTTCAATGTTCTTATTAAGGAGTTTACTTTAGTATATAATGCCATTTTAAAAAATGAGAAACATCCGCTTTCTCCATTAAATATTCAATATAAAGATTACACACTTTGGCAAATAAACCAGCTAAACGGTGAACATTTGAATACACTTAGCAATTATTGGTTGACGCAATTCTCAAAAAAATCAGACTTACCAATCTTAGGTCTGCGAACCGATCAACCCAGGCCAGCTATAAAAACATATAATGGGAGTGTTGTCACTAAAATAATTCCGAAAACGGCGATTAATGCGCTCCGGAAAATCACCCAAAGAAAAGACTGCTCTTTGTTTATGGGCTTAATGGGCATTGTAAACACATTACTTTATCGCTATACGGGGCAAAACGATATAATACTTGGAAGTCCAATTGCTGGTAGGAATCATTTAGATCTTGAAGATCAGATTGGATTTTATGCCAATACCTTGGCATTACGAACACTATTTAAGGGTGAAAACACTTTTTTAGAGCTACTAGATGAAGTAAAGGAAGTGACATTAGGAGCTTATAAGCATCAAGACTATCCTTTTGACATGCTTATAGCCGAATTACACGCAAGCGGAGCGCTCAATCAAAATCAGTTGTTTGATGTGATGGTGGTATTACAAAATACCGCAACATCAGACCTAAGTAAAACTGAGGATTTAGAGGAGCTTAGCTTTAAATGGTATACCGATAATAAACAAGTAGGCAGTAAGTTTGATTTGACTTTTAATTTTAGTGAATCAGGGGAGGCATTTCTTGTGTCAATTGAGTATAATACGGATTTGTTTAATACCGAAACGGTTAATCAATTAGGAGATCATTTTACGCAATTATTTGAGTCAATTGTAGAAAAACCAACAGCAACAATTCAAAGCTTAAAATACCTGAGAACAGAAGAAGAGAATGAACTACGCTATGAATTTAACAAGAGTTCCTTTTCATTGAACTCCGAAGATACAATTGCGTCATTATTTGAAAATCAGGCAAGTGCAACACCACATGCAATAGCAGTAGCTTATAAAGACAAGGCGTTTACCTATGAAGCGCTAAATGAAGCCTCAAATCAATTTGCACATTATTTATTAAACACGTATGCTATTGAGCCAGATGACCTAATAGGTCTTAAGCTTGAAAAGTCTCTAGAAATGATGGTTGCAATGCTTGGTATTTTAAAAACTGGTGGAGCTTATGTACCAATTGACGCAGGACTTCCTGAAAAGAGAAGTGTTGATTTTGAAAATCAAATTAATGCCAAGGTATCTATAGATAAGGCTGAGTTCGGAAAATTTAATACCTGTAAAAACGAATATTCAGAGAATAACCTAACCTTAAAAAAGGATGGCAGCAACTTGGCTTATGTCATGTTTACATCAGGATCAACCGGAATTCCTAAAGGGGTTATGATTGAGAATAAAAGTGTTATAAGACTGGTTAAAGCACCCAATTATATTCACTTTTCTAAAAATGATGCCTTAATATCCACCGGAGCAGTTTCTTTTGATGCAACAACTTTTGAATACTGGGGAATGCTTCTAAATGGAGGCAAGTTGGTATTGTGTAGTCAAGATGACTTGATGGACACAACGAGGCTGAGCCAATTAATTAAGAAGCACGAAATTACCAAAATGTGGTTTACTTCGGGATGGTTTAACCAATTGGTTCAAACTAAAATAAGTGTTTTTTCAACATTGGAAACAATACTTGTTGGAGGCGAGAAATTATCGCCATTTCATATCAATAAAGTTCGAAAAGAATATCCGAAATTGAATGTCATTAACGGATACGGGCCAACAGAAAATACAACCTTCTCCTTAACGCATAAAATTGAAAAAGAGGCAGGTGAAATTCCAATTGGAAAACCCATAAGTGGTACAACAGCGCTTATTCTTGATGAAAATTTACAACTGACTCCAAAAGGAGTTAAAGGTCAAATTTGTTTTGGAGGAGCTGGTTTAGCAAGAGGTTATTTGGGCGACCAAGAAAAAAGCAATGAAAAATTCATCCCTAATCCATTAGATAAGAAGCAAAACATTTATTTAACGGGTGATTATGGTTTTTGGCTTCCTGATGGCAGTATAGCCTATTTGGGAAGAGAAGATGACCAAGTGAAAATAAGGGGCTACAGAATTGAATTAGGAGAAATTGAAAGTTCTTTATTACGTCATGAAAATGTCAGGGATGCTGTAGTCATTCCAAGATCAAATAAGAATGATGAACAAGAATTAATTGCTTTTGTAGTAGTAGAAAATGGTATTACATTAGCTGAATTAAAACAGTATTTAAAAACTGTCTTGCCTTCCTATAGTCTACCTTCTCAAATCTATTTACTGGATAATATTTCATTAACTGCCAATGGGAAAATAGACCGATCGGCGCTTTTAAGTAAGATTGCAAATGAAGCTCATACGTTAGAGACAAGAGCAGCGAATGAAGAAGAAATCCGATTAATGCAGATTTGGAGCGCATTACTTGGTGAAATTAACCTAACGCCAAACAGTGATTTTTTCGAAGTAGGAGGACATAGTTTAAAATTGTCCATGTTGATTAATGAAATAGCCGAAAAATTTGGTGTAAAAATAAAATATCGAGAGCTTTTATTAAATACAACTATTGAGCAGCAGGTTATATTGATTAATTCAAAAAGTAAAGTTGATTTAGAATATAATAGCAATGTTTATCATCTTGTTTCCAAAGCTGAAGATCAAGCATTTTTTCCATGTACAATTTCCCAAGATCGACTCTGGAAAAGTTGTATGAAAGAGCCGGAAAACCCTAAATATAATATGACGATTTCAGAAGACATCTCTGCTCCGTTTGACGAGATTGAACTGATAAAATGGATAAAAAAATTGGCTGAGATTCATCCCATTTTAAAAATTAAATTCTACCGTCAAAATGAAATATTGACGCAAGCCATTTTGGACAAATTCGAACCGATACTTTATGGAGACGATATAACTGATTTAAATGAAGAAAAACAGAAGGAATATCTTGCAGAACAATTTGAAAGTGAAAGCAAGATTCCTTTTGATTTGCAAAAAGCGCCCTATTTTAGAATAAAATATTTCCTTACTTCAGCAACATCCTTTCACCTTATTTTCGTTATCAACCACATCATTTGTGATGGTATATCACTAGAAATTATTAAAAGAGATTTTGCCCTTATTATTGAAGACGCTTATAAGGAAAGATCGGCTGACCTTAATTTTATTGATTATGCCGCTTGGGAGGATAAAATATTGAAACAACCGAAACTACTACAAGAAGTTACTGAGTTTTGGCGAAAGAAATTTAAAGGGGACATTCAAAATGTTGGAATGCCTAAATCCTTTCCTAGTAAGGACGAGTACGCAACCAATAGTAGTGGGTATCGATTCGTTTTAGATCTAAATACCCAGCATTTATTAACGCAGTATTCTGAAAAGCATAAAATATCAGAACAACTCATTTTGCTGACTACATTTTATGTTTTACTCTATAAAAAAGCAGAAAATGGCGATATCAGTGTTGGAATTCCGCTCTCAAATAGAGTGCACAAGGCATTTCAAAATACTGTTGGTTTTTTTGCTTGCTCCATGATTCTGAGAAATAACGTGAAGGACTCCATTGCACTAAATACATTATTGGAAAATATTTCAAACGACTTCAATGAAAGTATTCAGTATCAATTTTTTCCCTTAGAAAAATATTGTGCCGTTGTAGATAAAAAATGGGAAGAAATAATCTCTGTGTTCTATAATTATGCTTCGGCATTGGAGGCACCACCAATTGTTGACTTTTCGGCTTACCATAAAAAAAACACAAAGGGATCTAAAATGGAGTTTATGCTTTATCTAAAGCAACACGCCAATACAACTGAAATATGGGTGAGCTATTTCAGTTCAATGTTCTCAACTCATGATATTGAACAAGCTATGAATGATTTTGTGAAAATTCTGTCAACCCAACTAAACAATCCAGCATTATTGGTTGGAGACCTTAACTTAAAAAAGAAGGAGACAATACAATGAATATATTAGTTACAGGAGGTATCTCCAGCAGGATTGGCAAAAATATAGTGGGGCGTCTTCTTGAAGAAGGTCACACCGTTATAGCGACATATCGTAATGACATATCTAATGATAAATTGCCGCAATCTGAGCGTTTACATACATTCAAATTAGACATTTCGGAAGAGGCGGATGTTAAAGATTGTTTCAATCATTTTTTCAATGAAAAAGCACTTCCAATTGACACATTAATTAACAACGCCGGAACAAATGTTGGCGGCATGCTCACCCAATTGAAAACAAAAGATTGGAAAGAAATGATAGATACGAACCTAACGGGAACATTTTTAATGTGCAAGTACTTTAGCAAGTACGCAGCTCGAAGAAAAAAGGGACAAATTATAAATATAGGGTCGAGTGCTGCTAATGGAAATTTGCCTTATCAAGGAGGGTATAATGCTTCAAAAGCAGGCTTAATCTCCTTATCAAAAACACTTGCTGTTGAGCTTGCTCCTTATAATCTTAGAGTGAATATCGTAAATCCAGGTTTCATTCCATCTCAACTCAATCAATTTTCAGAAGCAAAAGAAATTGAAGAAACGGAGAAATCATTATTAGGGATTAAACACAACTTATCAAACCTGGTTGACTTCATCAGTTTTATATGTGCCGATAGTTTAAGTGGTGTTACGGGGCAAGAATTTAATATAGATAGTCGATTAAATAAATAAAGACATGAAAGAACGAATAAAACAAGGCATTGCCGTTGTGAAAAAAGTAGAAGTTAAAGAGTTGGATTTTGGGAATGATACAGATTTAATTGAAGAAGTGGGTCTTACCTCTATTCAAATTATGAATCTAATCTTTTATCTAGAGTCGGAGTTCAATATCATTTTTGATGATGATGATTTAGACCTGGAAAATTTCCAAACAATTAACAATATTGAAAAAGTTGTGAATAAGCAACATGTATAATTGGGCATTAAACATATTGACAAATCAATCCCCTGATCGAATCTATTTAAGGAGTCCCTCTAGAAATATTTCTTTTAAAGATTTATTAGAAATAATTGAAGAAAACAAAACGTTTTTGAGCAAGTCAGCGATCTCTGAAACAAGAGTTTTAGCAATTATGGATCAATCAATAAAATCCATAACAGCGTTTTGGTTGCTCTGGTCCTTAGATAATTGTGTTGTTCCGCTTTCAACAAGTTCAACTGCTAAAGAAATAATTGCACTTAGCGAAAAAGTTAAATCTAATTGGTTATTTGTTCCCAACGTAAAAAAACTTCCAAAAGAAAATTTGGAGAATTTTGTGGATGGAATTTTCACCCTAAATTCTGATTTCAAATTTGAAATCATTAAATCTCCTTCCAAACCTTCTGAAAAGGTAAAAGGATGTGGGGCGCTTATTCTTAAAACTTCTGGAACAACCGCTGAACCTAAGCTAGTTGAACATTCAGGAGAAGCACTCTTTTTAAATGCTAAAAACCACCTGCTTTCTTTGAAGCGCATTCCAGAAAATTATAGCCTAATTGTATTACCAATAGTAGGGGCGTATACAATTACCGCACAAATTATTGGCGCAGCGATTGACGGTTCTTGTATCGAATTGTCTGAGGCTCAAGTTTTTTATCCCAAGGAAATTTTTAAGCAGATCCAAAAAAGAAAAATAAAAAGCGTATATTTAGTTCCTACACAACTCAAAACATTACTCAATTATCGGTATTTAAGCAAATATAAATTGGATTCGCTTGTGCAAATTTGCATTGGAGGCGATTTTATAAATGAAGCAAATAATAAATCTCTAAAAGAATTATTGCCCAATGCTGACATTTATAATACCTATGGACTCACCGAAGCTGGTCCAAGAGTGCTTACAAATGGATATCCTATTAATGGTCTTGAAGTAAAAGTATTAGAAGATGGGGAACTGTGTGTAAAAGGGGATTCAGTTATTACTGAATATTTTGAAGCCCCTGAATTTTGCGAACAAACTATTTGCAACGGTTGGTTGCATACCGGTGACATTGCGGTTATTGACAAGTCAGGAAGAATAATAATTAAAGGAAGAATAAAAAACACAATTATTTGTGGAGGCTATAATATTTACCCAGAAGAAATAGAAGCTGTATTAAATGAACTATTGCCTAAACGTTCATTTATAATTAAACCCAAAAAAGATGAAATGTATGGAGAAATTCCAGTACTTCAAATTACGAAAGATAATAACCCTCCCATCACCTTATCTGCCGTTCATAGCTATTTAACAAACCTGTTAAATCCGTTGAAATGGCCAAAAGAAATTCAAATAGTAGATGAAATAAATAAAGGTGAAACTGGTAAGATGATACGAAAATAATGAGTAATACTATTCGGCTACAAAATATACTTGAAAAGGCGGTTAACAACGTGCCTTTTTATAAGGGAATGCACCCAAAAGGAACAGCCCTGTCTCTGAATGATTTTCCAATTGTTGATAAAAGTGCAATGATCAATAATCGCCTTGGTTTTATAAGTGAAATTTACCACGAAGCTTACCAATCAATTATTGATGAAAATGGCGATTGTGATTTAATTGTTGAATATACTTCAGGTTCAAGTGGATACCCGCTTTTATGCGTTAAATCGAAAAAAGAAGCAACTAAATATGCCTTGAGCCTTCTCCGTAAAAGAAAACATATTTACCGTAATTATACGCTTGACAATATGTTCTGTTTTATCCATAATAGAGACTACGAAAGTAATGGCTACCAAAATGGACTAGGAAACCTAAACAATTCTAACATTTTAAAGGTGCTAATTTACTTGAGAGACGAAGTAAAACCAACAGTACTACACGGTAACCCAATGCTTTTAATCTATTACGCTAAGTATATTCATGAATTTGGATTTGACTTAAAAAAATGGTCTATTGAATTTATCGAATCCGTTTCGGAAAGTATTTCTGAATCAGATAAGGCCTTGGTAGAGAAAAGTTTTAATACAAAACTTATTAATTGTTATGGTTGTTTGGAGTGTTACAACCTCGCTTATGAATGCGAAAAAGGACAGCTTCATATCAATGAAAATGTTATTGCTGAAGTTGTTTCTGTCGATAACGCAAATCAAGCAATGGCTGCTGGAGAGACTGGAGAAATCTTGATTACTTCTCTAGTAAATGAAATTCAACCAATTATCCGATATAAAACAAGCGATATAGGCTTCATTTCTAATAGCTGTGATTGTGGTAACAAACAACCCGTTATTTCATTGTCAGGGACACGGAAAATTGATTACATCAATTTGTTATTGGGGCAAAAAGATGCGCAAGATGTTACTATTTGCGGATACGATATTTTTTCTGCAGCAATGAACAATTTAGTAAAGCAAGGAAAAGATTATGTGAAATGGTACAATGTAATACAGCATAATTATACAGATTTTGAGGTGCTATATGTCGCTAATGAGGGGTTTAGTCCTTCTTTTTTTACAGAATATGAATTGGCGGTTTCTAGTGAAATAGGTTACCCAATTAAACTTAGCTATAAACTCAAAACAATCGAAGATGCCATTTATCGCAACAAAAAAGAAAGAGTATTCAAGTCTATAATGTAATAAAAAACGAAAATCGTTAACCTAATAAATAATTAATAATATGATAAAAACGGAAAAAGTAAGCTTTAAAAGTTCTGAACTAAATAAGGGTGAAGACACTGGTTATGGAGTGGAATGTCTAGAAATAGGGATTACATCAATGTGTAATATGAAATGTGACTATTGCACAGCATGGGATTTTGGTAATTCAGTTTCTATGAGTGCAGAAGATGCTATTGAGACAATTAAATCCGTTCCAAAACTAAAAAGGGTTAAATTATCTGGTGGAGAAGTCCTGCTTAAATACCAAACCTGTTTAGATGTGGTTAAATATTGTGGTGAGAACAATATTTTGACTCAAATAAATTCAAATGGTACCGTTTTAACCCCAGGTAGAATTAAAGAATTGCAAGATGCAGGATTAAATTTCCTCCACTTTTCATTGAACTTTTATGATGCTGCCGAACATGCTGCTTACTATAAAGTAAATGAAAAAAACTTTGAAAAAATAATAAAAAACATAGCCTTATGTGCCGAGAGTGAGATAGATGTAATTGTAGAAACAATCATCTTCGACAAAACACATAAAAACATCTTAAAACTTGTCAATTTCATTCATAGCCTTGGCGTAGATAAAATTGAACTTCAAAATGCAGTTCCACAAGAGCAAAAATGTTGGGATGATGTTGTATCACCTGAAGAAATTAGAGATGTAATCAGAAAAGTAATTCATAATAAGCCAGAAAATTTAGAAATATTTTTTAGTTGCTTAAACCTATGTGGCACTGAATTTATGGCTGAAATTGCTCCGTTCTATAATAAAAATGGTGTGTTCTTTCCTGGCTGTATTGAAGGTAAAAAGCAATTGCACTTACACAGTAATGGAGATGTTTTAGTATGTGAGCTAGGTGCTCCAAAAGTTATCGCTAATGTTTTTAAAGGAGATAAACTAGTAGACATACATGATAATATGCACCCAGATTTAGAGAAGTTTTTAGCTACAAATGAATGTGCTTGCGCTAGAAATTTGTAAGGTATATGGAACAGGTTCAAATAGCTAAATCTTCAGAAGTAATTGAGGCTTGCAATCTCGTAGATATTGCAGGAGGAGAGTTTTTAAGAGGAGATGCAATTGGAGTAGGATTTGCGCAAGAAGGCCCCAGTCATGCCGTTTTAGTAGATGATTTTATGATTGGTAAATATGCCGTGACAGCTAAAGAATATGCCGCTTTCATAAATGATGAATCCGCTTTTTTTGATGAACTGTGGTGTGATTTTATAGATCCATGTTTAATTCATAAACAAGGTAAAAAATATTCAATCGCCAAGGGCGCAGAAAATTATCCAATGATTCAGGTTTCTTATGTTGGAGCAATTGCATACTGCAATTGGTTGTCCAATAAATTTGGACTAGAAAATGTCTATGATTTGAAAACACTGAATTCGGATACATCAAAAAATGGAATCCGCTTACTTAAAGAGGCAGAATGGGAATTCGCATGCAGAGGTCCTGAATTGAATGATTTTTCTCATGGAAAAACGCCTTCAACTGATTTGGTGAATTATAACAAGTATGAAGGAGAATTTTCGAATAAAAAAGCGGGTTTCTTAAAAGTTGGAGCCTTTGGTTTATACGAATATTCACCAGTACCTGTTGGAACATTTCCTGCCAATGGATACGGATTATATGAAATGAATGGCAATGTAAATGAATGGTGCCATGATTCATATTGCGAGTATAAAGATCAATCCTACAATAATCCAGAGGGGAATAAATCTTCTTTTAAGGTGATTCGTGGAGGAAGTTTTATGGATGGAATGGAAAAACAACGCCCTTCATATAGACATGCCATCCACTTTAATGCCAAATGCATGATTGATGGCTTTAGAATAGGGTCTAATAAATTTTAATAGAAAAATATGAAAAACGAAATAATAGCTGCAGTTAAGTCATTTGTTAGCGCGAAAGTAGTTTATAATGAAACCGTGAAAATTGAAGATAATACTGAATTATGGAAAACGGGACTAATTGACTCAATGGGCGTGATTAGACTTATCTCCCACATGCAGGAAGTGTTTGAAATAGAAGAGTTTGATTACAACGATATTACATTGGATAATTTTAATACTCCCAACTCAATAGCTGATTTAGTATTAAAGTATAAAACCCAAATAAAACAATAACATTATGAACGATACGATAGATTTTAAAGAAAAATTAACGAACTTTTATAGATACCCAAGTATTTGTCTTTTTCAAGACGGAATAAAGAAAGATACGCAAGCCGAATACATGTCTTTTTTGGATAAGCCGCGCATCAAAACAGATCGGCAGCAAATGGTTTATATTCATATTCCTTTTTGCTCCTATTTATGCAATTATTGTCCTTTCTATAAAGTTCCAGAAAGAAGTCATACGGCTATGATAGAGCCATTTGTAAAAGCATTAGTTAAAGAAATTGAAATGTATGCTGAAAGAGGCTTCTTTAAAGGAGTTAAAATCACAAACATCAATTGGGGTGGAGGAACTCCAATGTTATTGGGTACAGAGCACATTATTACCATTCTTGATGCACTATATAAAAACTTAGATTGTAGCGAAGTAGGTGTTGTTTCTATTGAAGGAGATGCCTTTTCATTGCAAGATAAAGACAAGCTAAAGGCATTAAAAGCGCATGGTGTTACAAGAACCTCAATGGGGATTCAAACGTTTAACGAAAGACTTAGAAAAAAGCTAGGGGTATTGCCAGATGTTACTGACGTTTATAAATCCGTTAAAGCGATTGAAAGAGCCGATTTTGGAGAGTGGGGATGTGATATATTATACAATTGCCCAGATCAAAATGTAACTGAAATTCGTTACAACGTAGATCGAATTGCAGAGCTAAGTCCTTGGGTGATTGATGCCTACGATTTAAATATTTCGCCAAATACCAAACTCCAAAAAATGGTAGATGCAGGGAAATTTAATACCATTCCAAATAACATAAGTGAAATCAATATGTTTCAAGCTTTAATGGAAGGTTTTGAAGGGCACGGTTATCCGCAAACAAGAAGCGTTAATTGGAACAATCCTGAGCACATGCCACATGAAAATGGCATTCTGAATGTATTTAACTCAGACCTAATTTCGTTTGGACCATCTGGAAGAACATTCCTATATAGTACTGGAAAAAATTACAGAAATCATACGAATTTGGAAAAATATATCGAAGATATTAACAACGGTCTTTTTCCACTTGAAGCTGGAAATGATGTAACTCAAACGCAATTAGAAGAAAGAGATATCATGTTGGTGCCTTACTTCCTAGAGCGTAAAAAAACAGACATTAATTATAGTCGATTTAAAGAGAAGATTGACATCATGGCCCACAATGATTATATGTATACAACTGATGATAGTGTTGGAATTACTGAAAAAGGAAAAATGTGGGCTGGTAACATTCAGTACTTTTTTCACAGTGATGATGAGATGGGTAGAATGGCTAAAAGCATGTTCAAAAGTATTCAAGAGAAAAAGAATCTATTCAATCAAGATTTAATGAATGTTTAAACCCAAATAGGAATTATGAGAATTCTTTTAATAGAACCAAGTGATCAGTGGATCACCAATAATAAACAGCTGAAGCATAATGATCAGGTGATGGTGCCATTGGGTCTCATGTATTTGTCTGCCTATATTAAAAAGCATTTTGAAGGGGAACTTGAAATAAAGGTAATCAGTACGATTATTGACTTTGATGATCCTTCAGATCTTAAAAAAGTGATGGACGCATTTAAACCGGATATAATTGGGATTAAATGTGTCATTTTTTACAATAATGTAATACAGGATATTATAAATTTTATTCGGTCATTAGACAGCGAAGCCCTGCTTGTTGCAGGTGGACCAAATGTTTCGCCGTCTGCCGAGAATTTATTCGAAAATAATTTATTCGATTTATATGTTCAAGGCGAGGGAGAAGAGACGTTTTTAGAGATTGTACAGATGTACCATGACTCTGGGAAACAATATGTAATCGATCATAAGGCAGATATTGCAGGACTAATCCTTAAAAAGGAACAGAAGATCATAACAACAAAGGCAAGACCGTTGATTGATGATATTGATACATTGCCCATACCTGATTATGATGTCATTGATTTTGATAAATATTCTAATTTTCTGAATTACGGATATACCAGAAGAAAAATGGCAGCACTTTTCACGTCACGGGGATGTCCTTATCAATGTACCTATTGTCACGTTGTATTTGGAAAAAAGTTTCGGTATAGAACAGTTGAAAATTTGGTGCATGAAATTCATTACCTATATGAAAACCACGGAGTAAAAGATTTTGCCATAGTGGACGATATTTTCAATTTAGACAAAAATCGTTTAGTTGAATTTAACGATTATATGATCAATTATGGACCTAAAGTTAACCTCTATTTCCCGAATGGATTAAGAGCTGACATCTTAACTCCTCAGCTAATTGATGATATGGTAAAAGCTGGAACAATCTGGATTACTTACTCATTGGAATCATCCTCCAAAAGGATTCAAAAAGTCATAAAAAAATATGTTAATGTTGACAAGCTAAAGGAAGTAGTAGATTATTCCTGTGAAAAGAACATTATCACGAATTGTTGCTTAATGGTAGGTTTTCCTACTGAAACAATTTCTGAAGCAGAGAAATCGCTTGAATTTTTTGCTGATTTTAAGCACCTAACACTACCTTATTATTTTAGTGTGAAATACTTTCAAGACACGTCCCTGTTTAATAGTGCCGGCGATTTTGGAATTAATCTAGAAGCGGATAAACTCACAGGTGCATACCACAATTATAGTTTTCAAGATACTCCGGACATTAAAACCAAGGATTTTGAAAAACTGAACTATTGGTATTTGAGAAACATCTTTATGAATAAAGAAAGAATTGAGAATTCAATAAATATCCTCGATCATCATTTTACACAAGATGAAATTAACGATATGTACTCCGTTTTTTTTAGAAAAAAGGTCAATAACATAGACAAGGACATTATGCCATTTTTAAATGTATAAGGATGATTGAGAAAGAGTTAGTCATAGAAAAAACACAGTTAGTGCTGTTAGAAGGCGGTCGGTTCAAATTTGGAGATATTTGGGGAGATGGTGATAAAGATGAATACCCTATACAAGAACTTGAAATGTCGTCTTTCTATGCGGGTAAATATTGCGTTAGCCTTGGCGAATTTGTTGGTTTTTTGAATGAAATACCGGCAGATAGTCAAGGGTTGATTGATGAATACATTGATCTTGATGCCTTTAGTTGTATCACTAGAAACAAAGAACATTTTTCAATTGATAAAGCGGATGCTATGCAACCTGTAACCTCTGTTTCATGGACTGGAGCAAACGCTTATTGCGGGTGGCTCTCTCAAAAAGAGAATGTTCAATTCAGACTGCTTTCAGAAGCCGAGTGGCAATTTGCCGCCATGGGAAGCAATAACACCAAATGGGCATTTGGTAATGATTTTGATCCAAGTAAATATGTATTTGGAAAAAGTAAACCTGAAAATGTGGATTGCGGAACACCCCAAGAAAACGGACTCTATAATATGACAGGAAATATCTTTGAATGGGTAAATGATGAATACGGTTTTACACTTAATCAGAGTGAATCAGATGCCATTAAGGAACACAGAGTAATCAAAGGAGGATCCTTTATTCTATCGGAAAAGAATAACCTCCGAAACAGTAAGCGATTTTCTTGTCACGAAAAAAGTTGTTTAAAAAGTAATGGCTTCAGAATTGGAGCAAACTATGAACCTCATTTAAAACAAAAATAGGATGATAGATCAATATATAAACGAAGGTTATGTCATTGTAAAGAACCTATTACCAACGACATTAGTAGATAAAATTCACCAAGAAATAGAGACTATCGTAAATAAATGGTATTCTAAAGGAGCTAAATATTATGATACGGTATCCCAATATAAAAATGAAAAGAATTCATTTTGGATCGTAAACAATAGACTATTAGAGGAAGCCTTTATACAGCATTGCTCAATACAAGAGATTATTAATACTGCTTGCAAACTAATGGATACAGGTGGTGTTTCAGTACTTGAGGATCAGTTTATAAATAAACCTCCAGGCTGTATTGGCGTTAACATGCATCAAGACACCAGTTATTTTCCATTGACGAAAGAATCTAAGTGCATCACATGCTGGATTCCTTTATGCGACTTAGATGAGAAATTGGGACCATTAATCATCTATCCTGGTTCTCATAAATATGGAACTGCGCTTCCGGTTGAAAATTTACATGAAAACTCAGATGGTAATGATTTATTAAAACAAATTGACTCAGAGGCCCCATTTATAGAACCTATAACGCTTAATGTACAAAAGGGAGATGTCGTATTTTTTGACTGTAATGTAATTCACGGCAGTGGAATCAATCAATCAAATCTTTGGAGACCAGCTTTTTCTTTGCACTATGCCTCAGAAGAAAGTGTTTTTGTTGAAGCGAAGGCCAAACAAAATGCATGTCCGGAAATATATGAAGGAATAAAAAATGGCAGTCAGCCTGTAACGAATAAAAATATTCAATTCTTTAAAAAAAATTAACATGATAAAAACTAAAGAAGAAACGGTTGGCGTAAAGTTGAACGTGAAAAATTACATCAGCGAGCAATTCATAAAAAATGAT
Source organism: Crocinitomix sp. (assembly GCA_013138735.1). Taxonomy (GTDB): domain Bacteria; phylum Bacteroidota; class Bacteroidia; order Flavobacteriales_D; family Crocinitomicaceae; genus Crocinitomix. The sequence continues at coordinate 22,144 of WTCE01000001.1, read as the reverse complement.
AAAATCGAAATAAATGATGAAACTGAGCTCTTGAAATTAGGAATTATAGATTCATTATCAATGATGACACTTATCATGTTTATAGAGAAAAATTATGGGTTAGATTTTTATGAAATTGAAATAAATCGGGATGATTTCCAGAACCTATTAACGATAGAAAGCCTCATTGTTAAAAATATAAAATAAGAATGAACAATACTTATATAACTTCTTTTGATTATCAGGTTCCTATTGATAAAATCCCTATTGCTGAATTAAGGCAAGTTTTTATTGATGACTTTTCTGATCATGTGGATGATTTGGAATCTCCAAAGTTTCAAAACATAACATTAGATGAGATAGAAGCGGTTTCTGTTTATCAAAACTATAATCCAGGCACAGAAGTTATTTCCGTAATCGAAAAGGTATTGACTGATAAGAGTGATGGGAGAGAATTAGATTTGATTATTGATTACAGCGTGGTATCTAAACTTGAGAATGGACTGTCAATTGGCAATAAAATTCAAGAACAATTAAATGCAAGAAACGCACTTGTTTTGAGTGTCGGAAACGGCGGTTGTTTATCCTTTATGCTCGCTTTAAAAACGGCGCAAGCATTCATGCAAGCAAATGATCAATATAAAAATGTATTGCTGTTTTCAGAAGATCATGTTATTGGAAACAGATACAATCCGGGCTTAAATGTTCTTGGTGACGGGGCCAGTGCAATTTTGCTGCAATCCGAAACCGATTCAACTATGCAATTGGTGGATGTTGAGTGCTATAATATGGGACGATTAAACCCTGTCTTAGGGGTGAGACACGACTTAAAAGGGAATTTTAAATACAAAGAGTTTGAAAATAAAATTCAACCCCTCCATTATAAAGTAATCTACGACCTATTTAATAAAGTATTAAGGAATAATTCGCTCAAAATTGAGGATATAGATTTGGTTTTATATCAAAATATGAGTCACAATGATTATGTAGGACTAAAGAGCGCTCTTCAGCTAAGTGAAGACCAATTACATTATGGAAAAATGAAAGGACATGGTCATGTTTTTGGATCTGACATCATAATTAATATGTGTCATTCAACAGAACAAGGAAAATTAGAAAAGGCAAAAAATATAGTAGCCATTTCAAGCGGAGCAGGGTTTTCCTGGGCTGTAAGTCTCATTAAAAATTAAGAAGTATGAAACGCACAAAAATTATATTAATTGATTATCAAAATGGATTATTTACCAATCACTATAATGTGGATGATAATCAATTCGTTTTGCCCATTGGTTTGCAATATCTAATAGCCTATCTAAAAAAGATGGAGGTTGAATTTGAAGGGGAGATTATCAAATCATTTATCGACTTTAATGGAGATGAAGAATTGATGGCATATATTCTGAAAGAGAAACCGGATATTCTAGGTTTTAGAGCAATGTCATTAGATCAAGAAGGATTACTAATTACTTCCCAAAATATCAAAGATACCTATAAGAAAACCTATCCTGATGACAAGTTGATAATGGCTTTGGGTGGACCAATTGCGAATGACGACCCAAATACAATGTTCGAAACCGGCATCTATGATTATGTCACCATTGGAGAAGGTGAGAATACGTTTTATGAAATTGTAAAAGCCTTTCAAGAGGATAGAATAATTAAGGAAAAAGAAATAAAAGGAATTGTTTACGGCAAGAACAATTTTGAAGTCGCTCAAATTAAAAACTTAGATGACCTTCCTTTACCCGATTATGCTTCTTTTGATTTCGACAAATATGATGGGAAAATGAATTATGGTTATAACCGACGGAAACAAGGTGTGATTTTAACCTCTAGAGGTTGTCCTTATCGTTGCGTTTATTGTCATAATATTTTTGGTAAATCGGCAAGACTGCGAAGCCCTGAAGATATTTTTAGTGAAATGAAAGTACTCTATGATGATCATGGCATCAAAGATATATTCTTTGTAGATGATATTTTTAATGTTGATTATCAAAGAGCTATTGATGTTTTCGATTTAGTAATAGCCAGTGACATGGATGTAAACCTGTACTTCCCCAACGGAATTAGAGGAGATACTATCGATAAACATTACATTGATAAAATGGTTGCAGCCGGAACCATCTTTGTGACTTTTGCTGTTGAAACAGCTTCTATGAGGTTGCAAAAAAAGATCAAAAAGTATTTGAACGTAAAGAAAATAAAAGAGAATATAGATTATGCCTGTAGTCAGAATGTGATGGTGAACGCCTTTTTCTTATTCGGGCTTCCTACAGAAACGCAAGAAGAAGCGCTTTTAACTTTAGAGTTTGCAGAAGAGTGCGATCAACTGAATTTTCTTTACATCTTCTTTTCAAGATATTACCCCGGTACAGCCATGGCAGATATAGCAATGTCTGAAGGGTTTACAAGAGAGATGATAAATAATTCAATTAACAACCTGTATCATGAGGTTGAGAAATATGAAACACCAACCTTGCCAAATAAGTTTATAAGATACCTTAAAGATTACTTTGTTTATCGCATCATATTTAATCCAAAACGGATTGACAGTATGCTGGAAATGCAATCCAAGTTTTTTACAGAAGAAGAAATTATTGGAGCAATTAATTCACTCTATAAATTGAACATAACAAAATTGGATGAATTTAGAGCGTATGCTACCGACATGCAAAAATCAAGTTTTGTGAAAAACATTAAAACGAAAATAGAATGGTCCGCGTAGTATTTTATCACCCACCAATAATTAATAACTACTTAGTTACGGCTCCGTTAGCCTACCTCCATCTGCAAAAAGGTTTAGAAGGTAGTGGGCATGCTATGGAATTAATTGATGGAAGAGTTGTAGATAATCCGATTGAAGAACTGCTAAAAGTTGCTGCTAATGTTGACGCAATATTGGTAGGGACTATGCCCGGCACACAAGTTAAAACTTCCTTGGAAGCTATTTCTGTTGTGAAAGAAAAATATCCGAACATTGTTGTGATTTACGGCGGAGCACTGCCTACAGTAGCTCCTTTGCCTACCATAAAGCATGAATTGGTTGACATTGTTATTCAAGGAAGAGGAGAGCTTTCTATTGCAGAATTATTGTCGGCCTTAGGGGACTTTGAAAAACTACGACAAATCCCAAATATCTATTTGAAAGATGAAAACAATGAAATTGTTAGGGGACCTGTTAAAAGTTATAAAAAAGAACCGCTTCTAATTCCGCAGTACGATAAGTATATCAGTGATTATGAACCCTACTATTTAACATCCAGAAGAAGTACTCGAATGATCGATTATATTTCGAGTATCGGTTGTCCTTTTTCCTGTTCTTTTTGCAGTGAGACGGCTGAGGGCGTAGCGGGATGGAATGGTGTTCCTGCCATTGAATTGGTGGATCATTTAGTCGCTTTAAAGGAAAGGTATGGTGCAGATGGCGTATTATTTCAAGATGCGTTATTTGTGGCGCATAAACAACGCTTACATGATTTTTGCGATTTGATGATTGAACGCGAAGTAAACCTAAATTGGATCTGTACAGCGCGTCTTTCTGATATCGATTCAATGCATAAAAAGGGAATTCTTGAAAAAATGAAAATAGCTGGATGCGAAATGCTCTTTTTAGGAGCAGAGGCAGCAACTGAGGAAACCTTAAAGATTTATAAGAAGGGAATAAAAGCCGTTGATACCGTAAGGATTGCAAAATTGTTATGGGAAGAATATCAAATTTTACCACACTTTTCTTATGTGCTCAGCTATCCGGTTGAGAGTATGGAATCTGTAAAGAAATCATTAGAATTGCATTTCGAAATAAGTGAATTAATTGGTGCTCCCTCTGGTGAATTAGGATATTATAATCCGGTTTATGGAACACAATACATTAAAGAATTTCAACACCTATATATTGTTCCTGAAGAATTAGAAGGCTGGGCAGATTTTGATTTCTCAAGTCAAAAACTGTATAAAACACAATACCCCGAGCTAGACAAGGAGATGTTCAGACACAATATTAAACTCAGACGGAAATTTCGAAATGTCCCCATGTATCTTTCTTACGACATTTGGCAAGAAAGAAGCTTTGAAAAGAACAATGTAGAAATGTTAAGTCAATTTATATGACGAAACAAACGATAGATGATCAAATTTTAAAGAAATTTGATATTGATGAAACCTACTTTACAGCCGTTATTTCATATGGGTCTGACAAAGAAATAAATGTCACACATAAGGAGGATGAAGGCTGCATTGAAATAGAATATAGCGGATCGGAAATAGAATTGAATGAATTGATTGAAGAGCTCTTTAATAAGTTGGGGAAAAGCGCCATTAAGAAAAGAGTAAAGGAAATTTATAGCCATCAATCTACCTTAAAACAAAACAACAATACCTGGGAGAACTGGTTAAAAAAAGGCTTGGTTTTTGAATCGGGCGAAGGTCATGTATCCTATGGTGGAATTATTTTGGAATGTTTATTATCCTTAGATAAATTAATTGTTGATTGGGGAAAAAAAATGGGGGCAACAGAACTTAATCTACCCACATTTCTGGATAAAAAAAGCTATAAAGCGCTTGGTATAATAGATGAATATCCCCAAATAATTTATTTCCCTACTAGTTTACAGGCAGATTATGACGTGATGTCAAAATTTCAGACGGATGGAAAATTTGAGAATAAAAATTTAATTCCTCCAACCCATTGTTTAAAAACTTCGGCATGCAGTCCACTCTATCAACTTTTAGACGGTAAAGATTTTCAAACCCCTCAATTTTTCAGCTTATTAGGAAACTGTCACCGAAATGAAAGAGGAAGGACAAGCACATTTGAAAGACTTTCAGAATTTAAAATGAGAGAAATTGTAATTGTTGCTGACGACCAAACGATTGATCTTTTTTTTGATCAATACCTGCTCCTAATGAAAACCATTATTGAAGTATTCAACTTGGAGTCATCTATTGCGACAGCAAATGACCTGTTTTTTGTTTCGAATTATCAAAAATATAGCCTCATGCAAAATATGAGTAAATCAAAATTTGAAGTCAAAACAAAAGTAGAGAGCTCGGGGAACTGGATGTCATTTTCATCCATCAATTTTCATAAGAACTTTTTTTCTAAAAAATATAACATCAATTACAAAGGTGACGAGGCTATGAGTTGTTGCATGGGTGTTGGACTTGAACGATTGACCTATGCGATAGGACTTTATCATTTTGAGGATTTTAAAAACCTAGCATCAAAATTTGAAGACATTAGGAAACAACTAAACTTGAACACAAATGCATAAAATTCTCTTTTTTGATGCAAGCGAACTTGCTGATTTTCATAATGTGAGTTTTGAGTTAAATACTCCTGTAAAATTGCAGCATAACCCTGTCTTAACCAAAGATCAACCGTGGGAATCATTGATATGCACCTACGGATCTGTCATAAAAGATAGTGACCATTATAAAATGTATTATACACAATGGTGGTTGGATGAAAAAGAGCCCTATGATTGTTTGGATGAAGCCATAGCGTATGCTGAAAGTGAAGATGGGTTGATTTGGAAAAAACCAAACTTAAACAATATAAGCAAAGTAAATAACGGGAATAATAACCTGTTAAAGCGTGTCCTATCTGCTGACCAACCTTGCGTAATTAAAAGAGATATAGCAGTTGGAGATAAGCAATATGTGATGGCTTATTATGGCGATTTTGAACCCTTAGGAAAAGGAGTAAGAATTGCCTTTTCACCGGATGGTGTAAATTGGGATTTGCCCGGAGATGTTGTTTGGCAAACTCCCATAGACAAAATAGCTCATAACCTTTCTTTCTATGCTGCTGACGATACCATTAATTTTTATTTTGATCCCGGTTTAAATAAATACATTTTACTGCGAAAGGTAATGTATGACGGCGAGTTGGTATACGACGAAAAGAGCCATAAAGACCTGATGTTGGAAGAACAAGATTGTTCAAGAATGATTGCACGTTGTGAAAGTATTGATCTTGTCAATTGGACAAATCATGAAATTATACTCAAACCAAAAAAGGACAATAAACAATCTGACTATCACCGTTTAAGCATTACCCCATACTACAATTATTATATTGGTTTATTAGAAATTTTTCATCATAAAAATGATAAAAATACGGTGGACATACACTTATTATATAGTAAGGACAGCAAAACATGGATTCACCCGAATGAAAGTATCCCTTTTATTGCAAATGGAAATAAGGGAGAGTGGGATGGAGGAGTTTTGTTTGTTCAGCCAACTTTTATTCAAGAAGAAAAAACGATAAAAATTTTCTACGGCGGAATGGATGCTAGAATGGATGAAAAGGAAATGGCACAAAGTCAAGCCTTTGGGGTAGGCTTGGCTGAGTTAACAAAAGACCGTTTTAGTGCAGTTCGGTTTAATGAAACAGAAGGCAGCGTTCTAATCTTAATACCCGATAAAGTTGGAATGAACGTTTATATTAACGCCATTTCAGATGCTAAAGGCGCCATTAAAGTAGCATTATTAGATGGAAATAAAAAGGAAATAGATGGGTGTCATTTTAAAGATTGTGACACAATTTCTTCGAATGCAATAGCTGAAATTCTTTCCTGGAGCAATGAAAAACGCATACCGTCAAATACACAATTCATCAGTTTAAGTGGTGCATTGGCAAAAATTTATTCATTGACATTCACTAAATAATATGAAATCAATTTCTATCATAACAATTGATCAGACGCGGGTTTTGTCCCGATCCAAAGAAGGAAATAATAAAGCCATCATTAAAGAACTGAATAAGAAATTGGATGAAAATAAAAATGTTGATATTGTATGTCTCCCCGAAGCTTTTTCAGTCAAAAATGTTAGGGTAAATGATGTTAGTGAATTGGCAGAAGAGATAAACGGCCCAACAATTACCCAATTTTCCGAAATAGCAAAAAAGCACCGCACATACATTATATGTCCGCTCTATCTTTCAACAGGCACAGATTATGTTAACGCAGCTGTTTTAATTAATAGAAATGGCGAAGTTATTTATGAATATCATAAACAATTCCCTTGGCCAGATGATGAGAACTTTAATTCATTTGAACTCGGCGTTAAAAAAGGAGAAACGGCACCAATTGTCACCTGCGATTTTGGAACCATTGGGATATTTATTTGTAGTGATGTATATCAATTTAACACAGTATTTGAGAAGAATGCTACACCGCTAAATTTGATTTTTTGGGTGACAGCATTTCACGGTGGACAGCTCATTAATAGTATTGCACAACAGCATAAAACGTTTGTTGTAACTTCTAATCGACAAGGTGGCTCGCGGATTATTGATCCGCTCGGTAAAACTATCGGAGAAACAGAAAGAATGGAAAGTTCTTTATGCAAATCAATCAACTGTGATTATGCATTCATTAGCATTGATTTACTACCCATGCCACTTGATGAATTAGTAAATAAATTAGAAGAACACTTTACAGTTAATCTAATCGAAAAAGAACGCTTGTTGTATGTGGAATCTCAATCAAATGTTGAGGTGATTCCTACTTTAACTGCGCTTAACATTTTAACTCTGAAAGAAATAAAATTATTACTAAAAAAATAAAAACTTATGGCATTAAAAATTACGGATGAATGTATTAACTGTGGTGCTTGCGTTGATGCCTGTCCAAATACTTCAATATACGTATATGAAGAAGAGTGGACTATATCAGAAGGAAACACCTATGTTGGAAAAGTACAAGTCAATGGAAAAGAAGTTGATTCTACAGCTAACCAAAAAGCATTATCTGACGATTTCTTTTTTATTGTCCCAGAGAAATGTACCGAATGTGTTGGCTTCCATGAAGAGCCTCAGTGCGCAGTAGAATGCCCAGTCGACTGTTGCATAAGTGACGAAAACTATGTAGAATCTCAAAGTGATTTGTTGAAAAAGAAGAATTTTCTTCACCCTTAATCACTGAACAAGAAAAAACCAAAACTTATGGAAAATATATTTAAAGAACCTGACTTATCAAGTCAAGAAGTTGTTCAAAATCCGTACCCCCATTATGAAGCTATAAAATCAATTGATCCAATTTATAAGTCTGAAACTATATTTAATGGTTGTTGGCTTATTTTTGATTATGAGGATATCATTTATTTTTTGAAAGACACAACCTTTGTCAGTAGTAAGCGCGAAAGGTATTTGATTGATGCCCTGCCTATTGAAGAGCAAAATAAATTTGATGAATTGATCAAAATTCATTCGCAATGGTACGTTCATTATGATCCACCAGAGCATACAAGAATTCGTAAAATTATGGGGAGGGGATTTTCTAAAAAAGTTCTCCAAAAACTTGAAATTGAAATTTCCGATCATATAGAAACAATATTAAATAAGCTTGATCCTTATAGCACACTAGATATAACTGAGGAAATTTCAAAGCATGTCCCTTTATTAACAATCACAGCATTACTGGGAGTTGATTTAGGAGACGTATCCAAATTATCTGAATGGATAGATGGTATTGCCGCTTATATGGGAGCTGAAAAGCCAAATTTAAAAGTTATCGAAAATGCTCAAAATGCCATCATCTCATTTAGAACATATTTTGAAAAAGTTTTAGATGAACGTGCCAAAAACACAGAAGATGACGATATGCTCTCTCTTTTAATAGCCGCGCATGAAAAAGAGGATAACTTAACGCGAGACGAACTTTTTGCGCAATGTTCACTAGTCGCATTTGCTGGAAATGAAACAACAAAAAACTTAATTTCTACTACCCTTTATTTATTGCTAAATGAACCTGGTCTTAAAGAAGAGGTTATGGACAACAAAAAATTGATCCCACAATTGATTGATGAATCATTGCGTTATGAAAACCCAGTTCAATTTGTCAATAGAATAGTAAAACAAGATTATACCTATAAAGGTCACGAATTCAAAAAAGGAGATTATATAGCAGTTATGCTTGGGGCTGGAAATAGGGATGAAAAAGTTTTCACTGCCCCTGATGAATTCAATATTCATAGAAATGAAGGGCCTCATTTATCATTTGGTCCTGGAATTCACTCATGTATTGGGCAAGTATTAGCAAAAATGGAGGCTAAATTAACGCTCAATTTATTACTAGATAAATACCCTGAAATACAATTAGCCGAAAAATCATTTTGGAGAAACAATCCAGGATTAAGAGGATTAAAAACAGTTAACGTAAAACTTAATCCTTAGGCCATTAACGTCGGCTCTTCACAATTGAAATATCAATTGTGAAGAGTTTTTTAGTGTCGATCTCAGGTTAATGATCTGATTTTTAGATGATTTTCTTGATAAATTGGTTTATTATTTCTAAATTGAAGTCTAACCCAAAAATATAATATATGGAAAATGTAAAATCAATTGAACCGGATTTCTCGAGCTCAGAAGTAATCCAAAACATTCACGAAAATTATGACCTTTTAAGACAAAAAAGAGGTTCGCTTTACAAGTCAGACAACATCTTAAATGGTGCTTGGTTGGTGATGGGACACGAAGATATTGGTAACTTTTTGAATGATACTGAACATCTATCGAGTCAAAGACAAGCATGTTTAATTATGGCCCTCCCTTTAGAATTACAAGGGCAATTTGAAAAACTTGTCAATCTACACTCCCAGTGGTTCGCATATTATGATGCACCAGAACATACTAAGATTAGACAAGTAATGGCAGCAGGTTTCACTAGAGAATTTATTCAAAAATTCGAAAATGAAATTGCAGATGCTGTAGAAGTGGTGCTAAAACATTTTTCTGAAAAGAAAATTGTCAATATTACAGAGGAATTGGCTAAAAAGGTACCGTTAATTACAATTACGGCACTTTTCGGTGTTCCACTTTCAGACTCGCGTCAATTGTCTAAATGGATTGACAGTATTGCTGCCTATATGGGATCCGAAAAGCCAGATGTTCGCGTCATTGGCGCCGCTCAAGATTCTATGCTTGAATTTCAAGAATACTTCAAGAAACTTTATGACGACAGAAAGAAGAAACGTTTAGGCAACGATCTGCTCTCAAGGCTTATTATAGCGAATACCGAAGATGAAATTTTAAGTGTGGATGAAATCTTCGCACAATGCACATTAATAGCCTTTAAAGGTGGTGAAATGACGAAAAACTTAATTTCAAATAGTATTTATTTAATGTTAAGCGAAGATGGTGTTAAAAAGGAATTATTAAATGACCCTAAATTAATAGCCAAACATATTGACGAGTCAATTCGTTTTCATAGTCCAATTCAGTATGTTGGAAGGATGGTCAAAAAAGATTTTGATTACAATGGAAGTACATTGAAAGAAGGTGATTATGTATCAATTATGCTCGGAGCTGGAAACCGCGACGGAAGTGTTCATAAAAACCCACATACTTTTGATATCCATAGAGATGCGGCACCCAATTATGCTTTCGGAACAGGGATGCATGAATGTATTGGACAGGTTATCGTGAAAATGGAGGCCAATGTGACTTTACGCTTGTTATTAGAGAAATATCCTAATATTGAACTCGCAGAAGAGACTAAATGGAGAAATAATACAGGATTAAGAGGATTGGTTAGTGTAAAAGCAAAACTAAATAATCGTTAGTAAAATGTCTCAAGAATTGATTTGTTATCGGAAATGTAGTAATTTTGTTAACAAATCAATTCTTTAACTGAACAAAGAAAAAATGGAGAAAGTTTACGATAAAATAATGGCCACATTGAAAAATCGAATTATGATTATTGATGGTGCAATGGGTACTAATATCCAAAAGTATAAACTCTCTGAAGAGGAATATAGAGGAGAAGAATTTAAAAATTATAATAAAAGCTTACAGGGTAATAATGATTTATTATGCATTACTAAACCTGAAGTAATTAAAGCGATACATAGAGGGTTTTTGGAAGCTGGAGCAGATATAATTGAAACAGGTACCCTATGTTCTAGCTCTCTAAATCAAATGGAATATGGTTTAGAAGATTATGCTTATGAAATGACATTGGCTGGCGCAAAAATTGCGCGTGAGATAGTTGATGAATTTAATATCAAAACTCCAAATAAACCGCGCTATGTTGCTGGTTCAATTGGGCCAACGAGTAAAATGTTAAGTGTTTCAGTAGATGTTGACTTACCAGGGAAAAGAGAAATTTCATACGACGATCTTCATAAAGCCTATAAAGAACAAATTCGTGCGCTTATTGATGGAGGAAGTGATTTAATTCTTGTCGAAACGATTTTCGATACAATGAATTGTAAAGTGGCAATTGCTGCCTTGGAAGAATTAAAACAAGAACGAGGAATAGATATGCCACTAATGATCTCTTGTTCCATTGACCAAAGTGGAAGACTTTTATCTGGGCAAACGCTTGAAGCTTTTCTAGTTTCGGTTGAACATGCTACTGAATTAATCAGTGTTGGTCTTAACTGTTCATTTGGACCTGAGCAGATGTTATCGTTCTGTAAGGATTTCTCTAAATATTCTTCATTACCCTTAAGTATTTATCCAAATGCAGGAATGCCTAATGAGTTCGGTCAATACGACATGACGAGTGATGAAATGGGAGATATAATGAAGGCTTATCTAGATCAAAAAATAGTAAACATGATCGGTGGTTGTTGTGGATCATCTCATGAGCATATCAAGGTTATTGCAGATTTAGCTAACACTTACGAGCCTAGAGAATTTGAGACTAAAGAGGTGCTTTTAGGATAAAAAAAAGTCACATTGTCTTATGAAAAAGATACTGTTGATTAATCACTTGTAATGCTATGGATATATTGAACAGATAAAGCGTAAAAAACAATCAAAATGAAAATTGGGCTATCTGTAATAGTTAATTTATCTGAAAAATCCACTGCCTCAATTTTTGCATATGTCGCACTATCAATAATATCTGGTCTATCTGGTTTTGGATTCATTGTCCTAGTAAATAGCATAATAGCATTTTCCATTTCTGATCCAAATTCTGCTATAAGTGTTGATTTTTCAATAATGTTTGTGGGTCTAATCTTAGCTTTCTTTCTTACGAGAAGACTGCTCTCTGGTGGCATCATAAATTTATCACAAAACATATATTGGAACCTAAGAAAAGACATTGTTAAACAAGTCATTAAGGCGCCTTATGATAAGGTGAAAGAACATAAAAATGAAATTTATTCTACCCTAACGAATGATGTAGGTAGTATTACACAAGCATCCTTGTTAATTATTGATTTTATAACTTCAATTGTATTGATTATAGCCTCTTTAATATATATGGCCTATGTTTCTATGGTGATGTTTGGAATAAGCTTAGGTGCGATTATTCTTGGCATTGTTGCTTATCAATTAATGACTGTAAATGGGAATAAAAGATTCAATAAAGTTCGAGATTTAGAACGAAGTTTTATGAATTATTTCAATGCTATTTTGGGCGGAGCAAAAGAAATCAGTGTGGATCCCTCGAAAGGGGAACATATTTATAATAAAAGATTAGAAGTAGTAGTGAATGATGGCTTGTCAAACAATAAAAAAGCACTCATTGGATTTTTGAATAGCCAAATTGTAGGGCAATTGCTTTTTTACGTTTTAATCGCTTTTGTGCTGCTTTATGCCGGTTCATTTTTTGACATTTCAACAGCAGTTATTATTAGTTATGTTTTTGTCTTATTATATATTTTGGGACCAATCGCAACAGTAATGATGATAATTCCTGTAATTTCTCGTGCCAGAATATCCCTCAAAAGAATGGTAGATTTAAAAAAGGAATTGGGGAACATTGATACGCCAAATATAGCGGTCAAATTGGATGATGATTTTTCTTTTAGCCAATTAAAATTTGTGGATTATGAATTTGAATATCCGAAAAGTAAATTTAAAATTGGCCCCGTAAATTTATCCATAAATAAAAATGAGGTTATTTTTATTTACGGTGGGAATGGAAGTGGCAAAACAACACTTATTAACTTGATTCTGAATATATATAAACCAAGCCAAGGAAATTTATCTTTAAATGAGAACGCATTAAATGAAAAGGACATTCAAAAAGTAAAAGCACTATTCAGTGTAGTGTTGGCTGATTTTTATCTTTTTGATGAGTTCTATGGTAACGAGAATCTTAATAGAGAAAAGGCAAAGGAGTATCTTAAGTTATTTGAGATAGATGATAAAGTAGAGGTTGGTGAAACTGGATTCTCTTCTACAGATTTATCTACTGGTCAGCGAAAACGTTTAGCTTTAATTGCTGCACTTCTAGAACAAAAACCTATTCTCATTTTGGATGAGTGGGCCGCAGATCAAGATCCACAATTTAGAGCGAAATTTTATTTAGAAATAATTCCAATAATTAAAAAGAGTGGAATAACAATATTGGCAATAACCCATGATGACAAATATTATCAGTGTGCAGACCGTCTTTTTAAAATGGAAGATGGAAAGTTGATTGGAGAAAATTTTTCAGTCAAAAACTAATGCACAATGCTAAATACAAACGCGATTTATTCTCATCATGACTGAAGTTTGGTACATTGATATCACCAATATTTCAGAAGAACAGTTTCGCGCTGATCTTAAACAACTACCTGGTCATATACAAAAAGATATTTTGCGTTATTGGCAATTAACAGATCAACAACTCAAATTGTACGGCAAATTACTAGTTGCACTTTATTGTAAAGAAAACGCTATTCACTTTGACTGGAATCAGTGGGAGGTTTCGCCTGATGGAAAACCTATGATTTCTGGTGTCAAATTCAATATTAGTCACTCAGGTACAATTGTGATAGCTGGATTTTCATCAGTTGAAATAGGCATTGATATTGAACTAATTAAAGAAATTGATTTAACCGGTATGAAACGGCATTTTCATCAAGATGAAAAACAACATATCAGTTCTGCACAAAGAAAAACAGATGCATTCTTCAATGTCTGGACCAGAAAAGAAGCATTTTTAAAAGCCAAAGGAATAGGCATACTCAAAGGATTACGACATGAGAATTGCCTACAAGAAATCATTAATGATGGCCATGATAAGTGGTGTATCAGTTCATTTCCTTTTAATTCAAATTATCAGGCTGCTATTTGTTTGCAAGGGCAAAACATGGATGAATTTAACCTAAAGAATAAAAGCGAGAAGTTGATTGGTAGGTCTCTTACTTTGTAGGTGGAATAGATCGTGACGCTATATTTTTGTCTAGCTATAAAAACTTGAAATTGTATGTTATTGCTCCCGAGTGACAGTTCCTGTACAGGTGGAGTTTGTGAATCAATCACTTTATGAACCAATCCAATTCTCAGGCATAAATATTTTACGCCAAATGGAGATGGAATAACTCAACATGTCCTACTATCCATGGTCTATAAATTCTAGTGTGACTTTTTTGAGAGTTGTTAAACGCATTTATTCTTGCAATTAGGTTTGCAGAATAACCTATATAAATCCTATCATGCATTTTGGAGTAAGCACTTAAACGACATAAGTCATAGTAATAGTCTTGGGTAAAAAAAAACCAGATTCATAAAAATGAATCTGGTTTTACGTGGCGAGCGGGGGACTGTTATCGAATCCTGTTTTCTTCGACGACCAAAGCCGTTTCACGAAGGTTATTGAGGATTTAAAGGCGTTAGATGAGGTTTTGAGGGAGGTTTAAAGAATTATTCAACCTATTGAGAAATTAATTTTTCTCTAGCTATGATTTCTTGATTTGAATAATTAACTATGGACAAAATATATGTACCACTAGCAAAATGTTCCTTGCCAATGTTAATAGATGAACCTGTTAAATTTTCTATTCGATAGATTTCTTTTCCCAAAATGTCATGAATAATAATTGCATGACTTTCACTAAACTCTTCGGGAAAATAAACAGTTGTATACGCATTAAAAGGATTGGGGAAAATAGTAATGACGCTATTATTAGTTTCAGTAATGCTTGCACAATCAACTAAAGTTACATGGATAGAATCTTTACCATCACAATAATCATTACTTACATTAACCCAATAGTTACCAGAACTTGCGATTTCAATAATTTGCGTGGTTTCACCTGTGTTCCATAAAAATTCAGCCCCGTCATTTAATGCATCCAAGAATAGTATTTCACCTCCACAAAGAATGGTGTCTTCACCTAGATCAATAAGGATATCAGGATGCGCAGTCACAAGGATTGTATCTGATCCTAAACAGCCCGCACTATCTACTTGCACCCAGTAAATCCCACTCGTGAGAACATCTTAGAACTGTTCATCACTTTCATCCTGCCAACTGAACGAAGCCCCAGCAAAACCAGCATTTAAAATCAAAGTATCCTCCGAATAACAAATAGTGGTATCGTTACCAAGGTCAACAACTATTTCTCCGATAGACAAGGTTATAGAGTCCGTTAAACTGCAGCCCAATCCATCATAAACGGTCACCCAATATGTACCGCTAGTATAAGCCGTAAAAAATTGTTCTGTACTCATGTCATGCCAGCTATATTCGGCACCTGGGTTTCCAGCATCTAGTGTCCAAAAAATGTCATTGCAAACTGTTGTGTCTGCTCCCAGATCTAATTCTAAACCTGAAATATAACCTTCAAATGTGAAATAAATGGTGTCAATTTCATAACAACCGGCTTTTACTTCAACCCAATACTCACCTGGACATAAATCAGTTAAACTAATTACATTAGCCGAAGTGTCAATTATTTCCAAACCTGTACTCCATTTATAACTATAAGGAGGAGTACCGCATAAAGAAACGGTTGCTATACCATCACATGCACATAACGTATCTTCAGGTTGAATTTTAGTTGCAACTAATGTATCTATAAGTTTGAAAAATGTACAATCTTCAATACCATTACCAAGTTGATGATAAGCGCCTCCTCCTGGATTTGGTAAATAGGGATCATCTATAGGGATATAGCCTACTTCACTACCAAGAAAGATATTGTTATCACCATCCAGTGCAATATTCGTTCTAAAACCTCTGGCAATATAAGAGGCAAAATCAAGTGTTCCATCATTTTGAAATCGTGTTAAAAAAAGATGTCTACCGCTCTCCACTATATCATAGAAATAACAGTCACCTGGCGTATATAATGGAATATCTTCTTCACCAGTATAGTGAAAAGTAGAAAAAACGAAATACACATTTCCACATTGGTCAATTGCCAGTTGGTCTGGTGTGTCCGTGACTCCACTAGCAATCCCGTCATTGTTATAGCCTCCGTAATAAGATCCCCAAATAAGATTGTGATCACTGTCAAATTTAGTGATAAAAGCATCTTTTCCGCCTGCGTTTTCTTCCTGAAAATAAGTTCCAGCGTCTAATACTGGAAAATCGGTTGATGAGGTAACTCCTGAGACAAATATATTATCATTTTGATCTGTTAAAACGGAAGTTCCTTCATCATGCCAATTTCCACCAAGGAATGTTGCCCAAATTCGATTTCCAATATTATCAAATTTCAATAAAAACCCTTCTCTTGCATTAGATGAGGTTTGGTAATACCCTCCACAATCCTCTGTTTCAAAATCTGAAGATGTGGTTAATCCAGTCACTAATACATTACCACTCAAATCACATGTAATATCGGTTCCTTCTTCTTGACCAATCCCACCATAATAAGTCGCCCACTCTCTTTCGAATTCGGCATTAAATTTTAATATGAAAAGATCCGAAGTCCACTCGAAAGTATCATCAAAATAGGTTCCATTATCTGCTAAAGGAAAATCATCAGAATGGGAAGTACCTGTTATAAAAACGTTACCAAATAAATCAGTTGTAATTGCATCTCCGATATCCGCATACGACCCTCCGTAGTAGGTTGCCAATAAAATTTCCCCACTATTGTTGAACTTAGCAATAAACAAATTTCTATCACCTGCTATAGTAGGTTGAAAAAAACCATCCATTGGTGGCGCAAAAGTTGGCAAGTCCTCAGAAAGTGTATACCCTGTAAGCCAAATATCATTATTTAAGTCAACAGTTATAGAAGACCCTTTTTCATTTTCGCTTCCTCCATAATATGTTGCCCAAATTAAATTACTATTATTATTGAATTTTAATACAAAAGTCTCCAAGGGTGTCGCGGATTCTTGAAAGTAAGTTCCAGTATCCATAACAGGAAAATCAGTAGAATGGCAATATCCAGTAGCGAATAGACTCCCATCTTGGTCAGTAGTAATAGATATAATTCCTTCGTAAGAATTCCCTCCGTAACAAGTACCCCATACTAACTCTGGATCAATTATTAATTCTTGGCTTTCGTCATAATCAGATAAATCGATCGTTGTTTCAACTGAAAAAGAATTTTCCATGACGGGTTGCTCGTTTCCGTTGCTAAAGTTACCTGCCCCTAGATGGGTAAGGTTATCGTTTTTATGAAATTGATAAGTTGCCCTTACTTTTTCACCATTCTGAAAACAAATCAACTCGCCTTCTGATAGCGTCCCTAAATCTGTTTCAAAGTGCAATTGTGTTGGCTTGGTCTCTATACTTCCGTAGCCTTCATAAACTAATTTTATTAGTCCTGGATTTGCATTAGGATGGACAATAAAATCATATTTTAATTCGCCTGATTGCGTAATATAGATTTTCCAATCAATACCCGCATAAATTTCCTTAATCAATATTTCTTCGTACGTTTTTACATCAAAAACTCCCGCTGGGCAGTTTCCCAAATAGTAATTGTGTTCACCTTGCGAAATTATATTTGAGGTAGAAATATTTTCTTTTTTTATGCTTGCATTTTTTAAGATCATATCGATCCTTCTTGAATGCATTATTTTAATCTTTTCCTCGCTACCAACTTTAAGGCTATCTTTAGGTAAGTATTTCTTTTCTATGTCAAAAATATGATATGTTAAACCCGTATTGGTGATCCAAACATTGAGTCCTGCAGATTCCAGTTTAAACAAGACATAGGGTACAGGTGCGTGATTAATGTCCTCAAACTGTCCTTTATTTTCTTGAAAACCAATCTTAGATGATCTATCAGCAGATTGAATTCTTTCTAATTCGGAATCCTGTGCATAAGAGCATGAAGAAAAAATTATCAAGGTAAATAGAAGAAATAATGCTGTAATATATTTCATGAGTCGAATTCCTGAATGATTTTAGGGGCTTTTATCTATATAACATAACGGCTTTCAGCAGCAAAAGGTTGATTTCATCTAAAGATTGTTCAGAATTTTCGTAGAAATGATTTACAAAAGCCCTTTTTACTTAGCCAAATCATTTAGCTCGGTCTACGACAAACCAGTCAACTGAACTATCCATTCAATGTCCAATTGATCCCTAAACAGCTGATGGTCATTTCTTCTTTTGTGCTTTGCTCCCCAGATTTTTTTAACCCGAAACAAGTTTCGATTTATTTCACAAAAAAAGCCAAGCACTACGCGCTCAGCTTTTTCGTTACGGAGAGAAGGGGACTGTTATCGAACCCTCTTTTTGAGGATTTAAAGGCGTTGGAGGAGGTTTTAGAAACTATTATTGAGCAATTAACTTAATGTTGTATCTTTCATTTTGATAGAACAACGAAAGTAAATAAACACCTGCCGCCAATTCCTTCTTACTCATTGTCAATCCAGAACCAGATATATTTTCTTTACGATAAACTTCTTGGCCAAGAGAATTGTAGATAATTAATTGATTTTGACCTTTGAGTTCGACATTAAAATTTATTGTTGTAAAGTCGTCAAAAGGATTTGGGAAAACATTGATTATATTTTTATGCTCATCATTAATTCCCAAACAATCAACAACCGTGAACGTAAGAGAATCTTCGCCATAACATCCAAATTCATCAGAATAAGTATAATAAATCAAGTAAACACCTGTCCCTACATCCGAAGGATTAAATTCAGAATCAGATAACCCTGGTCCAAATAGTTCCCCACCTTCAGGCTCCATTATTAGCTCAATAGCACCACTTTGTGAACAAATAGTGTCTGATTGCAAACCCGTAGATAAGTCTACTGGAATTAACGTTTCAATCAATTCAACCTCTATAGTGTCAACATATATTATTTCCTCCCCATCTCCATCTAAAGTAGTTACAGTGGCAATATACAATCCAGGACAAAGATCTGTAATCATTAAATCAGTTTCGCCACCTGGACTCCATACAACACTTTCAAAATCTGGTAATTTACAGGCGCTTGTGTCTACCTTAGCTGATCCATTACAAGAGTCGCAAATAGCATTTGTTTTAGTAAGTAAAACACCTTCAGTTTCTAAGTCAATTCGTGACACAAAACCTTCACCTGAAATATAAACAAATCCATTTGCAACTCGTAAATCAAAACACCTGTCAGGCAGAGGGTAACTATTTATGAACTCCAAGTCTTGAGAATATTCCAAAACATCATTATTGGATCCGATAAATAACGATCCACAAGGATCAAAATCAAAACCACCGTAAGTGAATTCAGCACCATATAAAATCAAAGAATCCAAAATTACTCCAGTCTCTTTATTATACTTTTTAACTATGTTTCCATCATAGGAAAAAAGGAAGTCATAAGTACAAACTAAACCATTAAAACCATTTGGTCGTTCAGCCCAAGGACCATAGGCAACACTTGATATTTCGATAAATTCATGATGACTATCCTTTTCCCAAATTACCGACGAGGGGTCCGAATAATCGACCCTATATAAAATGTTGTGATCAGGGCTGGTGTACGGGTTGGCGGCCGTCATAATATAAATCTCATCATGATCTGGGCTAGTTGCCATTAAGGTAACATCTTTATTTCCCTCAACTGGAACGTCGCTTAAAGGGTGGTCGTAGATCTCATATTCTGATAAATCTGCGCTAAAAATAGCTAAAGGAGTATTACACGGACTCCAACCACCAAGTCCAGCATAAAGCACATTTTCAAATTTATTAAACCTCAATCTCCAAATTTCTCTGGGACAAGGATCAGCAGGGAAATAAAAAGTATTAACCAATTCTCCTGCCAAATTGATACGTGCGAGGTAGCCTGATATTCCAAAAGACACGTAGATGTCTCCGTTAAGTGGATTTACCTCAAGATCTCCTGGTAAGAGTGGACCTTCACCTAGATCAGCAAGTGCAAAAGTCCAAAGCAAAGTGCCGGTATTATCAAATAACGCAACCTTTTCTCCATAATTTCCCAACACAGCGCAATTGCCTTCATCATCATATCCAACTTCATATCCGTTGTGATGGTCAACAAAGGCGGCGGATAAATCTGATACCAACCAAGGGTCAATAATTAATTCATCTGTTAAATCATATTCATCTAAACTAAATGAGACTGTATTTTCTTTGATGCAAAATTTGGTGCAAAGTTCTTCAGAATTGACAAATGATTTAGGAGCCGCATCTGAAAAATCATGAAATTCTGAGGTTAATTGAAGTCCCCTTTTGTTATTAAAATTTACATTTACACCAAAATATTTCATCTGAATATCCTTATAATCTCCTCCTGGATGCACATGAAAACTATATTTTAACCCCCCATAATTGGGCAGTTCCAAAACGAGATCAATATTTGGATATAGGTTTTGATAAATTAATTTATCAAAACAATTTAGGATAACCGTGCTAGATTCGTTGTCCGTGTCTTGATAATGGTACGTATGATTTTTTTTGTCTATTGCCCCTATGGTTTTTCCGGTAGTGACTTTTTGAAATTCAATTTTAAAATAATTCCATGTTGCAAGTTTTACTTCCCGTTGGTGTTCCTCGTATTCTCTTGACACTTGATTTTCGCTATCTACATTTTCTTCTTTCACACCAAAAACAAACGCATCATCCGAAAGGAATATTTGATAGTTATTTTTTTCAACAAAATAATCGATTTGTTCGTCCATTATATACATGTCATTATTGATACATTGAGTAAACCCTAAATTTGAAAAGAGTTGAATGCCCCATTCGTCATTCGCCTTTTGACTGAATGAGTGGAAACCAATAAATGTAAATACAAGGAGTAATGATAGTTTCATTCTAGTGCTTTCGTTTGAAAATAAAGGATTAATTTTGTTTGATCCTGTCCACAGTTAACGGAAAAAAATAAGTTTAGGTTGGGTATTTATAAAAAAAAATGTAGTTTTTCAAAAATGCTCGCGGAAAGAGAGGGATTACATTCCCATCCTTCATTTCAGATTATGAAAGCGATCAAGGATAAGGTATCCACCCAAAGCATAGAAACCAATTCTTTCTTTCAGAAATAATTTTGATTTTTTTCTTGTTCTCAATTCAAAGTAAAACTGCGGTTGATTCCAATAAAAAAACCAAGTGCAATGCACTTGGTTTCCTTTTCGCGGAGAGAAGGGGACTGTTATCGAACCCTGTTTTTGAGGATTTGAAGGCGTTGGAGGAGGTTTTCAACGAAATAAAGTCGTCTTTTTAAGATTCTTTGCTAAGATTTCGTTTTTTCAAATCAAAAATATTTGTTCTTCGATCTTTCAAATTTCGCAGCGGAAAATATTTTGATGAAATTTGATTTAAACGGAACAAAAGAAGTTGATCAATATTTTACAATTACGTATGTATTGAGTGATAATGATGACCACGAAGAAGTTGAATTAGAAATTATTGGTTTGGAAAAGTTGAATTGTTTTTAATAGAGCGTCTAATTTTACTATTTCAAAAATTCATTATCCTCTATTAAGTCGAAATCATTTTTTGTTTTTCTCTTTCAATAATTTCCCTTATTGTCGTTGGATTACTTCCTGTAAGTTTGTTATAACTATCAGAAATTTTGGGAGGTTTTTGAAACCGAGGCAAAAAGTGTAAAATTGTCATAATAAGGGCAAAACCACTTTCCAAACCATTTTTTTTCTTTTTGAAATAAAAGCTAATTGGATTAATTTTGTTAAAACTAATCTTAATCCCTGTAATTTCTGACATTATTTCCGTGACTTCATCAAAATTTTTATTCTCTCCTACTGTTATTTCATATACCATATTCTTATGGTTTTGAAAGGATTCAATGAGTACAGATATAGCCTCTCCAATATTTTCAACATCAATCCAAATAAATTTTGCTTTTCCTGAAGGAAGCGTTATTGAGTGTGAATTTCGAATCTCGGGGAGCAAAGTAGTTGTTATATTTTGCATGAAATAACTTGGCCTAACAATTAAGCTCTAATGAATTGCGGTAAGGCCGCAGTTCATTAGAGCGTGTGTTGCACTCCTCCTCTCGGGGTCATCAAAAGCTATGGGGATTCAATAGGTATTCTTGGTCATTTTTTTTTAA
>WTCE01000131.1 GCA_013138735.1 Crocinitomix sp. | reverse complement strand
ATTTAGGGGGGTAAAATAACGCTTTACCAGAAACAAGTAAGGAGAATTCTATATTTTCCTTCTTGTTTTGATATTAGTTACCCCTTTCTAATCTAAAAGTTGCATTTACCACTTGAATTTAAGCTTTAATTAATTTGTAAATAAAATAAATGACAAAAATCTTTACGGAAATAATTATAATTATTCCAAATATTATTTGAAACATTTCCATTTTACTACCTGAATCTAGCATAGATTATTATTTAGAACTCATGTTTCAATTTTAATGGACTAGGCGTATTCAGGTATTTAAATCGCACGGTAACGTTGGAAATATTATATGAGTTGCAGTACATTATTTTAATTCCGAACTTACAAGGTTACATTTTATCGAATATTTATTGAGAATATCCTCAATCAATTCAATAAACCAATCTGGGGAAAAGGGACTAATTACGATTTCGCTAATTAATTCTTGGAGGTTGACATTAATCTTTACTCCCTTTTCATGCTTCTCATTTTCCCAATCATGTTTCCATCTCACATTAGAAACTTCATGAATAAGACGAATTTCTTCCTCGTATGCATAAGCTTTGTGTTTATGGATAAGCGGCGTCATAATATTCCCAATATCTATAGAGTCTATATTATAGTCTATATACTTAACTTTACTACAATAAATTTTTTCTTTTGATTCTTTAAATGCACTAATGACTCTATTGAAGGAAGATTTAATCATTATTCCTTGGTTAAGATCGGAGTATATTTTCCATAAAGCATAAGATTCACCTTTGAACTCATTCCAACAATTAATGCATCTAATTGACTTTATTTTTTCCCTAAACTCAAATTCTTCTTCTACTTTTTCCTCAATTATTTTATCTGTCATTGGCACACTAAAGAATTTTCTAACATCTCTTAAATATCTATATGAATTAATGAGTTCTTTTCTAGATATTTTAGGCATAGTTCCTTCAAACTTGTCTTCTAATTTATCAAGGCGACAAAAGAATAATTGCTGATCCTTTAGGAGAGAAAGAAATTTCGTGATATTTACGTATCTAGCAAACTTAATAGACTCTTCTGGTTCATAAAATATTGGCGAAGTATCTGAATATCTTTCAATTGGCATTTTTCAGTTTTTATAGGCTGCAAAAAATCATAGCCCTTATTGCTTTTATAAAATTAATATCCTAACCCAATAAAAAAATCAATAATTTGAATTAATCATCTTACTTAAATATAATAATAAATCT
Source organism: Crocinitomix sp. (assembly GCA_013138735.1). Lineage (GTDB taxonomy): Bacteria > Bacteroidota > Bacteroidia > Flavobacteriales_D > Crocinitomicaceae > Crocinitomix. The sequence continues at coordinate 31,223 of WTCE01000131.1, read as the reverse complement.
GCTTATTGAAACTAAAATCAATTGAATTAAACGCTTAAAATAAAAAGTAATAAATCGTTTTCTAAAGTTGAATCTGTTGTGAACGACAGATTCATTTCAACCAATAAACCTCTTGCACAAAACCTACACTCCAGACCCAAAACTCAACTCTTTCCCTCAGTCAAATACATTCTTCACTCATTCAAGCTCAACGCAAACTCGTTCTAGCTTTTAATAAGATCACTATTGACATACCTTTAGAAAAACTCATAAAATTATGAACGGCTTTAAAATCGCATCTATCGTGGCATTTGCCACTTGTATTGGATTCTTCACCTACCAATGGGCAGGTGAACCCAGCACAACTAATTCTCAAACATTTTCAGACGAGGTACCTATTGATTTGGGAGAATTTACGATACTACCGTCAGTTTCTACTGGAAATTTGCAGGTATTTTTAATTGAAGGACAAGAAATGTTAGGCGACAAGAACTACGTTACCCTTTCTTCGGCAATGGAAGAGAACATGGTCACGGTTAAAGAAACAGGATCGGTTAATGAATTGTCGATTGATAATGAAAGTGACGCCTATATCTTCATTCATTCCGGTGACATTGTAAAAGGCGGAAAGCAAGATCGCACAATGGCTTATGACATGATAATTCCGCCAAATGCTAAAGACGTTGCACTACAAAGTTTTTGTGTTGAAAGCGGACGCTGGCAGGCACGAGGAACTGAGGATGTCGATAATTTCAATAGCACCACAAAAATGCTATCGTCTAAAGATCTCAGATTAGCCGCAAAATACGACAATGATCAATCGAAAGTTTGGGCAAATGTCGCACAAGAGCAACAAGAGCTCAATTACAATGTTGGTATGATGAATGGTCATGATGTTGAAGTAACTGATGAGCGTTCGACTACAAGCTTACAGCTAACACTAGAAAGTGAAGAATTAGAAAAAGCGAAAACTGAAATGCAAGCAATTTTGATAGATCTATTAAAGGATCATCCCAACGCAGTTGGATTTGCATATGCAATTAATGGTGAAATTTACGGAGTTGATATTTACAACAACCGCCAATTATTTGAACAAAATTGGGAAAGAATTGCTGAATCGCTAGTGATTGAAGCAATATCGGATAAACTGGAGGAAAAATTCGAGTTTGCAACTGTAAATGGAGTAAGTACTTTTATGAAAGCAATCAATGAGCAGGCTGAGAATCCAGATTCAAAGTCATTGAATAAAGCGACAGATTTAAATGTCTTTGAAAATGAAGCTGGAAATATTATTTTCTCTACGGTTGACAATGACGAGAATCAGTGGATTCATAAAAACTACATGAAAATCGACAAAACCAAACAAGAAGCGCAAGAAGATCAACAATTATTGCAGTTGAGTAATGATGAGATTAATTTGGATATTAATCAAATACAGCGTTAAATAAATTGTCAGGATTAACAGGAAAAGTCATTAAACAAAGCTCCGACTTTTGGATTCAGATGCGCATGAAAAATTCAGTTTTGAACGCTTTAACTGTGGCATTCACTGAATATGTAGCTATTTCATGCGCTTTCACGATCCTTATTCAACAAAAACCATTGAATGCCAATTATCGTTTTTGCATCTCGCAACTGATTATTTTTCAATTGCTCAATCACTCCTTTTCTCTTTATTTTCACCAATTGAATATCTTCCATTTCATATTTCACTCCTCCGCCATCAGCCGTTTTGTTCGCCGAATTTACTTCTGAATAATAAAGCATAATTCTTTCAGATGTACCTCCGGGAGAAACGAAAAAAGAATTGATAAATTCAAGTTCATCAACTTGATAGCCAATTTCTTCTTCAACCTCCCTTTTAGCAGTTTCTGCTCCGTCCTCCCCTTCTTCAATAGATCCTGCAGTCAATTCAAGAATCCACCCGTTTTTTTCTTTTAGGATTGGATATCTGAATTGATTTGTAAATAATAAGGAATCAGTATCCTTCTCATAAATCAGAATTGCAACAGAATCTCCTCTTTCAAAGCACAGCCTTTCAACTTCAATCGGTTTAGAATTAAACGACTCATGTTTGATTTTCGCCTTTTTTATTTTGAAAAAATCGTCAAAGACAAATTCCTCTTTTAATATTTCATACTTCATATTTTCAAAATTTAATTATTTCAAAGCTACTCTTAGGAGATAAATAACCAATCAAAATAACGTGAATTGTCGACTATTAACAAAACGACTAGCGCCATGGAAATGGAAACATCAAGCCAATTGATATTATAACCTTTCCAGGATCGAGGAAGCAACATAATTATTGTTGACAGATACATAACTAATGCTATAAAAAACCACTTAAACCACTTGCTATCAAATTGTACTTGCATGGTATAGTAGTCCCGAAATGTCAGCATCATTGTATACATAAAAGCGATAATTAAACAAGTAGGCCACGCAATTACCCATCCGATTTTTCTTTAGGAGATATTTGTTCGACATCTCTTTGTCCAAAACCTGTTATGCTAACTAATAAAAAAAGATGGAATAAACGTAGCCTCATTTCAGTCGGAATATTGTGAAATATAACTAAATAATCTAGTTATCTGTGCACCATTTAAAATGACATTTATGACTCGTTACTACTTCACTACTAACCTCTCCACATGCGTCTCACCGTTCACATCCATTTCAAGCACGTAAATACCGTGACTTAAATTGCTCAGCTCAATTTGCATTTGCAAGGCTTGTGGCTGTGCTTGGTAAACCAATTGACCGTCGGCAGAATAAACGCGCAAGGCATCTATCATTTGCGTGGCAATAACTTGGAAGTTACCGTCATTAGGATTAGGGAAAACGTTGAGTTCAACTGGTTGTTGTTCTGCTATGCCCGAAAAGAATTCAACTGTAGTTTCGCGACCATGGCTTTCATTATAAAAGCTGCCGCTAGCATTAGATTTTAACTTGACGGCTTTTACCATATAAATGTAAACACCCGCATCTGGAACCGACATATCTGTATAGGTAGTTTCTTCAATTATTTCAGAATTAACTTTCGTCCATAAACCAGCTTCTAATCGGCGATAAACATTGTAACCATCAACAGTTCCATCAGTACTAGCTGCCCAATTGATTATTGTGTTTTCGGCATCTGATGCAGCTGCAACAACTCCTGGAGGAGCAACATAATACATTCTAACTGTTGGATCGCCTAATTGCGCTACGTGCACACCTTCATAAGTTACAACGGCTCCACCACCAACGGTTAACGAAAAATAATCGGAATATAAATCTTGCGAAGCTTGAGCCGAATAACCAATATTTTCTCCTAAAGCCATATGTTGATAATGCCAGTTTGGACGTCCTGCCCATGAGCAGGTCAATGTTCTACCTAGTGCAATTGAGGAACGCAATAAATTGTTTGGTGTATCCCAATCGCCAAAATTATTACCATAAAACATGGTGAAAGTGGATTCATTAAACCCGACTGCCATATGGTCACTCGTTAAAGCCGAACCTCCGTTAAGACCATTGGCTAATGAATATGTTCCATCTCCAGACCCGTACGACCATAAATAATCATCTCCACTATTTAATGTGGTCCAATAATCTAATTCGTGCACCTCATCTGGACCGAAAAAACCAGTAAAATTTCGAATGGCACTTTGAGAATATCCTTCTAAGGAATAAGCCAAATCACCTTGGTCAAACAAACCTCTTTCGGTTGGAATATATTCAGCCATTTTAAACTCATGCGCTTTGTTTAAATAATTGCGCATCAAGTCTTCTTCGCTCTCAGCAAAATCATTTAAATTATAAAAATCTACCCTACTCATTTGTAAAGTAACTTGAGAAGGAACAATACTTTGATCAAACTTGCCATCACCCGGCACATTGTCATTTCTAGGATCTATTGCCGTTTCTCTTGTAATATCCGTATCGGTCCATTCACCAAACATGTCTGCATAATAGACATCAGCTGGCCAAGCACCACGGTGATAATACAAATAATCAGGATATAAATCTCCAGAATAAGGCACGGCCACGTGACCTAGAATATAAAGCCCTACCAAATGATTTAAGGACGCATATTGCGCTAGAATTTGATCTTTTACTTCTGGTGGAGTGCTCGTAGAATCAACAATAACGGTCGTCACCATCCAACCATCTGTGTACATATCATATTCAAGAATATCAATCTCATCAGCCAAAGCATCTGCGTGACGTTCATCAACTAATAACAGTAAATCTCCTTTATTAGGATTCAAGGTTGTTTGTATTCCTGTATTGATATAACCCCATGCATTTATTGATCCACCTGTTCGCAACTGAATCATATATTCATAAGAACGACCAATAAAGATATCTGTATCCGTGAATTCTAACGTTGCCCCGGCCGCTACACTTCCCATACTTGTTCCCCAACCTACGGTTCCTTTTTCCTTTTTCCAAATGAAGAAAGTTTCTCCCCCAAGTGCATTGGGTAACCATTTCAATGTAATTGAAGCAGGATCATCATTCACCTCTGCCCACATTTGGACTGTCCAGTTATGAGAACCATCTTGTGCAAATGGAGAAAGCGTAAAAAAGAGGATAAAAAGAGTTAAAATTGATTTCATAGGTAGCAGTTTATACCTATGAAGATAATTTTTTTTATTCTAAAACAAAAATCTATTTTAAATACAATCAGAAAGTTAACACTGTTGTCACCTCAGGAACCTAGTAATCTATTGAATTAATAGAGTATTTTATCGATTCTATTTTTAACATTAAAATTTTTCATTGTTAATTAATTAGATCAAATATTCTCATAAAACGTCTTTAATATTGGGTTTGGAATCTGAAATTTCGATCCCGATTCAGCAATATCTCTTATATTTGAGTAGCTAAACTGAAAGCAATGAAAAAAGGAATCCTCACACTCGCAACACTAATAATAGTTAACACTGTCAATGCGCAATGCGTGGACGAAGCCAATGTTTTCGAATTTACATTTGATGGGAAAACCTATGAATTAATTAAGGAAAACAAAAACTGGCCTGATGCCGCCGAATGTGCATTAGAAAGAGGTGGTGCTTTGGTAAGAATTGATTCGGAAGAGGAAAACACCGCTCTTTTTGATGCCATTTCAACCTTTGATGTAATTCCATCAGAAACAATTGCACCTGATGGCGGTGGAGGTGCCTATCTTTGGTTAGGCGGAACCGATCGTGCAGAAGAAGGCGTTTGGATTTGGGATATAAATGACGACGACACAGGAGATCAATTTTGGGAAGGAGCCGTGGATGGAACACCAGTTGGGGGGCTTTATAATAATTGGGGAGATGAGCCAGATGATTTTGGAGACTTACAAGATCGCGCCGCAATGTCTGTTAATGGATGGCCATTAGGTGTAGCTGGGGAATGGAATGATGTGAATGATGATGACAATGAACTTTTCTTTTTTGTAGAATACGAACCAGTTGACGGAATTGAGGAAGAGGATGCGAGTATGATTAGCATTTATCCGAATCCAGTAAGTGACCTATTATTCATTACTACAGCCATTGATGTTCAAATTGAAGGAATCAACTTTTATGCTATTTCTGGACAATTGGTTCAACTCGCAAGCGAAAATTGGACAGAAGGAATTGATGTTTCTAACTTAGAAGCTGGTACTTATTTTATTGAAATCAGATTGGATAACGGTGTGTTATTTACTGAAAAGTTCATAAAATAGCCCCGCATTGGCATATTCACACTACCTTTGGGCAAAATTGTGAATTGTGACTTTTGAAGATTTAAATTTAGGCAGACCTTTAATGAATGCCTTGGAGGATTTGGGATACGATACCCCTACTCCAATTCAGCGTGAAGTATACGCTACTATTTTATCTGGTAAGGATGTAGTAGGTGTTGCGCAAACAGGTACTGGAAAGACTTTCGCGTATATTTTACCGATCCTCAGACACCTTAAATATTCTGAACAAAAACACCCACGCATTTTGGTTTTAGTACCTACTCGTGAGTTAGTTGTTCAGGTAATGGGAGAAATCGAAAAACTTTCAACCTATATCAATGTTCGAATTAAAGGGGCATATGGTGGAACTAATATCAATACACAAAAGCAAAACGTTTATGACGGTTGCGATATTCTAGTAGCGACCCCAGGTCGTTTATTAGACTTAGCCTTATCTGGCGTATTGCGTTTAAAGAATATTCAAAAATTAGTGATTGACGAGGTTGACGAAATGTTAAACCTAGGATTTAGAACGCAATTAACTAACCTTTTGGACATCCTTCCTGAAAGAAGACAAAACTTGCTTTTTTCGGCTACTATGACTACAGATGTAGATGCTGTAATTGATGCCTTTTTTAACGCTCCCCGCAAATTTACAATTGTTCCAGAAGGAACGCCGCTTGACAATATAGAACAGCGCATTTACCATGTTCCAAATTTCCATACCAAAATCAACCTTTTAGAGCATTTATTAGCGAATGATGAAGGCATGGTTAAGGTATTGATTTTTGCAGAAAGCAAAAGATTAGTCGATCGTCTAGAAGAGAAAATTGCGGAGAACCACCCGAACGAAATTGGTGTAATTCACTCCAATAAATCGCAAAATTACAGACTTAGAAGTATTGAACGCTTTCAAAAAGGCGAACATAGGATATTAGTTGCTACCGACTTAATTGCACGTGGAATTGACTTTGATGACATCACACATGTAATCAATTTTGATACACCCGATTTTGCAGAAAATTATTTGCACCGCATTGGACGTACTGGCCGAGCAGAGGCTAGAGGAATTTCAATTACGTTTACAAATGAAGTTGAAGAAGAATACCAAGAAGCTATTGAAGCTTTAATGAATTATAAAATCCCACGGGTTAATCTTCCAGAGGATCTTGAAATTTCGACCATTTTCACCCCAGAGGAGCAACCCAACTTGGCGGATAAAAATTATTTACCCGAAGTTACGCGACAAGGTGTAAGAAAAGAAACCCACGAGAAAAAAGCCAAAAACTCAAAAGAAAACCAAGGTGGATCGTATCGTGAAAAAATTAAAGCGAAATACAAAAAGCCTAAGACTAGAGGTCAAAAACCACGGGGTACAAAGCGGTAATTGAATTATCTGAAAATAAAGTTTTGTTTTTGATGCGAAGCAGGATCGAATGGTATTAAACCGTTATCTGTTTGAATAAAAGCTTGATAATTCAGGCTTCTTAAAAATTCAAAACACTTATCACGATTTTCATTTTCCCACAATTCTAAATAGACCACAGGTTTATCACGTTTCAATAAATCCACGGCTCCTTTCAAGGCAAAGTATTCAAAATTTTCAATGTCCATCTTTATCCCGGCAATCTTTTCACCGTTAGCGATATCATCTAAACGTTCGCAGTTAACATCAATCTGTTCGCCTTCATTCCATTCATCAATTGAATCATGTACGACATGTGCCAAACCTTGCATTTTTACCTTACCATTTAAGGGAAGCACCATTTTAAGTACAGCTTTTTCGTCTCCAACGGCGCTCGGCACTAATACAACATTGTCTAATTTATTTTTGTCAACGATTTGTTTAAGAATGCTGAAATTATCAGGCATGGGCTCAATCGCAAGGATCTTACGATCCTTAAAACGAGTTGCTAGGTGGTAAGTCATAATGCCTATATTGGCGCCTACATCCATAATAGCTCCGTCTTTTTCAATGGCATCCATAAAAGCGAAAAAATCTTTCTCTTTTGCGTCGTTTTTCAATGTCCGAATTTTGTATTTAGAAAACACATGGAGATAGCGTTCATAACCTAGTGTTTTTTGTAGAATATACTTGACAAAATTCTTCATAGCGGTCACAAAAATAGGATAAAATTAAAGAAAGCCATAAATTCGCCACAATGAGAATAGCGATCAACACCCGTTTTTTATTAAAGAACAAAATGGAGGGCTTTGGCTGGTTCACTTATGAGACGGTAAAACGGATTGTAGAATCGCATCCTGAACATGAATTTATTTTCTTTTTTGATCGCGCTTATGATCCCAAATTCATCTTTTCATCCAATGTAAAACCTGTCGTTTTAAATCCACCGGCAAGACACCCGATTCTATTTAAAATTTGGTTTAATTATTCGGTAAAACGGGCGTTAAAAAAGCACAAAATTGACCTATTCTTCTCGCCTGACGGATTTTTGTCGCTCACAACAGACGTTCCGCAAATCGGCGTCATACATGATATCAATTTTGAGCATTTCCCAGAAGATTTGCCGAAAGCACCTCGAAATTATCTTAAAAAATATTTTCCCTTATTCGCAAAAAAAGCCGCACACCTAATCACCGTTTCTGAATTCTCGAAACAAGATATTGCAAAAACATACGGAATAAGCCTAGGTAAAATAACCGTAGCCCACAATGGCGGAAGTGATGCTTTTAAACCTGTGGAGGATTCTGTTAAAACAGCAATTCGCAAAGAATACACGAATAACAAACCTTATTTTATTTTTGTCGGCGCCTTGCATCCTAGAAAAAATTTAGGACGATTGTTAGCTGCTTTTGATGCTTTTAAGAAGCAAACAAATTCTGAAAACCAATTGCTAATTGTTGGAGAAAACCTTTGGAAAAATGAAGGATTCACAGAAAAATTGACGGAAATTGAACATAAAGATGCCATTCACTTTTCTGGCCATGTTGATTTAGATACCTTAACCAAATTAATGGCTAGTGCCCGCGCGTTGACTTTTGTTTCCTATTTCGAAGGATTTGGCATTCCACTAGTAGAAGCAATGAAATCGGGAACACCCATCTTATCTGGCAACAAAACTTCATTACCTGAAGTAACTGGTGATGCTGGAATTTTGGTAGATCCTTTTTCCGTTGAAGCCATCACCGCAGGATTAATTGAGATTGAAACAAACTCCAACCTACGAGCAGAACTGATTCAAAAAGGTTTAAAACGTGGTCAACTTTTCAATTGGGATTTTACCGCTGAAAAAATTTGGGCAGTGATTGAAGCTTTGCGAGTTGAAAAGGGCTTGTAAACGTAGGAATCAAAGGTTTCTCAACTTTCTCGTTTCCCAAATCACTTATTTTCATTATTTTAGTTGTTACAATAAATAAAACTATGTCATTTAAAAAAACACTCTTATTCGGCGCCGCAATTTTAGCCACAGGTTTGGTTTCAGCGCAAACAACTACTCGAACGCCATTCTATGAATCGTTTACATCTTCAACATGTCCGCCATGTTTGGGAGGTAATATTCATTTGGAAGGCTTATTTACAGCCCCAGAAAACGAAGGGACTTTCACCTCTTTAAAATATCAAATGAGTTGGCCAGGAACTGGCGATCCTTATTTTACAGCTGAGGGAGGTTCAAGAAGAAGTTTTTATGGCATAGGTGGTGTACCACATTTAGAAATTGATGGTGGATTTGATTCGAGTCCGACCAGTTTGGATCAAGACGGAATGGACGCGGCAGCTGCTGTTGAATCTCCTGTTGAATTAGAAGCTTTCTTTCAAGTTAACGAGGTTACTCAAACAGTTACTATTCAGGTTGATGTAACGGCTTTACAAGAATTAGAAAGCTCAGGAGGCTTGTTTTTACATTGTGCCATTTTTGAAAAACTAACAACTGAAAATGTTAAAACAAACGGCGAAACGGAGTTTGAGCATGTTATGAAAAAAATGGTTCCAGGATTAGGCGGAACATATTTAGGCGGTTTAGATGAAGGTGAAATTGTTACTATTGATCTTGAGCATGTATTTGCTGGAGATTATGTACTCCCTCCTGATGCTACAGATCCTATTGATCATGATGATGATCACTCTGTTGAAGAGTTTAGCGACTTAGGTGTTGTTGTATGGGTTCAACGTAGTTCAACTCGTGAGGTTTATCAATCGGCTTATGCTACAGCTGGAATGTCAAGTATTGAAACAAATACGATTGAAGCGATAACGCAACTTTCGATCTATCCTAATCCAACAAGCGATATGGCTTTGGTTACTTATTCAACCATTGCAGATGCTGGTAACGTAACAATAGCTATTTACGATAATGCAGGTAAATTGATCAAGGAAGAGTTAATCGCAAATATTGGTACAGAAACTATGACGTATAATATTGATACGGAAAATTTAGATAACGGAATGTATTTTGTGACTTTAACAACAGAACAAGGAAAGAAAACTGAAAAATTGAGTGTGATGCACTAGCAGATCACTTCGAATAATATAAAAATCCGCAGCACATTGAGGTTCTCGAAATGCGCTGCGGATTTTTTTTGTTTCTTATATCTCCCTATCGTTTCATAGCGCGATCCATTTCACGCTTAACGTCTTTATCCTTTAAATCTCCCCTTTTATCGTGGAGCTTTTTACCTTTTGCCAAGTGAATTCTTATTTTGGCCAAGTTCTTTTCATTGATGTATAGTTTAGAAGGGATAACTGTCAAACCTTTATCTTTTAGCTTTTTTTCTAATTTCTTAAGCTCTCCTTTTTTCAACAACAATTTTCTATCTCGACGCGGATTATGGTTGTTATAGCTGCCATTTTCATACTCTGCCACATACATGTTTCGTACAAATAATTCACCATTCAAAAAAGCACAAAATGATTCCATAATGCTTGCCTTACCGTTTCTAATCGATTTCATTTCGGTTCCAGTCAATACAATCCCTGCATTAAAATCCTCCAATAATTCGAACTCAAAACGTGCTTTTTTATTTTTTACTTCTATCCTCGCCATATACTTTAACAAATGTCATAAAAAAAAGCCTTACTTTTTTCAAAACTCACTTCTTTTTAAAAACAAGTATCACGAAACGGTTTAAAATTTGTTGTAATCATTGACGAAATCGGGTTTTTTATGCAATTATTCGTTCGTTTTAACTTTTTTTGTCCGCAATTATACTTTTTTAGTTTTGTTAACGTCTTATCTTTGTACCAAATGATTGATTTAAACGTTTACAATAAATTAGATCCAAAAAAAGGACGCCTGCTAATAACAGAACCTTTTGAAGAGAGTTCCTACTTTAATCGGTCGGTAGTATTGCTGTGCGAACATAATGAGGACGGGTCATTTGGATTTGTTTTAAACAATTATGTTGACGTTAGATTAGCGGATTTTGAAGGTTTGCCTGCAAAAGATGATGTTGGATTTGAAGCCCGAATAGGATTGGGCGGACCTGTGAGCTCTAAAAATCTTTATTATATCCACACACTTGGCGATAGACTTCCAGATAGCGTTCAGGTAACGGATGAAATTTATGCTGGTGGTGATTTTGAAACACTCAAAAACATGCTGATCTCAGGTGCTATAAAACAAAATGAGATTCGTTTTTTTCTAGGCTATTCAGGTTGGGTTGAAAAACAATTGGATGGTGAATTAAAGCATAATGCATGGTTAGTAGCAGATGTTAACAACACAATTGACCTTATGAACACCAGTAATGAAACACTTTGGACGGATTATATGTCGCGCCAAGGAGGGAAGTATAAAGCTTTTGCGCATTTCCCTAAAAATCCTACACTAAATTAAAACCTCGTTTTAGAACAGGTTTAAATCACTTCGATTAAATATTTCTCTACAAAGTCAATCGTTTTTTCACGATTTGCTTCATCCGCCATATAATCTTTGAACTGAGGATAAATATCAATGTGGAATAAAGAAACGAAAACATAAGGTTCCAAAAATCCTTCTTCTCGCATTTTATCAGCAAAATGAAGTGGTTCTGGCAAATCATGTATATGTTGTTCTAACATTCTACGCAGAGAATACACTTCCAAATAGCGATCTTCTGTTTCACCATTCTCCTCTATAATTCCATCAGCATTACAATACTTACTCACTTCCGCCTTCGCCTTGCGATAATCTGCCCAAAACACATTCTCTTCCAAGGTAGGTTGTTCGTCGTTCGCCATATCGTTTGGATAAAAACGGCGCTTTAAACGGTGCTCATTCATGAATCTATTTTCAATATAAAGTACACGTTGTAATTTGTATTTGAGATTATGCCCGGGATAGACGGTCAAAGCAGCAATGCATTCTTTTTTGGCGCGATAAAAGAGCTCTTGTTCCACCAAGGCATCAATAATGTAGATACGCGGCTCTAATAAATTTGGCTGCATTTCGCGTGCAATATTGTAGTAAACCAAAGCACTATCGTATTCGTGACGGGCCCAAAAGCTATCACCTAAATATAAATGCGCCTTATAATAAGCAGTATCCTCCTTTAGAGCCTTACGGTAATTTGACTCAGCAAGTTCAAAATCTTGATTGACAAAAAATTTCTCAGCTTCTAAATAATATTCAGAGCCTTTATCCGAAACAGCCGTGTCTGGATCAATATCAACCATCAATTGTCTCAAATAAACATCCGCACTTGGCGAAGTTGACTCCATGGTACTCATTCTGCACACGTCTAAAAACCCCGTCCGATAAATTTGTTCCATTAAATCTTGAAATGTCAAGCTCAACGAATCATTTTCAACGCCATCTATTTCTACTTTAAGATCAAAACCAAAGATCTTTGCATTTCTACTATAATTCGCATAATGCATTGACACCAATGATTCATAAGCCAATAAAGAAGGCCATTCTTGCTTGGACATGTATTTCTCTAACTTATCTATCCCTTTCGAATAGCTTTTCGTTTTAAATACTTTCCAACATTTGGTGATCTGCTTTTCATCTTTCGTCTCTTTTTGACCAAAGGCATTCATACCAAATAGCGTAATTACCAATACCGCAACTAACCTCCAACTTTTCATATTATTTTTTTCACGCACTTGCATTCCATTTTTCATTCAAATAATCGACTAATTTTTGAGAAATTGTTTGACCATATTCCTTCGTTCGGAAAGATTTCACCCATACAACGCCTTTAATAGCATTGGTTAAAAATAGCTCATCTGCCGCTAATAAATTTTGAGGCGAGATATTACATTCATATACTTTAATATTGTGCTGTATCGCTAAGTTTATGATTTGCATTCGCATTGTTCCGCCTAAACAGCCTAAATCTAAACCGGGCGTATATAATACGCCATTACTAACTATAAATAAGTTTGAGCTTGTACTTTCAATGATTCCCATCTTATCGTTCAAGATCAACAAATCATCCACTCCTTTTTCTTTTGCTTTCAATTTGCCCATAATATAAACGAGGCAATTTTTAGTTTTATAAGGCGACAATAGATTGATTTGTTTGTTCATTTGATCGTACAAATCTATTGCCAAACCTTCTTCATTCAACTCAAAACGATTTGGAATTACAGGTTCAACCTCAATAAAATAATCAATATGATTGGACGTTGGCAAATAATTCCCTCCTGCTTTTCTATCAACCGATAAACGAATCCTTGCACTTTCAGCAATTTCATTTTTGGTTAGCAAGGTTTGGATCTCTCGCTCAAAAAAAGGCACATTAAATTCAACCGGATAGTTCATTTGCATGACCTTCATCCCTTCCATTAACCGATTTAAATGGTTTTCTAAATTGATAGGATGACCGTTGATGACACGAATCGTTTCAAATAGTCCATCTCCATATAAATGTCCTCTATTCCCTGCTCGAATTGAATATCCGTCAGTAGAAACTAATACACCGTTATTAATAACAAAATTACTCATGAAACAAAATGCTTAAAGAAGTTTAACAAATAATGATAATCCACAGCTGTAATGAATAATACACCAAAAATTGCGCCAGCAAAATGCGCATCATGCGCAATTCCTGTTCCGCCCTTTTTTGACATTGCATATTCAATCGCTAAGATTATAGGTCCAAAAATATAACCTGGTATATCAATTCCAGGCAGTAATAAAAGTTCCAATTCTCTCTCAGGATTGGTCAGAATATACGCAAACAAAACAGCCATAACTGCACCCGAAGCACCCAGCGCATTGTAACTTGGATTATCTTTATGTTTTATTAATGATGGCAGTGTTGCAAATAAAATCCCTAAAAGGTATAGTACAGTGAACATTATATATCCTTGAAAACCGTATCGAAATACCAAAGTATCTTCTAGCCCAATTCCAAACCCATACAATACAAACATGTTAAAGCCCAAATGCATAAAGTCTGCATGAATAAATGCATGACTAAAACAACGGTACCATTTTTTATTATGAACCACGTCATAAGGATTCATCATTAGCTTTCCTTTTAAAGTCATGTCTTCCATTGCTTTAACGGAAATCAAGATTGTAATAGCTAATAATAAATAAGTAACGTACATTTGTCCTCTAAATAATTTTATGTAACCCCAGTTTGCTATATTTAAACTGAAATGATTTATAACACTATCAAACGTATACTGATTCTGACACTTTTCGTTACATTGGCGAACTGTGGTGACGCTGAGGCTGATGAGTTTACTGAAGCAGAAATTGCTTTAAGTGAAATTTTGCAAGCAAAGTTTGACAGTACACAACAGCTTGTTTATGGAGCTGACACACTTTTGGCGAATGCCGAAGTACTCGCTTATTATGACACCAACTCATATCATCCAATTTGGACAGAAAAGGCAAACTTGAGCACTGCAGGTACTGAGTTTGTGAGCATGATTGATAATGCTTTTGACTATGGTTTTATGCCTGAAATGTTTCATGCTAAACTTATTCATAAAATGGTGGATTCTTCATTAATGGATGCAGAAATGTTGCTCACTAACGCCTTTTATCTTTACACTACACATATAAACATGGGTTGTATAGATTCAACTGACTATAGTTATGTTTGGAAGAAAGATTCTTTAACCTACTCATTAAATGCTCAATTAGATCGGGTTCGAAACGGTGAAAGTGTGACAGAAGTTATTACCAGTCATCAACCGCAGCATTGGGATTATTTGCAATTACAAAAAGGATTAGTTGCTTTTTTAGACAGTTTTGAGTTAGATACCAACCATTACGAAGTTCCGCCCTTTAAAGAAGATTCTATTGCCTGCTATAAAGTTGCAAAAGAAGCCTTAATTGGCCATTTATATGTGGATTCTACTACGGCAACTAATGATTCTCTTTTTATTGAACGCCTGAAAGTTTTTCAGTTAAATAATGGCTTAAAGGATGATGCCATTGTTGGTAAATGGACGGGAAGAGCCTTAGCAAAAAGTAACCGTGATCGTTTTTATCAAGCGGCATTAAGCATGGAAAAATGGCGTTGGAAAAAGTCTGTACCTAAGCGTTATATCCGAGTGAATATACCCGAATTCACACTTTACTTTGTTGACAGTTTAGAAGTCAAAAGAAAACACCGCGTTGTAGTAGGGGCTTATGCCACACAAACACCTCAATTTCATGCAACCATGAAACGTATGATTACCAATCCTTTTTGGCATGTTCCCTATTCCATTTCATCAACAGAAATTTTATCTGCTGCTCGAAAGGACTCGGCTTATTTTGCAAAGCGGGGTTATAAAATTTTTCAAAGCGGCGAACAAGTTGATCCAACTGGAGTTGATTGGTCAACAGTGCGCCAAGGGAACTTCCCCTATAAGGTTAGACAGAATGGCGGTGGCGGAAATAGCCTTGGAAAAATCAAATTCCTGTTCCCTAATCCGCATTCAGTCTATTTGCACGACACACCTTCTAAGCGGCTGTTCTCTAATGATGTCCGTGCGTATTCGCACGGTTGTGTTCGTTTGCACCAACCTTTCGATTTAGCCAAATCTATTTTAGATCTTGATCAACATAAAATTCAAGGAGACACCTTAGAAAGCCTCGTTCAAAGAGGGATACAACGTGTAATTGAATTGGAAGAACCTTTTGAAGTATTTATTGAATATTACACGGCCACTGGAGATAGCACTGGTAACATCATTTTTCATCCAGATATTTATGGCCGTGATGAAAAATTTCTGACCAATTCTTTCAAGAAATTTGAATTTTAAGCCAACAATAAGGTATTCCTTAATGGGACTTATTGTTCTCGCTACTATTGCTTGCGGTGTTCAAAAGGAGTCGTATTATGACTTCATAATTTCCAATGGTAAAAAAATTGACGGCGTATTTATTCCATATATACCCCTTGTCCCTAAAACAGATTCATCACAAGTCATTCATCACTCTATGCTCATAAAAGATCATAGCAAATTTGTTTTTAAGAAAGATGGAACTTGTGAAGTAACGCGACCTACTGGTGCTGTTGAAGGAGGACCAACCACTATGATGTTAAATCGGCGTTATGGAATTAAAAATGATACACTATATATCCGTGAATCAGGTTATTTTTCCACTTACTTATTATCCAAAAACAGTGATACATTGCGTGTAGTAGAATATGGTTTTAGTATGAGTAGCATGTTTGTTCGGACTATTTCGAATTAATATATAATTCTTATATTTAAGGCTAATTCACTAACCCAACTGTATGAATATCAAACTAAACGCTTTTTGCGTATTTCTATTTTTTATTAGTCTTAAAGGAAGCGCACAGTATGTGCTTGAAGCAAAAACAGTGGCCGACCCTCGCGTTGCAGGAGAACATATTGGACATCATGGAGGTAATGGCATTGATGGGGATTTTGCTGTTAGTGGTGCACATTATGTTAACGAAGGTGGTGTAACTTGGTGTGGAGGAGTTTAATTTATTCCATTGGAATGACATTACCTGCATTTGGGAAGAAACAGACAAAATTTTTGCAGAATCTGCAATTGACGTCCTAGACTTACAATTAAACGCTCAATTTGGTCTTGCCGTGGCTATTTCGAATGGAATTATTGCTGTTGGTTCAGAGTTTTACAATAATGTTGATTCTACTGATGCTGGCATGGTATATATCTACCAAATTGTTGGTACTGAAGCTGTTTTTGTTGAACGTTTAGAACCGTTTAAAAATGATGGAATCACACCTGATAACGAGACTGACGCATACTTCGGATGCTCACTTAAAATGCATGGTGATCGTTTAATTATTGGGGCTCGAAACGAATCTGAAGACGACTTAGATATTTCAGTTAATGGAGCTGGAGCTGCGTATATTTATGAATGGAACGGCAGTAGTTTTGATTACGAGCAAAAAGTTATCGACCCTACTCGAAACGAACATGATCATTTTGGCAGTGATGTAACCATTTTCGGGAATTTTGCCACCGTTTCGGCGGACTCTGAGGATTATGATGCAATTGAGGGAGATCTAAAATTTAATGCGGGTGCAATTTTCGTCTATGAGCTGAACACTTCAACAGATGTTTGGGAATTCAACCAAAAATTAACCGCCCCTGATCGAACAGGTGGAGATCGATTCGGAGAATCTATAGACATGACACAAGAAAAAATAGTTGTTGGTGCAAGATTTAATGAAACGAATGAATTGGAAGAAGATGATTACATAAGGTGTGGTTCTGCTTACGTCTTTGATAATTCTTTAGGAACTTTTTCCTTTGAACAAAAAATAGTGGCGAGTGACCGAGATGCATACAATGATTTTGGGTTTCGTGTAGCAATTCATAATGAAACAATAATTATTGGCGCCCCTCTTCAAGGACTGGATGAGGCTGGAGATGCGCCTGATGTTCCTGAGGCTGGTTCAGGCTACGTTTTTAATATAGATGGTGGTGATTGGACTGAAAGTCAAAAAATAGTGGCATTTGATAGAAATGAAAATGATCGATTTGGAGAAGCGGCGGCGATTACGGATAACAGAATAATGTTCGGGGCATTTGGACAAGACTTTAATGAAGTTGGTTTGGGTGTAGAGATGGCAGATGCAGGAGCTGTCTACATTTATAATACAGGAGGAAAACCAGTTTTAACTGAAATTCATGTTGACCAAGATGGCGCTTGTACAAATACGCCCGTTACACTAACAATTGAAGGAGTGCTTTATGACGCGGATGATTGGGAATGGCATGCAGGAGATTGTGATGGAGAAATACTTGGAACAGGTACATCAATTATTGTAGAACCCACTGAAATTACGACTTATTGCGCCAGAGCAATCGGTTGTTTTAATTATGTTGAACCAGAGGATTGTCATTGTGTTGATGTTAACGTTAAGGAGGGCAATTGGCATCAAACAACAACACTTGGCCAATATGAACAAGGAAACGACGTTGTAACAGATTCTGACGGAAATGTATACGTCACAGGTGCTTATACAGGTTTTGCTGTATTTGATGGCGGTGATAATTCAGATGTAACTGCAGACGCTTATCTAGGCATAACCACCGCAATTAAATCTTATGTTGCTAAATACAATAATTGTGGCGACCTAATGTGGGTGACTTATGCAGAAGGTGATGGAACCCATGATTATGCAAACGAAATTGTGATTCGTGAATCAGGCGGATTTTTATATATCGTTGGTGAATTTGAGAATACAATCACATTTGTAAATGGAATTGGTGACTTTGGTTATGGAACTGGCACAGAAACCGCTGCTCGACCAGGAAAAAATGGTTATGTCGCTCGAATGAATATAGAGAATGGGAAAGTCGATTTTATTGATCCTGTTTGGAGCGGTGGAAATAGTTCAAACTTAACGGCGATTACCATTAATGAGGAAAACGGGAAAATATTTGTTGCAGGACAAACGTATGACGCTGTTGGATTTGAAAAAGTATTTATAAGAAAATATAATCCGTCGTATTCTACCATTGGAACACAGAGATGGAATTTCCAAAGTTATTATTATAACGGAGCAATTGTTAACGCAATGGATTTTGATGAGGATTCCCCCGAAGCTGATGTTGATGGAGCACTTTGGGTTATTGGTACCTTTAGAAATTCATTTTTAATTGGTTCAGGAATTGGTCCATCATTTTCACCAATTGGTGCAAGTTTTGCTGATCACGAAGCTTTTGTGTTGAAATATTTTGACGACAACGGTGGCGTCTTTGATTCACCAACTGGCGATTTTTTGAAGAAGGGGAATATTCTATTTGGCGCTGATGTTTGGATGGAAGGGAATGATATTGCAGTTGATCCCACGACAGGGAATGCTTTTTTGATGGGCTCTAAGTTGGGAACGGCAACAGATGCTTTTTCCCTAGCTGCTCATAATCTTGCTGATGGGTTTGGCCGACCTACAGGTTATTTTATTAGCATGCGATTTGATGGCGAAATTGCACCTGCTACACTTTCCGAAATTACTCGACCAGTATTGCCTCAGAATTCGTATGGAAATGGTGTAGACGTTATTAATGGAATAGCTTACTTTACTGGCAGTCGTACAGGGCAAGTCTCTTTTGATTTTGATGATGTTGTCGGCTCAACATTAGCATTTGATGGATTAATTGGTGATCATCATCTTTACGCTGTTGCTTATAGTACTACTGATGGCTCCTACCAATGGTCGAACGGAACTAAGAATCCTGACGGAGCTGAAAATTGTAATCATGGACCTGGAGCAATCGTTTCAGATCCTTTTGGACATTTGTTCATAGTAGGATCTTATCAAGCTTGGATGGGCTATATATTGGGTGACGCAGACGAATTATACTATGGATCAAACGGAGGCAGTTTATTTACTATTCGGGTAGATATCGAAGGAGTTGATGAAAGTGCTCTACAGAGCCCAGCTGATGATCCAAATTTTGAAATAGAATCCGAATTGATTGATCATATTGGGATTGATACTGAAAATGAATTCATTCTATTAAACCCAAACCCAGCCTCCCAGTTTGTCGAAATAAAACTTGAGAACATAAAACAAAATGTCGGTTATCAAATTAATGTTCTAAGTACAGACGGACGTATTGTTTTTTCTGGAATAATTGAAGAAATGTCAATGGATTTGGACGTGTCAAATTACAACACTGGGATCTATGTTGTACGAATATTTAACGAAACTGAAAATTACACTTGTAAGTTTGTAAAAATCGAATAAATTATAATTAAACCTAACTGCAACATTTATAGGCTTAACTGCGTCTAATAGATGTACAAAACTTATATGAAATTTTTGCTCTTCATATTTATTCTATCGGCTACACAAGTTGTGTTTTCGCAAGAAATATGCAATAATGGGATTGATGATGATGCGGATGGCTTCATTGATTTAAATGATGACGAATGTGAATGTGAAGGTTTTGAAGGCTTTTCTAATTTAATTCCGAACCCTTCATTTGAAGATACTATTTGTGAAATAGGCGCGAGTCCATCAAGTTATGCTTGTGTTGATTATTGGGAAGGAACTGGGTTATCTGGATATTGGCGAGAAATCGATCCCGCTTATGATTGGGATATTCTATATCCTTCACCTGACGGCAGTAATGCTTTAGTGACATTCTACAAAGAGATTTTTGCTGCAGAACATGTTGGTACCTGTTTGGACGTCCCGTTGTTAGCCGGAACAACATACACCTTAAAATTATTCTTAGCACTTGGTTATTATGAAGGAGCTCTGACTGACATAAATTTTTCAATATACGGCACACCAATTTGTGATGATTTGCCATGGTATACTGGCGATTGCCCAATTGATGAGGACTCTTGGGTATTATTGGGTGATGAAATTGTTGCCACGCCTCTTGACAGCACATGGCAAGAAGTAACCATAACTTTTACGCCTTTAGAAAACATTAATGCCTTGGGTTTTGGTCCAGGATGCGCAGGTGTTTTTGGTCATGGGGCGTATCATTTCTATCTAATGGATGGCCTTACCTTAACCGAATCAGATCACCAATCAGACATCTCCCAAACAGGCGATTGGTGCGACGGAAATTTAGAATTATTAGCTACTATTGACACTATTAGCGGTACATGGCAATGGTTTAAAGAGGGCATAGCTTTGGTTGGCGAAACAGTTTCAACGGTGGATGTTAATTTATATGGTCTTGGAACGTATACTGCACAATATACTTTAGGAGATCAATGTTTACAAATTTCTGAATTTGTTCATTTCCCTGATGCAGTAGATGCTGATTTCATTTTTGAAAATGCATGCTTCGGAGCCGAAATAGATTTTGAAAACACGTCACTAATTCCTGATGACGGCGAGCCTGATTGGATTTGGGATTTTGGGGATGATGAAACTTCAACAGATGAAAACCCTAGTCACTTATATACGGAGGCAGGAACTTATACCGTTCAATTAATTGGAGTGAATGAGCTTTCTTGTAATGATACTACGGAATATCAAATCACAATTTATCCCTTGCCTGACGCTAATCTCGAGTTCATTGCAAGTGGTTTATCTTCGCAAGATGGAAGCACTGGCGGTTGTATTATAAATCCTGTTCAATTTAACGACCTTTCTTTCTTGCCAGATCCTTTTGAGGTTGTAGAATGGGCATGGGATTTTGGGGATGATGAAACGTCTACGGAAGAAAATCCTGAACATACTTATGATGTTATCGGAACTTACACTGTTACCTTAACCGTAACTTCTGAAAACGGTTGCACTGCTTCTACCGAAATAGACATTACCATGACCAACGGTATGAATCTGACATTAACTGTTAGTGACCCAACTTGTTTTGGCTTTTCAGACGGTTCAGTTACAGTTTCTGTTGAAGAACCTGTTGGCGAGGTTCTATTTATCATTACTGATGATATTGGAACAATTTTGAATATTGACAATAGTAATACCGCCAATACATTAACCACGGGTTGGTATTACATAACTGTTGAAGATGATTCTGAATGTGCAGGAATTGATTCTGTATACCTGAATCAACCCAACGAAATAAACATTGATTTAACCGTTGTTGACCCACTATGTAATGGCGATTCGACCGGTTATGCAGTAGTAAATGAAGTATTTAATGCAACTGGTGCTTCTGATCAAATATCTTATCTCTGGAATCCAAACTATGTGGATGAAAATGGATTGGGAGCTGATTCTTTATGGAATTTAAATGCTGGTGATTATACTTTGACCATTAATGATGAAAATGGTTGTTCTAAAGTGTTTGATTTTGAAGTGAAACACCCTGACACCCTCTACTTTACCGAATTTGGGTTTGAACACGCTTATTGCAGATTGTATGGTTATCAAAGTGGAAATGGCGTTGTTTTTGCATCTGCTGGAGGTGGAACACCAGATTATACTTACAACTGGAAAAATTTGGATACAGATGAAAATATCGATTTCACAACTTGGGGAGGATTAAATCCTGGTAATTACGAATTCACAGCAATGGATGCCAACGGATGCATTATTCGTCAGTCACTTTATCTAGATTCACTCAATCCAATTGCAGCTTTCAACGTTTTATCTGACCAACTCAATACCGATTGTCAAGGAACCGCAAATGTGGACGTTGTTTTTGAAAATCAATCCACAAACTTTGCCAACCCAAATAACCCTCTAGCTGATAGTACCTTTTTTTGGAATCTGAACCATCCCATAGCGAATTGGGAAATTAGCAAAAACTATTTCCAAACGAAAGACACCATTTACAAACCTCTAGGTCAAAGTTATACCGCTGAAGTTTGTTTGGTTGCCATGAACAAAAATGGTTGTACTGATACAACATGTAAAATAATTACCGTTTTTGAACCCATTGCTTTTGAAAACATCAATGTATTTACACCAAACGGTGACGGCTTGAATGATATTTTCACCTTCGACTTAAAATCCGCTTCGATTGACGAATTTTATTGTATAATTACAAACCGTTGGGGAAATATAATGATAGAACTGAATGATATCAGTAATGGCTGGGATGGAACAAACCAAGGCGGATTCAACTGTCCTGACGGTATTTATTTTTACTCTTATTCGGCAATTACGGATAATGGCACTAAACTGCAAGGTCAAGGCACCGCTCATTTATTAGGGCGATAGAAAATAGTGTTTTAATTCTGGATCAACACTTCATTAATATTCTTTCTCTTAAACCAACCCTTGCCTAGTTTTAACTATCTTTGCCCCTTAATTATAATCGTTCATGAACTATCCAATTCCAAAAAAAATACCGCATACACTTTCTTTACACAATCATCAACGAGTGGATGATTATTTTTGGATGCGTGATCGTGAAAATGCTGACGTAATTGAACATTTGAACGCTGAAAACACCTATACGGATTCCATTTTGGCGCCTACTAAAAATTTGCAGGAAGAACTTTTTAAAGAAATGAAGGGACGGATTAAAGAAGATGATTCTTCTGCTCCCTTTTTTAAAAATGGCTATTGGTATTATAGTCGATTTGAAGAGGGCTTAGAACATGTCTTTTACTGCCGGAAAAAGGGAACGCTTGACGCTCCTGAGGAAATTTTAATCAATGAAAATATTGCCGCAGAAAACCACGCGTATTATGAAATTGTAGCCTTTGCCGTTTCTAAAAACAATAAAATAATAGCATTTACAGAAGATATTTCTGGAAGAAGATTGTATCAAATTCGGTTTAAAAATTTAGAAACCGGTGAACTATTGCCTCACTGTATTGAAAACACGGGGAGTGATTTGGCCTGGCTCAATGACGATCATACGCTCTATTATTCAATAAAGGATAGCGATACTTTACGACCATATTTGGTTCAATCTATAGACATTAATACTGGAATCATTGCAAATATTTATGAAGAAGTTGATGATACTTATATCATTACCGTGAATCGATCGGGAGATTTTCAATATATTTTTATTGGCTGCCACAGTACCTTAACAACTGAATTTAGATTTAAATCGGCCAATGATACGGTTGATTTTGAAATTTTTCTTCCCCGACAAGAAAAGCATGAATACTATCCTGAATCTGCAGGCGGAGACTTTTTCATTAAGTCTAATATGGATGCCAAAAATTTTAAAGTAGCAATTTGCAAGAAGAATGAAAGGCATTGGGACAATTGGAAAATCATCCAAGAACATGATTTGGATGTATTAATTGAGGATTTTGATGTTTTCAATACGCATTTAGTCGTTCAGGAAAAGGAAAATGGCCTTTCTCGTTTAAAGGTTTATGACCGCGCCAATTATACTGCTAAGATAATTCCCCCTTCTGAAGAAACATATACGCTTTATTTAGGAAACAATCCTGAACCCAATAGTAATGCTGTTCGAATTGGATACAGTTCAATGACAACTCCTAATTCGGTTATTAAAATTGATTTAAAAAGCTTTGAACAAACCATATTAAAGCAACAAGAAGTTATTGGAGATTTTGATCCTACTCACTATCAGTCTGAACGAACTTGGGCAACTGCTGCAGATGGGATGAAGGTTCCAACCTCAGTTATTTATAAAAAGGAGCTTTTTAAGAAAGATGGAACCAATCCAATATTAGTTTATGCTTACGGTTCATACGGTTCAACTGTTGATCCTTATTTTAGTTCTAGCCGCTTAAGTTTGTTAGATAGAGGATTTGTATTTGCAATTGCGCACATTCGTGGTGGCGAATATTTAGGCACCAATTGGTATGATGAAGGGAAATTACTGAAAAAGAAAAACACTTTTACTGATTTTATTTCCGTTACAGAACACTTAATTGCAGATAATTATTGTGCGCCAGAGCGCGTTTTTGCCATGGGCGGAAGTGCTGGCGGATTACTCATGGGGGCTATTGCTAATCTTCGTCCAGAATTATGGAAAGGAATCGTTTCTCAGGTGCCTTTTGTGGACGTGATCTCTACTATGATTGATGAAACAATTCCTTTGACAACAGGAGAGTATGATGAATGGGGAAATCCGAATGTAAAAACCTATTACGATTATATGCTTTCCTATTCACCATACGATCAATTAGAAGCTAAGGATTATCCTGCAATGTTAGTTACAAGTGGTTTACACGATTCGCAAGTGCAATATTGGGAACCTACAAAATACGTTGCAAAATTGCGAGAATTAAAAACAGATCAAAATCCTATTTTATTGCGGACGAATATGGATGCAGGTCATGGAGGATCTGCTGGACGATTTGAGCAATTGAAAGAAGTGGCAGAGGATTATGCCTTTATCTTGTGGATGAATAAGAACAATTAGATTCATTGAAAAATGCAAAATAAAACACTTCATTCCTTTGACAAATATCCCATTTTAAACCTATTGAGTTATGTTTGGGTGATTATTATGGCCTTTAGTGGCTATGTTGGACTTGATCATCCGTGGATATCA
Organism: Crocinitomix sp.; assembly: GCA_013138735.1. Taxonomy (GTDB): domain Bacteria; phylum Bacteroidota; class Bacteroidia; order Flavobacteriales_D; family Crocinitomicaceae; genus Crocinitomix. The sequence continues at coordinate 6,272 of WTCE01000131.1, read as the reverse complement.
GCAGGAGCACTAATCCTAGAATTAGCAATCGTATACTTCTCGCTTACAACAGTTGACGTATTGATAACTGATAATGAAATAATTAAAGGGACAAAATACAATTTCATTCCTGGACTTAAACAATCAAAAACATTCAACCGTAATGAATATGAAGGATTAAGTTTGGTGCAAAATAAAAAAAAGTATTTTGAAATTACAGCAACAAACTCAAATCAAAAAGGAATTACTTTAACAAGTTTGCCTAATCAAAACCCGGCAAAAGAAAAAATGGCTGAATTAGAAGCAGAAATTGCAGTAGTTTGGACTGAAATAGCTGTTTAAACATCTTAATTTTTAATTCATTTTTTTTCAAATAGCTTGCTGAAAGGCCAACAAATTTACTATTTTTGAATACCCTACGAAACGAATCCTTGTCGTTAAATATAAGTAAGGATTCTAATACTACGTTATGAAAATCTTACTGCTCCTCCTACTTATTTCAACTGTAATTGTTGGAAATAGCCAATCAACAGAAAGTCCAAAATCTGGTTTTAAATTAGAAATCAATAGTCCTTTTACCTATCGGATGTTAGAACCCAATCAAAACCTGCGAAAAGTCAGTGTTTTAATGGAAGAAAAAGAAGCTGGAAATTTGGATGGCAGCAAATTAATTATTGGAACTTCATTAATTGCAATTGGTGATTATCAAGTTTCAAATACCGATTCGAAATTTGCATACTTAATGCGACACCCTACATCTAGCAACCAAATTGGAAATGTGGTGACAGAAGCAGTCGTACACTCCTTTCAAGTATCATTAACAGGTAATGTCACGAATTGGTTAAGTTCACATGCTGAAATCTTATACAATCCGGAACAAAGTTTTGGAACAGGTTTGATTACCGATTTAGCGCGGAACCAATTGCAATTGCGCAAAGGTTTTGTTGTAATTGGTGATTTAAGAAAATTCCCTGTTTATGGTGCCATTGGAAAAATGGATTCGCCATTCGGTCAAATGGGATCAGTAAGTCCATTCACTAATAGTACCATGTGGCATGCCTTTGGTGGCTTGTGTTATGGAGCTCAGGTTAGTTTCAAAAAATGGAATATTCACGCCACTTTAATGGCTGCACAAGGCGGTGCTCAGTTTAGAGGAATGACCACAATTGTTGGCGATACAACAAATGTACCTTCACTTGTCAATAACTTTACTGCCGACCTTAATTATACTGTAAATTTTGCAGAAAATATTTCATTCAAATTTGGTGGATCCTATTTACATGGGTCAACCTATAACCATTCGTTTCCAGTGAAACATTTTGAACCAGGTGTTGAAAATAACCCTGCCGTAACAACTTATGGAATGTTCAATTATAAAGACCGAATCATTGTTAAAACAAGTTATGCAAAAACGCTAAAAGTATGGGAAGGGACACATAACCCTACTGCTCCGCTCAATCAGTTTGAAGCTTTTAGAGTTTCTTCTTTTGACGCTGGAGCATCCTACCTTTTTAATCCGACTAAAAACATTCAATACACCGCTTCTTTCGAGTTTTCTGATTTCGTTGCTGGTCCAAATGGCGCTCCATGGGAAAGACAAAACCAATACATATTAGGCTTTTCTGCCTTAATTAACCAGTCTTCTAAACTATTTGTTGAAGGATTTAGAACAGATGGTTATGCTCCGTTAAATTGGATCAGTGGTAGTAATGATTTTGATCCATTTCCACCAGGTGTTACGCACAGTCAAGCCAACGTCCAAAGTTATGGTCTTGTTGTAGGTTGCCAAATTACATTTTAACAATCCGCTTTATAAAGATTTAAATAATCTAAAATTACTTGAACCGCATCTGCATTTAATGGATTTGATTCATACGTCTTTTCAACAAAATACAATTGTCCTAATTTATAGATGTTACACCAACTTTTGTCAAAAGCAACTTGGCATGAAATTAAAGCATAAACACTTGCATGCGCCATACTATTCTGCTCACGCTGCATGGCTAACTGTGCCGCCGAACTGCTCATTTGGGGATTAAAATAATTGCCAAGCGCATTAAAATAGGCCCAACACATTAAGTCATCTGCGGTTAGTTTCTTTGTCCATTTATTCTCTTTCACTTCATCTCCTTTTGGATAACGTAAATACTTAAACACCTTCTCTTTAACCTTTCGTTTCTCAATCAAGTACTTTTCAAAAGCTTTAGTGTATTCCATGTTCCCCCAACTCAATTGGTTAATCATGGCGATTTTTACTACCGCATCACCATCTTCACTTCCCAAATACTTCATTGCTTTTTCGTCTAAACCTTTTGTGGCGACGTACATCACCATTTTTTCACTGGCGTATGCATCTGCAAACGGCGTGGATGTTAAGGGCGAATCTGCTCGCACATTCGAAACAAAGAAAAAGGGTAAGAGTAGGAATAAATAACGCATCATAATTAGGTTTTATCTTATTAAATCTATTAATAAAAACTGTAAATGTGAAGCATTTCGCCCATAAATCAGTAAATACAGCGTATTAAATAATCTTCGATAAGAAAATTCAGTAGCTTTGTAGGAATTTTTAAAGTCAATGAATTTCGATCAGCAAAGCAGTAAAGACCTAGAGTTTGATGTTGTTTGCGAATTACTTTCCACCTTCTGTAAATCGCAAAAAGCAAAGGCCAATGCTATGCGCCTTAGTTTTTTTGATCAGCCTGAATTATTGAACAAGGAATTGGATCTACTCGTCGAAATTCAAACCATCCATAATGATGAACGACTAAGTTTTCCGCATCCGAATGCTGAGGATATAGATACCGCCCTAAATATTTTACGAATTGAAAATGGCGTCCTAATTCTAAGCGAATTAATTAAAGTCTATTCTTTATGCCAAGGCACAAAATTATTGATTGACTTTGCCCGCAATCAACAAGAGGATTATCCAATAATATACGCCGCCTGCGAGCATATAACTGGAATTAAGGATGTTCTAAAAATCATCACCGAAATTTTAGACACCAAAAAATTAAACATAAAAGATGACGCCACACCGCGTTTACAGACCATTCGCCGAAGATTAAAGGCTAACAAATCAGAGATTAACAAAAACTTTGAGAAAGCTTTAAGGCGTTGCAAACAAGATGAGCTTTTAGGCGATTCTGAAGAGTCTTTTTTAGAAAACAGGAGGCTGTTAGCGGTCTTATCTCAATATAAAAAACGTGTTCCGGGTAAAATATATGGCGTAAGTGCTAAAGGCACCTATACCTATATTGAACCACAAGAAAGTGTGCTTTTAAATAAGGAACAAGAGCAACTTAGAATGGATGAAAGCAATGAGATTTTCATGATTCTAGAAAAAGTCACCTTAAATCTTAGAGCTGAAAAAAATCACTTAAAAGCTTTCCAACGCTTATTAATTCGGTTTGATTTATTGAGCGCCAAGGTACTTTTTGCCAAAACATATAATGGAATTCGCCCAGGTTTGAATAAAACCAAGCGGATGCATTGGAAAAATGCGACTCATCCCCTACTCTATTTAAAAAATCAAATAGACGGCATTAGCACCATTGGCCAAGAAATGGAATTGAGTGAGGAAAGTAGATTCCTTGTTATTTCTGGTCCAAATGCGGGTGGTAAATCTATTACATTAAAAACAGTTGGCTTGCTGCAAATGATGTTTCAGTGCGGTTTGTTCTTGTCTATGGACGAAGACAGCAATTGTGCATGGTTTAACCAAATATTTTCTGATATCGGCGATAATCAATCGATAGAAAACCAATTGAGCACCTATAGCTACCGCTTAAATCGGATGAATTTCTTTTTGGAAAACGCTAATTCGGAAACGCTTTTATTATTGGATGAATTTGGAAGCGGATCTGATCCAGAATTGGGCGGTGCCATAGCAGAAGTTTTTTATACCGAATTGTATGAAAAAGATTGTTACGCCGTAATTACAACGCACTATACCAATATTAAAATTTTAACCTCATCATTAGCTGCGGCAACGAACGCTTGTATGCTTTTTGATACGAAAAAATTAGAACCACTCTTTCAATTATCTATTGGTCAACCTGGTTCATCTTTTACATTTGAAGTAGCACAACACAATGGCATTCCTTTGGATTTAATTGAGAAAGCAAAAGCCAAAGTATCTGATAATAAATTGCAAGTAGATGCGCTAACGGTATCCTTACAAAAGGAGAAATCAAAATTTAAAAAAATTAATTCCGAGCAATACAAATCGCAAAACGAAGCCAAAAAAGCTTTGCGAGAATATGAGGCGAAATTGGAAAAATTACAAGATAAATCGGACCGCATTAACCTATATATTGAACAGCAAAACAAGTTTGTAACAATAGGCAAAAAGTTTTATGAAATTTTGGGAAAATTCAAACATCATAAAACCAATAAAGCTACAATGGAAGCCCTCAAAAAATTGGCTTCTATCGAAAAATCTAAGATTCTAGAAGCTGAGAAACCTGTTGTTTTGGCTAAAAATTTAAAAAACCCAGATCTACCCGATCAAACCAAAAAGAAAGCCCCCACTGCAGAAGAAATTGCAACGGCACAAAAAAAGGAAGCAGAACGGCTAAAAAAAGCCTTAAAAATTGGTGAGAAAATTAAACTAAAAAATCAAAACACCTTGGGTACCTTGTTAGAGGTTAATGGCAAGAAGTTAACGGTACAATTGGGCAATTTTATTGTGAAGACTACGGTTGCTGAAGTGGAGATTTAACTGGGGGATATTTAGCACATCCAAAATTTGAAAAGTCCCTTTGATTCACTAAATTAGGTGTACAATCCGCCAACTGATGGCTAAAAGGAATAAAAGACATTCTTTTTGCTGGATGCTAGGGTATATAATTAAAAAATGATAGTTGCAGAAATAAATGGGAAAATCCCGAGTAAACTTGACAATAGTGAAGATATACTGACTTCAAATGTATTTTCCTTTTTCAAATACGCTGACAGGCAATTGTTCAAAGAGTACCTGCTTATTCTAGGTATAGAAATTTCTTTGATAGAATCAAAAAATGCTGAATTCATTTTTTGGCCAAGCTATGATGATGGTACCGAACCAGACTTGATTGTACTGTGCGGAAAATATTACCTATTGTTTGAAGCCAAACTATATTCTGATTTTTCACCGAAAACATCCTCTACAAATTCTCAAATTGAGAGAGAGATTGAAATGGGGAAAATGTCTGCAAATAATTTCAATAAAGAATTTGTTTATGTCGCAATTACAGCAGAATATTACAAAAATAAGACTAAATATTCGGAACATGAAAATGAAGATTTTCTATTTATTTGGACAAATTGGCAGCTTGTTGCAAGTTTCTTAAACAAGATTCTTGAAAATTCAAACCTAAAACAAGATGAAGAATTTGCTAGAGACTTATATAGTTTATTAGTAAAGAAAAAACTGAGAAGTTTTATTGGACTATGTAAAATTAAAGTACCAGACTGCACCAAGTTAGAGCATTCCATTTTTTATAATATAATGACTTCAAAATTTAAAGGTGAATTTTCTGGCTACATGGATAAATTAGATGGTTTTGAAAAAATAATGCCATATCAAAGGAAATTTCAAAACAAGTAAAAAATGCTTTTGAATTTATTCAAAAACTTTACAATGAATCCTCTTATTTAATAAAAGAGATTGAAGGTCAATTAGGAGAATCTGAATTTAGATTTCAAATATTAAAAACAAGTGGCTATGCTATTAGCTCAAGAAGCTCAGCGGGTTTAGAGCCAAACAATGTTAATTTGTGGCTACTAAGAAAGTTTGCTGTTGCATTTGTGGACGAAAGCAGCACAGAATTAAAAAAAGGACAAAATTTCACAGAGATAAATGCAGAATTAAAAGTTTTGTATTTTCGGATAATTCTAGAAGATAAAAATGAATCTGAACCCAAATTAATTTTCGGAATATTTCACAGTATTAAAAAAAACAAGGAATTCATTAAAAAATTTGAAAACCTAATGGGATACTTTGAATACACAGATAATAAGTTGTTTTCAAAATTCCCAGAAATAGATTATGAAGATGGTAACTTCAAAATAAAAGGTAGCTTTAAAAAGGTTAATCTGCTTGATATAAATTCTAGTGATGAATTAATTGAAAAAGTAATTAAGCCGATCATAAAACTATATAAAAGTATTAAATAAAAACATCCCTAACAATTAAGCTCTAATGAATTGCGGTAAGGCCGCAGTTCATTAGAGCGTGTGTTGCACTCCTCCTCTCGGGGTCATCAAAAGCTATGGGGATTCAATAGGTATTCTTGGTCATTTTTTTTTAA
>WTCE01000031.1 GCA_013138735.1 Crocinitomix sp. | reverse complement strand
CTCGATTGAACAACTTCTCCCAATGTGCCCATTTCAGCTAACTCGTCAGAGGATTCTCTTAAATCATGATAAGCATAGGTATAATTGTTTGCTGTTATGTCATTATTATATTGTACAATTTGCTCATATGCTGTGCGGTAAACCATTCGCAAGGCATCATGGTGATTAACCAAATGTGAAATTGCTGCCTCAAGTGCTTCTCCATCCAAGTTTGATTTTGCTTTTAAGAGAATAGATTGGTTATAATGTGAGGGTGTTTGAATGCTTGCATCTTTAAAGAAAGCTGTTTGAATTGGCGTCAATAATACGTCGCCTTCAACAACAGATTGATCTATGATACGCTCATTTTTTTCTACCAATTTTGCTAAGTCGCTTAAAACTGGGGTGCGTAAAATGTGCTCTATTTTAAGACTGAATCCGTGTTGTTTTAAACGCGACACAATCTGAATGGATTTGATGGAATCTCCTCCTAAATTGTAAAAACTATCTGTGATACTTATAGGTGAACGTTTCAATACGGCTTCCCAAACATCAACTAATAATGCTTCTTTTGCTGTGTTAGCGGCAACATAAGCTTGACCTCCAGACAATACCTCTCCTTCTGCCAATTTTAACGCTCGCTTATCTACCTTTCCATTTGTTGTCAATGGAAATTGATCCAATTGAACAAAGCCAGACGGAATCATATAATCAGGTAATCTATCTGATAGATAAGTTCGCAATTCTTCTGCGGTTTGTTTCTTCTCTGAAACCAAATAGCAAACCAACTCTTTTCCGTGATCCGTTGCTTCTGCTAGAATTACAATTTCTTGAAGATCCGGTTTACTTAAAAGTGTGTTTTCAATCTCTCCTATTTCAACCCTATGCCCACGAATTTTAACTTGATCATCTGCTCGACCTACAAAATCTAACATACCGCCTGGCAACCAGCGTCCCAAATCTCCTGTTTTGTATAAACGTTCGCTTTCAATAAACGGGTGTGCAATGAATTTTTCTGCTGTTAAATCTGGACGGTTCAAATAACCTTTAGCTAAACCATTTCCTCCAACACATATTTCTCCAATTGCCCCTTTCGGTAATAATTCATTGTTTGAACCTAAAATATAACACGTCGCGTTGCAGATTGGGTTACCAATTGGAATATTAGTTACTTCTACTTCTGTACCACATTCTAGCCTATTCATTGTAGCACAAATGCTTGTTTCCGCTGGGCCGTAGGCATTAATAAAGCTTCCTTTTGTCAAAAATTCTTTTGCTTTTCTAACATCCGCAGTTTCTCCTCCAGTGATCAGCACTTGAATGTTTAAGCTTTTGATATCAATCATCCGAACAATAGCCGGAGGAAAGAATGCTATTTCAATTTCATTGTTATTCACATAGTCTTTCAACCCTTTTATATCTGTTCGAAGTTCTTCTTCCAAGATATAAAGACAGGCTCCTTTGAGCAAAACCGTAAAGACCTCACTAACAGAGGCATCAAAAGAAAAAGAAGAAAAGAATAGTGCTTTACTGGTTGGTGTTACTCCAAAAACTTCTATTTGCGCTTTAATGGTGTTCGTAATTCCCTTATTTTCGATCATCACACCTTTTGGCTGACCAGTTGAACCTGATGTATAAATAACATAGGCCAAATCATTAGGATCATAGGAATCTTTGCTTAATGACACTAATTGCTTATCGGAATATGCAATAAATTCATTGATTATTTCAGCTGTCACAACTATACGACATCCACTGTCCTTTTCAATAAAATCGATTCTTTCTTTTGGATAAGTAGGATCTATTGGCACATAGGCTGCTCGAAGCTTTAATATTGCCAAAACAGATACGATAAACCACTCGCTCCGCTCTATTTTTATTCCAACAAATTCACCAACACTTAATGCTTTTTCTTTTGAAAGGAAATAGGCCATTTGGCTGGAAATCTCATCCAACTCGGCATAGGTTAACATCTTATCTTTGAAAACAACTGCCGCGTTATCCGGGTGATTAGCGACCTGTTTTTCAAAGACTTGAATTAATGTGTTTGGTCCTTCTAATTGAGATTTAAATCCTGCTAATTCATCCAATTGAAAATCAATCTCATCTTTTGACAAGAATTCTAGCTCAGTTAATTTTTCAGTTGACTTTTCAGAAAACTCTTGAACTAAACGTTCAAATTGCGTTGCAACATTTTGAATAGAAACTTCGCTATATTTCGCGGCATTGTATCTTAATTCAACCTTAAGGTCAACATCAGAAGGAGCGATCATGACACTAAAGTCATAATTAGTCTGCTCCACCATTTCCAAGGATTCTATTGTAAGTGAATCAATTGATTCTTCCTCTCCATTTATAGTCTGCTCGGCTATTTCACTAATTGGATAATTCTCAAATACTAAAATGTGATTGAGTAAATCCTTTCCTAATTCACTCTGCTCATTTACATCTGACAGACTTAAGTAGTGATTACTCCCTCCTTTAATAGATTGATCTTGAATCGTTTTAAGGAAATTTTGCACGGTTGATTCCTGGGTATATTTAACACGAACAGGAACTGTATTGATAAACAAGCCAACCATTTGTTCAACCCCTTCTAACTCGCTTGGTCTTCCAGAAACAACGGCGCCAAAAACAACATCTGATGTACTGTTATATTTAGAAAGAAGAAAGCCCCAGACTCCTTGAACAAATGAATTTTGTGTAATCCCTAATTGGCCACATAATTCTTCAACTGATTTGAATTGTTCTTCTGATATTAAGATGGTTTCTTTTGCATTAATGTATTCATTGTTCGGAGTCTTAATTTCTTCAAACGGCAATTGTATTGCAGTGGAATATTCTTCTAATAATCCTGCCCAATATTTTTTAGTTTCTTCTTTATCTACGGTATCTAACCATTGAATGTAATTGGAATAATTTGCAACCTCTGGTAAGTTAGCTTCTTCGCCTTGAGCTGCTGAATTTAACAATTGGTAAAACTCATTAGTTAAAATACTCATGCACCAACCATCCATTAAGATGTGATGGAAACTCCAAATAAATTCAAAGCTACCATCTGCCAAATCAAGAACATGTAAGCGCATTTGCGAAGCACCTTCTAAATCAAATCCAT
>WTCE01000054.1 GCA_013138735.1 Crocinitomix sp. | reverse complement strand
AAAAGATAAATTATTAGATTTCTTTGAAGATTTGGAAGATCCAAGACGTGACAAATGTAAGAAGCATCAGTTGGTAGATATTATAGCAATATCAGTTTGTGGAGTTATATGTGGATGTGAAGCTTGGGAAGAAATAGAGGAGTATGGAAAAGTGAAATATGATTGGCTAAAAACCTTTTTACCATTACCGAATGGCATTCCATCTCACGATACTTTTAATAGGGTTTTTAGCAACTTATGTCCAGAAAATTTTGAGCGTTGTTTTGGTGAGTGGGTCGCCTCACTTTCAACTTTACTAGAAGGTGAGGTTGTTGCTATTGATGGAAAAACAATTAGGGGAGCAAAAGTGAATGGAGTTTCACCCATTCACATGGTAAGCGCTTGGGCTTGTGAAAGTAATTTAGTTTTGGGTCAAGTTAAGGTTGGAGAAAAAACCAATGAAATAACAGCAATCCCTAATTTAATAGAGGCTTTAGCTTTAGAAGGTACGACAATTACTATTGATGCAATGGGATGTCAAACTCAAATTGTAAAAAAAATAATTGATGCTAAGGCAAATTATGTTTTAGGTGTAAAAGGAAATCAACCAGAGCTGTTAGAAAACATAGAGGATGAATTTAGATTCAATAGAGTTTTTGATAAATCCGTTGACGTTGATTATGGGCATGGAAGAATTGAAACAAGGACTTGCACAGTGATAAACGACTTTATACACATGGGAAATATAGAGAAATGGCCTGCCTTAAAATCTGTTGTAAGAATAGAAAGTATTAGAGAGTTTAAAGCAACTGGGCAGAAAGAAACCGGCACTAGATATTATATTACTTCACTTAATGCAAGTGCCCAAAAATTACAGTATGTTATTAGAAACCATTGGGGGATTGAAAATAAATTACATTGGTCCTTAGACGTAGCATTCAATGAAGACCATAATCGAAAAAGAAAAGGCAATGCTTCTCAAAACTTTTCACTAATAAACAAAATTGCACTTAATCTAGCCAAGCAAGAGAAAACTTGCAAGCTCGGAATCAAATCCAAGCGAAAGAAGGCTGGATGGGATAATCCGTATCTTGAGCTAATGCTGAAAGCTTAAATGCGTTTGCCCTGTTGGGCGGATGCTCATGGGATTTTTCGTCTAAATAAAATTGTATCTTTTGTCGTTTTTTAGACCAAATACCATCCCATGGAATAACATAAGGCCCGTCATTATACTGCGCACTTTCAATATTTGTAACCGCAAAAAGGCCTTGCTTGGGAAGTTTCACATCCTTTAAGGTTCCTGGCTTTATCCAATATAGGTTATAACTGAGTACAGGATCTTTTTCAAGTTCCTTTTTCAATTTTTTGTTGGCAACAAAGTAGATGGTGTTTGCGCTGAAAGGCATTGTTTTTTATAGTGTTAAGTGTTATGTATTAGGTGTAATGTGAGTCCGTGTTTGGCTAAAATAGGGAATTATAACAATAGTTGAGGGGTTTGAGATGGAAGAGGAGCCAGTGCAAACCTAACGAAGTTCCATGGGTTTCATATTTTATTGATTAATGCCGATATGTAATTGAAAGGGAACACTGTCTTTCTTGGTTTCAAATCCGCGAATAGCCTTTAGTTTATTGTTTATCTCTGATGTTTTATCACGATCAACGTCATCAGTTAAGGATATCGCGACACCAGGAATGCCAGTTTCGTGTAAAGTAAATTGAATAAGTAATTCTCCAACTTTATCACTATCCTCAAATTCGGTATAAATGATTTCTTCTGCTACTTTGATAAATTCAGCCAACGTATCTATTGAGATGCGTGCTTCCATTTGTGCATCATCCAATAATAAGATGATCTGCTTAGTTTGCACGATTCCTTTATTTATTTTCGGGACTTCAGGAGCGTACGTTTCCCATTCACCTTCGGTAAAATAAATATTACTATCCACTGGATTCAGATATGTATTCTTATCATCTAAGCTATCAGGGTTATCAGTTGCTATAGTTTTTTTCTCCATATTTTGATCATTATCAACTTGCTGACAAGCGGTAAACGTGGCTATAATACTCAGTGAAAGAATGAATGATGCAGGTTTCAAAAACATTTTTATCTACTATTTTCAGTCTTGTAAAAATAGGGAATTATAGCAATTTACGTTATGAAGCAGGATCCATTATTTTTGTAAGCCGCTGCGCAGGGTTTGCAACCCTGCGTTTTAACAAAGTCAGGGGATTTAGTAGTTGTCTGAATCTGATAACCAGTCGCTTTCGGTTTTGTCTAAATCGACATTAGGGTAATTAAACTCTGAGACTAATCTGGAGATAGGGATGTCTTGATTTTTTTGATCCATTAAGTAACACAAGGTTTCATCAATTTCAGTAATGTTGAATTGAATAACATCTTTGATTTTTCTTTTTAAATGATGACTGTACATTAAGGCTCCAGAAAAACCTTCATCCATTCCTTTGTCAGGATAAGCGATTTTATGCACATCAATTCGAAATAATAACAAATTATTAAAGAGCCAGCCTAAATGCATTTCTTCTCGATATTTGGACGGTATATCTTTATAATGTGCATCAAGAAAAGATTTGATTTTGGATTTAATCTCTCTATAATCATTTAAGTCATCACTATAAAGAAATTGACCCATTGGAAAATCATTCAAAGGATCTTTCTTTTTACTAGAGAATTTACCCTTTATTCTTTCTAGAAAGTTACCAGGGTTAGCATCTAGTTCAAAAGCTTGAATCAGAGCTATAAGTTGTTTACGTCTTATCTTTCCTGGTGGGCTATCTGCATTATACGGTGCCCAAATCGTCATATATTCTAAATATTTTGATAAAAAATCTTGTGCGGTCATGAATACTTTGATTTAAAGTGAGCATAGAATTGGATTCTATTTTTTTGCTAAAATAGTGAATTGTAGGGTTTTAGTGAATGTTATAATTGGAGATTGTAAATTCCATTAAAAGGGATGTCACGCAGGGTTACAAACCCAGCGGAGCACTTTGGGGAGCGGAACCCTTCTAGGGGGATTTACTAGAGTTATCAATTTTAGCTCTCAATTCAATCACTATTTCATGTTTTGAGTCTGATAACTTTAGTAGTTCTAATATCGTTCTTATTTTGTCTAAATATCCCAAATCTATCGCGAGCAAAATGTCAAAATGGTCATTAATAAAGTTAATATTTTCAATTATTTCGCAGGATAAAGGGTTGTAAAGTTCTTTTCTGTCATTTTCGATTTGAAGGATGGGAAATAACAAGTCAAATCGATATGGAATTGTTTTCGTTATTTCCAAAATGGCTTCTTTATCGTTATAATAATAAATCCCATTATTCGTAAATCCTGAATATCCACCTAATATTCCTTGAATAAATAACTCTAACTGCTCTGTAGACCAATTATTCAAATCCAAGGCTAATGCTATCCAATCATTTTTCGTAAAATTTTCTTCGAAAATGTGAATTAAATCCAATGAGCCATGGTCTTCATTCCAATAATCACTGTCAACGTTTTCGCCTCGCAAAACAACATTATAGATTTTAAGAACATTGTTAGCCTCCTTTTTGATAACCTTTGGAGTATCCTTTTTCATAAAGGAGAATATTTTCTTAAACATAGGAAAACTTGTTCTTATTGATTCATGCCAAATAATCTAAAAGTAAGCATTTGCGAATGACTTTTGAACTGGGCCAACTATCACATCACAATCAATTTAAAAACGAGTGTTTCACGATCTAGCGCGTTGACATGAACAAAATAGACCCCCGGTTCTTGATTTAATTCAATTCTCAAGTTTCGTGGCGTTTCATTAGGGTAGTAGTTCGTGTAAACGACTTGTCCCGAAATATTAAATACTTTAATTTTACTTTGATTCAAGACTTCATTAAACTCAAGAAATACTTCAGTATTGGCAGGGTTGGGGTAGAGCGTTACTTTTGGTAATTCATTGGGCGTTAGTCCAACAGTACCACTTAGTTTTAGAAGAAAACCATCATAACTACCAGCCGAAGTGACATTTTGAATTCCGCCACCAGGATTTAAATCTGCGGATTCGTTAAACGCACCGCAAACGTAGATACTACCGTCAGCAGTCTCTTTTATATCTAATCCAAAATCACTCGCACTTCCGCCAAAAGATTCCGCCCATAAAAGATTCCCTGAGGGGCTTATTTTCCCGATATAGCCATCTATGCTAGAGCTTGAGTTTAATTCAAATACGCCTTCATTTGGGTCAAAATCTACTACAGATTGAAATCTACCCGTAATGGCCAAGTTTCCATCAGCGCATAAATAAACGGCTCTTCCGCCGTCTGGAGCAACACCGCCAATTATTTTCATCCATAAAAAGTTCCCGTCACTATCTAGTTTAGCTAGAAAAATGTCATAACTTCCGTGTGAAGTAAATGTTTCTTCACCGTCAGGAAGGGTAATTGTAAATGAGTGTATAAACTCTCCTGTTATATAGGTATTTCCTTCAGCATCTAATTTTGCTTGAAAACATCTGTCTGTTCCAGAACCACCAAAGCTGTTCATCCAAATAAATTCTCCATCTGCATTGAGGCGTAGTACAAATACATCTGCTCCGCCTACTGCAGTTGCATTGTAAGTGGCTTCACTAAAATCAAAATCAACTGTTTCCGAAAAATGCCCTGTTAGTGTTACTTCACCAATTTCAGAAATGACAACCTCGTAGGCCGAGTTTCCGTGAGCTGCGGTAATCCCGTTAATGACATAATGCCAAATTAAATCACCATTCTCATCTAATTTTATGACAAAAGCGGAACCAATTCCAGTTGCTGTATATTCTAAAATAGCAGCACCCGGGTCTAAGTCAACCGTTCCTTCGAAAAAGCCAGCACAATAAATATTACCATCTCCATCTACTTTAATTTCATTATTAGCCTCGTTTAAATCGCCACCAAATGATTTAGCCCACAAAAAATTCCCATCAGGATCTAATTTCAAAATGAAATTTTCATGAGGATCAGCACCTGGTGCCGTTAAATTAAATACACCCGCACCAGGATCAAAATCAACAGTTGATTCGAATGATCCTGCAATAAAAATATTATCATCAGCGTCAAGTGTCATGCTCGTTGAATTTTCGGCGTTTTCTCCGCCAATAGAAACCGCCCAAATCAATTCTCCATCTGAATTTGTTTTATGTATGAAAACATCTATTTCCCCAAAAGAGGTTAGCGATACTTCATCAGCTCCGGGATCAAAATCTACCGTTTCTTCAAATATTCCCACTGAAATTATGCTGCCATCTGAGGTGACGCCTATATTGTATATCGCGTCTAGGCCAGTTCCGCCGTTAATAATCCCCCATTCAAAGGTTTGTCCAAATCCGGTTAGTATAAAAAATAAAGTTCCAAGTAAAATTTTTGATTTTAGCATAATGGGTTATGAATTTTGTTCAAAGATATTGCAAAAAAAAGGATTCAAGCTTTTAAATTGATAAGGATTGAACGTGTTTATACTTTATGAAATTGTAACGAAGCTATTCATGAATTATTTGTTCTTCCTTACTTAAAATTGCACATCTACTAAATGGGAATTGAAATCACGATAAAAACTATGGGATAATTTCAGGGTCGATTATTAACATAATAAGCAAGAATAACACGCCAAAAAGCAAGATTGACGAAAGTCATACGTAGTCCTGACAAAGTAGTGTTTGAGTTATATTACAAGTTTAAATTCTTTAAAATAAACTTAGAATATTATGTAATAAAAGCCTTCGTTATTTTACTCAAATACAGTGTTTTATTGCGAATTCCGCTCTCCTTACTTCCTTGGGAACACATAGATTCTTTTGTCGCTTTAAGCGACGGGAATCTCATGAAAACTGCACGTTTTATGACGATTTTCGGACTGGTTTCAAGTTCTCATTTTTTGTTCTGAGAGATAATTATTAAATTTATTATAGTACTAATAATTAAAACTTAAAGATATGGGATCACATGGTAGTGCAGTAATTGTAAATGCTCTTAGACAGCATCAAGGAACTTTTCCATTTGTGGATAGATTACAGAAAATAGCGCTTTTAAAAGCAGAATTAGGCAAGCTTAAAGAGAAAGGTAAAAAACCTTCTAAAAGGGCAAAAGTTCTTGAAGGAAAGTTGAAAGCATCTTATAAAAAACTGGCTAATGAAGCAAATGCAAAAGCAAAAGGTAAATAGATTTTTATTTGCAATTAAACCTTAATCTCTTTATGCTAGAATTATTTGACAAAGTGATAAAAGATTCATTTTGGATTTTTGATTTAAATGTGGCCGAAAGAGATGAAAAAGTAGTTCACCTGCCTCTAGTTTATGCATCAAATATTAATGCTGAACTAGAGGCTTATGGTAAAGCTGCTTTACATTTTGTGGATTTTTTGGGATTTGATAATTCTTTGCAAATTAGAATTGTTGCTGATTGCGTATTCAAATTTCCAAGTGATCAGTACCAAACATTTAAATTAGATCTCTTAGAAGAGTTATCTGGAAATGCTGATATAGGAATGCGTCTGGCTGAATTAAGTATTGAAATACGTAATTCATTTGCCGCTAATTGTGTTGAACTTGAAAGACGATTTGTTTCGAATAAACCGATAGGAATCTTATTTGAAAAAACCTATCAAGAACTCGTCAAACTTATTTCTATCAATCTTTCGAATGAGATTTTTGAAACGGCATATCTATTTTTGAATGAAAACATATCGGATGACCGACTGTTTCAAGAATTTCAGCAAAAATATTTAGATCCGCCTACTTTTTCACATCTAAAGTGGTATGCAGAACAAACCAAGAAAACACTTAAGAATAAAACGAATGACGCGACCAAGGCTATAAGCCCTTATTTTTGGAATACAGTGTTTTTGCGGCAGAGCATTAACAACGCTAATGTGGCTGATGGAATTCGGTTTATTAATCAAGAAACAAATGCTGATTATGACCTTGTGTATTTTAAAGCAAACTATCCAATCGAAGGTGAATGTTTTGCTTATGATCCGCTAGGAATAACAGACGAGATGCCCTCTAAAGACATTTCAACGATTGAATTTTTATTTTATATGATACGCCTATTGCAGGTTAATGAAGAGTATAGACATTATTGGCAAGCGAGATTTGTAAGATGGATGAACTTATTTTTTCAGGACGCTGAACTTTTGAAGCATAGTAATTTCGATTCATTACAAAAAATCATCAAGGAGATGGAATCGCATTAAATTTATAAAATTAAGATCAATTGAGTCCCAAAAGCAAAACTAAACTTCCTTCAAAAATACAAGGCTTAATTAATTTGAGCGCTAAAGGAATTGCTGTGCCGAAATTTGAGTATTTGCTTGGAGATTTAAAAACCATCCAATTCCAGGTGAAGGTATTACTCAATTCGCTTAAAATTCCTGTTACCGGGCTTTCAATTCGATCGGCGTCTTATGATGAAGATACTAAGACGAACTCTAACGCAGGTAAATATCTGTCATTTAATAATTTACAGACATTTGACGCCGTTTTAAATGCTGCAATTGCAATAATAAAGGATTTTCAAACAAAGAACAAGACCACAAACCCCTGTCATATTTTGATACAAGATACCGTAGCGAGCATGTACAGTGGGGTTACATTTGCTTCTTATGACAATGATTCTTTAAAAGTATATACTGAGTCTTTTTACGGAAGTTGCAGATCTGTAGTAGATGGAATGACAACGCCATACGTTTCGGAATATGAGAATGGTAAATGGCAACATAGGAATAATACTGGAGACTTTTTTCATCAGTTTATTATTCACCCCTCTTTATTTGATAAAACTAATTTGCCAAGTATTGAATCAGGCAGTAGATTAGAAACATCTCTTGTTGACTTTCCAGAACGCATGCGATACTTTGTAAGCACGATTGACAATGAAATACATGTTTATGGTCATTGTCCACTTAAAGCGCCTGATTTCTTTATTCAAAAACTGTCAGATTTGTTATCAATTGCCAGTTCGTTTAAAACTGAATATCCAAAAGGAGTAGATATTGAATGGGGAATAGACAAAACTGGTCAATTGTATCTGTTTCAAATAAGAGATTTGACGAGTCCAATAGTAGATTTGGGAATTAAAACAGATTCAATTGAGATAAAAGAAACTGGCAATTTAATAAAAGGAACACCAGCTTCAAAAGGAGATGTGAAAGGTTATGTTGTTTATGGTGAAGCTGAAGTTAATTTACCAAAGGGAGCAAAAAAGATATTAATGTTGACAGAGGCCAACGTTGATAATACGGAAAAACTTGAAACGTATGATGGTGTAATTTGTACTTACGGCGGAATGTTGTCTCATTTAGCGATCGTGTGCAGAGAGTTTCGTATCCCTTGTATTGTAGGAGCAGGATCAATTATTCCAGAAATGACTTTTGTAGCAATGGATTGTAATAAAGGAATTATAAAACTAAATGAAGATGTCTGACTTAAATAAATCAATTTGTAAAGCGCATACGTTTTCTTTAGATAAAAGACATGCGGATCGAATCGCTGCGTTAATTGATGGAGAGCCATTTTTTCCAGAGCTTCTTGAAGTTTTTCCTTCTAAAATATGTAATCATAACTGTATTTTTTGCATTTCGGCTGAAACAAATAATTTAAAAGGATTTATGGATCCGAAAATATTCTATAGTCTTATCAAAGACGCATCAAAAGGAGGAACCTCTAGGGTGAGACTTTGCGGAGGCGGAGAACCTTTATTGCATTCAAATATTGCAGATTTCATCAAATTTACGGCTTCGCATATTGATTCAGTTAGTTTAATTACACACGGTGTAAATATGAAAGGTGATGTGTTGGAAGCCGTTGCTAAACACTGTGATCACGTAAGAATTTCGCTTGATGCTGGAAATTCAGAGGTATATGCAAAAATGCATGGCACATCAATTCGAACTTTTGATGTTGCAATTAACAATATTATTAACCTTATTGAAAAGAGAGGTAAAGCAACAACACCTATTGTTGAACTTTCATTTGTTGCCATGAATGAGAATATTGATTCATTAGACCAATTAATTAAATTGGCCAATAGAATTAAACCAGATGCTATAGGAATTACAACTAATACCCTAGAACGTATAGAAGATCAATTTTTGCTGTATGAGCAGGTTCAAGAGATTGTGAAACAAAACAGTGATACCTTAGTTGAAGTAAAAGCGAGCGTATCACATCCAGATACATTTAAGGAGACCTCAGAACCCTGTCCTTCTTTTTTACTGTATGGTCTTGTGACGGCAGAAGGAAGATATTTTTCATCCTGTCATCATGTTGGACTAAATATTAATTCCTTAGGATCATTAACTGATGGGCTAACATTTAAGACATTATTGAGCAAACCAGAAGTCATTCAAAAACAGTTAAAATATGCTTTTGGTAAAGATATTAAAACGGATAAACTCTGTAAACATCCATATAATTATAGATTAATGGAATTAATTGCAAATTCTGAAAACGCTATTGATCGTGTTACAACTTGGATGAGTGAAAATATAGAATACGAACTTGACGAATCCGCCTAAACTTAAAAAATAAGCCTTATTGAAAATCAATCCGAAATATTAAATTGGACCATTAATAAATTGAGTGGATTCAAGGACATTCAATCAATTAAGACCATTGATACGAGCCAATTCCAAGTTCTAAAAAAGAATGGAAATAGTATCAAAGTATTGGTAATTGCTTGCAGAGATGTGAACTTGGCTGATATTGAGCGAAATTCAATTGAAAACAAGCCCGGCTTTGTTCTCAATTTAATCGAAAATGCTTATGTCCCTCCTAAAACACAGCGTTTTCTAACTAAAGCGAAAATCACATTTGGTAATTTTGGAGATTTAGCTAAAATTATAAAACGAGATTCACATTGGCCAAATCCAAAAAAGGAAGTTGATTTTGTGATCAGTTTTCTATCAAATCACGATTTAGTTAAAAAAGTGAAACAGATCGATTCAAAACGATACCGAATCAAAAGAAAAAAGCTGCCGAAAATAACTATTCTTGCACTAGAAGCCTATGATATAGGCATAGAAAGCATTCGTTATGCAGATTTTAAATATAAGGCCTTTCAAGCCATATTATCTACTAATCCAAATGCTAGAATTACCAAGCAAGCAAAAGCTTTTGCAGCTGAAAATGGTATTAAAATCTATTATTGGGGAGATTTACTCATAAACCTATCTGAAAAATGGAAATAAAACTATTAGAGCAGATAAGGACCATTACTGCTAGCAATCCCGATATTCGTTTTTATTTATTTGGCTCTTCATTAAAGGAGAATGTGATACAAAATGACATTGATCTTCTTGTGATTTATAAAGATCGGGAGACTCCACAAATGGTGCGGGATATTTTGGATAAAACAAATCTTCCGATTGATACAATTTTTTTCACAGTGGAGGAGGAGCTTGAATTGGGCTTTATTGAAGAGGTTAAGGCTAGGGAGATTTTGTAGGGGATTGATTAGATGTTATTAATTATCCACTCCACAGGATTTCGAAATCCTGTGGAGTGGATAATTTCCCTTGTTTTCTGGCAAGAATATTAGGCTATGTTTGTTGTTCAGCTTCCTAATCTTTTACACATCTTACGGCATACCCCCTTGACTCATTATCATCAGAGTCATCCAACCAAACACTATTTCCGTCTATTGAAAATGATGCCTGGAAAAATTGACCGTCCCACACAGATATAGACCACCATATGGCCTTATGCCTGTAATTGGAGCCATAAAACTCATCACTTTTTCTAGCTCCTGAAGGAAGAGCGTTGAACCCGCTTGAATTGGTTCCGTTTTTTCCATCCCAGCCTTCGGTACTTCGTAATTTTTCAGCAGCAACATCTTCACCACCTAAATGTTCGATCATTTTATCAACCTCATTATTTTTTGGAATGTGCCAACCTGTTGGAACCAATTTTCTTATATCGATAATTGCATACCAATTGTAAAGTTTCCCATATTTAATTCCATTTTTATCCTCAAATTCATAGTAGCACCATGCTGGTGTTTCGTCTTCTTTAGCCTTCTCCCATTCCCATAGAGTATTTGCTTGTGGAATACTGTCTCCATTTTGGAATACGCTTGTATTTAAGTTTTCAGCCATCCAAGTCGCTTTACCAATCTTTGTGCTTTTATAGGTTTTAGTATCAATCACATTCTTACAGGTCATATTTGGATGTTCAATCTTTACCTTTACTTTGGCAAATTTATCGCCTTTGATGCAGCGCACTGACGCGCCCACACCTCTGTAATTCTCTGAAAGGCGAACTGAATTTTCGTAGTCATTTAATGTTACGTAGTACGCTCTAAATTGCCCGAAATCAACTGTTGCACTCCACCAAAAACCCGTTTCGTGCATGAATGAAAACTGTTTACTCCCGTTGGATCCGTCAGAATAATAACCCCTTGGGATTCCAGCAAACCAGCTACTGTTATCACTTGTCGCTTCTTCTAATGGGTTCCATCCTGCGACATTTTTCATCTTTTGACCCGCTATCTCGTTTCCTCCAAGTGTTTGAAACAAGGTTTCCCAATCGGTATTTTCAGGAATGTACCAACCCTCAGGCTCTAAACCTCTTAAATCGATAACCGCAAACCAATTGTAGAGTTTTCCATATGTTTCGGCGTTCGTTGGATCGAAGTCATAGTAGCTCCAGGTCGGTTGGCCATTCTCTGAGGCTTTGACCCAATCAGAAATGGTTTTAGCTTCAGGAATTGGGTCACCATTCCGAAATTTCGTCACGTTTAGGTTTTCCGCCATCCATTCTTGTTCTCCAATAGTCGTGGTGATGTAGTCCTGCTCTTCAAAATTTACTGTTGTGTAATTTTCACGATTAGCAGTTTTTTGTGCTTTAATTTCATTTTTCAATCCATCATATGGATTGGAGCGTAATTCTTCAACAGCATCTACACTCTCTGCCATCATGTCCTCTGCCATCTCTTCCCGGCGGGCTGAAGTCCAAGCTCTATAAAGCGCCATTTCTTCATTGACCTGTTCGAATTCAGCGCATTTTTTCAGTTCATTTAAATGTTTTTCTTTTTCATGATCATCTTCAATTAATATGCGCGGTTTTCTGTATTCAACACAAGGATAACTAAAGACTCGATCGACATTACCTTCTTCTTCTCCTAATTCATAGTTCATTTTTCGGTATTCTTCCATAGTTGCAGCGGCATCTTTTAAGCAGTCGCATAAGCTTCCATTTCTCAGCGTTTCATCCCAGGTTTCCTGAGCATGACGCTTCATCTCAGCTAATCTTTCCTGTCTTTTTTCTTCCCATTCCTCTCTTGATTTAGCATCTTCAATTGCTTGCGCTTCTCTTTCTAATTGCAAGGCTATTTTTTTTTCCTTCTCGCGTTCTTCGTCCTGCTTAGCTCTTTCTATCGCTGCTCTTCTCCATTCTTCCTCTTTTGCGGCCTTTTCAGGATCCAATTCGGCGAGGAGTAGGTCGTATTTCTTAGTCCATTTGTCTGATCTATCATTTAGCGCATTAGGATCTTCATAAGACCCCATTTCTGTCTCAAACATTTCAGTTTCGTAAAAGGCTAATAACAGCTTTCGATCCGCAAGCATAAGTTCTTGTTCGAGTGCGTTAAGTTTAAGGGTATCTTGCTGCCAGTTGTAGATGTCTTGAAGAGCGCTATAGATATTTCCAGCCCATCTCTTAGCTTCTGATAGGTTATTAGCGTTCAAGGCTTTTTTAGCGGCTTTTTCGGCTTGGTCTAACTCGCCAAGTTTCTTTAAACTAAGACTAGCATTGCAATAAGTAGCTGCTGCTAATGTATATTGCTCTCTCTCCAAGTTATCATCACCAGCAAGCATATACCATGCAATAATTCTTTCTGGATATGCTTTTTTGTCATAACCAGAACCATTGCCACTCATGCCATCTAAGTAAAAAGCCATAACGGTAGAGATGTCTATACAAAATTTGGGATCATTTGCTTTAAAATATGCGTATGCTTCAACATAGGCGGTTGTATCGAGTAGATTTTCACCCGATTGCATGTAATCAAGTTTTGCATTTCTATAGCGGTATCGAAACGTAACATCTTCATTTTCTAATTGCGTGCTTAAATTACCTGATGCTTCGCTGTATTTCTTAGCATTTTCGTATTCTTCATAATTTGAATAATAGCGCACAATTTGATCAAGGCAATAGGCTTTTGCTAATCCATTCTCTGCATGTTTAATGTATTCCGTTAATAAGGAATCAATATTGGATGATGAAAAGCTACTAGTTTGTGCTGCGGCGTTTATACCGAATACACAACTTAGGAATAAAATCGCTGATTTAAAAAAATTCATTGTTTACATTTATTAGTTCGATTCAAAGTTGTGGATATACTTTTAAAGTGTCAATAGAAAAACCTCCATTTTATTACGATATAAAACATGCTAAAATGTTAATAAATCTTTGTTTAATTGAGTGAATTAGAATAAATAAATTACGATATATTAATTCGAGTTTTCACAACTCCAGTTGACAAACTCTTAAAATTGGGGTGAAAATCACTCCCAAACTAAGCGTATTGCGTAATTCTAAGTTAAGATAATATAATGATTAATAGTTGGTT
Source organism: Crocinitomix sp. (assembly GCA_013138735.1). GTDB lineage: Bacteria > Bacteroidota > Bacteroidia > Flavobacteriales_D > Crocinitomicaceae > Crocinitomix. The sequence goes on along the minus strand of WTCE01000054.1, from coordinate 93,994 downwards.
AATGTTTTTTTTATAGTTCTTATGTCGTAATTATAATTGATTTTGTGTGTAGGAAGGGCTAGCGTATTGAAGTACTTTTGGAATCAAAATTATACAGCTATGAAAAATCTAACAGAGCTTATCAATGCTAATATTGTTTCAGAAGAGGTCGCTAAAGAAATTCGAACTTTTAACGCTAAAAAGGACAACGGGTCTTCAAATAAACTATTGATTGTTTTCGGAATATTGGGAGCCATTCTAGTTGGGTTGGGTGTCATCTTAGTGTTGGCGCATAACTGGGATGAACTTCCAAGGGGAATAAAAGTGGTTTTCGCCTTTCTTCCGCTTATTATTGGGCAATTAGTTTGTGCCTATACCTTACTAAAAAAGCCAGAGAGCACAGCTCTAAGAGAAAGCTCAACAGCTTTTTTAATTCTAGCCATTGGGTCTAGTATTTCCTTAGTCAGTCAAATTTATAATATCCCTGGTAATGTTAATACATTTCTTCTGTCATGGATGTTGCTGTCGTTGCCTTTAGTGTATATCATGAAGTCGTCGATAGGGTCGCTGTTATATCTTGTCGGAATAACATGTTATGCTGCGGCTACTGGCTATACTTATTATGCAGTTAAAGATGTTTATCTGTATTGGATACTTTTACTTGGTATCGTACCACATTATATGCATTTGTTGAAGAAAAATCCGAATGGAAGTGCAATTAGTTTTCACAATTGGTTGGTACCAATATCCATTATGATAATTCTAGGAACTTTCGCTTCTAGACATGAAGATATGTTAATGGTAACTTATTTAAGCTTATTTGGTTTATTCTATGCAGTTGGTGAATTTTTCACGACGGGCAAACTAAGGAATAATGCCTTTAGAATAATTGGATCCTTGGGTCAACTTTCGTTTTTATTAGTGCTAAGCTTCAGTGATTCTTCTCGATACTTGTTTCGTTCAAATATAGATTGGGGTTACATGATGGGATCAAAGGAAGTGATTGTTGCTCTTGTTATTACAATCATAACGGTTTTTGTCATTTTTCTTCAAAGAAAAGGTAAACCAATTCAGACATTCAATCCGCTAACACTTTCATTTATATTGGCGATCGGTCTGTTTTTTATGGGGTTTGCTAGCGGATATGCCGTATTAGCTGTCAACCTATTGCTAGTAGCAATTGGGGTACTTACGATAAGAAAAGGAGCGAAACAAGATCATTTAGGGATCTTGAATTATGGATTGCTCATTATATCTGCTCTCATTGTTTGCAGATTCTTCGATACGAATATCAACTTCATAGTGAAAGGCGTATTGTTTGTTTTGTTAGGCGTGAGCTTCTTCTATACCAATTATTTAATCATCAAAAAAAGAAATAAAAATGTCAAGAAATAAAATTATATTCCTCGTATTTGCTTTTGTAGCGCTCGCCCAAATTGCCGTTCCTGCTATGATGATTTTTGAACGTGAACATGTGCTTAATGAAGGCAGAGAGTACAAGTTTCGATCTGCCCCTCGAGATCCTTATGATCCATTTAGAGGGAAATATATTACCATGCAGTATGTCAGTAATCAGACACAGGTTTCTGTTTCTGAAGAGTGGGAAAGCGGTGAGACTGTTTACGTTCAATTCATGGAAGATGAGGATGGTTTTGCCATCATTGAGTCGGTCTCTAAAAGTGCGCCTGATAACACGTCAGATTACCTAAAAACTACAGTGCAATATTTTGATAATTATGATTACGAAGAAGAAGGTACCGCTACCTTATCAATTTATTACCCTTTTGATCGTTTTTACATGGAGGAATCGAAGGCTTTTGAAGCTGAGATGGCTTATAATGAGACAAGAGAAAATGATTGGGTTGAAGAGGAGGGGTGGGATTCTTACAACTGGAGTGAGGACGATTGGAAGCGATATATTCAACAGACGAATGAGTTATATGAACAATTGCAAGACACCTCAACTACAATTTGGAACTATAGTAGTTTGCTCGAAGAGTATCAATATTTGGTTTATGAGATTTCGAACCAAAGCCAAATGTATTTTGATGGATATCATTTATCAGAATTAGCGTTAATTCAGAATACCATTAACGAATTTGATTATGTTGCTACGTTTGAAGAAGAAGAGATTGTAGAAGAAGAGCTTATTGAAGTCCAACAATCAGTTGCATATTCATTGGTTTGTATAAAGAATGGGAGAGCGGTGTTGAAAGATGTAATGATTGATGACATAGGGATAAAGGACGTGGTCATCTCAAATCGGGAGGAAGAAATAGCACATTGATTCCTCAAATGGTACGGAACATATTGGATAAAACAAACCTTCTGATTGATACGATTTTTTTCACAGTGGAAGAGGAGGTTAAATAAGGAGGTATTGAAGAGGTTAAAGCCAAGGAGATTTTGTAGAAGAGAATTTTATTTTTTGACTAGATGTTTTATTCTGCTACTTAATGATTAGGGGATCAGTATTATTATACACACAAGAATAATTATTTACTTTGATCGGTTTACTGATATCACGAATTAAGGTTATGGTCCCATCAAAACTAGAATTAATAGCTCCAATTTTTGCTCGAAAGAAAAAATCATAAACGCCTTCTTTAACTTCTTTTCCTTCGTATGTTCCATCCCATAATATGTCATTTGGATCGGTGGTTTCAAAAAGTACCTTATTGCGATCTTTTACTGAAATCGAGAATTCTTCTGCTGCAGGACATCCGCAGTAATTTGGGAAATTATCATTTATTCCGTCTGCATTCGGCGTAATTATATTGTTAAAAAAAATACTGCAACTATCTAGAACTAAATAACCAGCGTCTCCAGCGCATGCATTCCTTTTTATTTGCGATTTCGCACAACTGATAAGAAGCAAACAAGTAATTGAAAATAGTAGTCTTATGTTCATATTTATAAAACAGTTGAGGTTGCCCATTTGTTACTCTTCATGCTTTAATTTTTACTTTTCATGCGTACAGCAAGATAAACATTCGGTTTGTTTTGAAACCTCTTGACATTGGCTTTTATGCTCGAGTTGGCAAATTGTGATCTTAATACCCATTAAATTGACTAGGGTCAATTGCAGAAGAGATAATACTATCCAGTTTACTTTGTTCAATTTTTTTGAACGACCATGTTTTGTCGCTATTCAGAACAGTACAGTCTAATGTTGAATTTTCAATTATGGCTATTTTTGAAATTGTTGTATCCATTTCCGAGTAAACATTTAAGAGAATGTTTTCATCCGCATCCAATTTTAGTTCATAACGAATTTCGGAACTGCTCATAAGAAACCCATATTCTGTGTTGGCCCCCCAATAGTTGATTGCAGATTGATCACTATAATTTATATAGTTGATTATATCATGGTCGTTAGCTCCGTCAATCGCAGCTAATTCCCAACAACCAATAATATCGGCCTTGCTTTGATCTAGTTTGGTAGAACAACTTAAGCAAGTTGCAATACAGAATAATAGTATAAAGTTTTTCAAAATTTCAATTTTTCATTGTATTTCTCCAACAGCTGTTAGCGAAATTAAAAATACAAATTCTAGCAGGCTTGTGAGAGATTTTTTTCGAATCATTTTTCTTGAATTTCTTTTACAATAGTTGATTGAACAGGTCTATTGACCTGTTAAGGAGATGGAATCTCGGGGCGGCAGGGAGAAACTGCGTTGCGGAGCTCCCGACAAATTAAATATTTAATTAGTTTTGCTACACTATGAGATTTCTTTCCCTGTGTATTCTAATCGTAGCCTTGCTTTTTTCGACTGAATTATCGGCCAAGAACTCTATTTACACTAATTTATCCTATTTTTTTCAAGATGCAGAGGCAGATTTACCGTTATTAAAAGTCTATGAAAGAAATGTCGAAGAATTAGTGAAAGATTTACGGCAATTTGATCAGGATTCAAAGAAGAAAAGGATTGATCGCATCAGCAAGGCCGTAGAAAAGAAATTTTTCAAACTGCATAACAATGAAGCGGATATGGCCGATTTTTTTGTGTCAGGACTACATAATTCTATTAGTGCAAGGGCTATTCAAGCAATCATTTTAGTTGAATTGGATATTCCATACCGACTAGCTGAAAATGGAGGAGGATTGCAACTCATTGCTTATCCTCAAAGCGAATATATTATTCTAGAATATGATACAAAATCAGCCTATTTAACTTGGACAGAGGAAACAAAAACACGCGCTATCAATGATCTGATTAGTATGGCTGTAATTACAAAATCTCAAGCCAATAATTATGGATTCGGCCTCATTGATAAACATTTCAATACAACGAATAGAATTACCCTGCAAGAGTTGGCTGGATTAGATTTAATGAAGAAGGGAATCTTGGCAATTGAAGGAGGTGAGTATTTAAAGGCCACCGAATTATTAACAATTGGAAATGACAATTATGCAGATAATCGATTTGGATATTTGAAGTACGGCGCCATGGATTTGGCAGTTGAGGATATGACTTACGATAATGTTTTAATCATGGATTATATGCTTCAAATGTATGATTTAACTCGAAAAAAGGCAGTTTTAGATCGTTTAAAAAGTAACCTTACGCATGTTTATTATATAGCTTTAAATGAAAGAAGGGACTTTGAGTTTAGCGACAGTACTAAATCATTGGTGCTAAAAAAATTAAAGCGGGATGGTGATAAAAATCTCATTATGAGTAGTTTTTTGTCGAATGACATGTATTATTATTTCAAGAAGGGTGAACGCGATAAAGCATTTGATAGTGCTGCAGAAGGATTAGCATATAATCCTAAAAATTTGGAGATTCAAAATGTGTTTGGGGGCCTACTTATTGGTTATTTATTTTATGATATTGCTTGGCTTAATGATGATTTGGAGATGACTACAATCGTGGACACATTGGCTTATTATACGACAACATATCCTTTTTTAGAAGAATCAGAAGATATTAAAGGCTTTATGATTTTGATAATATGCGAGCAGGTCGCAGAGGCCTTCAATTCAAATATGGAGAAAGAGGGACTTTACGCGTTGCCAGAACTCGATCAACTCTTAAAAGATTATGATTACGAAGATGAAGAGTTGAATGAAGAAATTGCCGGTTCGTATTCAGATATTGCAATTTATTATTACCGCGAAAAACAGTATGCACTTGCTATGGAATGGGTAGAGAAGGCAGTTAAGTTATTTCCAGATTCCGAATATATTAACCAGCGAAAGAAAAATATTGAGGCGAAGTTGTGAGGTAATATTTTATTTGCTGATTTTTTGGGTGAATTGAAGGGGTTTTCGGAGAGGTAGAATAGGAGTAGAGCTAGGTTTATGTGAGATGTAATGATCTGGCAGTAAAAGGTTTTATTGATAATATTCCTATATTTACTCTATTGAAATAAACGTATATTCATAAAATTAAAAAACAAAAATCATGAAATTAAAAATGATGTTATTTACGTTGGCTTTTATTTTCTTAGCGAACGTAGCGAGTGCATTTACAATTAAGTACTACAACAAGGATTCTAAAAACTATACCATGGAAGTGAAATCAAATGGTTCTACTCAAGAGGTGGAGTTTAGAAGTTCTACTTCAGGTTCTAGTACTATTCAAACAAGTGCATCAGAAGTTGAAATTAATACTTCTTGCGGATGGGTTAAAGTAAAAAACGGAGCGAAAGTGATAATCAAAGATGGCTGTATTACTGTAGAGTAATTCTATAATAAATCACAATATTGAAGCCTCAACTATGACTGTTGGGGCTTTTTTTGGTTTAAGACTAGCCTGCCAACGCGAGATTCAATAACGAAGCTCGCCTTACAAAATATGCGGCAAATATAACTTTACTTGAATCTCCGTAATCGCTTCGGCATGTTTAATCAAGGCTTTTGTTTCTGCATCTTTTAGTGGCGTTAAATTGGTCGAAACTGACCTTGCTGTTTCCAATTCCTTTGCAGTACAGCCTTGTTCTAGTAAATGAGAGAAAGCTAAATTCTCAATAATTAGTTCCTTAATGGCTGTCCAATTTTTATCAATGAAATACTTTTCAGGGATATTATGCGCAGCGATTACTTCAGCTGGTATGTAGCCAAATTGAAGTCCTTCGATAAAATTATTGATGGTCTCATCAAGATCATCACCAAGAGATTGATACGCTACAATAGAATCAGCCGCTTGCGGAATGCTATGTACACTACTCATCTTTTGAAGGTTCTTAATTCTTGCCATAAACACAGAACTTGTGCGCACTAATAAGGTGAACATATTTCTATAATTATCTTCAAAGGGGAGTTTGGTACCTGCATCACTCACAATCACATTTTTGCAGTAGTAGGAACTTTGTGGATGTGTGATTTTATGAATGCCTTGATTATCATAAACTCCGCCATCTACTAATCTTGGTTTAAATAGTTGAAATGATTCTGGTGAGGTAAAATATTTTTGAGCAATTTTTACAGGAGTAAAAGCAAATGGAACGGATGATGAGGCCATTACTGCTCTGGATACAGGGAAACCTGTTGGATCAAAACTAATTTCTGTCGGTATTTTTTTTAACGCCGCTTTTAATTTTTCTATTTCCTTCTCATCTTTCGTTTCTTTTAGCTTTTTATTCAACTTTGCCCTTTGCTTTTTCAGATTCTTAGCATACGTAGTGTCTTGCATCAGGTCTTGTGAAAAATGAAAAATTCTGCCTGTATCTAAATTGGTCGAGTTGATCACCGTCTCAAATTTATCCGATAGCTCACCCAACGTTGCCTTTTGATAGAATATATCATCATAAATCTTTTCTATAATTCTACTAATGGGCAGGATCTCATATTGGCCATATAGGAACGCTATGATAAAAGCGGGTCCTATGAAAATATTTAACCAAGCATAACTCGTGAAAAACAAGGCAATAGCGAAGAAAATTATGCCAAGCATAATGAGAACAGGAATGAAAAATCGCGGTGTTTTGATCAACCTGCCAATCACACTTTTTTGAACCCCTTTGACCAGTAAATTTTCAAACTTTTCGAAATCAGCATGATGTAAAGAATAACAAGCCCCGGCAATTGATCCTCCTGAATTGGTTGATATCACATCAATCTTGTCTAGAAGATCCATTTTTCTTAACGCCCTAAACGTGCCAATGTGATAGGTAGCCGCTCTATATCCTCCTCCAGAAAGTGCTAATCCAAATTTATGCTCATTTTTTGCCATAGCTAATATTTAGGTTGTAGATAAGTTGGAGCAGTGCATCCGTTTATCATAGGTTAATCGTATCAATCCCACAAAACTCAAATTACAGTGAAGCAATTAAAAAGAGGCGTTGGATTAATGATGGACTAAATATAAACAGAATAATGAGGAATAGGGTGGTGATGACTAAAACCACGATTTACTCCCGAAATCTATCGAGACTCGCGGTAGCGGGCTATTATTCATTTAGGCAAATGGGAAGTCGCTACTTCTTTTTTAATTCTTCGTCATATTTTTCAAATAAACTTTTTATGTAAGGTGAGTACCTTGCAAACATTCTGATTCCTACTATACCAATTTTAACATTTGAACATTCAAAACAAATTTCATAAATACCTGTTATTTTTCCTTTAGCATTGTAAAACACAACTGCATGCCTTGGAATATAACACATGTCCATAATTTCATTTTTGGCGCCATTAAACATTTCACTAAATGCCATTCTTGTCTCTGCACTATCCAAAATGAATTCTGACTGGATAAACTCTTTTTGAATCCCTTCAAACCTTTCGTGAAACACCATAGAATCTAGATGTTTCATCTTGTATCGTTTACCGAATTTAATTATAGACCCCTCATAAGATTTAGCTTTTATCCATTTTTTACGACGTTGATAGAACTTTTTGTTTTTTAAAAAATGATAATAAGCGGTGTGATCATATTTTTTTTTAAGTTTTACAATGGAAACTTTTTGAACATCCTCATTTAAAAATTTCTCATAGATTTTTTGCAGCGTATCAGATAGTTCTGTCTCAATGGTTAAATCAAATTTATCAACTCTTATTTGAGCCTTTAAACCTGATGATACAACTATCAATAGTATTATGAGCGTGTTTTTTATCATGCCTAGTAAAGTTATAAAATGTTCTGAAAATTAAAACTTTAATCGATTTGTTTTCAGGTATTAATTTCATCTTTTAACACTAATAAAACGTGAATTTTGCGCAATTATTTTGTTCACATCTGCCTCGATATGTTATGTCATTATAAAGTCAAAGCTGAATAGGGGCGTTCAAAAATATGGTTTTAGTTTCCCCAATTTTACTCAGTGTTACCTGCCGGTTTTTATTGTATCAAGTGACGCTCCATTGGTGAACCTGGGTGTAAGTTTGCCTATGAAATTTTGCCTTCCCACTAATCCAAATTCTCAAAATATAACTCTTCCCAAAAGTTTAATGCATGCTCAAACTTATTAACAAAATCTTCCGGAGCAGTTTCCTGTGCCTTTTTTCTACGCTTGATTTTTATCTTTTCTATAAGGCTATATATATTTTTCTTCTTGTATCTTGTCACTCCTAACCAACTTATGTCATTATCGTCAAATGCATATTTAAGATCACTTAAGAAATTATAAGCCCAACTGATTTGGAGTTCTCTGAGTTCTAAATGTTTTTCCTCTCTATCACATTGAGCCATCCATTCTATGCCACTTCCTCCATTATTTAGAAGTTTTGAATAATTTGTATACTCAATTTTTATGATGTCTTTATATTTTTCATAATTAGCGTCAGCTTTGTCCATGAAGTCATACATGTCATTACTACTTGTTTCAAAATCTATTTTTTCACTACTATATTTTTGCCACCAATCTCGGTTAAAATTCTTACGTACAGGATAAGAGTGATACTTATCGCCAACTTTTTCCTTCCAAAGTACTTCATCTATGATATTCACTTCAAAGAGCTCATAAGCTTTGTCTCTCGGGATTAACTTGATTCTTTTCCCAGGAGTCAGCGTATCTACTAAATAGACCTTCCCATCAATCACGACCTCTACCCATATATGATCATCCATTGAACTTTTGTCATGTGCCCATGCGGCGAATCGACCTGTTACTAAGCGCACTTTATAACCTCTTTTAATTAGGAGACTGCCAAATAGAAATGCCCAATCAGTACAGTGCCCTTCTAGCGTATCCTTCTTAATCCATTCATCAGGTCTACGTGGTGGGCGAGCAGGCCAACTAGCGACTTTACCTTTTAATGTTTTACCTTTAATATTAAGTTCCATCTTCTCTTTGTCAATAGAAAAACCAGTATCATCAATACTTTCAGGCTTTAAGAAATTAACGTCAGTAGTACTCCGTTTCACCGCTTGTGCTATAGATAACAGAATAGGTATTGCTATTCCTGCCATCATATAAAAGGAGGTTGCAACAAGCGTACTGAACTGATTTGTTTCAGCATAGATAATCTGCTTTTTATCATCAAAAAATGTTGGTAGAAGATACACTTGTCCGTCATGTTCTTGAGCCAGACGTAAGTTATAGAAGGCATTAAGATCACCGTGTTCTTTCTTATTGTATTTAAGTGTTATTACCGCAGGCTTTAGTAACTTTTTATTATTCAATTGAATGTCATAACTTGTACCTTTACCTGTGATAGCGCCTGAGATCACACCTTCATTAAGTAGTTCTTTATTTACTAAGTCTACATTTTTCTTCCCTTTAAAAGCTTTTACTTCTGTGTTTTCTTCAAGTGAGTTTTTGTCAAACGAAACTAAGAAATCACCTGCTTCAATCTGACCACCATTGCCTTTGAAATTTGAAATAGTCTTTTTCATGTCATTTTATTTTTAGTCTAAATAATGCATAGTGCACTCCTACTAAAATTACATTGTTTAGTCGGCTTTACAATTGATCTAAATCACGAAAGAGGATGATAATTGTTTAGTCTTTCCATAAGTGAAGATTAGCATACGCAGCATTCGGCAAGATCATTCAAAACACAATGGAAACAAAACGCATTTTTGAAGATAAAAACCAATAGGAAAGAAGGTCGGGTAGACCTTGTGATGAAAAAGTTTTTGATAACTTATCTAATGTCTGTAATCTAAGAACGATCTATTATCCCCGCAAACATCCTCCGCCATATCCTTTTTTAAACAAAAACTCACCAACTTTTTCCAAATCAGTCGACATTTCAAAGTCAAATGCATCAGCCAAACGATTCATAACACTGAAGATACCGCATACATGAATAGCTTCTTCTATTGCGTCTCTGTCTAAACCTTCATTTTTTAATGCCATAATATCCCGTTTTGAGACTTCATTAGGACTGACACAAAGTTTATTCAAAAACTTTAATACTGCCTTCATTTTTACATCAATTGGTGCAGTGTCAATATCCGTCAAAACAGCCCTTATAACTGATTCATCAAGGGCATTCTTTGCCACGGCTATATGATCGGCCGTACAATATTCACAGCCATTACTTTTGGAGATATAAACTCCCATTAATTCAACCTCGCCAATGGTCCAATGGTTGGTTTTTCGCAAAGAATTTTGAAGCCATGGAGTATAGTGTTTGCCAAAAAACTTTTTTTTGTAGGAAAGTACAAGAATAGGACTTGGTGTTTGTCCTATAATTTTTGTGATGATTTTAATTTGAACTTTCTGTAAGAAAGAATGTCCATTTGTTAATACCGATAGTCTCATAGTTGATTTGTTAATCTAGTAAATTACTTGCAAGCTCTACGCGCGCTGCGCCAGCGCTTAATGCAGCGGTTACTGTGAGTTCGAAAATTTCATCCTCAGAAAAGCCTGCAGTTTTTAATGCTGCTATATCTTCATCTAAAACTTTATAAGCATTTCTTGCTACTTTTTCAACGTAATTATCTAAGGTGTTAGGGAGTAGTGGTTCTGATCGGTCAGTATTTACTATGCTGTTTACTTTTTTATATGTTTGCTTCCGCAAGGCTAATTCAGAAGCTCCTTTGCCTAGAATATTTAGAACTATTTTTTTTAACATGTTTCTGTCTTTTTCAATGAAGTGAAAGATTGAGGGTTATTGGGTTTTCAGTGAAGATGGTTAAAATATACGAACTTTTGTTTGATACTAAAGTTCGCTGCCAGTAAGATCCTCTCTTTCGCTGCCGCGAGATTGTATCTTGTGGTAAAGTCAAATCGCAAGTTAAATAATGCAGTACAATCGTTTTTTTGATTGCTTAGTTGCTCTTTTCTTAAGTTGGATTAATAATTTGAAATGGAGATATGTTTTATCGCCATTCATAGGAAATTGCATTAACTATTTTGTTACAAGCGTTATTGCTCATTGGGTAATGCTCCATTATATATTCGAGGGAATTCTTTGCGCCGATTCTTAAATCTTTGTAATTCCAAAGCTCAAATTTGCTAGCTTCCTTCCAAATCTTATTTAGAAAAAGCTTTTCTTCATCATTTAGTGTATCATGATTATTAACATGATTTACAAAAGATGAAAGTAGCCTATTATCAAACTCCATTATGACTTTTTCTATTTTGTCCAATCTCATTTAAAATGTTTGGTGTCCCGCTTGCGAAAGCAAAGATCTGGACAGTCACTTTCATGTATAATGCTATTCTCAAATCCGTATTTTGATACGCTTAAACCTTTTTAAGTTCATGAAAATCGTGCATTAAAGCAACCTATAACTACAGTGAGTTAACTAGTTATTCTTTTTGAATCTTATTTACTCCAATCAATTGTCCATTTTCGTCAGTTAATCGAATGAAATATAATCCACGAGGTAATTTATGAATATCTAAAACATCAACGTCTTGTTCTTCAATAATTACTTTTCCTGTCAAATCCGTCAGCGTTACATCAAACGTACCAGAAAAGTTTACGATTCCAGTTGTTGGATTCGGATAGACAGAATAAGCTGTTGTAGTTAATATTTCAGTAACACCACTAGTTTCAATTATTGAAACTGCATCAATACCAACAGATCCTGAAGTTTCAACAGATCCCGGAGCAATTTGAAAGCCTATTGTGTCAGTTTCTGTCAAGGCAATAAAACTAGCCGTATATAAAGTCCAAGGTCCTTCTGAAAACAATTCAGGAGTTGAAAACACGACTGTGCTATTATGATAAAAGTCTAGAATTACTGAGCCCGCCGAAGCATATAAACCTTGGTCATTAATAGCATAAAAATTGATGTTATAAGTATCACCAATAATTAAGCCTGACATTGCTTGTTTTGCACCTTCACGCAATCCCGCACTCGACCAAACCAAATTCATATGTGAATCACCTTCATAGGACGCAACGAGTCCTGCACAGTCACCTGCTTGATCTGGTCCCAAACTTGTACTGAAGTTAGTCCAATCATCAGGAGCTGTATTATACGGACAACTAGGAGGCCAAGCTTCCAACGTTCCATTAGCAACTGTTTGCGAATACCCTGTTTGTATCACTAATAAAAGTGTCAGAGAAATGAATGTGGGTTTAATGAATTTAATGAGCGATAGGTTTTTCATATTGTCCTTTTTTAGATATAACGATTGGTTGAATAAAATTAGGCAATTATGTCGAATATCGAATTCTCAGAATGAACTTTATTTTTCTTAGTCGCGCTAACAGATGAAAGTTAGCGGCAATTCGGTTTTTACGCGAGGCACCAAACCGTGCAGACTTGTAGTTCACTCAATGCCTTACGAATTACGCTATTCTCTTTCCCCATTGAATTCAAAGGTTGTCGTTTTAGAATTCCAGTAGGATGTAGAGGTGAGATAGATCTTGTCGCCTGTAAATCTCAAATAGCCTACCCCGCCAACCTCGTTGCCTTGTTGATCAGTGTATAATTCGCCAAATGGCAAAAATACATGGTCTACAATTGATCGCTTATCAACTACAAATATTTCACCGCCGTGATTGAACATTTTTGCGAAAGTGTATATTTTTTTTGAATAGCTAATATCAATTTCTTGATAGTAGGCAGTGTCTAAAACAGATGCGCTAGAATCAACAATAGTGTGTGTTTCAGTTCCAACATAGTTCCCCTCATAGCGTTCTTCTTTTTTTCGACATGAAAACAACGTGATTAAAAAAATGAAGCCTAATGCTATAAAAAAGTGATGCTGTTTAGAATGCGTCATAGGGTTTTGGATAAAAAATGCCCTACTTTTGTTTCTCACAGGCAGCAATCGATTGCCTTATATTAGATCTAGTAAGTAGCGCTATCTAGGTTAATATTGAGTTCAAGATAAACAAAAAATTGAAATTAGGATGGGCTTTCAAAAAATCGATAAAGTGCAATTTAAGAACTAGCTAATTTGGTTTCCTTTTCGCTGCCGCGGGATTCTATTGCGCGGTGACGTCAAATCGTAGTTTTTGTAAACCAGAAAAATAGTTTTTTTGTTGGTTGTTGCTCTTTTATTGAAATGCTTTAATAATCTGAATCAGAGATGATGAACTACCTAGTTTCTGTGATTGATCTGCTCACGCGATATCAATCGCGTGGCAGCAGCATTCTAGGTGTCAATAAAAGTCTCTGGTTTTAGGCCAATTTATGCTTCTTTTTTAAATTTGAAATAATCTCATCCTCGGTTATTTTTTCGGCAGCCGCATCATTCGTTCTAACCAACCAATTATATTCATTTTGAATAGTTGCTGCTAATAGAGTAGCTTCCCAATCAATTGTGTTGTTTGGAGAATGCTCTTGGACAATACTTTTAAACTGCTTAATATACTTTTCTTCGGTAATATTTTTTGTAAATAATTGAAGTGTCCATGTTGAAACATTTTTAATAAGAATGCCCTTAGTCTCTTTTGCTCCTATTTTCCAATCAATAGTATTTCCAATTTTTTGAACTGGAATTCGGTACGAAAAATCTTTCTTACCAATGGCTATATAGATTAGGTTCTCTTTAAGTGTGTGTTTTATCATGGTACTAATTTGTTTCAATTTCAATAATCCAAACTTACACTATCAATGCGTGATGACATATAAATTTCGGCAAAGGTAGGCATTTTTATATGGGGACGTGAAGTGCGGAGGATCCTTCTAGAATTTTGCTATATTTAAGATGTGTTAAACATGTATTTACTAATTAGACTCTAAATTTTAGTTCTGTGAAAAATTTGTTGAAAGTTGCTAGCCTTTTATTGTTTTTGGCCCCAGCATTGAGCGTTAATGCTCAAATCTCCATTGGCCCTAAGGCAGGAATCAATTTCGCTACCTTCGGTGGAAATGATGCGGCATCAGATAATAAAAAATCGCTCTTTTGCTATCAATTTGGAGCTGTAACGCAACTCCGTATCAATGAAACATTTGTCATTCAACCTGAGTTTTTATATTACCAAAAAGGAGTAAAGTATGAATATGAGTTATTTGGTGAGGATCTCTATTATAAGCAAATACTCAATTATTTTGAAATACCTATCCTAGCTAAGTTCACGTTTTTTGCTCAGGAATCGGCGCAGGTCTATGGAGCTATAGGTCCTTCTTTTGGTATTGGATTGGATGGAATACTTAAGACGAACGATTTTGAGGAAGATATTGATTTTGAAAATGATGGTCTCATAAAATTAGATCTAAGCCTTTCGGTTGGAGGAGGTATTCAAATACAATTTGGCCCAGGTAAATGCTTTATTGATGTCCGCTATTTATTAGGCTTAAATGGAGTTTATGATACGGCTAATTCAGATATCAAAAACAGGAGTGTTGGAGTAGGGCTTGGTTATCTATTCCCTTTGGGTGACTTTAATCCTTAGATGCAGTCGTAAGTCCAAATAGCTATCGGGATCATTTAATTGGCTAATTCAGCTGGTTTACAACCCTGCGTAACTGCAATCGTTTTTAATATTCGGTTAGTACAAGTTCAAAAATTTGATTCGTCTCCAAATTTGTCCAAGTTCCAATAATTTTATTAGCTATTAAATCAGCTTCAATAGCAGCTTTTTTAACCCATTTTTGTTTCTCTTCATCATAAGCGTCATACTCAATAAGTGAGAAATGATTGTTTAAAAAATTCCCATTCCATTCTATTGGCGTTTTATACTTGTCATACCAGTATTGTATATGCAATGAGTTGTCAGTATGCACTTGGCTTATTAATACAGTTATTGGATATTTATTATCTATTTTCCCCTTGTAAAATTTTCCTTCAGGCGATTCTAATTGATATATTTTTGTTTCGCCATTGAGCAAACCCTTAGCATATTTTGATGAATACTCTGCGATATCATTATACGAAAACTTTATTTTAAAGCTACCTAAATCATCTATTGCGCGCATGGCATGATTGGAACACCTACCGCGTACAAAGGTTATACTATCTTTCTCAAAATAGTAAGTGTAATAAGCAATAGAATTCAATTCAACACCCTCTAAACAAGTCGTATACAAGTCTAATTGTTCGTTTACAAAGTCTTCATCATCACTTGGGTTCTCTTTTACTGAAGCTACAAACGCCTCAATCGTATTTCTTACTTCTTGATTTAATTTATTTGTGAGCGCATTTATTCCATTTTTAGTTAGGAATTCATTTAAGTTAATTTTATTACCTGTTCTTAAATCAAAGTTATAGTAGATTTCAAATGTTTCAGAATACGCGCCAGTTGCTTCACCACGAAGCATCAAACCTAAAATATTATCAGGCGTAATAGTCTTTTCATACCCATAAAAATGAACAGAACCATAATCTCTTTCCTGATCATAAGCTACCTTCTCAAAAGGGTTTATTTTAAAACAATTCGGTAAGTGTTCTAAGTTTTCTAATTGTAAAAGTGTATTTAACTTAGCTTCAATTTGTGAGTTAATGCTGTAACTTATAGTTGGAAACACATTTTCATTGTATGCAGGTTTTAAATCTTCAATTATTATTTCTGAATTCTGAGAAAAAATGACATTCGAAAAAAAGATAGTCAGCAATATGTAAAAGTGTCTTTTCATGAAGTTTGCTTTTTTGACATGAACAATAGCTTATGGCTATTGTTCATGCGGATTTAAAATTACTAAACTTTTTATTATGCCATTATCTTTTATAAATGTAAAGCTAAATCAAAAAGCTTTTGAAGCGCAAAGCTTAGCGTAGGGTCAAGTCAAACCGTAAGTTGAATTTGTCGTTCTATTGTTTGTTTTCGTTTTTTTGTCAGTTCATATATTTTTTAATCTTTCTCGAAAAGAACATCCATTGTTAAGTGGTCAGTTAAAATATTGCTGTGTGTATTTTTTTTGAGACCTTTTGTTGTTATCATTACCAGTGCAATCGCTTCATCAGGGTTAATTTCTTCTTCAAAAACATCTTTCTTGTTGATCATTCTATCCCGATAACTTTTAGACATTGTATAAGGCTTATTGTAAAATTTCATTTCAATAAGATCAATCCGTCTATCTTGTCTTTTCAATAACATATCAATTTGCGCTCCTGATTTTTGAGCGCTCTTTTGCGCTTGTTTTGAGGTCCAACTGTGAGTTGTTGTTCTTACTTTAGGAATCCCTAATGCCTTTTTGATTTGGGTGGTATGTTTCATACATAGCATTTCGAATGCAAATCCTGACCATGAATCAAATGATCGAGAGCTAAATAGATGAAGCCATGTTCCTTCTCCTTGGCCCTTACTTGGCTTGATGTACTTGAGGTAGAAGAAACAAAACTCATCATTCAATCTGAATAAGTTTTTGGTAGCTTTCTGATCGAAAGAAGGGTATTCAGCAATGAACCCAGATTCTTCTAATTCTTTAATAGCTTTTGTAAAAGCTTTATTATTTCCTTTGCCTAAATATTCGTTTAGCGCACTTCTAGTCAGTCCTATTTTTTTTTGCGCTAGTTGAATTATGATGCTTTTGTGAAGAGAAGAATTATTGAAGAGAGATAATAAAACTTGATCAAATTCATTTACAAATTGACCTCCAGTTTCAAAGCATAGCCTGTCAATGTTCTGTGGAAGTGTGTATCGTTTGTCTAATTGATTCAGATAGTGCGGAATTCCACCTAGTATCATATAGCATTGTACAATGTCATAATGATCCCAATTGATTTTTTTGTACCTAAGGTATTCTTTTGTCTCATAAAGATTAAAAGGCATTAATCTTATGGTTGTTGATATTCTCCCATGCAGACCATCTTGATTATCAATTATATTATTAACCATAAAGGAAGCTGCACTTCCACAAACAATTACAACAATATCATCCCTTTTAGCACAGAAATTGTTCCAAAAATGTTCAAATACTGGAAGAAATTCTGATCGTTGGCCGCAGAACCAAGGGAATTCATCAATGTAGATTACTTTTTTCCCCTTGCCTTTAGATGCTATATATTCTTGTAAAAGTTGGAACGCATCAAACCAATTTTGTGGGGTAGGTGACTTATGAAATTTTTTAGAGCGTTTTACAATTTGAGCCTTGAAGTTGCTGAGTTGTGTGCGTATGTTTGCTCCTTTAATTCCAGTTGCATCAAAAATAACTTCTTTGGCCAGGGTATTTTCAATTAGATATGTTTTTCCAACTCTTCTCCTGCCATAGACAGCTATAAGTTGAGATTCCTCTTTTTCTAAGGCTTCCTTTAGTTTTTCTTGTTCCTTTTCTCGTCCTATTATTTTCATTTTCCGACTTCCTATTGATTGAGTCTCGTCTAAAAGTATATATAAAAAACAACTTTCAGACACATCTCATGCATAATAGCATTAAATTTTTATGCGCCAGTTTAGTCTGAAACACCTATTTTAAAATATGTTTCAGACAAAACTCGTGCGAATTTGTGATTATAATTTTTTGTTAAAAACAATGAATTCCAATGGGTCTTCTGTATTAACTATGAGGTGTAAGTGGTTTGTCATTAAACAAAACCCGTAAACATTGAGGTACTTCGCTGGGTTTGTAACCCTGCGTTTTAACAAAATAAAAGGGATTTGCAACTCCAAAACACAAATTTCCCGCTCTTAGTGACTTTAATCCTTAGATTGCCGTTGTTGACACCTAAATATTATATGGGCCGTTTATATAATCATTAATTTCTTGTACTGATTTATAAACAGCTTCAAATCCATGAACATACTCTTTTAAAAAATCATTGAATTCAGCCTCAGTAAAATACCAGGAGCCGTTAAGGTTTGCTCCTCCATTATTAATGGCATTAGATACTTCATGCACTGCATCCTTAAAATGGTCCTCAGCCGAACTAACTTCAGAAGCTTGCATCATATTATGTTCAAAATCTGAATTAAAAAAGGTGATTTTTTTCCGATCATCACGAAATAATCCCCCATGAAGTTGTAGGCCGTGCAGTGTATCTAGAAAGAATAGGCGAGAAAGAATTTTTGATTTATCTTCAAACCGTAGGTTAATCAAATCTTTAGTTACGTATCTTCCCCCAGATCGTTCTAACTGTTCTTTAGTAACGGGACTTGTTTCAAAAATTCGGGGTTTCGTCTCAAACTTTTGTTTGTCCTCAATACTTTGAATAACTGCCTTAAGCAGGTTTGTGTCTAATAGAAATTCATATATTTTTTCCCAATTCATTATTTGTGTCTGTATTTTCAGTTTACAAATGAGCCATTGTGCAGTGCTCCGCTGGGTTTGCAACCCTGCGTAACAACAAAAACAATAGGGGTTTGCAACCCCAACACAAATTTTCAATAAGTCTTCAACCGCGGATGTAAACAAACAACCTCTTCCAACACACTAGGCAAATCATGATAATTAGACGCAGAAGAATAAACCCATTCCTCTTCATTTTTCACAAAATTATCCTTTCCAGGATTTTCATGGATATAATTCAATTTTTCCCACACAAATTTTTCTGAATAGAGTTCAATGGCGTGGTTCCCACTTTACCAAACTTTATAGTTTTTGTTTTTACTGGTTTGTGTGGCGGCAGATGCAAATAAAGTTAAGAAAACTTCTCGTCTTGATTCTGAATGATTTTCTATATTGAAAATGATCTGTTTTGATGTGAATTTTTTAAAATCACGAATAGTATTCTTTAATTCAAATGGATCTTCAGTATTAACTATGAGGTGTAAGTGATTTGTCATTAAACAAAATCCATAAACATTGAGTCCTTTATTTTTAATGCAATACTTTAAGGCATCAATAATCGTGTCTCTATTTCGTTTTCTTGTAAATAGTGTCTGGTCGGAAATAGACGAATTTTTACAAATCAAATAGATTTGAGAAATAGTTTTTGTTTTTTCTTTAGGAGATGCCTAAGCATCAGACGACAAGAAAAAGCGGAAAATAGAATCAAATGAGTTGATTTTAATTTTGTTGTATTTCCAACCAGATACTAATACGTCTGTCCAGCCAATTATGGTCATGGTCAAATAGTAGGAGGCGTTTGTTTTTATGTTTTGTTTGAGTCCAGCGGGCATTTGTGGTGATTTAGAGACTGTATTTATTTGGGTTTAAAAAGGATTGCAAATCCCCATTTAATGGGTTGTTACGCAGGGTTGCAAACCCTGCGGAGTTGGGTTTCGCCAGTTAATTTCTTTTTACTCTTTCATGATTTTTTAACCTTCGATAATCTGTCTTTCCAATTTGATTGTCCTTAATATCGCTGAATGAATCAACCTCAAACAAGAACATTTTTGAATTACTTGAAAAGTTACCGAACGTAAATTGTCGCGTAACTGCTCTCAGAAACAATTCAATCCTTGAAACTAACAGTTCGTTTGATTTTTGATAAATCATTTCTAGTTTCTTTGGGTCTCCCAAAAGTTTATAAAATTCACTTTCCCCAAAGAAGTCTTTAAGAATAATACTCTCAATTTTCTCCCATTCTTTTTTTGCGTCAAATTCTTGTTCATTTCCGAGGATTGCATCTAAATTGAAGTAACGAGCTTTTTGTCCGTATTCAGAAAGAGTTTTACATATTTTGTTTATTAGCTCATCCTTAGTTATGATGTCATAATCCATTTGTGCAAAAGGTCTCTCTACTGGTACACATATTTCTTCTACTTTTCTCTTTAGATATTCAATGTTGTGTCCATTATTACCTTCCATCAACTCTTTATAGTTGGGAAGCCGACCTGTTTTTTCTTTGAAATTCAGGCAAATCATAGACTTAAAAAGCCTTTCTAAACCACCTGACAAATATATCAGTGGTGAATCATAAAAATTATTTGCAGCACTAATTTTCTGGATTTCGGCTAATCCATTTCTGAGGTATTTGATTGAATTACCAATCTCGATAACAACTGCAATATTTCTGTATGACTCCTTCATTTTATTTTGACCTTTCCTATTCCCCGAATTTCTACTCTTATATTATCATGTGATACAAGAAGTCCATATGCATCAGGTTGAGTTTTTCTATATTCTTCTGTCGCAACTTCGCAATCATATTGACTTTTAAAAGGTCCAATGTAAACGGTGTAATATTTTGCGCCACTTAATGAGGCATAGTCAGGAATCCATAAGAAATCGGAATCATAGCCTTTGTGTTTAAGTTCTTCTACTCTTCTTTCTGCCAAAGATTCATTCTTAACCGCAGTGACATTAATTATATAAAAGGCTTCGTCCTCAGTTTTTTCAGTTACACTTTGATCGTCGAAGACAGGTATTGGTTTATTAGATGTTCTGCTTTCTAATGTCATTTTATGTTCATTAGCTCCGTACAAGTAAATATTTTTTAATTGAATTGTTGTTTCATCTAATAATTTCAAAATTGGTTTTTTTCCTTCAATAAGATTATTTGAAATTAGTTGTTGATCTTTGTAAGCGGCAATCCAATTGAAATTGCGTTTGGATTCGCCAATTAGATTTACTATATAGTTCAATCCATTTTGTTCTATATTAAGTGATATGTCCCATGGATCTCCACCAATTTCATTCGAATGACGGATCCATTGACCGATAAACATTGAGCCATCAGACACTTCATAAGTGTGCTGTACCGCAAGATTTTCTGCGACATTATCAGTCGAGTTGTAATCAATTTTTTCGCAGGAATTCATGAACATTAGAGGAGCAAAGAAAGAAGCCCAAAAAAATATTGCCCAAAATAAATGAAGTAAAACTGAACTTTGCTTAGTTTTTATCTCTGAATTGATTTCTTCAGTTGCAGGTTCACGAATTCTCTTGAAACCACCCCAGTAGAACGAAACCGCAGACTTGAGTATAGTATACTGTTTAATTGAACTCAGAGGAGTGCTTGTTACCGCATGTGTAATTATGCTAAAACTAAATCCAATGACCACCCGAAACAACAATGGAACCCACATGAAAAGCCCGAAAACAATCCAAAATACAACAACAATTATTTTAATAAAGTTCATGTTATAAATAGAATATCATAAATATTGAAAAAAGAATAATAACCCAAAATATAGTTGAAACAAATAGTTGCTCCATGAATGCTCTCAGAACAGGTCTGTTATCTGGCTGTTCATTATCGACTTTGTCATTAGAGTAATTCCGAAGTTTTTTAATCTGTTCGAACCCATTAATGTACATAGTGGTAGCTCGCTCCAAGCTTGATTCTACTTCACTGGATATGTTTGTGTTATTGAGCGAAGCTACTATTAAAGCTGTAGAATATCTAGCAGTAGCAACAGCGACGGACGGAAACCAAAAAAAAGGTCCAACAACGAACCAAATAATAAAGGCAATTACGAGGGTAATGGGTATGATTAATTTCATATTAAAGCAGATTATCATCTTGGTCAAACAAAACGAAATAAATCAAAGTTTAAGAGTTCATTATGTCAGTTTAGGTTTTATTAGATACTGTTCTTTTTATTTCATTTATGGAAGCTGCATTGTCAATTTCTGCTAATCTAGCTGCCCGTCTGAATCTACTAACTTGAAGGATAAAATCATTTATTTGTTCTTCTGGTGTAGCTCCAAATTTTGTAGGGTTATCCAATAATTCTCGCCTTAAGTCAAAGAATTCCGATTCTGCGATTCTAAATGCTTGATAGTTCTGATCTACTTTAAACCCTTTATGGAATGCTATTAATAGAGCGCCATGCGTGGAAATGACTGTTAAAAACCAATTTGAATTTCCGTCACCAATTTCTTGAGAAATAACAGGGATGACGATTGAAATAGTTATGCCCCAGACTATTGAGTAATTTTTAAACCTCCTATATTTTTCGGCGTGGTTCTTCCAGTAACTTAAAGTTCCGTCAATTCTTGAGTAATGTTGTTTCAATCGTTCTTTTTGCTTTTCATCAAAAAAAGGAGAACTATCATAACCATCACCATCAGGATTGAGCTTAACTTTTTTCATAATAGCCCATAAGGTGGGTGTGAATGTAAAAAGAGCCAAGCTGATGCATGCTATTAGTGCGTAATCCCAGTTTGTCATTCTTTGTATAATCTTTAATAATAGTTAATATCCTAATAAAAGGCTGTCTTTTTTCCTTTTATAGTTATTGTGTACCACCAACCACGAAAAAATTCAAATCAAAAAAAGAAATATCAGGGTTAATGACAACCTAAATATAAACAAGAAATCTAAACAATAGACCAGCCCTGACAAAAATCATACTTTACCGCACAAAAAAAGGCCACTCATCAGAGTAGCCTTTTTCATTTTAAATATATATCCTACCTAAAGCTCCTCAAAGGAAACTTCTTCTTCTTTGTTTTCTTCATACTCAGGACGTTCTTCTGGCATTTTGTACTCACCAGTTTCCCAAAGGCTTTTGATTTTGTCTAATGCTTCGCCCATTCCGTCTGAGAATTTGTCGAAATCTTCTTTGTACAAGAAAATTTTGTGCTTTTCGTATTCAGGTGTTCCGTCGTAGTCTCCCGTTCTCTTACTTTCCGTAATTGTCAAGTATAAATCTTTCCCTCTGGTCGTTTTTACATCAAAAAAGTAAGTTCTTTTACCTGCTTTAACTCTTTTTGAGAAAACTTCATCATTTCTATCGTTCATCTTTGCCTGTATTTAATAGTTATTGCTTTACAAAATTAAAATTTAAAAGCAGAAACCGAAATTTATTTGCCTATTTCTTCAATTATTTTTGGCGTTTCATGGGGCATATACCAATTGACCAATTCATTCTTCTTAAACCATGTGATCTGACGCTTAGCATAGTATCGGGTATTGCGTTTGATTAATTCTACGGCTTTTTCTCGCGAATATTCGCCGTTCATAGAACTGAACAATTCACGATAGCCCACTGTGTTTAAGGCCTTCACTTCTTTATGCTCGTAAAGGCTTTTAACCTCTGTCTCTAAGCCCATTTCTAACATGATATCTACACGACGATTGATGCGATCGAATAGGACTTCACGTTCTAAATTAAGGCCCACCCAATACATTTCAAATGGACGTTGTTTAGGTTGTTTCTTTCGTAATTCAGTATAGGGTTTGCCAGTGATTGCGTAAACCTCTAAGGCTCGAATAACGCGGCGGGAATTCTGCATATCTGAAGCGTGGTAGAAATCAGGATCAACCGCTAGTACTTCTTTTTGAAGGACTTCTAATCCTTCCGTTTCCCAACGGGCAATAAACTTTGCGCGCACTTCAGGGTCAGATGGAATATCGTCTATTCCAAAGGCCAAAGCATCTATATACAATCCGCTTCCGCCAACAGCTATGCAATAATCATTGGTTCTAAAAATGCTGTCGAGTTTTTCCAATGCTTCGCGCTCATAAATACCGGCGGTATAATGGTCATGAATAGAAAGGTTGCCGATAAAGTGATGTTCCGCTTGGGAAAGTTCTTCGGGTGTAGGTTTGGCCGTTCCAATACTCATTTCACGGTAAAATTGGCGCGAATCAAATGAGATGATGGGGCAATTATAATGCTGTGCCAGCTCAATACTCATAGCTGTTTTTCCAACTGCGGTTGGTCCAGCAACTATGATTAGTTTTTTTACAGTCATGGTTTAGTTCAACCAATCATCTAAAAACTCGCGAACACAACCTGCGCCACCGCCTTTAGAAAGTATAATGTCTGAAATTGATTTAACAGCATTTACAGCATCTGCAGGACAGGCTGATAATCCAACGGCTTTCATGATCTCAACGTCGTTAATATCATCTCCAACAAAAGCAACTTCTTCTGGTTTAAGATTTAATTCAGCGCACCATTGTGCTAATACTTCTGTTTTGCTGTCTTGTCCCACATAAACGTGCTTAATGTCTAATAACTGAGCGCGGTCTTCAACCATTTTTAGTTTATGACCGTGAGAAATAATACCGAATTGTATGCCATCTCGCACTTCGCGTTTAATGGCCATGCCGTCTTTTGTATTGTATTTTTTCATTTGATCGCCACTTTCGGTAAAGTACATGCCGCCATCTGTCATGGTGCCATCTACATCTAAAATAACGAGCTTAATTTTTTGCTCACGCGATTTGTCTGCCAATTTTAAATCTTTCCGTAATAAAACATCTATTGGCAATTGGAAATAGTCCGCAATCCGAATCAATTCATCTGGTGTGGGTTCCATTATTCGCACTTTTGGAATGTAAATAACGTTTTCAAATTCCGTGAGTGAAATATCCCGTTTATCGCACAAATAGCCTAAATTTTGATTGTATAGATTCATCTCCTAAGTTTTAAATGTTTTACTTTTTCGTTCTGCTTTAATCCTGTCTTTAATTATATAATTTGATGGTTGACAGCTGCCGCAACTGGATTTAATGTGGCAACCAAATCTTTAAATTCTTGATGATTCAATTGTTGTGATGCATCTGACTTTGCTACTTTAGGATTCGGGTGAACTTCAATTAAAAGTCCGTCAATTCCCATTGCAACGCAAGCTCTTGTTAAATCTGCAACACCGTATGCATGACCCATAGCATGACTAGGATCCAAAACAACAGGACAATTGGTATACTTTTTTAAATAAGCTACACCGCAAAGGTCCAATGTAAAACGTGTCTTTGTTTCAAAGGTTCTAATTCCTCTTTCACATAAAATGACATTTGGATTACCGCCCGCCAAAACAAATTCAGCACATTGCACAAATTCTTGAAGGGTAGTGCCAAAACCACGTTTAATTAAAACAGGTTTTTGTGTTTTTGCACAAGCTCTTAAAATCCCTTGATCATACATGGCTTTTGCGCCAATTTGAATCACATCTGAATATTCAATCACTTCAGCCACGTGAGTAGCGTCTCTTACTTCTGTAATGACGTTTAAGCCGTGCTCATTTTTCATTTGCTTCAACAACTTCAATCCTTCTAAACCTAAACCTTGAAAACTGTAAGGAGAAGTTCTTGGTTTATAACAACCACCACGCAAAGTTGTCAAGTTCATTTCTTTCAATAAAGCAGATGATTCTTGAATTTGCTCCTCAGACTCAACCGAACAAGGTCCCGCAATTAAGAGGGTATTCCCAGTGTTTCCACCAATTGTAACATTACCAATGGTTACTTCTCTTGTTGCAGCTCTGTAATCGCGTGAAGCGAGTTGAATGTCCGTATCAAAAACAAAGGTTTCTGTTATCGCATCAGTAAACTGTGGATTAGCTTCCTTTTGGCCAGATGAACTAATCAATACATATTGATTGGCTTCTTCAATTAAAAATGCATTATTTGCTTTCGCAATTTCTGCCGCTTTTTCGTTACCAATGTCTTTTTTAAGGTGGATGATCATATTTCTCCTTTTATTAAATTCATAAAATTGACGGTTCCAACCGCCTTATTATTCTTGTCAACGACTGGTAAATATAATACCGGACGTGTTTCTTTTTTGATAAAGCGCAACATTTGATAAACCGAATAGTGATCCCAAATCACTAAAGGGGTTTTATTAATCATGTCTGTCACATTTAAATCTGATGGGTGATCTAAGTTGGCTAATAAGCCATTTCTTAAGTCGGCATTGCCAATAATTCCAACCAAGCTATCATCTGCAGCTAAAACCATTGTAAATCCTAGTTTACCTGAACCAATTGACGTTAAGACTGCCTTTAAACCTAAATCTGCCTCATAAATAATAGGCGATTCAGTTAAATCACGCATAAAGTCTTGCACTAAAAAGCCTGAATCTATTTCATTTAATTTCAGATTCAATAGCGCGGTGTTAATATTGGCAGAATTGAAAAGGTATGATCCTGAAACAGATGCATAAACGCCCATATTTCTTAAGATAAACGAAACCTCTGCATTTACGCCACCATCTACATGTACTTTTTTATTCGGATATTTTTGTTGGAACTGACGAATCCGTCTAAAGTTAGACTTGTCAAACTTTCCGCCACTTTGTCCTGGAACAGTCGCCATAAAGAGGATGAAATCAAACTCTTCTGCATAGGCATCAAAAACCGAAATAGGGGTATTGGTTGTAATCGCCAATCCTAATTGACCCGTAAATTCTTTGGGGATATTTAAATTTTTATCTTCTAAATCCTCATATTGAAAAGTAACATACTCAATGTCAAATGACTCTAAAGCAGGATAAAAACGATCGGCTTTAGTGGTGATAATATGTAAATCAACAGGGATGTCTGAATTTTGCTGAATCTTTTCAATGTCTGCAAAAACATTCAAATCGTCATTACAGTCCACGTGAATCAAATCCACATGAGAATCATTGAGCGCAGCAATAGTGGTTTCAATATTATTTAACTTATCAGAGTATATAGAGGCAGATATCTTCATTTCTTTCTTGTGTCAATAACCTATTTAGGAGATTCAATTGGAACAAAATTAGCATTACAAACTTGAATTCTAAAATTGAAACCTTCAAATACCTGTTCCTTGATGTCAGCTTCCAGCAATGCAAGATTATTATCTTGTTCAACTGGTAGGGTTTTATAGTCGTCATCTAAAACCATGTTCAGAATAAAACCATTCTCATCACTCGTTATTTGTATACTATGTTGTTGGTCTAACAGTAGCTCATTGGCTTTGAAATAATCTGCCATAGCAACTACGTAATGTTTACCAACATTTTTTGGAGTGAAATAAATTTCTAAATCTTCCACAACATATTTATCTCCGAAACTGGCATTACAACTTACCATGGTAAGGAATAAAATGAATAAGGATACGAATTTTATGTGCTTCAAAATTTTCAGTTATTTTAACCTTTTGCTAACTTCACGGTAAAGATACCATTTATTGAATTTTTATAGTTGCGAATGCTGATAGAATTTAAAAATAAAATTTACGAAGGAAGTAATCAACGGAAAAGCCTCTTTGATTGTCATATTCCGAAGGATGCAAAGGCCGTTATTATTTTTGCACATGGCTATAAGGGATATAAGGACTGGGGCGCTTGGAATTTAATGCAGGATTATTTCTTAAAGCAGGGTTTTGGATTCGTTAAGTTTAACATGAGTCATAACGGTGGAACTGTTGAAGAAGCAATTGATTTCCCCGATTTAGAAGCCTTTGGAAAAAACACATATACGTTTGAAATCAACGATTTAGATTGGATCATTAACGAGACAGATCGTATTATTAGACAAGAATGTGAAATGGATATTCCCGTTTATTTAATTGGACATAGCCGTGGAGGAGGAGTAGCCATTTTAACTGCCGCTCAAAATAATAAAGTAGCAAAATTAATTTCACTGGCCGGAATCAGCAATATTGGCAACCGTTTTCCAACAGGAGATCAATTACTAGATTGGGAATTTGGAGGTGTGATGTATGTCCAGAATGGCAGAACAAATCAAGCAATGCCACATTTTTATAGCTTTTATGAAGACTTTAAGAAGAACGAGGCAGCACTTGATATTGAAGCCGCAGCAACTAGTTTGAGCATGCCATTTTTGCAAATTCACGGCGATATGGATTTAGCCGTAAGCATATCAGAAGGGCAAGCAGTGGCGCAATGGACGGATACACGTTTATGCGTGATTAAAGGAGCCGGTCACACGTTTAGTGCAGCGCAACCGTGGACTAATGAGCACTTGCCTGAGGACATGGAATCAGCATTAAAGAAAGCACTCGAATTCTTTAATGAAACCTGAGTTGTTAAAAATTATGTGAAATATTTCGTTGAATCGGACAACTAATACTGTAAATTAGAGGTCTACACTACTACAATTCAAAGATTTGAAAAAAAATGCCGCTATTCTTTTATTGCTGCTATTCCATTTGCTGCCAAGCTATGGGCAAGAGTTGTGTGATAATGCGATAGACGACGACGGAGATGGTTTAATTGACTTGAATGATGACGATTGCGATTGCAATAATTTAATTGACCATAGTATCATTCCAAACCCATCATTTGAAATTATAGATTGCTGTCCAGATGCTGAGGGAATGATGAGTTGTGCTACGGCATGGAATCAAGCATCAGCAGCAACATCAGATTTTTATCATACTTGTGGTTTTGACGAATTTGGAGCTGATGGTGCATTGCCGCCTTCTTTTCCATTACCTGGTGGTGGAGATGGATTTATAGGTTTATACAGTTTTCTTTCAGGATATCGTGAATATGCAGGGAGCTGTCTGTTGACAAATCTGCTTGCAGGTGTAAGCTATTCACTTAATTTTCATATCGCATATTCATACGGTGACTTAGAAGAAGTAGAAGTACGTTTATTTGGTTCACCACTTTGCTCAGACTTACCTTGGTTTGGTATTAGCTGTCCAGATGGCATTGCTTCTTGGGAATTATTAGGAGCTGAAACAGTAGTGACTGGAACAGATGGTGAATGGGTATCTGTTACCATAGAATTTACACCGGTTACAAATATAGATGCGATTGCCATAGGCATGCCTTGCGGAGATTTGGCTAGTGGAGACGCTTCTTATTATTATTTTGATGAACTCATTCTATTAGAAACAGAGGTAATGGGCTACATTACTCAAACTGGCGGATGGTGCTCTGGCGATTTAGTGTTAACAGCAAATAATGATGAATTAGACGGGATTTGGCAATGGTATAAAGACGGCATTGCATTGCTTGGAGAATTTGGACCAACATTATCTCCAGTGCCATACGGCGAGGGAACCTTTTCGGCAGTTTTTACTTATTTAGAAGGTTGTAAGCGGGTTGATTATGAATCCCCTTCAATGCCAACTGCGGATTTTACAACGGATAATGTCTGTTATGGTGATCCTGTTTTTTTTACAAACCTTTCTTCAACTCCAGGTGGCGAAATTGAATCTTGGGAATGGAATTTCGGGGATGATATTTCCTCAAATGATTTTGACCCTTCGCATCTCTATCCAAGTGCAGGGCTTTATGAAGTTGAATTAATAGTTTACAGTGAAGATCTTTCTTGTAATGATACAGCTTTTGCAGAAGTATCTATTCTAGCTAAACCTGAACCCGCCTTTGAAATTTCAGGTGTTGGTGTTTCGTATGCTGGAGATTGGTTTGGCTGTTATGGACACGAACTCGCCTTTACTGATTTAACAACAATTGACGGCCCAATTAGTTTTGCTAGCTGGGCATGGGATTTTGGAGATGGGGGATCGGCTGCAGAGCAAAACCCTATCCATGTCTATGATGGACCAGGAGAATTTGATATTAAGCTCGTTGTGGTAGCCGAAAATGGTTGTATAGACAGTACGCATAATCCAATTATCTTAAATGGTGTGGTTGCTAGTTTTGTCACGGATTCAGTTTGCGAAAATGAGATCATTACATTCGAAAATACTTCCTATTCAACCGAAGGAGATTTGACAATAACAAGATGGTATTTCGGAGATGACTCAGATACCAGTTATTTAGAGAATCCATCTCATTTATATCCATCAGGAGGATCGTATGACGCATTGCTATTTGTTGAAAATGCCCAAGGCTGTTACGATTCCATCCTTCAACCCGTCATTGTATTTAATACGCCAAGCACCGATTTTTATGCCAGCCAAAACCCTACAGATTATTTTAACACCGCTTTAAAGTTAATAATGATCTATCCGACCCCTACGAGTACATATTTGTGGGAAATGCCAGGCGCAGCACCAAGCACTTCAACTGAATATGGTTCCGTTGAAGTGGTTTATCCGCAATTTATTGCTGCCGATTATGAGGTAATGTTAATCGAGACTTCCGTTAATGGCTGTCGTGATACTGCCGTGCATATAATAAACGTTTTGGAAGATGAAATGATTTTTGCACCCAATGCATTTACTCCTAACGGCGATCCATTTAACCCAGATTGGGGTGTATACGTAGAAGGATTTAATCCAGATGAATTCCGCTTAGAACTATATAACCGTTGGGGAGAAATTATTTGGCGAACAGATAATCCAACCGATCGCTGGGATGGTACTTACTTAGACGGAACATTAGTGCAAAGTGGCGTTTATGTTTGGCATGTTAAAGCGCGCGATCAAATCAATGATGAGGTGTTTGAATATCATGGTATGGTGAGTGTTTTGAGATAAAATTTTGCATTTAAAAATGCGCCGTGCTGAGCCTGTCGAAGTATACAATTAACAATGTTCAATGCGGCACGCTGCGCCTATCGAAGTCTGCAATGGGCAAATTGAAATGATCAGTGGAATTTTCATAAATTTTAATAAATCCTATCTTTACCAAAAACGAATACATGATTTTTGAATTCAATGGATTTATTCCAGTCGTACATGAAACGGCATTTGTACATCCACAAGCAACAGTTACGGGTAATGTTATAATTGGCAAAGACGTTTACATTGGACCAAGTGCAGCATTACGCGGCGATTGGGGTCAAATAATTATTGAGGATGGTTGTAATGTGCAGGAAAATTGCACCGTACATATGTTCCCGGGAACAACTGTTCGTTTGAAAAAGGGCGCACATATTGGGCACGGAGCAATTATTCATGGTGGAACAATCGGAGAAAATTGCTTAATCGGAATGAACGCTGTTGTAATGGATGATGTAGTGATTGAGGATGAATGTATTGTTGGGGCATTATGTTTTGTGCCTGCAAAAATGAAAA
Organism: Crocinitomix sp.; assembly: GCA_013138735.1. GTDB lineage: Bacteria > Bacteroidota > Bacteroidia > Flavobacteriales_D > Crocinitomicaceae > Crocinitomix. Next base: position 63,289 of record WTCE01000054.1, on the reverse strand, counting down.
TTCCTAAACGTAGTTTAGTTGTTGGTAATCCTGCAAAAATAATCAAACAAGTTTCAGATGAAATGCTGAAATGGAAAAGCATGGGAACTGCTTTGTATCAAACCTTGCCTGGCGAATGCAAGTCAACCTTAAAGGAAGTTGAACCTTTGCGCGAAGTTGAAGCCAATCGTCCTTCGCAAGAAGCTATGTTCACTACTTGGGAGTCTATTAAGGCGAAAGGATAGTTTTTTCAATTATCAATGGGATTTGACAGGGGGGGATGATTTGATTTTTTGATGATTTGATTTCTTGATGATTTGATCGATTGATTATCTGATGATTTGATTCAAAATCTAACAGCGCAGCGATTTAACTACTAATAGCGCAGCGATCTAATCTCTTAACTAACCACACTTCGAGATTCCTGCGGTTCGCGCAGCCTCAGTGTTCCAATCAAGTAAGAAAAATTTTTGCCTACTGCCTTTTGCCTACTGCCTAACCATTTCATCTATTAGCGTAGCGGTCTTTGTTCTATCAACGCAGTAGTCTAGCAGCGCAGCGATCTAATATCTTAACTAACCACACTTCGAGATTCCCGCGGTGCGCGCAGCCTCAGTGTTCCAATCAAGTAAGAAAAATTTTTGCCTACTGCCTTTTGCCTACTGCCTAACCATTTCATCTATTAGCGTAGCGGTCTTTGTTCTATCAACGCAGTGGTCTAGCAGCGCAGCGATCTAATATCTTAACTAACCACACTTCGAGATACCTGCGGCGCGCAGCCTCAGTTTTCCAATCAAGTAAGAAAAATTTTTGCCTACTGCCTTTTGCCTACTGCCTAACCATTTCATCTATTAGCGTAGCGGTCTATGTTCTATCAACGAAGTGGTCTAACAGCGCAGCGATCTAATTTAAAACCAACCATTCATCCACCAAACACGTTAACACAGTAGCTGTGACCGCCGTTTGAATAAATCATTGAAAACTATGATAATTCGCATGGTTAGTTTGCAGAATAAGTTCTAATTTTATAGAAAACACTTTTATATGCGCTTTTTTGCCACAATTTTATTGCTATTTGTAACCATTTCTGGTTTTAGTCAGCTTAATATGACTGAATTAGGAGCCTTAGATATTCCTACGATCCATGAAACAGGTTTGAATGATATTTGGGGATATACAGATGAGGATGGAAATGAATATGCACTTGTTGGGGCCGAGGATGGCGTTTCAGTTGTGGATGTTACAAATCCTGCCGCACCAGTTGAGGTTTCATGGATTCCTGGTTTAAATTCAATTTGGCGCGATTTAAAAACCAGAGGAGATTATGCTTATGTGACGACAGAGGCCTTGCAAGGATTAATGGTTATTGATTTATCTGGTTTACCAGGCGATACAGATTTGCCGACTAATATCTACAATGGTCCAGATGATGCTCTTTGGGAATCTGCCCATAACCTTTATCAAACAGATGGTTATGTATACATATTTGGTGCTGGTCGTGGTAATGGTGGTGTTATTATTTTAGATGTTGATACTGATCCAATGAATCCTGTAGAGGTTGGAGTTTTTGATCCTTGGTATGTGCATGACGGTTATGTGCAGAACGACACAGGTTACTTTGCGCATATTTATGAAGGATTGTTTAGCGTTGTTGATTTAACAGACAAAACAAGTCCTGTATTATTAGGGACAGCAATAACTCCAACAAATTTCGCACATAATATTTGGGCGTCTGAGGATGGCAATTTCGTTTATACAACTGATGAGGTTGCAGATGGTTATATTGGTTCTTTTGATGTTTCTGATCCAGCTTCAATTAAAGCATTGGATAAAATACAGTCTTCACCGGGGCAAGATATTGTGCCGCACAATTCGCATGTTAGCGGAAATTACTTGTATACCTCGTATTATACAGATGGAGTTGTGATTCATGATATAACCAACCCGCATAATTTAATTGAGGTGGCTAATTTTGATACTTCACCATTAGAATCGCCAACTACTGACGGATGTTGGGGCGTTTATCCCTTCTTTGCATCTGGAAATATTGTTGCGAGTGATCGACAAGAAGGTTTATTCATCTATTCGGTTGATGAACACCAAGGAAGTTATTTAGAAGGAACGATTACTGAATTTGGAACGGGAACGTCACTTAATAATGTGGACGTTACAATTGACGGAACACTGATTAATGATGCATCTGACGTTTTGGGCGATTATGCAACGGGTGTAGAGTGGGAAGGCGCGACGGATGTCACTTATTTTAAAGTACTTTATTTTCCGCAAACCATTTCAATTGATTTTGAAAACGGAACTGTGGTTGAACAAGATGTGGTTTTGGCAAAAATTCCAGAATTCTCAATTAGTGTACAAGTTTTGGACGCGGTCACATTTTTGCCTGTTGAAGGAGCTAGTGTCTTATTAGAGCATACCTATATTGATCATGAAGGAATTACAGGAGCTGATGGTGAAGTGGAAATTCCACTTTACTACCAAGACAATTACCAGTTTTATGCTGGTAAATGGGGATACGAGACCGTTTGTTTTATGGACACTATGATTACAGATGAGACTACTGAAATAATTGTTTATATCGATCAAGGTATTTCAGATGATTTTACATTTGACTTTGGTTGGTCTGCAAGTGGAACAGCTGCGCGTGGACATTGGGAACGCGAAATCCCAGTAGGTGTTTCTGGTGGAGGTGGTACTATTCAAAATCCATACAACGACATTGGTTTTGATTGTGGAAGTTATGCCTTTATGACCGGGAATGGTACAACTGTATCGAATTCGGAAGAAGTAAATGATGGTGAAGTGCTACTACTTTCCACCGTTTTTGACTTAACGGATTTTGATGATCCTTATGTCAATTATTCTGCATGGTTCTTTTGCAAGCACGGCGCAGATCCTGATGATACTTTAGAAGTTTACCTTTTAAACGGGCTAGGGGATATTATTTTGATTGATCAGCATTATAATGGCGGTTTGCCTATGAGCCAATGGAACCCTGTTTCTATTCAGGTTAATCCATTGATTACGAAAACAGCAAATATGCAAATGTTACTCATCTTAAGTGATTATGTGGAGACGGAGAATGTAACTGAAGGAGGATTGGATAATTTTTCAGTCACCAACTTTTCAGTAGTTTCGGTTGATGATGAGGAAGCAAGGCATGAAATTTCGCTTTTTCCTAATCCATTTGACAATACAATTCATATTAATGGGATAGAAAAAGGAGAACTTACCATATTTGATGTCACAGGACGACAGATCACCAAAATGCAAATTGAATCTACAATTGCTTTGCCTGAAATGGATCGTGGAACATATTTTTTCGTAATTTCAGATGCGAATGGAAACAAATTGGATGTTTTCACGCAAGTCAAGAATTAATTAGAACGAATAAATGAAGTATTTTTATGGCCTATTTCTGTTAGGCTTAATGCTGTCTTGTAGCGAAGAAATTGAAACTACTGGACCCGATAATCTTTTTGCATTAACCGACACTATCTCGACTAGCATAATTGAGTACGATCTTAATGAGGATAGACTAAGTGCGGTGGAATATAGCAATGAGCTATCATTCGCACAGCAGCGTGCTTATGATCAGATCAATGTCCTTTTCCTTTCAGATCCGACTACTATCAGCCAAAACTTTGATAATGCCGTGTTTGACATTGGCTTAAAAGTTAAGGATATCTCTAACATACCAGTTTATGAAGGAGGGCAAGCATTTCAAAAAGCAGTTACCAACTTGCTTCAGTTTTATAATGACGAACTCACGAATGGTTTTATTAAAATTCTGCCACTTTTAGAAAAAGGTGCCGAAGAAAGATCAAGAGATGAGGAATATAGGGTGATTGATTACGACGAGCAGTTTGCAATTAAGGAAGTTGTCTTTTTTGATGCAATAGCAGTGGAGCAAGAAAAATTTGCCCAAGCCAATAATTTCAGAACCCAAGAGCTATGAGAAAGTTTAAATATCTAATTGTTTCAACGGTTGTATTGATTGTAGGAGTTATCATTCTGTCCGTTTTCATTACGGATAAACTCAACGATTATAAAGATAAACAAACGAATATTTCTGAACAGCTCAATTTTGAAAATCGCCTTTTAAACGCATGGGAATGGGTGCCCATGACCAATGTTGGAGAAGAAATGGTGAAGACCTGGCAGGAGTTGGAAGTGAAGGCCAAAGCTGATTATAACGGAGCTTTGTTTTATGGGATGCTCTTATTAGTTTGGGTGGCAATTTATGGCATTTCCAATATATTTGTTTATAAAGACGCTGAGGTGAATTATCGGGCTTATGGTTTTGTAGCTGTCTTTGCGGCGCTTTCCTTTTTATACCTTGGATTATCTGCGCCATTGCTAGAAATTTCGGCTTTCAGCGAAGATTTAACCTTTGATATACCAACTACTGATCTTACGGGTGAAGAGCGTTGGGGGATTGACCTGACTTTCTTAAATTATGAGCGAGTAGTAGAGGGCCGTACCTATTATTTCTATCAAAATAAGTCAATTCTTCAACTCATCAAGATTTTGTACACTGGAGGGAATTTCTTAGTCGCATTTATTCTAATTGGATTTAGTATCGTATTTCCCGCATTTAAACTTTTTCTATCATTTCGAATACTTGCTGCGCCTCATAAAAAAAGGAGTTTGAAACAATATCGTGTCATTCGCTCATTGGGTAAATGGAGTATGGCAGATGTTTTTGTTTCGGCAATATTTTTAGCGATTTTTGCCTATTCTAATATGGAAGTAGGTATAGATACTGGTTCTTCCACTTTGGCCGGTACGTATTTCTTTATGATTTTTGTTGTAATCTCTATTTCTTCTGGTACATATTTGAAAAAGTCTATGAAAAAGGCGCAAGATGTTGCAGAATGGACGCTTGAGTAGTTTGAATTTGCAATGCGCCGCGCTGAGCTGCGCCGTGCTGAGCCTGTTGAAGTATCGAAGTGTTCAATGTGCAATTATTAATTTTTCACCTATTGAAACTATCAAGAGCGTTTTAATGAGTTAATAGAACACGGATACCGCAGATTTACGCTGATTTTTCGTTTGAACTAAAATGTTGGTGTTGGTAATAAGGTTCAGAAATTTCAGAATTAAATCATTCAACCATTCAAACTCCAGTCAAAACGCATTAAATCATTCATTCGCACCATCCTTAAGAAAATCAACGGTAGCATTACTTTCAGGATAGTAATTGGTTTCAAAAATGGTATTCATTCCTTCTTTGATTGTAATTGTGAAATGTGAAAGGCCTTTCTTCTTGCGGATGTTGCGGCTTAATTTCTTTGGAAGCATTAAATAAAATTCTTGCGGCTTTAAAAAGCTGAGTGATATTTTTGAATCATAGATGGTAGCGCTCATTCCTTTTGCGTTTTGAGCTGTAACTAGTAATGTAACCTCAGTTGTGCGCTTACGATCGCTTATAGCGGTTAAAACAAGATTGTTTTCATCCAATTCGCATGACGCGATAATGGGTTTGTAAAAATTCTGAACTTCCCCGTATCCTTCCTTTTCATTTCCATAATAATCAATCACACTCCAGGATGGTCCCGGCCAGCAATCGTTTAATTGCCAAAATAGCGTACCCATGCAGTGCGGAGTTTGAGTGCGGTGTTGACGAATGGCATAGCCATAAGCATGTGCTTGCACCAATTGCGTGAGTTCAACCCATTTTTCAAAATTCTTTTCTTCGTAAGCGTACTTGATTACGTTCTTTTCAATAATTCCATTGCCGATATAGCTTTTTTGGCGATTTTTCATCACTTCAGACGCTAAATTGAGATCCGCTTCTTGAATTACATTGGCCAGCGTGGCATAATCGGGAAAAGATTGATAACCGTACTCAGCAATAAAGCGACCGACATTTTTTGCAAAGTTCTCTATTGGTTCGCGACCATGCCATACACCCCAATAATGCATTGAGCTATGATTGAAATTTTCGGCTTTTCCCCAGTTGCTTAATGGAGTAGTGGGTACATAATCAATGTTAGGGCTCAGTTTTTCTAAGGTTTGTGGAATCAATTCATGAAAAATACTCGTGTAAGTATTCCAAATCTCAGCTGAATCTTTTTTAGAATAGCCGAATTGTTTTTGCCAACCCCAATTTTCCCAAGCTACTTCAATCTCGTTATTTCCGCACCACAAGGCTATGCAAGGATGGTTGCGTAAACGTTTTACATTGTATTCAACCTCTTCCGCAATATTGTCCATAAAGGATGGGTCGTTTGGATACATTGAGTTGGCGAACATAAAATCTTGCCAAACTAATATGCCATTATCATCACATAAATCATAGAAATAGTCGTTTTCATAAATTCCACCGCCCCAAACTCTGATCATATTTATGTTAGCATCTACGGCTTGTTGGATCAGTTTTTCGTATCGGGCAGAATCTACTCTTGGTAGAAACAAATCTTGCGGAATATAGTTAGCGCCTTTGGCATAAAATGGTTGGCCATTTACCTTGAAATAAAATGACGTTCCAATGTCGTCTTTTGTCTGAATTAACTCAATTTCACGGAAAGCAGCTTTTAAATTTCCTTTTGCTAGAAGCGTGAAGTTGGTTGAAATCATATAGGCTCCTTTCCATTGCCATTGATTTCCGTAACCAATTGGATTCCAATTCGAAAAACTATTTAATTCAACTGATTGTTTAACTATGTTAACTCCTTTTTTTAGTGTAATCATAAAGGATGAATCGGCCATTGTCATGCGATAAGTTCCCGTTTGATCTAGATCATGAAAGATCTCAAATTCGAAATCAATTCGTGCTTCATTAGGATTAATAGCAGTTGATGTATAAGTTACATCCGTCACCTTTAATGTATTCCAAGTTCTTAAGTAAACGGGCCGCCAAATTCCTGATGTCAGAAATCGTGGACCCCAATCCCAGCCAAAATGATAGGCAGCCTTACGTGTGTAAGGAGAAACTTTTAAATCCACTGTTTCGTTAGCGGCGGGCAATTCATAAGGGCTGTTTTCCACATTTGCTTTGTTCAAGTTTAATGGAGAATGAAAAATAACGGTTAGTTCATTATTTCCTAGATTTAAGTGGGGTTTCAGTTCAACGCTCCATTCTCGAAACATATTATCTGTTACCAATATTTCTTTGCCGTTTATAAGAATGGTTGCATAGGTGTCTAGCCCTTCAAACACAAGTTCTATATGTGAATTATTCAACAATTTTTGATCCGCCAAAATAGTAGTGCTGTATTCCCAATCCTCCAATTCAATCCACCTTTGTGTCAATTCATTATTCCCCTCGTACGGGTCTTTGATCACGCCATTGTCTAATAAATCCAAGTGCACAACGCCTGGAACTGTGGCAGGACTCCATTGATCAGCTTTCACATTTTTAAAGCGCCAGTCCTTGTTTAATGGGATAATTGTCTCTGTATATCCAATTGAACTAAATATTAAGTTGAACAATAGGATAAGCGATATTGGGTGTACATATTTCATTGCTAATAAAGATACATTTTTAATTGATTGTAAATGATCGATTGTATCACAAATTACTTTCATTATCTTAGTATATTTAGTGTCTACAGTTTAACTAGTTCATAATGCGTTTATTAATCACCTTTCTTATTACTCTAATGTGTGCAACAGGTTTAGCGCAAAAGAATGAGTTAGGATTGAATTTAATAAAATTTGAAGCTAATTTCGCAGCATATTTTAAGATTAAGCCTAAATTTTTATGGGGTGCCTATTACGTGCGGCAGTTTGAAAAAATTAGATGGTATAATTCCTTTGATTATGGTGAAAATTTAATCAAAGAATCTTGTTCGGGTTGCACTAATCCTGCATTAATCAAATCTCAATTTACCGAATACAATTTTTATACTGGTATTGAAATTCGAACGAAAAAAGATCATTTTAATGTTGGCACAAGGATTTCTGGATTTGCGAGTCGCACTAAATTGTACCGGATTGAAAAAGGTTATTATATGAATCCAGAAACTTTGTTCTTTTGGACTTCGCCAGAGGGTTATACTCGGAAATATAATATTGCTGGGGGACAATTAGAACTCGTTTTGAGTGCGAAATTTAAACATGGGCTCACGCTTAATGGAGATTTTGGATGCAGAATAGGTAGAGCTTATTATAAAAATAACTCGGTGGGCCTACCTAAACATTCGAAATCGCTTTTCATTGCAGTTGTTGCACCAGCATTAAGAATAGGGTATGCGTTTTAGGTCAATTCACATATTGATTCTAATCTTTGTTTTTTCGCAGGGCGCAATTGCGCAGCGTAATGAAATTGGTTTAACACCGTTTAAGATTCAAAAAGACGTTTATTCAGATACGGCTTTTAAGGCAAAGTTCATGTCTGGATTATACTACAAATGGAATTCAGATATATTTTCTTATTCGGGTTTATTTGAGCATGGTCGGAATATTTTACGAGAAAATTGTCTAGTTTGTGCAGATGCAACAAGTGCAGAAAATAGGACGTTTATTCTCAAAGAACTCAATGCCAAGTTTCGTTTTGGAATTAAGAAGGATTTTGGGTCAATTTCTCTAGGGGTTGATATTGGCACTTTTTTTTCAAGTATTAGAAGGGAGTATTCTTACTTGAGTGCTTCGTCTCAGCTAAGCACTTCAGCGATTCGGGCGCGGGTATATGGTGGTGAACTAAATATATGGGCTGGATTTCAATTTTTTGAAAAATTCAGCGTTCAATTAGAGACATCATTTCTTCTAGGGAATGCCAAAAATATTCAACTTAGCTCTAAATTCTTCAACACTTTTGAGCAGATAACTACCACGGAATTTAATTCTCGTTATAGCAGTTGGATCTTGCCTTCTATAAAGATTTCGTATTTATTTTAAGAGAGTTTGATTTAAGGGAATTTTAACATGACATAAGTTAATTTTAAGACAAATTGACCTATATTTATCTTATGAAAATTAATCCAATTCTAATTGCATTTGCTTTTTGTTCAGTTACTTATGCCCAATCCAATGAGTTGGGGATTGTTCCTTTCAAATTAGAGAAAAATGCAGAAACAATAAACAATCATTATGAACCAAAATTTTTAACAGGACTCTATTATCAACACACATTTGATAAATTTCATTGGATAATCTCTGCCGAATATGGCGAAAACAGTATTGATGACGGTTGTAATTCATGTGCAGATCATTATTCCGGTACCGGTTTGTTTGAAGAATTGAATTTGTACGTTGGATTCGGTAAGCAATGGAATATCTCGCTTAAGTCGGGCTATTTGCAACCTTTAGTTCGGATAAAAGGGGCGGGTATGGCTTATAATTATTTAATTCGATATGAAGGGGGGATTTCTGGAGGTGGTGGTGCTCAAAACAGACGTTATTATTTTGTTGGAGGAGAATTAGAAACTGGTTTGGCTTATTACCATCCTTCAAATTTCATTTTTAGGATGGACTGTTCGTTAAGATTAGGCTACGCTTGGAGTAAAAAGGGCTACCCATTTGGGAATGATCCATTAATAGGTAATGAAACCAGCGGAATTATTGGCCCAAAATTGAGTCTTGGATATCGCTTTTAGGTTACCTTTTGAATTAATTGACATATATTCATACTATGAAAATTAACCTAATTCTGATTGCATTTACTTTTTGTTCAATTACTCATGCCCAAACCAATGAATTGGGCATAGTTCCATTTAAGTTGGAGAAAAATGGAGAAACACTCAATCATCACTTTGAACCAAAATTTTTAACCGGTCTCTATTATCAACGCACATTTTCTCGTTTGCATTGGATTAGCTCCGTAGAATATGGTGAAAATTCGATTGATGACGGTTGCAATTCATGTGCAGATCATGTGACTGGAACTGGTTTGTTTAAAGAATTGAATGTTTATACTGGGCTTGGAATTCAGTGGGATTTACCAATTGAATTTGGGGTGCTTCAGTTTCTAACGCGGGTAAAGGCAACGGCAATGGCCTACAATTATTCAGGTTATTTTTCTGGCGGGTGGGGCGGATATAATCTAAATTTAGATCGGCGCTATTATCTGTTGGGTGGAGAAATTGAGATAGGAGTGGCTTATTATTTGCCTTCAAATTTTGTTTTTCGAATGGATGCAGGATTTCGGAGGGGTGTTTCTTGGGCGAAAGACAGATATCCTTTATTTTCGAATGTAATTCGTGAAGGTACAAGCGCTTTGATAGCTCCCAAGCTGAGTATTGGCTATCGTTTTTAGCATTGTTTGTACGGTTATAGACTTGTTTAAAAAATGGAAATCTATCTAAGTTATAGCATCAGTAATTTGAATTCTTCAACTAAATTTGAAACATGAAAATTAAGCTAGTAATTCTCATTTTTTCCTTCTTATCAGTGGCTTATGGCCAAAAAAATGAAGCAGGGTTGATTCCTTTTAAGATTGAAAAATCAACAGAAACACAACATAATTATTTTGAGCCTAAATTCACGAGTGGCCTTTATTACAATCATTTCTTTGAACGATTTCATTGGTCAACTGAATTGATATTTGCAGAAAACGAAATTCATGATTATTGCAGAAATTGCAACGACGCAACCTCTGGCGAAGGTGTTTATAAAGAGATGAGTTTTGCTACTGGACTTGGCTTGCGGCTACATGGAGATAAGATAAGTGGACTTAGAGGTGACATGCGATTAATGTTTTATGGGGCAAAAACGAAATATACTGGACGTTTTTTTGGAGGTCTATTTCCCGTTTATAGCAACATAAATAATCCTTACTATTTGATTGGAGGCCAATTGCAATATAGCCTTTCGTATACGCTCAAATCTGGAGTTTCCTTTGGTTTAGATGCGGCTTTAAAGTATTCAAAAGCTTTGTCTCGGTCTGGGGGTACTGCAATGACTCCTTCGCCTATTACCCAGCCAACAGTGTTAGCAGTAACTTTCCCTAGTATTCGAGTGGGGTATCGTTTTTAGCCAGTTGATATATTTGTCTAAATTTGAACAATGAAAATTAGTTTAACCCTTTTCACCTTTGTTTTGTTTTCTTTCGCCTATGGACAAAAGAATGAAATAGGAGTAATCCCCTTTAAGCTTGAAAAAACAGCTGAGACATGGACTCAAGCCTTTGAACCTAAATTGACCGGCGGGCTTTATTATAATCGTTACTTTGAGCGATTTCACTGGTCTACCGAATTTATTATTGAAAAGAACAGCATCAATGATTATTGCGAAAGCTGCAATCCTTCCGCCGCAGGAACGGGTGCATACAAGGAATTGAGTATTGCCACAGGGCTTGGAATTCGATTGCATGGAGAGAAACACAGCGGACTAACGGGTAATCTAAGGTTTCTGATTTATGGCGGACTTACAGGCTATTCGGGTACCTTTTTAGGTGCGTATTCTGCTTGGTATTTTGATTACGATCAACGCTTTTATTTATTAGGCGGACAGTTGCAATATAGCCTTTCATATACACTCAAATCAGGCTTTTTATTTGGGTTGGATGTGGCCTTGAAGCAATCAAAAACATGGGCGCGTGTAGGTTCTATCCTTTCAACGTCATCTTATATCCCACCTTTTATGACTATGACGACATTGCCCAGTATTAGAGTAGGTTATCAGTTTTAGTCAGTCTATAAATTTGCCTAGATTTGAATCATGAAAATTAGCCTGATCCTTTTGTCCTTTATTTTGTTGTTTCTGAATTCAAGTGCACAAGTATATTCGGATTCAGTAGAGCAGACATTTAAAAATATTGTGTCCTACCAGGATGAGGAAGGGGTGTTCGGATTTAAAAAAAATGGTAAGGAATTTATTGAACCAATTTTCAAGATGGTATTTCCATTCACGAGCAAAATTACTACCGTTGTAGATTCCACTGGAAAATATGGGATTCTTAATCACAGAGGGAGATGGTATCTAAAACCTGAATACGAATTAATTTCACCTATTGTAAATTCTCGATATATAATTCTGTCGGGAGACGAATTTAAAATATACCAAAAGAGAAAACTTTTGAAGACAGTTTCAAATCCATTCGATACAGATTATATGGTGTTCAGGGATATGGTTGAGAAAAGTGATATGCTCGATAAAGCCCTTGTTCTTCGAGTAATGGAGATGACTTTCGATAGTCGTCATCATCATGATTTAACTGATACAAAAAAAATGTATTCAAAGACTATTCTAAGCACCAGTTGGGGAACAAAGTGGATACTGGATCAATTATTATGATAATTGACTCTCAAATGGAAATAAAAAGAAAGTAAGAGTTTAGCCGGATATCACTTTTAATCAAATCAAAGCTGTTAATGCAATAATTTCTCTGATTTTCTCATCATCCACCACATATTTTGGCCCCATATCCAACGCTAAGTCCTCATCAATGCGCTTTTTTGCTGTAAAGTGCACCGCATCAACTCCTGAGCTAATAATTTCAAGTACATTTTCCGCATCAACGCCAGCTCCGGCCATAATTTCAATGCTGCCTTGTGCACATTCAACCATTTTCTTAATTCTTTCCAATCCCTTAGCCGCATTTGAGCAACCTCCTGAGCTTAAAACGCGGTCAAATCCTAGATTAATTAAGCCTTCCAATGCTTTTTCAACATCTGAGCATAAATCAATAGCACGGTGAAAGGTCGTGCCTAGCTTTAATTCCATGGCGGTTTCTATTAAAAATAGATTGGCTTTTATATCGACCTCATTTAAGCCGTTTAGCACGCCAAACACAACTCCGTGTGCCCCAACACTGCTTGCAGCTCTAATATCGCGCTCCATTAGCTCTAATTCCGCTTCAGTATAATTGAATCCTCCGGCGCTTGGTCGAATCATTACAAAAACTTCTGCAGTAGAATTGTTGACACAAGCTTCAATCATTGCAAGGCTAGGGCTTAGGCCACCTTCACTCAACGCAGAACATAATTCAACGCGCTTGGCGCCATATTTACTGGCTACAATCGTTCCTTCAACAGAGTCTATGCAAACTTCAACGTCCATTATTGAATAATTATTTCGTCAATAAACAACCAACTATCTTGCCCTGCTGCTTCGTGTCCGTCTGGAACTTTGCCAATGCTTTCAACAGTTAAACGAATGTATCTGCCATAGAATCCTTGCATCAAATCTGATCCGAACGACACTTTTTGAATACTTTTTTTATTAGACAAATCAATGCTATTGAAGGTTCGAACTGATTTATCCTTCCATTCTTCTCCATTTGTAGAGATTTGAAAGGTCACCCGCTTAGGACTAAAGATCCAAGAATTGGCGTATTGATAAAAATTGGCGCTTACACCTAAAAAATGTTGACTTTCCCCCAAATCAATGGTGACGTCAATGTCTTCTCCCCAAAAGCCTTGCCAATTGCCATCTCTAAAGTCAATTGAGCCTAATTTTCCATCTACTAAGTTTTTTTCGCCATTTCCTGCATACCAATCACTCCATGGGGTGGTATATGTCACTTTTTTGTTTACTCCTTGGTGAACATTAAAACCTTGAGTGATCTCTTCTCCATAAGGTTCGTCATTTTTATATGCCTGGACTCGTAAATCCTGTGTCAACATTGGAAATGGTCCTTCATACTCCCAAAGCATTTCAGCATGGCGACCGCCCCTTTTGCTATGTTTCAATTCCAAATCAGACAAATTTTTATTTAAGATTATAAACACTCCTGAATCTCTAAATTCTTGCGTAATTGTTGCTCCAATGGTCTCCAAACCGTAATCAATTCCGAAGTCTGTTAAAACAGGGTAGTGGTATTGCAGTCTTTTATAGAAGTCTTCAAAATTCCGCTCCTCTGGATAAGACCATAAAGCCTCTGCTAAGCCAATCATACGCGGAAATACCTTAGAATCTAAATTGGCTTCATTAGGTACATGCTCTGTCCACATATTACATTCTCCGCCAATAATATATTGGTGATATTCTTCTGCCAAATCAACCGGAATAGGATCAAATGAATAAATCTTTTCTAAATCAATTGAGTTAAGGCTATAATCCAAATAACAATGACTTGTTGGAGACATGACAACTTCATGCTTTGTTTCTGCAGCTTGTTTTCCACCATCCATTCCGCGCCAACTTTGCACGGCAGCAGTGGGAGAGAGGCCGCCTTCTAAAATTTCATCCCATCCAATTAATTTTCTGCCATTTTCATTTAAAAAGCTTTCAATGCGCTGAATAAAGTAGGCTTGTAATTCATGTTCATCCTTCAAGCCTTCGTCAAGCATGCGTTTTTGGCATTTATCGCAATGTTCCCATCTGAATTTGGGTGCTTCATCTCCACCTATGTGAATATATTCCGAAGGAAAAATCTCCATCACCTCTGTTAGAATATTCTCTATGAAAACAAAGGTAGAATCATTGCCTGCGCAGTAAATCTCTTTAAAAACGCCCCAATCATTTACAACTTCTATAGGACCGCCATTGCAAGAGAATTGTGGATAGGCAGCCAAAGCCGCTTGAGAATGCCCTGGTAATTCAATTTCTGGAATAATCGTAATGTTGCGGTCTGTGGCAAATTCAACAAGGTACTTGAGGTCATCTTTTGAGTAAAAACCTCCATATTGATTACCATTTGTGTCCAATCTCCAACTACTAATTTGGTTCAATAAAGGATAGGCGTCTATTGGCATGCGCCACCCTTGATCCTCTGTTAAATGTAGATGTAGCACATTCATTTTGAAATACTCCATTGATTCCAAATATTTCAATAACACTTCGATATCAAAATAATGCCTGCACACATCAAGTAGCAAGCCACGGTGCTGGAATCGAGGGAAGTCAGTTATTTTCATTGCTGGCAGCAAATAAGCACTTTCAGTTGCGGACTTAGTTTGGGCACGCATTTGTTTTAAAGTTTGAATGCCGTACCGAAGTCCATTAATGGTTTTAGCGGTTAATGTTAGGTCTTTATTTGTAACGTTAATCTCATACGCTTCAGGACTGTTGTTTAGTGATTCAAAGTCGTTTGATAAAATTAAATGGCATGTATTTGCATTTGATTTTGATTCAATGTTTGGTTTAATTGAATTTGTTTTTGAGTCTATAAATGAATTGATTAAGTCTAATCCTTCTGAACTTATTTCATCAGAGAAAAAGAAGTTGACTTCTTCATTCATCTTGAAATAACCTTCACCTTTTTCAATAGCTTGCGGGTAAGGAATTAGGTTTAATGAGTCGGCAGCAACAAAGACTACATCCGGTTGTTTGGAATTTGATCCACAACTAACAAGGCACAAGATTAATCCTAGCGAAAAAAGAGACTTTACCATTCCATTTCGTATTGAGCGTCTACCATTTCTTCAAAATCAGTATGTCTAACTGCAATATTGAATCCAGCATAAACACTATGACAACCGTATTCTCCTTTTTTATTCAGCGCGATAAAGCCAACTTGCATATTGGTCAAATCCTTGTGTTTGCTTATAATCCTTGCCACAGCCTCTTCACAAGCTTCTTGAGGTGTTTTGCCATGTCGCATTAATTCAACTACAATTGCGCTTCCTGCAGTCCTTATAACAGCTTCGCCAACGCCAGTAGCACAGGCGGCTCCAATTTCATTGTCTACAAATAAGCCGGCTCCAATTATTGGTGAATCTCCTACGCGGCCGTGCAATTTATAAGCCATTCCGCTAGTTGTGCAAGCGCCAGCCAGGTTTCCGCTTTCATCAATGGCAATCATACCAATGGTGTCGTGGTTTTCACTGTTAATTTGTGGTTCATATTCAGATTCAGCCAACCAATTTAGCCAGGCTTCTTTCGATTTTTCAGTTAAAAGGTTCGTTTTCGTAAATCCTTTTTCCAATGCAAATTCAAAAGCACCGTCACCCGCCAACATTACGTGTGGCGTGTCTTCCATGACTTTACGTGCGACAGAAATTGGGTTTTCAATGTCTTGTAAATAGGCAACTGCACCGCAATTACTGTTATGATCCATAATGCAGGCGTCTAGTGTAACATAACCATCTCTATCTGGTAAACCTCCCAAACCAACACTTTGGTTTTCGGGGTCAGATTCAGTTACACGTACACCTTGTTCCACAGCGTCTAATGCTGTTCCGTTTTTGCTTAATATTTCCCATGCTGCTTTATTAGCATCAATGCCATGGTTCCAAGTTGATAAAACAATCGGTTTAATCGCAATTGTTTCAGTCGCAATAATTGGATTGTCTTCCGACTTATCGTCCGCAGCGCAGGCGGTTTGAGTCAAAAGGGCGGCAGTTCCTACAGCGCCTATTTTAATAAATTCTCTTCTTGATTTCATAGTTGACTCTAAATTAAAAATAAAAAGCCACTATTGAATGCTAGGTCGTTAATTGACTGAATTTTTAAGCCCTAATCGGCAAATTCTAGCTCAAATAAGTAATTTGATCCCTCTTCATTCGTTTCGAATGTGCGTGTACCATTTAATTGATTGGTGAATACTTCAATAAGTTCCAAACCAAAACCTCCTTTACCTTCTTTCTCAATCCATTCGCCGTTATCTTTGAATTGAAGGTTGAATCCAAGCTCAGTCTTGGTAATCACTATTTCTATTTTTCCATTTTCTGAATTGGCAAAGGCATATTTTAAGGAGTTAGACACTAATTCATTGATGATTAAACCTACCGGAATCATTGTTTTTAAACCCAAATGAGGAAAATCGCATTTGACGGTAATGTCAATTTGTTGTTGATTTTTAAAAAGTACTTTCAATTCACCAATGAGTTCCTCTAAGTACTGCTTAAGGTTTACGTCGATTAGGTTGTCTTGCTGATACAATTTTTGATGTATGGATGACATGACTAAAACGCGGTTAATAGCTTCTTGAAATTGGTCGCGTGATTCATCCGAATGCAATTCATTTTTTTGAAGTCTTAGTAGACTCACAATAATTTGTAGGTTATTTTTAACACGGTGATGAATTTCTTTTAACAAAGTGATGTTTTCCAAGTTCTGTTTTTCAATCACTTGATTATTCGCAACTAAAGATGCGTTTTTCAGCTTTATTTGTCTGTCGTTATATTCTTGAAAATCAATAAACTGATACATTAAGTACGCTAAGGAGTAAAGGCAAAGTAAAATCTCAAGGTAGGCACCGGTTAATTGTGCTATATCAAATTCTTGAATAATGTCAATATGAATATTGTGTCTGAAATATATGAAATACCCCATTCCAATGGCGTTAAATATCAAAACAAATAAGCCTAACTTTCTATATCCGCCTAAATAAACTGTAAACGTGCAAACAAGGATCCATAAAAAATCAACATAATGAGAAATATCGTGTACAAATACGCATGATGATAATGCGATTAATGATCCACAAATGCCATAAATGGCAAAGATAACTTTTGGCTTCTTATAAATTCGAAGATGTATCAGCAACATGGTTGCTACAAAGCTTGTGACAATGTAGCCTATCAAAGAATTAACTGGTCCGTTGAAAAAGGCGATAGTCAATGATGTGAAAAGTACAATAAATAAAACAGAAATTCGGGTACCCATTTTAATGAGCGCCTTTTCACGATAACGTTCTATAGAAGAGTATTCAAGAATACCTTCGTTTTGCAAATTATACTGTTGGTCCAAGTAGAGGTAATTAGTGACCGTTAAAATATGAAGTTTTTATTCTTCCGAGTAGGGGAATCTTAAGTGCTTTACCGCCGTTCCATTGTTTTTAATTTCTTCCAAAGATTTTATTCCGATTTCAATATGCTCATTGACATAATTCTTTGAGACATTTTCGTCGCTTTTGCTGGTTTTTACACCTTCAGCGATCATTGGTTGATCTGAGACAAGTAGCAATGCCCCAGTTGGTATTTTATTTGCAAATCCAGTGATAAAGAGCGTAGCAGTTTCCATATCAATGGCCATTGCGCGTGTTTTGCGCAAGTATTCTTTAAATTCTTGATCATGTTCCCAAACCCTTCGGTTGGTGGTGTAAACGGTGCCTGTCCAATAATCGCGTTTAAAATCACGAATGGTTGCAGATACAGCCCTTTGTAATGTAAATGCCGGTAGGGCAGGGATTTCTGGTGGGAAATAATCATTAGATGTACCTTCACCGCGAATGGCAGCAATTGGTAAAATAAGGTCGCCAATTAAAGTTTTTCGTTTTAAACCACCACATTTTCCTAAAAATAAACAAGCTTTGGGAGAGATGGCGCTTAACAAATCCATAATTGTTGCCGCGTTTGCACTTCCCATGCTGAAATTAATGAATGTAATTCCGTTTGCCGTAGCATTTGGCATAGCTTTATCCATACCGTTGATTGGAACGTCATACATTCCCGCAAAAATTTCAACATATTTATTGAAATTAGACAAGAGAATATATTCGCCAAAATCTTCTAAGGCGGTTCCTGTATATCTTACTAGCCAATCTTTTACAATTTCATCTTTTGTGTTCACTGTTATTTAGTATAAAAAAGCACCTCTTAAACGCTTGTTTAGAGATGCTTTAGGTTTATTAATTTTTATGTTATTCTGCTCCGTCGCAAGTTCCGTCTGTCGAATCCTTCTCACACATTTTTATGCATTTGTCGGGGTTTTCACAATTCTCCAAACAATCAGCCATACATTCTTCCGTGCAGCCTTCAGCGTCATCACAACCATATTTATCGCAATTAGTTTTTTCACAACCTTTATTTTTGTCACATTTTTTATCACATTTCGATATATCGCAATCTGCCATATCACAATCCGCCATATCACATTTTTTGTCGCATTTCGATTTGTCGCAATCTGTTTTGTCGCAATTTGACATATCGCAACCAGTTTGATTAGGGTCAACCATTTCGCAACCATCAATACCACTGTCTTCTGCTGTGCTGGTGTCTCCCGCATTGTCAGCAACTTCTCCACCGCAAGAAATCATTGCTGTTGAGCAAATAAATGTGAGGATAAATAAAAGATTTTTCATTCGTATATTTTTGTTAGATTTTTCATAAAGCTAAGAAAATTTATTTAGATCGATAATAGAATGCAGGTTATTAGACGAATGGCCTAATTATCCAGTTTTCCTTTATCTGATAGCAGAATAGCCACCTTTTTAGTAGACTCAAATTGGCCCAATAAAATAACGAGTATCACCGTAATTATTACACTTAATACCATACCCGTAATGCCCCAAATTGTGCCCCAAAAACTTAAAGCCAAAATCACAACCAAAGAACTAACATTAAGTGAGTTGCCCATTATTTTTGGTTCAATAATATTCCCTATTATCATTTGAATCGTACCAACAGTAAGCAAAATAATAATGGCTTGTGTTGGGTCTGGAAATTGCAATAAGGCCATTGTGGCTGGAATTAAGGTGCCGATTAAGGCGCCTACAATAGGTATGAAATTCAATAAAGAAATAAGGAAAGCCCAGAATATTGCGGCGTCTAGTCCAACGGATTTAAATACAATAAAACTTAATCCACCAGCCATAAGGCTTACCAATGTTTTCAGCGTTATATATTTACTTATTGAAGTATCAATTCTATTTAATGTGTCTCTAATTTCCTTCTGTCTCTCTTTGGAACCTGAAATGGATATTATTTTTGAACCAAAAGCAGACTCTTCAAGTAGCAAGAATAGCAAGTATAGTGCTATCATAAATACATTGCCCAAAAAGGAGGAGAGTGAATTGACAAATTCTTCTATTATTAGTTCAAAATCTATACTTTCTGCCGCGTTGTCATTCCACATTTCCTGAATGTCAAAGCCAAATTGGTCATAAATTAGTGCATTGAAACTTGTGAGGTTTTCTTTATATTTTGTCACGTTGTCAGGGTCCTGTAACTCTTCAATGTTAGCTGATAGTAAAGAAACGATACCTCCTAAAACGGCATAAAGAAACCCTACCGCGAGCAAATTTAATAACCAGCGTGGCATTCGTTTTCCAATAAACGGTATTCTTTGAATCGTTTTTCGAATATCCTTTACCAAAAACCAAATTAAGCAAGCTAAAACTAATGGGATGAATAAATCTTTGCCAATTATTAGAATAAAAACGATACTAATTAGCAGTATCATAAGGTAAGTTGCGCGACTTATACTCATAGCTAATCGTATTTAGATAAAATGGTTAGTGCAAGGGCAATTTTATTGAAATCAACGTCCCCGTTCAATTGGTCGAAAATAGGACGGAGCTGGTTCGTGTATCTCTGTTTTTTGCGCGCTTCGCGTACCTGATTCACTTCAAATTCAGTGACATATCGATTGAGATCAATGGGGTGATCTTCTTCATAAAGTTTGCATAAATGGCCATAAACCGTTGTGGGGCTTAAGTTTCTTTCTTTAGCAATATCGGTAACTGATAAGCCGCCTTTGTATAAAACCAAGGTTTCTTCTAACGTTGATCCTTTACTCGATTTAGGTTTTGCCTTATTCTGCTCAACAATTTTAAGTATCATTTCGCCAAAACGTTCCAATTTAACCTTTCCCATTCCTTGAATTTCAAGCAATTCAATATCGTTTTTGGGTTTTACTGCTGCAATATCATTCAAGGTTGCATCATGAAAAATAACATAAGCCGGAACCTTATTTTGTTGCGCAATTTCTTTACGGTAGCTTCTTAAAGCATCAAATAGTGCATTGTCAGGACTAGCTGAGACTTTTTTCTTTCCCTTTTTAGCTTTCTCGGGTTTTTTAGCGATTGTTGGTCTTGAGAGTTGCAAAGCTTTGTCAGACCTTAAAATTTCGTCACCAGCAGGGGTAACTTTTAGCTTTAAATAATCATCATAAGCAATTTCAATTAATCCCAAATTAATGAGTTGATTGATGTAGTGTTGCCAATCGACAAAACTATACGTTTTACCAACGCCATAAGTTTTTAATTGATGAAAGCCGCGATCAAATAAATCCATTGTTTTGGCACCACGCAAAATATTAATGAGCATGTTTGAACCTACTTGTTGTTTGCTCCGCATAATGCCAGATAAAGCCATTTGTGCAATGGTTTTACCATCAATAAATTCAGGTGGATTATTGCAAACATCACAATTCATGCAAGGTTCATCATTATATTCGCCAAAATAGGTGAGGAGTATGTTTCTGCGGCATGAGGTTGCCTCTGCATAGTTTAAGATTCGCCTAATTTTTTCTTGATAGGTTTCCTTAAATTCAGAATCTTTCACAAAATCATTCAATAGAATAACGTCTCGGTAATTGTAGTAAAGCACGGTGTCACTTGGCAATCCATCTCTACCCGCACGTCCAATTTCTTGATAATAGCCTTCAATGTTTTTGGGCATGTTATTGTGAATGACCCAACGTACGTTTGATTTGTCAATTCCCATTCCAAAGGCAATTGTAGCACAAATGATTGTATACTGATCATTGATAAAACCATCTTGAACAGCTTCACGATTACTACTATCCATGCCCGCATGATAATGTCGCGCATTAAACCCGTTGGAATTTAAAAAGGAACTCCACTTTTCTGTTTCTTTTCGTGAAAGGCAATAGATTATTCCTGCTTCGTCTTCTCGGGCATTCAAAAATTCAATGATTTCCTTTTCTTTTTGCTTCTTAGGAACTTGTGACCGCACCGCCAAACTTAAATTTTCTCGATTAAAGGAGGATAGAAACAATTGCGGTTCGATCATGTCTAATTGCGTAGAAATATCTTTCCGCGTAATCTTGTCAGCTGTGGCTGTTAAGGCCATGAAAGGCACATTGTTGTAGTGCCTTCGTAAGTTTTTTATTTGACCATATTCTGGTCTGAAATCATGCCCCCACATTGAAACGCAGTGGGCTTCATCAACCGCTATGAATGAAACAGGAATACTTTTTAACCAACTGTCAAAAGCATGTACTAATGTTTCTGGTGATAGGTAAAGGAGTTTGATTTTATTCTCTAAACAATCATCAATTATGATCCGCTTTTCAAAATCAGACTGTGAGCTGTTGAAGTAAGCCGCTTTTACGCCATTCGCCTTCAATGCTTCAACTTGATCGCGCATTAAAGAAATGAGGGGTGAAATAACAAGCGTAACATTTTTAAAAATGAGCGCAGGTATTTGAAAGCAGACAGACTTTCCACCACCAGTAGGCATAATTACAACTGAATCTTGCCCGCTTAGTGTGTGTTCAATTACTTCTAATTGGTTCGGTCTGAACTCATCATAACCGTATATTTCTTTTAGTATTTGTTTTGGTTGTTGCACGTAAAACAAAGTTAAAAAAAAAGCGGTAAGTCAAACTTACCGCTTCAATGAAATCTATTAAAATATTATAGTTATTGCGCCCAAACCTTTTGAACCTTGCTGTTTTTGGTATCACTTACATGGAGTAAATAATATCCTGAAGCATTTCCGCTCAAGTCAATTATGAATTGAGTTTGGCTAGATGTTGGAGAAACTATTTGTTGATAAACTAATTTACCCATAGCGTCATGCACCTCAATATTAAACGGTTCTGAACTTCCAAGTAAGTTATAATTGTAAATATTACCTTCTCTTGAGATTAATTCAAATCCAAAAGGGAAGTTTTCTACAATTCCTTCAAAATTGGCAATTTCTATATAATCCACTTTTGTTTCAGTACCAGAACCAAAGTCGTTAGATGCAGTTAACTGAATTGTGTATTCTCCTACATCATTAAACGTAACTTCTGGATCTTGACTTGAGGATGAAGTTCCTCCTGCGTATAACCATCCTGAACCTGGGCTAATCGACCATGTCCATGCATCAGGATCTTCAGTTGATAAATCAGTAAATGAAATAGTAGTTGTTGGTGGTGCTAAAACAATATCTGCTGTAAAATCAACATCTGGTCCTTCACCAGTTTCAGCTGCAATAATATTGACCATATAATCTTCCGTTTCTCCGTAAGTCATATCTGAACAAGGATCATCCACATTTCCTTCGTTATCACTTGCTTTAGCTCTCAATAAATGTTCGCCAAGTGGCGCATCTGCAGGAATATCAATTGTAGTTGTAGCACCCAAATCAAAAGCAAATGCTGATACTACCTTTTCATCATCTTCAAAGAAATTATTGTCATTATAATCGATCCAAACTGAACAATATTGAGGATCCCAATCAGATGCAATGGTTAAGTCATGTGTTGCGTCACGCGCCAAGTCAGTCATTAATCCAGTATAGTCGGCATAGCCGTCATCTGAACAATCTGATGGATTATCAATTGTTCCTAATTCAAATTCAACAAAGCCATCTCCAAACGAACAATCGGCTTCCGGGGCACACGTAAAGTGTGTTATTTCAGAATGCACAGTATCGTTCAATAAATCGCCGTCACCAGCTAGTTCAGTATACACCCAAACATCATAGGTGCCTAATGCTGAAAAATCTGCACTTGTGGTAAACGTATAAGTCATTGTTGCTCCTGCAGCTAAAGGACCAGCAACTGTTTCTGTAACTGGGGTTTCAAGGTTCACTTGAAAAGTAACAGGGAAGTCAGTTTGTGAATTCGTACCGAAGTTTTCAATGACCACTTCAATGTTTTCGTCCCCTAAGCCCGTACCAGAAACTGGTGAATTAAAGGTTGTTGCACCTATATCATCTCCAAAATAATGGAATACTGTTGTATTTAAGGTGTCATTATCTAAATATTCATCTGCTACTAATGCCGTCCATAATTTCATGCTATAAATTCCTTCAGCACTCATGTCTGCAGTTGCAGTAAATGAATAGGTATCAGTTGCACCAGAAGCAATTGGTCCAGCTGAATACGTTTCTGTGATAATTGCACCGTCGTTAATTTGATAGCTAACGGGGAAGTCGTCTTGTGGGTTTTCACCAAAGTTAGTAATGGTGATGTCAATGGTTTCTGTTCCAGTCAATACACCATCTGTAGGTGAGTTAAGCGCTGTAACTCCAATGTCATCATCAAAATCACTTGCTAATTTGAACGAGAAAACTCGGGTTTTACGTCCACCATCTAAATACTCTCCTGTATACCAGAATGTTGCATCATCTAAAGGATCAACTGACATATGCCCATAATCTCCAAAGCGGTTCGTTCCCGTTTGAACGCTTGAACCTTCGACGGCAGTAATCTCATCAATTGTCATTTCACCTAAATCATCTGCTGCATATCTACCTGTATAACGAAGAGATGGGTAAATATCTGATCCAGAAATGGCATATGCTAATCCTATATTGCCTTGAAAATCCATTGAGATACTTCCCATAAACCTACTTTGATCATCAGGTGCATACGTACTTTGTTGGTAAATACCCCAAGTTCCACTAGTCTCTCTTAATTCATACCATCTTACTCCCGCGTGATTCGTAGCGTCTACATCTACCGTATGGTTTAGCATTACAGTATTGTGACCATCCCATTCGGTATATTGTGCACGGTACATAAAAGCACCCGGTACACAATCTAATCTGGAAGCTGTTCCAGGTTGCTCAATATCGTTCCACGAAACACTAAATTGCGAATCAAACGGATCAGTCAATACGGTTTGTATTAAATCAATGTCAGAATCGTCTGGAGCATCCCAATCTACCGTTACTTCCCAAACTTTAATGGCATCATCAGGAATTCCTGTCCATGCATCATCTTGAAAGTAGAATAAGTTTAATTTTTTTTCAGCTGGAGGCATATCAAAATCTGCATGTGCAGGTAATACACTTCGGAAACCACCAGTTTCTGTTCCAGCACCAGTTACTAATGAAGGAATATCCATAGCGATCATTGATGCAGACACATCACCATCTAACATCTTTTCCCGTTCAAAAACAAAACAATCTGCACCACCTGTGTTGGATGTTACATAGTAACCATCATGCCATAAACCGTATTTAGGGTAATCAGGGAAAGAGCCTAGGTTGAAGGTGTATAAATAGTAAGATCCTAAAGGATCGGCTGTAGTTGAAATAGCAACCGCCAATTGGTTTCCTGTTCCAAACCCACTTAATAACCATCTATCCGCGAAGCGATCATACATTACAATAGGATCTCCTGCATCTGATCCAATGATTGATGCCAAAGAATTTGGTCCTAATAATATCGTGCCTTCTTTATCATATATTATATACTCGGAATTGATCATTTGAATATAATGATTCGGTCCAGCTGCTCCGGATGGATCTGGCGGATAAGCACCATTATCATTTCCTTCCCAGTTTTGAATGGGGTCTTTACCACTCAAATCTCCCTTTTTATCCTGCCAAATTGGATCGGGGCCATGCGGATAAGCATCCAAATTGGTGTATTTCTGTCTTCGAAAGTTGTTTTTAACCTCATGTTCCTTCTCTTCGCCAGCATAAGCAGGAACGTAAGCAATGTCCTTTAAAGCTGGTGTGATGGTCATGGAGACACATTGTTCCGTAAATAGAAATGCCGAACTCGTGTCGACTACTTCTGAATCAGATTGGCCAAAAGCGGAGATTGAGGAAACCGCGAGTAGTGCCAAACTGTAGCGTAAATTTATTTTCATGGAATAGATTTTGTATAAATTTAACCTAAATCGACCTACTATTGTTAAGAAAAAATACCCTTCGCTTGATATCCTAAGGTCTTTTTCAATTTTCTAAGGGTTTGATGAGCTGATGATTTGATTTTTTTGATGATTCGATTCACGGGCTAATAGCAAAGTGGTCTAAGTACTTTTTTTTAAAAATTGGGAGTGTTCTAGACCAAAAAAATCTTTGTTCTTTTATCTCATAGCGCAGCGGTCTAAAAGCGCAGCGATCTAGTTTCTTCTCCAATAATAAGGAGTAAATAGCAATGCTACCGTAAATAGTTCCAATCGGCCAAAAAGCATTAAAAAGGATAAGAGCCATTTACCACCAGAACTAATATTACCATCAGAACTAGTATAGGAGAAGGTATGTGAAGGTCCAATATCCGAAATCCCAGGGCCAACGTTACCTAAAGAGGTTGCTACAGAAGAAATAGCCACTTCAAAACTGGCACCTAATGCGGTCATAATTACAGAACCCAACACAAATACAAACAAATAGAGAAAAATAAAGGCTAAAAGGTTGTAGATAATATGGCTAGGAACCGTTTTTTTATTCAAATAAACTGGAATTACAGCATTTGGATGAAGGCGTTTTTTAAATTCTAAAAATCCGTTCTTCATGAGTACTACAATTCGAACAATTTTAATTCCGCCTGAAGTTGATCCAGCAGATGCTCCAGAAAACAGTAATAAAAAGAAAATAAACGTTGCTAAAGCGCCCCAAGTTGTAAAATCTGCCGAAGCATAGCCTGTCGTTGTAATTGTACTCACAACTTGGAAAATTGTCACACGAAGTGAATGCAAAAACCCGTCTCCTGTATTGGTCATAACCACAGGTGTCAAGATTAGTACAAGTAGGAGAATTGCGCCGATATACCATTTAAACTCATCATTTTTCCAAAAGCGCGAAAATTTACCTTTAAATCCAAAATAGAGGAGTGTAAAGTTAGTTCCTGCTAAAAACATGAATATGACAATAACTGCTTCAATTAAGGGTGAATTAAATGCGGCAATACTGTCCTGTTTGGTTGAGAATCCTCCAGTTGAATTGGTTGTTAAGGCGTGATTGATGGCGTCGAAAAAGTTCATACCACTGAACATTAATATAACCGTTTGCAATAAGGTTAAAATCAAATAAATGCCCCATAAACGTTTGGCAGTTTCTTTAATTCGCGGGTGAATTTTATCTTTAGTGGGGCCAGGTGCTTCAGCTACAAATAGTTCCATGCCTCCAATTCCTAAAAGTGGCAATATTGCAATCGTCAGCACGATAATTCCCATTCCGCCAATCCATTGTGTCATACTCCGCCAGAACAGAATGCCATGCGGTAACTCTTCAATATTATCTAAAATAGTTGCTCCAGTAGTTGATAACCCTGACATGGTTTCAAAGAAGGCATCTGTAATAGATGGAATGCTTCCGCTCAAAAGAAAAGGCAATGTTCCGAAAATGGCCATGGAAACCCAACCAGCTGTAACAATTAAGTAACCGTCTCGTTTTTTAATCTCCGCATCTTTACTTTGGCGTGTTAAAAATTTGAGTAGACCACCAGAAAATAAGGTAATCCCCGAACTCATTAAAATAGGATAGAAATCACTTTCATCATAATAAATAGAAAAGGCGAGTGGTGGAAGCATCAAAATGCCCATTATGAGCAATAAACTTCCTATTACATTTAAGGTAACACTAAAATTGATGAGTGGTTTCGCCATTTATTGGAAATACTTTTCAATCTTATGAATGGATTCTGTCAACGAAAATACAACGGCTTTATCGCCAGCTTTCAATTGGAAAGATCCAAATGGTATAAAGCCTACGTCATCTCTAATAACCCCCGAAATATTGGCGGTTCTCGGAAAATGCAAACGATTAATTGGCTTTTTGGTCACTTTTGAATTGGGCTTAACTATAAATTCAATAATCTCAGCATCAACTCCGTGTAAATTTGCAATAGCAGTTACATTTCCTTTTCGAACATATTTGAAAATATTACCTGCAGCAATAATTTTTTTATTGATTAGGGTGTCAATTCCAATGTTTTGTGATAAATGAATATAGTCAATGTTTTCAACCCTTGCAATGGTCTTTTTGACATTGTGGTTTGTCGCTACTAAAGACGACATAATGTTCGATTCCGAATCTGCAGTAACTGCAATAAAAGCGTCCATATCTGCCAAACCTTCGGCTTCTAAAGCGGCGACATTTCTACCATCAATATTTAAGACTAGGGTTTCTTTTAATTGTGCCGCTAGTTCTTCACAACGTTCGCGGTTTTTCTCTACCAGAGTCACATTGTAATTATGTTGCAGCATTTTGGCAGTTTCGTAACCAATGCTACTTCCTCCCAAAATCATAATGTTCTTAATTTCAAAACATTCTTGACCACAAAAATTGATGATCTTGTCAATAGAGTCGGGATTTGAAATAAAATAGATGATATCATGCGACCGAATGACGGTTTGGGCATTTACTATAATCGTTTCATCCTTGCGGTGAAGGGCAATGGGCTTAAATGATAAATCAGGATTCAAGTAGGCACTTTCTTGAATGGAAGCATCTACCAATTCTGATTTTTCGTCAACAGAAATACCAAAAACGGTTAATTTACCACCTTCAAATTCATGATCATCTGTAAATACAGAACGTTGAATGAGTCGCTCAATCTCTTCAGACGCCAATTGAACCGGCGCAATCAATTCGTCTATCCCCAAAGAATGCAAAAGCGTTGCACTTTCAGGTTCTTTCAACTCCAAATTATTAATTCTAGCAATGGTTCTTTTCGCTCCAAATTTCTTGGCTAAAATTGAAACCAACAAGTTCGTTTCGTCAGATGATGTTACAGCAATTAATAAATCGCAGGAATCTACTTTCGCTTCCTTCAACACAGTAATAGACTTGGCGTCACCGTGAATGGTATAAATGTCGAGACTAGATTGAACATGGTCGAGCTGATCTTGGCTTTGATCAATCAAATAAATGTCTTGGTGCTCACTGGCCATCATTTTTGCCAAATGAAATCCAACCGCTCCGGCACCTGTAATGATAATTTTCATTTTATAACATCAAAATAGGGTACAAATATAGGGAATGAATGTACTATTTGATAAAAAGCCGTTTTATATTTTTAAGTGGGGGATTGTGGATAAGGTTATAATTTGATTAATTTCCCTAATGTAACTCCTGCATCATGTGTTTGTCTGATGATATATGTCCCACTTGGCAGTGCTGAAAGGTCTAGTGTCAACTGATAATCGAATACACTTTCTGTTAAAACGCTTTGACCATTTATGGTAAGGAACTCTAATTTTCCGTTTGAAAAAGGTAGCTTTAATTTGGCATAATCAAATACAGGGTTAGGCATAGTAATGATCTCCTGATTCATACTATGTGAAAAGGCCAGATCTTCAATAGTACTCGATACGTCTCTTCGAGCTGTCATTCCGTATATTAAGAACTCCGTAAAATCTGTGCAAATCAATTCTGTATCCAATGTTTCCGTATTAATTCTATACAAATCATTATTGCTGGTAATGTAAAGCTGAAACGTACAGTCGAATTCGAAAGCCATGAGTCCCCATTGTTGAAGAAGTCCAGTATTGCCTAAATCAATCGATTCGCTTGGATTATCAATGTTCACTTTTACTAAATGATTTGTTAAGGTTGTAAAGTAAAGATCATCACCACAAAACGCTAAATCTCCAGCTCCTGTGTGTCCGCTAAATGCGCCATATACCACAATGTCACCAGTACTTGTGTCATAGGAATGCAAAAGGCTATGGGTATCAGTAGCATCTTCTTTTCCGTCGAAGTATAATTTGCCATCTTTATATTCTAGTGAACTAATGCTGGGGATGTACCATGGGACAGCATAAGAAGTGAAACCAGTTTCTATATTTATCTCAAGCAAGTGCCCGCTTAATGAAACTCCATATAGAATATCGGCATCAAAATCAAAAGCTAAATCAACAATTGTCACAAGAACGTTATCAGTTGGACCTATAAATGTGGCATCACAATGTATCCCGTCTTTGCTATACAGGTCTCCTTCACTGTCGATAAAATAGAAGGTGTCTTGCGCATGCACATTAAGTTGAAAACAACATATATAGCTAATAATGAATATATTAAAAATCAGTTTGATAGAACGCATATTTTGAGAGATTGGGTAGTGTATGAATTTGTCAACTAATTTAGGTTAAAAAAAGGAAGTTTAAAAATTTCTGGGAGATCAATCAAATAGACTATTATTTTTCAATATATCGCAGGAATCTACTTTCGCTTCCTTTAGCACAGATGTAGATTTGGCGTCGCTGTCAATAGGAGTGTTTGAAGGATTCTATCTCATAAAACTTACGTTCATCCTCATCATCTGTCCACATTAGTTTTAAATAATGTGACCAACTTATAATAAATTGACCCTCTTTCAATTTCCGAGACGCTGTTTCGGAAATTTATTTGATGGAATACACGATACGTTATTCGTATCGATAAAAATAGTTAACGTACGACTACTTTTGATCGTAGTCATAATCAAAGGGGTATGAGTTGTTTATTTTTAGCGCGTCATCACGATATAAACCAATGATTCCTGTTTCATCAGTATTTAAATTAAAACTATGTGTATATCCTTCATAATAGTTGCTTTCAATACTTGTAACATTAAGATTGTTGATCCTTTCTGAAGAATTTAACTTTGCCATTTTTCGTGAATTGGATGATGTATTCAGTTTCGGTTTCAACTTTTGCTATTGAATTAGAAGCGGCATCTAACTCTACAAGGGAGTAGTTCCATTTCCATTTACCAATTAACGTTGGTGCCTCTTTTTTTACATCTACTTTGGAACATGAAAGCAGAATTGTTTGAAACAGAATGAGTAATATTATAATATGTTTAGTTATTGTATGTTGTAATAAAGATAATTACCCCAAAACCCCCAAGCTATCCAATTCGGCAATTGAAACAGTAGGTGGTACAATTCCAGCTTCTAACTTATAGATCATAAAATTGCCAGCAGTAATAGCTTTCTCTTTGCTGCTAAAACCTGAATTACCTTGAGCTGCAGGAATGTGTGGTTGATTAATAAACAAAGCGTCTCCATTCATGATGCGATAACCCCAGTCATTTTCACCTTTTTCGAAAGGTTCCACAGTATAGATTGGAGCAGGAGCAGGCATGTCAATTTCGACTGGGTCTTGAATTAACGTATCAATTGAGTCAACAGAAATATCCTCTACAGCGATTTCTGAACCGCACGAATAAATAAATACGGCTAAGAATAAATAACTGAATGTTGTTTTCATTAACGCACTGTGATTTGTTGAACGTTATATGATTCTGATCCACTTTCTAAGACTAAAAAATAGTTGCCAAATGCTAAGTCACCTATCAATTCAACCGTTATTTGATTGTCTGATCTACTAACAGGGCCAAATGAGCAGGATACGTCAGCCCCTGTGCCATTGTAAATATGATATTTAGTATCGTTTAAATTTTCTTTACTTGTTATTGTGAATTCAGAACTAATAGGGTTTGGATAGATACTTACTTCAATAATTGCCTCATTTTTGTTAACTGCTAAAACACGTTCGTATTCATAAAAATCGTCATGATAAGTGCCATTATAACCTAGGCCAACAAAAATGCGATTTTGAACAGCTATTGCATTTGCTTGAACTCTTGCTCCGCCCATATAATCTGCACGTTGTGTCCAAACATTACCAAAGTAATTGAATTCCCATACGTCATCTTTATATTCAAAATCATTGTCTTCGCCTAGCATGATAAAAGCAGAGGGAAAAACTCCGCAGCCAACAGCACCTATTCTTGGAGTGCCAGGAAAGTCTGCTTTTTGCGTCCATTCATCCGTTATGGGGTTATATTCCCAAAAATCATCCATATAACTACCGTTACTTCTCCCAGTTCCAACATAGCCTTTGCCACCCATGGTAAATCCAACGGCCTCTTTTCTTTTGGCTCCTTCAAAATCATTCAACTCTTCCCATGTATTGCTTGTTGGGTCGTATTTATAAAAATCATCTTTTAATCCACCTGCATCTTGGCCCGTCCCTACAAAACCTACATCATCAATGGCAAATGCAATTGCTCCTGTTCTTGCTGTTCCTGCAAAGTCGGCCATTTGGGTCCAAGTTTCCGTTTCTGGATCATAACGCCATAAATCTTTTAAATTAGAAGATGGCCCTGCACCTAATCCTGTAAAACCATAGCCCGCTGCACCAAACGCAATAGCAGATGAACGTTCTAAGCCTGATCCTGTGTCTCCGCCTAAAGTTGTTTCAGCATCCCAATCGTCTTGTTCTAAGTCGTAAGAATACATTTTTCTTTTAAAATCGGTTAAATCTACGCCAGTTAGAACAAAGGCTTCACCATCTAGCGCAAAGCTTGCACATGCCGCACGTGCTGGTCCGTTTACTGAATCGCGTTGAATCCAAACGTCTTGTCCATAACTTGTGGTAAACGTTATAGATGCAGCCAATAACAATACTAATTTCATCTTAAGGCAATTTTTTTAGTTCCTACAAACTGTTGGTGTTGATCAAACAATGCTAATTGATAAAAGCCATTGACTAATCCATTTCTTTCTATTGTGAATTGAGATGCATTGAATTTGTTTTTTTGGACGAGCTGTCCTTGTAGATTAACAATCCAATATTCACCTTTATTTAATTTTTCTGGCAGCATTACGGTAGCTTGTTCAGTAATTGGGTTAGGGAAGAGGTCAAATTCAATTGCCGTAGACTCTGTGATTGAAAGTGGACCAAGCGGGGTGTACTCGTAGATTGTTTGTTTTTTGCCTGAAATTTCTTTTCCTAATCCCGCATAGCCTTTATCTCCGATTGAAAAAGCTATTGCATTATATCTTCCGCCGCCAGGGAATGCGGCTCTCAATGTCCATGCTTCTGTATAATAATTGTATTCCCACAACTCGTCCTTTAATCCACCATCAGATCCAAATACTACAAAACCTTTATTCCCAATAGAAAATGTACTTGCACGAGCGCGTTCTGTCCCCGGGAAATCACCTTTCTCTTCCCACGTATTCGTTGCAGGATCATATTCATACATATCTTTTCTATATACATCATGATCTGTTCCCATGCCGACATAGGCTTTATCCTCAATTACAAAACTGATGAGTTGATAACGGTCACCGCCAGGGAAGGGTGTACGTTCAGTCCATAAATCAGTCGCAGGATTATATTCCCATAACTCAAATATATAAGCGTCCGATCCAATTTTTCCGCAGGCTACATAACCTTTTTCAAGAGCAACAAATGCTGTTGCTTGATAGATTCCCGTTTCATCACCACCCGGATAATCTGCAATAGATGACCAAGAATTACTTAAAGGATCATATTCCCAAAAATCGTTTAATTTTTCACCCAAAGCACCATCATCTAACGTGAAACCTGTTCCAATATAACCTTTACCATTAACAGCAAAACCAACGGCGTCTCTCCGTTCAACGGCTGGCATAGATGCTTTTTGTGTCCATGTGTCTAAGGCAGGATCGTATAGCCAAAGATCATTGTGTGTAATCTCGGCGGTGTCGACTCCACAGCCAACGTAGCCAAATTCACCAATTGAAAAAGCAACGGCCTTTTCGCGTTTTAATCCATCAAAAGAGGCTTTTTTATCCCAAGAATTTTCTGTCTGGGACCATCCCGAAGAAAGAAAGAATAAAAGAGATAGTGCTAATACAGCTTTTTGCATAAAGTTTATTTTTAATTCGTCGTGGCTGCGAATTTTTTCATTCCTATAATACTACACGTTTTATAATGCTAAATGGTTGTTTTATTTACCAATTATTATTTTGGATGACTAAAGATAGTAAACTGCTTAATTTTCAGAACAATTCACTTGTTAAATTGTTAACTATGTAATGTGATAAAACACATTTCGCATTAAATTTCGAGTAATATGTGCTCTTTTGAATAACGAATAATTATCTTTAGGAAAAAATTATATATGCACACAAGAGATCTAGAACCCAAAATAATCTGGAATCACTTTGAAGATATTAATGCAGTTCCACGCCCATCAAAGCGAGAAGAACGTATTATACAATTCATGATTGATTTCGGTAGTAAATTGGGCTTAGAAACATTGCGTGATGCAATAGGCAATGTCATTATTAAAAAGCCTGCTACTAAGGGTTTTGAGAATAAAAAAACGGTGATTTTACAATCACATATTGACATGGTTCATCAAAAGAATACGGCAACTGTTTTCGATTTTGATGAGGAGGGAATTCGATCGTTTATTGACGGTGAATGGGTGACGGCTGACGGAACAACATTAGGAGCTGATAATGGAATGGGTGTAGCTGCCGCAATGTCCCTTTTATCAGCTACAGACATTCAGCATCCTGCTTTGGAGGCACTTTTCACAATTGATGAAGAAACAGGGATGACGGGAGCGAAACAATTGGATGGCTCAAAATTATCAGGCGAAATTTTATTGAATTTAGATACGGAAGATGATGACGAATTTTCTGTTGGTTGTGCCGGCGGAATTGATACCAATACAAGTTATGCTTATCAAGAAGAGGATGTTCCTTCAACTTATGCGGCATTTACAATTGATATAAAAGGCTTAAAAGGTGGACATTCTGGGATGGATATTCACTTAGGACGAGGAAATTCAAACTTATGGATGAATCGTATAGTTTATCATTTGTCATCTAGTACAGATGCTAGAATTTGTGACTTAGAAGGTGGGTCTTTACGCAACGCTATTCCTAGAGAAAGTTTTGGATCCTATGTTTGTCCTTCAAATGAGATGGATGGAGTGCGCAAGGCTTTTGACGAAATTAAGGCAGTTATTTTGCATGAATTTTCAATAAACGAACCAGCTGCCTCAATTGATTTTGAATTGGTAAACGAGAATCCAGCTAAAATGATCAGCTCAAATGATCAAAAAAAGGCAATTGCTGCCATTTATACAACTCCAAATGGTGTTTGGACTATGAGTGAAAAAATTGAAGGATTGGTGGAGACTTCATCTTCATTGGCTAAGGTTGTATTTAGAGATGGAGAATTCAAAACAAAGTCTTTGCAACGAAGTATGATTGAATCTGGTAAGGATGATATAGCGAATGCTTTAAAATTGACCTACGAATTAATTGGAGCAGATGTTATGCAAGGTGGAGATTATCCAGGTTGGGCACCAAATCCAGATTCAGCAATCTTAAAAATATTAAAAGCGAAATATGTCCAGTTATTTAACGATTCGCCAAAAATAGCTGCTTGTCATGCAGGTTTAGAGTGTGGTATTTTAAGTAAACATTTACCAAATTGTGATATGATTTCTTTTGGGCCAACTATTCGTAATCCGCATTCACCTGATGAAAAGGTAAATATTAAATCAGTTCAGAAATTTTGGTCCTTTTTGGTAGAAGTATTAGCAGATATTCCGGCGAAAAACTAGTTGGGCGGCTTAATTCGAATTAAACGATAATCAGACAGAAGATCAGGAATTATTAAAATGCTTCGTATTTTTAGTTCCTGAAAGAATAATTGAATCCAAAATTGATCGTTAATTGTGAAGAGTAGAGTTTTCAACGTAATTCGTATTGCACTGCTCTTAACGGTAATGTTCTCTTGCAATCCAGGTAATTTAACGCATGAACGTTATATCCAGAACAACACGGCGGAGGATACGATAATCGTTATCAATCCTGACTTTGATGATGCAAAAGACACTATTTTGCCTGGCGATATCGCATTAATCTACTCCTTTGAAATATTAGATACTAAACAAGAATTTGAAGCCTGTGCATGGATTGCTGACACATTAATTGTGAAAACTACGCAAAATGAACATTTAATGCGCTCTGTAAAAACAGAAGATTTTTGGACTTATTCGATCCAGGGTGAACGTGAGCGAATTCAACGGTGCACTTTTGTTGTGATTACAGAAGATTTTGAATGAAGCAAATCTTACTCATAACGTTCTTATTTGTTTCCCTTATTGGAAAATCACAATTCACTTTTGGAATTAAAATTGGAGGTTTAGCCTTTCATCAACAAAAAGTAAGTCCAAATTATTATAGTTGGAGTATTGATAAAAAAGGACGTTGGGTAGGCTATTTAGGTGTTTCCTTAACCGCTGGATATCAATTTAACCCTTATTTGGGAGTTAAAATTATTCAAACTTTAATGCCCTATGATTGTGCGGGTAAATTTTCAGGAATTACGCATGTGGGAATTGATTTGCATGACCGCATTGCTGGTTTTAAAAATGAAAAACACCGCCTGAGTGCTTCATTTGGCCCCATGTTCTATTATCGAAAAAATTGGATAAAAGTGCCCAATTACTATGTTGACGAAGGCTTTATGAATACAGCCGAAAATGAGAATTGGGAGCGCAAATTTATTTGGTACGGTGGTCAAATTCAATATGATTTTTATTATAAAGAAAACCAGGCTATTTCCACTAATTTTTTACCCGGATTTCCCTATATCTATACCTTTATGACGGGAATTCAAACTAGGTTAGAATAAGTTTTTGAAAAACTAGTTAACGCTTGTGCCCAAAGCGGAGTGTGCACTAGAAATCACGCACTAATTAATGCTAAATGATTTTCCTAACTTCCCCATTTCAATTTCGTCGTGATCAACTAACCACCGTAAATTTTCAAGAATTGTTTCGCGCGGATGATCCTTCAATGCGGATATTAAATCACTAATCATTACTTTTTCGTTGTCATCCATTAAATCCACAGCCATTTTTTTAATGACTTTCCGCATGTTTTTTGTTTCATTCACATCATCCAAACAACTGCTACAATTGCCGCAAGGTTTTGTGTCTGTTTCGCCAAAATATTGCAAGAGTAATTCGCTCTTGCACCAATCTGAGGTTAAAAAATGAATGACGGATTCTAATTTTTTTTCAGCTATTTTTTTTCGGTCCAAATAGAATTTTGGTGATATGGAGAGATTATTGTCAGCCAATCGCTCGGTAACATAAGTGATTGAGGGAAGATCTGTTTTTGGAATATAATCTACCAAATCCAGCTGCGCCATATAATTGAGCTTTGCATGAATTTCGGTTAGCGTTAAAGCTGTTTTGCTTGAGATTTTATATTCGTTGAGGCGAACATAATCGTCAAATATGCCCATTTCTGTTCTTAAAATAAATTGGATGAGCTTATTGAGCGCTCTATCTTTTACTTGATAATTATAGAGTTCTTTATTATTGGCCAATACTTTGAGTTGACTCGGTTGTTTATAATTATCGCTGAGTTTAATAAATTCGCATAATTCTAAAAACTTTAGAGCATTGTAAACCACCAAAATACTATAGTTGTATTTATCTGCAAAATGAGCTATGTCAATTGGAAAGCGCTCTTCTTTGCCAGATCCAATAGCTAATTGTAAATGATTTCCAAGTGCATTATAGATCCGTTTAATGGTGTCTATTGGTGGATATTTGAGCGCAACACCTTCCTTTAATTTCTGAATGTCTTCGGTTTCATAAAACAAGTGGGCCACAGCTGCGGCGCCATCTCTTCCAGCACGGCCAGCTTCTTGAAAATAGGCTTCTAAACTTGCCGGAATGTCGTGGTGCAATACAAAGCGCACATCTGCTTTATCGATTCCCATTCCAAAAGCATTGGTAGCTACCATAATTTTGGTTTCACCTATTGTCCAATTTTTTTGTTTTTTTCGGCGATCTTCAAAATCTAAGCCCGCATGATAATAATCAACAGATAAGTTTAGCTCATTTAATTTTATAAACAACTCCTTTACTTTCCTTCGCGTTGAACAATAGATAATTCCTGTTCCAGTACTCGATTGTAAAAAGGATTGAATTCGGTTGAATTTATTATTGGTTTGATACGTATTATAAATCAAATTTTTGCGTTCAAATGATTTTTGAATCGCATTAAAATCCTTGAAGAGCAGTTTTTCTTGAATATCCTCCACAACATCAGGCGTGGCTGTTGCCGTTAAGGCAATAACAGGAGTGGTGGGCTGTAGTTTACGAATCTCTGCAATAGCTAAATAGCTTGGTCTAAAATCATAACCCCATTGAGAAATGCAATGGGCCTCATCAACCGCAATTAGATTCACTTTCATTTTAGCAAAACGAACTTGAAATAAATGTGTTTTTAAGCGTTCGGGGGAAACATATAAAAATTTGGTATGCCCATAAATAGCGTTGTCAAGTGCGATATCAATTTGTTTTTTAGACATGCTAGAGTTAATAGCAACGGCATGAATTCCTTTCGATTTTAAGTTTGTTATTTGATCTTCCATTAAAGCAATTAATGGTGAGATGACCAAACAAAGACCATCCATCATCAATCCTGGCACTTGATAACAAACCGATTTCCCGCCACCTGTAGGGAGCAATGCCAGACAATCATCACCGTTCAATACGGCATTTATAATTTCCTCTTGCTTGGATCTGAAAGCATCAAAATGCCAATACGTTTTTAATATTTCGTGTGGGGTTTGCAATGCGTGTGAAAGTTTTGAATGTTATGTCCGTCTAAATTCTAGTGTAAAGACGAAAATAGATAAAGTAATTTGCTTTGGACAGAAAACGTGTTTTAAATCTTGATAAAACAATAAAAAATGCCTATCTTCGCGCAACGTTAAAAATCAACAATTATGGCTACAGACACTGTGAATATTAAGATTACCAAAGTAGAAGAGTCAAGAATCAATACGGTTGATTTTAATAATTTACCTTTTGGGAAGTTTTTTTCAGATCACATGTTTGAAATGGATTTTGCAGATGGCAAATGGCAGGAGCCAACAATTGTTCCTTTCGCAAATTTAAGCCTACATCCAGCAACTTCTGCAATTCATTACGGACAATCTGTTTTTGAAGGCTTAAAAGCGCAAAAAGGAGAAAATGGTGAAGTGTTGGTTTTTAGACCAGACATGAACGCTAAAAGGTTTAATGAATCGGCTGTTCGAATGTGCATGCAACCGATACCAGAAGAAATATTTTTAGAAGGATTAAGAGCATTATTGGAATTAGATAGCGATTGGGTGTCAGCAAATGAAGGCCAGTCTTTATATATTCGTCCGTTTATGTTTGCTACAGATGATTACGTAGGTATTCGGCCCTCTGAAAAATATAAATTTTTAATAATTACTTCTCCAGTTGGGGCGTATTATTCGGAACCTGTTCCAGTTAAAATAGAAACTAAATATACCCGTGCAGCTGCTGGTGGTGTAGGAAGAGCAAAAGCGGCAGGGAATTATGCAGCTTCATTATATCCAGCTAAATTGGCTGCGGAAGAAGGCTATCGTCAATTAATTTGGACGGATGCAAAAACGCACAAGTTTATAGAAGAAGCCGGAACAATGAATGTTGTTTTCGTTATTAATGATGTTCTAATTACACCTTCTGAAGAGAACGATACCATTTTACAAGGAATCACAAAAAGAAGTGTTGTACAAATTGCAAAGGAATGGGGTTATAAGGTAGAGGAACGCCAAGTGACAGTGGAAGAAATTATTACAGCACTTAAAAATAACACCTTGCAAGACGCTTTTGGAGCTGGAACTGCTGCAACTATTGCTCATATTAGCTTAATTGGCTTTGAAGGAGTTAATTACGAGTTGCCTAGTATTGAAAGCAGAGAACTCTCGAATCGAATTAAAGACCATATTACGGACTATAAAAGAGGACGTATCGAAGATAAATACAATTGGTTAATGAGAGTTTAATCAATTTAACAGATTCAAGAATAAAAACTTAAAAAAGCCCAGACCATAAAAGTCTGGGCTTTTTTTATTGCAAGAAATGGAAAACTCACAAAAAAAATACGGACTCATAGGCAAAAGCCTAGACCATTCATTTTCCAAGGCCTATTTTACTCAAAAGTTTCAAGACAAAGGAATTAATGCGCGGTATGAAAATATTGAATTAGAAAAAATAGCAGACGTTGTTGCAATCTTTACGCAAAACTTTGACGGTTGCAATGTTACTATACCTTATAAGGAGACTATAATTCCGTTTTTAGATGAACTAAGTGCAGAAGCAAGTCTTGTTCAAGCCGTAAATACAATTGAATTTAAAAATGGCAAAACGATAGGGCACAACACAGATGTTTATGGTTTCAAACAAATGATAAAACCTTTTTTTAAATCGCATCATGAACGTGCTATGATTATTGGAACCGGCGGTGCTGCTAAAGCCGTTGCTTATGTACTCGAAGAATTGGGTGTCAACGTAATTTATATATCTCGTAATCCGCAAGGCGATCGGCAGTTTTCTTATTCTGACATCAATGAGAACATGATAAAATTCAACGGAATCATAATAAATACAACACCTATAGGTATGCATCCAAATGTCGGAGAATTGGTGGAATTACCTTATGAATTCATGAATGAAAAACATTTGGCCATAGATTTAATTTATAATCCGTCTGAAACCTTATTTTTGAAAAATGCGAAAGCACAGGGAGCTTGGACTTTAAATGGTCTAACTATGCTGCATCAACAAGCTGAAAAGGCTTGGGGAATTTGGAATAAATAAAAATTAATTGAATGAAAAATTTAGTTTCGATTACAATTATCGGTTTGGTCTTATTTTCTTGTGGCCAAGAACATAGAGAAAATTATACATCTTTAGATGAGGATGGGAATATTGTTATTTCAGAAGAATCGACAAAAATTTTAGAAGAAATTCAATCTAGTTATGATGCTTGTAAGGCAGATGAATCAGATGAGCGCGAATGTAACAGATTTACGTCAGAGGCGCTATGTCGCTTTTATCAAATTGAAGATTTCAAAAAAGGGGAGGAGTATGTTACTTATCGTGAGATAAAAGATGTGGTAACTAAGAATGGCGGAACTTGGGAACTTATTGGTATAGCTACCAATCAAGCCGATTTAGATAAGGCGCAAAAAAACGCGAATGATACCAAAGCAACAATTGCATTTGATCCTACTAAAACAAATCATGTTGCTATAATTTTACCAGGAAGTACAACAAAGTCTAACCAATGGGGAATGGATGTTCCTAATTCGGCAAGTTTTTTTGTGCATAAGGCCGACTCCTATATTAATAAGGGTTTAAGTTATTCATTCACGGGTCCAAAAGGAATCATACTTTATACTAAAAAATAATATCGACAACTCAGCGCATAATATTGTAGTAATACTAGGGCCTACCGCAAGTGGTAAAACAACTTTGGCCTGTAATTTAGCAAGTGTTGCACAGGGTGAAATTATCAGTGCTGATTCGCGCCAAGTGTATAAACACATGGACATAGGGACTGGAAAGGATTTGGAAGAATACACGGTTAAAGGCGTTGCTATTCCTTACCATTTAATTGATATAAAAGATCCTGGTTATAAATACAATATTGCAGAATTTCAAGCCGATTTTATTGCAGCATTTAATCAAATAATTAACCGCCGTAAGCTACCTATATTATGCGGCGGAAGCGGCTTGTATCTTGAAACTGCTTTACGTGGAAATTCCTTCTTGGGTATTCCATCTAACGAGGAATTGTGGAGCAGATTAAAAGCTGCGACTGATGAAGTCCTAGAGTCTGAATACCGAAGTATAGATGCTGGGATTCAGTCAAAATTAAACGCATTAACGCGCCCACGTCAAATTAGAGCGATAGAGATTGCGCACTATTTAGATGAAAATCCTACTTGGCTGCCGACAGAACTTCCAAAACTTAATCCATTAATAATTGGTGTTAATATTGACCGTGAATTACGCCGTAACAAAATTACCAAGCGTTTAAGCGACAGAATGAATAATGGACTCATTCAAGAAGTTGAATTATTGCTTCAAAATGGCCTGTCTCATGCTGATTTGGAATATTACGGGCTGGAATATAAGTGGATTGGAAAATATTTGAGTGGGGAAATTTCCAAACGCATTTTATTCGAGAGCCTGAACACAGCCATTCATCAATTCGCGAAACGGCAAATGACTTGGTTCAGGCGCATGGAAAAAAACGGTTATCGCATTAACTGGATTGATGCAGCAATGTCCTTAGACGATAAACTAGTGCATGTTCAAGTTTTGCTCAAGCAGTAATTCTTAATTGGAGCTAGGTTTGTCTTTGAAGGTGTAGCGCAATGATAATCCAAATTGATTTCTGAAGTACACTTGATCTGCTGTAGAAGGAGAGAAAACGAAAGATGGACGATAATCCAAAGCAAGTATTAAGGGTACATTTTTTTTATTGAAATCATACTCTAATCCTATTGTCGGGCCTACTGAAAATCTATGCTGATATGTAGTCATATCTGAGTTCATGTGTTGTGAGAAATCATGTTTCACTCCAGCACCAAAATACCAGTTTAATCCACCTCGAATGTTCATTACATGCTGAAAGTAGATGGAAGTACTCAATTTTCGGAATTCAAAAAAGTCGAATTTGTTTTGCCGATATCCGAGTCCAAATTCCAGTCGATTTTTTTGATTTAGTCCTAATTGATAGGAGAGTTCGGAATTCTTAAATAAATATCCTGTGCCATAGCGCAAACCAAGCGTGTGTTTGTGTACTTGTGCTATCCCTGTACTGGTGCAGAATAGGAGGGTGGTAATAATGATTAACTTTTTCATACTTCTTGAATTAATTTATAAGTAGTGATTCGTCTATTTCCGACCAATCACTATTAGTACGATTCAAAAAGACTTATGAATACAGCGCTTAGTGCGTATCCAATGCTTTTTACATTTGTTTAACAAATCGTCATAAAAAAAGCTAAAAACCGAATACAGTTTAAAACGTTTATCGCCTAAACTTTAAAGAATTTATAAGTCTTTAATCATTCCTTTTTTCTTATCCTTAAAAGTATAATGCAATGAAAGCCCTAGGTTTTGACGTAATTGGAAATTAGTTCCATGCGATCCAAAACCATAACCAACAGATGGTCTATAATCAAGCGATAATAATAAAGGAACATTTTTATGGTTGAAATCATACTCTAATCCAATTGTTGGACCTATTGCTAAATTTTGATAAAGCGAGCTCTGTGTGGGGGAATTGCTTTTAAAATACTGATATCGAACACCAGCGCCCACAAACCAGTTTAAGCCACCTTTGATGTTCATTACGTGCTCATAATAAATTGATGCATCAATAGTTCTAAAGCTAAAAGCATCTGTGTTCGCGCCTCGAGTAGTAATATTGAAATCGAGTCTATTTTTATTATTAAGACCAAACTGATAGGATAGTGAGGGCCTATAATAAGGAAAGTGTGAATTCATTCGTAAACCCAAACTATGTTTGTGTACTTGTGCCGTGCTTGCGAATGGAAGTCCTAAAAATATTGCTGCAATAATTGTTAACTGTTTCATAATTCTTGAATTAATTTCAAGTAGTACGATTCAATCGAGTGGATAACTACAGCACTTTTTGTATTCGTGTAGATTTTTACATTTCTTTAACAAAAAGGCACAAAAAATCCCAGTCCACCTAAGGCGAACTGGGATCATTTAATTAATTTATTGAGATCTATATTAGAACGTGTATCGCAATGAAAATGCACCACCATATCCAAATCCTGATCCTCCACCTATGAATCCCCACATAGGGCGGGTGTCTAATCCTAATAAAAGTGGAACTCCTAATTCATTAAAATCAAATTCAAGTCCAATTTGTCCACCAAGTCCTAGTGTGATTCCATCATCATTTGAGTTATTCTTATCATTCCAAAGTCCTAGTTGAGCACCTGGTCCAACATACCAGTTCAAGCCACTAGTAATATTCCAAACCCAGTGATAAATTCCAGCCAATGACATGTGGCTGTAATCGTTTCCGTTTCCTCTATTTCCTCTAAATCCTAGATCAAGTTCTAGTCGGTTCGCATCACCAAACCCGTGTTGATATGAAAGTTCACCACCAAGGCCAAAATTACCCGATCCGCCTCTTAGTCCAATTGCATGGGGATTCACTTGTGCTTGTCCACCAAAGACGAAGCCTAATAATAATGTCGAAACTAATATTAACTTTTTCATTTATCGTTTTTTTTATTAAAATTAATAAACTTTGATTAATTAGCTATTGATTATAGATGAGCTCCCTGATTTGTTCGATAAGAGGTTTATTTCTTTACAAGACGTTCAACCATTTTTCCATCTTCGGTAATCAACTCAACAAAGTAAGTGCCAGACGCATTGTTTGTTAAGTCCAATTGGATTGAGTTAGAAGTTGAAGTCAATGTTGGAATAGCCTTTCTACCACTTAAGTCATAAACGTTAACTTTAATAGCATTTGTGTTTTCAATTGTTACCGTAAATAACCCTTGAGATGGGTTCGGATAAATTTGAACACCAAAAGCATATTCAGTTAAGGATAATTGGGAGTCTACGATCATATTTTCTTCAATATGAACACAACCATTACCATCTGTTATAGTCACGTCATAAGATCCTGCAACTAATCCCGTCACATCTTGATCTGGACTTGTGAATCCATCTGGTCCATCCCATTCATAATCAAAACTTGGCGTGCCACCAATTACTGTGATGTTGATAGCGCCATCACTTCCTAAAATCTCATCAGTAGTAGAATAGAGGGCGTCCAATTCAGAAGGATGACCAATCGTTATAAAAACGTTGTCTTCACAA
This sequence comes from Crocinitomix sp., assembly GCA_013138735.1. Classification (GTDB taxonomy): domain Bacteria; phylum Bacteroidota; class Bacteroidia; order Flavobacteriales_D; family Crocinitomicaceae; genus Crocinitomix. Next base: position 19,345 of record WTCE01000054.1, on the reverse strand, counting down.
CCAGCGTCATCAATCACTGTTACTGAATAAGATCCAGCAACTAGTCCTGTAAATAAACCAGAAGCAACGGGGCCATCACCAATGTCATAAGTATAGGGTGCGGCTCCACCAGAAACTGTTACTTCAACTTCACCAGTTGCTTCACCAAAACACAAGGCGTCGGTTGGGTCACTTGAAATTGTACCTGCACAATCCTCACCACCAGAATCCATTCCATCATTCGTAGTTGCGTCTCCGCAGCCATCAGGAGCTAAATACGTACTAGCACCTAGTCCCCAAGAAATACCAAATCTGCCATAATAATCAAAGGCATCATTGTCATCAGTTCCATCTCCACCGCCACAAGCTGCAGCACCTCCATATAATTGTCCAATAATTCTTCCATCTTGGTCAAATAAGGGTGATCCAGAAGAACCTGGCTCAGTAACACCTTGGTCCCAATCATCAATCCACCAAACTTGAGCACCACCTGTTGCATCATGGTAAGGATCATTATCTTCTCTACAAATTTTCTTTAAATCACCACTTGGATGGTGAATTCCTGTTGCCTCTGTCACTGTTTCAGCATCTGAATTATCCCATCCTGCATAAAAAACAGCCCATTCTTCCGCTTCTTCGTCAGTCATATTATCTATTTCCAATAAAGCAAAATCTGATCCTCCTGAACTGGCTAGAATCGTAGCTCCGTTAGCCGTTTGATCATAAGGTGAGCCTGGATCAGTACTTCCAGCAACTGTTGCACACGATTCTGTTCCTAAAGGACTGTCCCAGTTGAATCTAAACGACCAACTGGCTGTTGATCCGCCTGTGCAATGGTTAGCGGTTAAAAATAAGAAACGACCATCCTCGCAAGTGTTATTTATTAAAGCACCTGAGCAAATACCATTTCCTCCTACAACAATCATAGCAACAGATCGAATTTGATCATTCCACGCATCCCCTAAAGGACAGTTAACATCAACATTACAATTACCTGAATCGTTTAATCCCTTTTCTAATTCTTTTTGGATTCGATCCAAACTGCGATAACCATGAATAACGTTTGAAATTGTAAAGCTACCTTCGCCAATTACTTCTGATGGTTCAAAATATTCTACAATTAATGCTTCTCCATGAATCAATTCTGTACCTAATTCGCGTTCAACACGATTGTTTTTTGCTGTATAAGCACCAATTTTATTGGAACGCTTAAAGTCGTATAGATATAATGTTGCACCTTCTGGTAAATAGAAATCTTCCAATAATAGGTTAATGGTTTGTGCATTGGGACATTCAATTAAGGTACGCCAAACTCTTCCATCTTCAACATCTGTCCAAGCTCCCGAGTTTTCCAGCGAAATGTTCGTGTCATATTTATAACCAAATCGCCAAGCCTGATCCTTGCGAACATCATTCAATGCATCTTCAGCGTCAATCGCATCTTGATCATATCCTTCCATCACAATTGCTGCCGGTAAAGGGATGTCATTTAGTTCGGCGGACCAGCCGTAACAAGTTAAATTCGTTTCAGTTTGCGCCATCAATTGTGGAGCCAAAAAGAGTAAGGCCAATAAGAAGTAAGTGTTTTTCATGTTGTGTTTTTATTAAGGTGTACTAAAATTAACCGTTTTATTCTTAGGGTGTGCTTTTTTTAACGGGTAAATTTTATTGATTCGATAATTCCTAAATCCAATTTATGAATGAAAAATGACTTACTCATCAGATATAATTGAAATCTATGGCAGAATTTTTGATATCTTCGTCTCATAATCGTTAAACACTTGAAATGACCAAATATTTTGCGCTACTATTCTTAGCATTTATAGCTATACCAACATTAACTTTCTCTCAAGGTAATAATAAAGCATCTGAGCAATCGCAGTTGACCAATGCTGCAATTTGGTCGGGCACATTCAGATCTGAATATGTTTATGCGGTAAGCTCAATGAATGACGGTGAGCATTTTTCGGCAAAAGAAGGACAGAAAATTGTTAAATACAGTTATTCAGATTTTGAAAACGCTGTAGGTACAATATATGATGGTGCTAGTCATTCATTAGAGTTTAGTGCATATTTTTTCAATGCAGATGAAACTAAAATATTATTGGCAACTGAAACGAAATCAATTTATAGAAGAAGCTTCACTGCGAATTACTACGTGGTTGATTTAGCAAGTAAAAAAGCAACATTACTTTTTGATGGCGGTCCACAAATGTTGGCAGATTTTTCGCCTGACGGTTCAAAGGTTGCCTTTGTTTTTAAAAACAATATTTATGTAAAAAATTTAGCAGATAATAAGTTGACTCAAATTACATCTGATGGAAATACGAATGCAATAATTAACGGTTCTTCAGATTGGGTTTATGAGGAAGAGTTTTCTGTAACAAAAGCTTTTTATTGGTCGCCTTTAGGAACAAAAATTGCTTATTTAAAATTTGATGAAAGAACTGTCCATGACTTTACTATGGATTATTATAGAGGAGGAACTTATCCAAGCCCTTATACTTTTAAATACCCCAAAGCTGGGGAAGACAATTCTAAGCTAAGTCTGTTTGTGCATACACTAGAAGGCGCTAAAACTTCAGAGGTGAACATTGGTGACTACGAATATGTTCCAAGAATGAAATGGACCAATGACGATAATAAGCTAATATTTTTGGTAATGAACAGGCATCAAAATGAACTCAGCTATGTGATGTCAAATATAGATGCGGATGGCAGTGCAGACGGAAAAGTGTTTTACACAGATAGAAGTGATACTTATGTTGAAGTAGATGATAATTTAATTTTTTTAGAAGACGGCGAGTCCTTTTTAAGAACGAGTGAAAAAAGTGGATATAATCACATTTACAAAGTTGGATTTGATGGGACCGAATCGGCTGTAACTTCAGGTGAATGGGATGTGATTAATCTAAAAGGTGTTGACACTAAAAAAGGATTGGTTTATTACACTTCGGCAGAAGAAGGGGCTATGTTTAAAGCGCTTTATTCTATTCGATTGGACGGTAAAAAGAAAACTAAACTTTCGATAAGACAAGGTGAGAATGAAGCCGAATTTAGCACTGGAATGAAGTATTATTTGAATTATTATACAAATGCCAACGAGCCTTATACAATTACCTTGCACAATGCTAAGGGAAAAGAATTAAATGTATTGAAGGATAATGCGCGATTTAAAAAACAATTGGCTCAACTTGATCTAGCGCAAAAAGAATTTTTCACTATAAAAGGCGCAACTGAAGATTTGAATGCTTGGATGATTAAACCAGTTGATTTTGATTCTACAAAGCAATATCCTGTTTATTTCAATATTTATAATGGGCCTGGTGCAAATACGGTAACCGATTCTTGGGGAGGGAATAATTTCCTATACCATCAATTATTAGTGAAGAAAGGGTATATCGTAATTTCTGTTGATACACGCGGAACAATGTACCGTGGAACGGCATTTAAAAAATCGACCTATTTGCAATTAGGTAAGCTAGAAACTGAAGATATGATTGCTGTTGCAAAAAACGTGGGCGCATGGAGTTTTGTAGATGAAGCTAGAATAGGAGTAATGGGTTGGAGTTATGGCGGATACATGGCTTCATTATGTATGACCAAAGGAGCAGATGTTTTTAAAATGGGAATTGCTGTTGCTCCGGTAACAAACTGGAGATGGTATGACAATATTTATACTGAACGTTTTATGCGAACGCCGCAAGAAAATCCTGATGGATATGATGACAATTCACCCATAAATCATGTAGAAAAAATGAAGGGCAGCTATTTGTTAGTTCACGGTTCAGGTGATGATAATGTGCATGTTCAAAATTCAATGGAAATGATTGATGCTTTGGTTGAAAAGAATATTGATTTTGAAATGTTCATTTACACGAATAAGAACCACAGTATTTACGGTGGCAAAACACGCGAACATTTATTCAATAAATTATTGCGTTTTACTGAAGAGAATTTATAATTGGAAGGATGAAGAAGGGAATTTTAAAATATGGAATCGTACTGGCTGTGTTCAGTTTAATGTTGAGCTGTGGTAATGGAGCTGAAGTAGCAGAAGGACCTGCACCTGTTGAAGAAGAGGGAAGTGGAGATGGTTCTGTCACAATGGAAACGTTTGGTACTGCAGAATCGCCGGATGTGAGAAAGGATACCGAGCAAGCGCCAGAAGAAATTAAAGTTGAGGGAGATGCCGTAGCAATTGAATGGTTAGATTTTGAAACCGCCATTGATCGGAATAAAGTGGAGAAAAAATTCATATTTATTGACATGTACACCGATTGGTGTGGGTGGTGCAAAAAAATGGATGCAAGCACCTTTAAAGATCCTTCAGTAATTAATTATATTGATCAAAATTTTTATGCGGTTAAATTGAATCCTGAGACAGAAACTGCAATTGCCTATAAAGAAGTATTGTATGAGCAAAAAGTATACGGCGGTAAAAAAATGAATGAATTAGCCGTGAATTTAATGGAAAGTAAAATTGGCTTTCCGGCGTTCGTGATTTTAAACAAACGTGAGGTGAAAAGAGGAGTTATAAGAGGTTATCAAGCAAGTAATCAATTGCTTTTTGCATTGAAACGATATGTTGAGTAATAATTTATGATCAAAAAACTATCCATTTTGATTCCTGCCTACAACGAGGAACCAACGATCCATCTTATCTTAGAAAAGATAAAAGCCGTGCAATTAACCAACGATATTGCAAAGGAAATAATCATTGTAAATGATTGTTCTTCTGACGACACGGTGGCAGCTGTTGAACGCTTTATGAAAGCAAATCCTGAACTAGACATGACACTTTTTTCGCAAGAAAAGAACATGGGAAAAGGAGCTGCAATTAATCGGGCGATTCAAGAATGTACAGGTGACTATTTAATCGTGCAGGATGCCGATCTGGAATATGATCCAGAAGAATATAATTTGTTGCTGAAACCTATTTTTAAAGATAATGCAGATGTGGTTTATGGTTCACGATTTGTTGGACAAAATCCACATAGAATTTTGTTTTATTGGCATTCCAAAGGAAATCGTTTTTTAACGAATTTTTCTAATATGATGACGAATTTGAATTTGTCAGACATGGAAACCTGTTATAAATTGATTCGATCTAGCATTGCTAAGGACATTAAAATCAAAGAAAAACGTTTTGGAATTGAGCCAGAACTTACTGCTAAGCTTGCAAAACGTAAACCAATCAAAATATACGAAGTAGGAATCTCTTATTATGGAAGAACCTATGAAGAAGGAAAGAAAATTGGCTGGAAAGATGGTTTTCGAGCAATGTGGTGTATTTTGAAGTATCGGTTTATAAAGTAGTTGATAGTACTTAGACCGCTGCGCTGTTAGTATTTAGATCGTTTGCGTTGCTCACTGTTAGTACTTGTGTTAAGTATTATTTGAATTAAAGTAAACTGGAATCCGTCAGCTGACGGATAGCGCAGATAATTCGAAGTGTAGATCGCTCACTTTGTTAGCTATAAGAATAAGGGCGGCTGCGATTTATCAACGGAAGATGATGATCCAATAGTTTATCTGGGAAGTGATCATGGGGTTGATTTTAACACCCTTAACGGTTTAACTTTCTCTACCTATATTAAGCAAGTTATAGGTGTTTACGGCTTCTTAAATCGGTTTACTAATACGAATAAATGGATTACTGGTGGCGAAGGTTATATTTTTGACCAAGATGCGGTGGAAGATAGTAGTGATGAGGCTAATAAAAAAATGTCTATGGAAGGCTTTGTGGCACTTGATACGGCGAATGAAAGTGAAATTGAGCGTTTTTATAAATCAGTTTACGAGAGCATTGATGCATATGGAAAAAGTGGCGATAACGCATTAGCTCTCCAAACAATTTATGAAGCGAACCTTTGGAGACGTGATCCGGAAATCTATCCAGTAATTGGAAAATTTATCCACCAAATGTGGAATGGAGATGAAGCGGATATTGACTATGCGCTTATTAGACGCGTTGATCGCGGTTCGCAATATTGGAAACATGATGTCACCATTTATGGAATGATACTTACAATCTACGCCAAATCTAATAATCCGGATGACTATTATAATACCGTTTATTGGGCTGTCAAACATGGTTTTGACCTTGAAACATATGAGAAAAACACAACAGATCGGCAATTCATAAATACGGAGAAATATGAAAACGCTAAGAAGGGAATTCGTTGATTATAGAATTTACTTAGAACAAATACCGAATCAATTATAAATGCATGACCAGTCCATCTAAATTACCCTAAGGCGCTAGGGTCGCGTTCACAACTCGAATCAGTTTCTTAAAATATATTTCCGTAATTTCACCTCTTCTAAAATAATTGTATGAGTTTTTCCTTTAAAGATAAATTGCGCTACCGGTTTGAAAAGTACTTAAACAAAGGTGGTGCTTCCATTTTTGTAAGTCTCTTTGTAGTCTTTATTGTGCTCTTCATTCTGATCATTGGGATTCGATTGTTGATTATGCAATTTGCAGATGCAGGAACGGATGAAGCGTATTCGGGCGCATCAGATGATGTTTGGAGAACTTGGTTGCAAATGACCGATCCTGGTAACATGAATCAGGATAATAACATGAGTATTTGGTTAAAAGTGTCTACCATCTTAGCGGGTGTAGTGGGTGTAATCATTCTTTCCATGTTAATTGCATTTATAACCACTTCATTAGAAAAAGTATTTTATAACTTTAGAAAAGGACGAGGAATAGTAATAGAAGAAGACCATACATTAATTTTGGGTTGGAATGAACGTGTTGTCGATATAATAAGGGAACTTATTTTAGCCAACGAAAGTGAAAAATCTGCAAGTGTTGTTATTCTCTCTAGTGAAGATAAGGAGGAAATGGATGATCTTATTCAAAAAAGATTGCCGGATACGAAAACAACGCGAATTGTTACCACAACTGGTGATTATGCCAATATTAACGAATTAAAACGGGTTAATATTCAGGCGGCAAAGTCAGTGATTATTTTAGCGAATTGCTCTGAAAGTGCTTTAATTGATGAAAAAGTTGATTCAGATGTTCAGTCAGTAAAATCCATTATGGGGATCATTTCTGTTCAAAACGGTAAAAATGAATTGCCAATTATTACAGAAATTTTTACCGAAGAAAAAAGGCGTTTGTTAAGCTTTTTTGATGATGACAATATAATAGCCTTAGACAGTTGGGACATCATGGGGAAATTATTGGTGCAAACTTCTTTAACAAGTGGACTTGAAATGGTCTATAATGAAATGCTTTCTTTTGACGGTTGTGAGGTTTATTTTTATGAGGCTGAATGGAACGGTGTTAGTTTCGCTGAATTACCGTTTCATTTTATAGACGGTGTTCCATTAGGTGTTTATAATGAGGGTGACGGGATTTCTTTAAGACCGGGAGATGATTATATCTTAAAGGACGAAGATCAAATCATTATTTTAGCTGAGGATGATTCAACCATCAATTTCGAATCAACTGCGTTCACGTCAGCAAAAGACATTCCGCTATCTTCTAAAAAGTTAGAGCAAAATCAGAAAAAAGTATTGATTTTAGGTTGGCATAGTGTTGCTGAAATTTTTATTCGAGAATCAGCAGACTATTTGTCTGAGGGGACTCAGTTCGATATTTTATTCAATGAACCGAATGAATTACTAAGCGCGAAAATTGAAGAGTTAAGAGGACTGTATACCGATTTTACAATCAATTTTACAAATGCAGATCCACTTAAATTTGAAGTCCTGCAAGAGATAGATCCTTTTAGCTATGACAATGTTATTATTCTTTCTCAAGAAATAGACGAACAACGGCCAGATAAAATAGACTCCGATACTTTAATTATTCTCTTGTGGTTAAGAAAGGTGAAAGAATCTGTTGAAAATCCGCACACTAAAATTATCACGCAAGTATTGAATTCTGAAAATCAAGAAATCATAACGCAAACGGATGTTGATGATTTTATTATCAGTAATAAATTGATCACAATGATCTTAGCACAATTAAGCGAAGAGCCATTAATCAAACTGTTATATGATGATTTATTCTCAGAAGATGGGAGTGAAATTTATGTTAAACCGGCGAATTTATATTTTACTTCCTTTCCACAAAAGGTGTCTTTTGCAGATTTGATAGGAATTGCGGGTAAACGAGAAGAGGTTTGTTTAGGTATTAGAAAAGGTGATTTAAGAAAAGATGCCAACTCTAATTTCGGTGTTAAATTGAACCTTCCAAAAACGGAACAAGTAGTGATAAATGAGGGCGATTATTTGGTTGTCCTTTCCGAGGACGAATTGTAGTCAAAAAAAAATACATTTTTTTCTAAAAAAAGTGTTGGTGGTGTAAGGACAATGGAAAAAAAACGACTATCTTAGGCGGAATAATCAATCTAGAAAAGAAAAATTACGATAAAAATGAGTGAAATAGCGAAAATAGAATTAGACGGAAAAATTTTTGAACTACCAGTTGTTACTGGGACTGAAAATGAAAAAGCAATAGATATTTCTAAGCTTAGAGGACAGTCTGGGTATATTACATTGGATAGAGGGTTTAAAAATACTGGTTCTTGCACAAGTGCGATCACTTTTTTGGATGGTGAAAAAGGAATTTTAAGATACCGTGGATATCCAATTGAACAATTAGCTGAAAATGCTTCGTTTTTGGAAGTAACGTATTTAATTTTGAGAGGTGAATTACCAACTCCTGTGCAATTGAAGGCCTTTGAAGAGAGGATTGATAATCATACCTTGGTGCACGAAGATATGAAACGTTTCTTTGAAGCGTATCCTGCTAAAGCGCATCCAATGGGTATTTTGGCATCAATGATTTGTTCAATGTCAACTTTCTATCCTGAATCTCAAGATCCAAATCGTTCGAAAGAAGCATTTGAATTATCGATCATTCGATTAATCGCCAAGTTGCCAACATTAGCAGCAATGGTTTATAAAAATACTGTACGTCATCCTTTCATGTATCCAAAAAATGACTTAGGATACGTTGAAAACTTCATGTACATGACATGGGGAATGCCAACAGAGGATTACGAGCCAGATCCAGTAGTTGCGTCGGCACTAAATAAATTATTAATTCTTCATGCAGACCATGAGCAAAACTGTTCGGCATCAACTGTAAGAATCGTAGGTTCTTCACAAGCCAATTTATATGCTTCAGTTTCAGCTGGAATTTCTGCACTTTGGGGACCACTTCATGGTGGAGCAAACCAAGCAGTAATTGAAATGCTTGAAATGATTCAAGCAGATGGTGGTGGTTTAGACAAATGGATCGCTAAAGCAAAAGATAAAGAAGATCCGTTCCGTTTAATGGGATTCGGACATAGAGTTTATAAAAACTTTGATCCACGTGCAACAATCATTAAAAAAGCATGTGATGATATTTTAGAAAAACTTGGCGTAAATGATCCTTCATTAGCAATTGCTAAACAATTGGAAGAAGTAGCATTGAATGATGAGTATTTCAAATCAAGAGGACTTTATCCAAATGTTGATTTCTATTCTGGAATCATCTATAAAGCAATGGGTATTCCAACTGAAATGTTTACAGTAATGTTTGCATTAGGTAGATTACCAGGTTGGATTGCACAATGGAAAGAAATGTTAGACAATGGAGATCCAATTGGACGCCCAAGACAAGTTTATACTGGTGAAACAGTAAGAGACTTTGTGCCATTAGACAAACGATAAAAAATACAGCATATTTATAAAATTTAAAACCCTGATAGTTATTGTCAGGGTTTTTTTATGCTTTTGATTATTTTTAATAAAATACTACTTTGAATTATTTGGAGAACTATTTTTCCATTATATTGAAGCTTCAATAAGAACCCATGAAAAATATAATAATCATTCACTTTCTAGTTATCCTCTGCACAAATAATTCAATGGCTCAAGTGTATGAAGGGTATAGCCAATTAATCGATACAACGCTTACATCTAAATATCTAGGCTTTGATAAAGATATAACTGTTACTGTTCCATTTGAATGGCAAGCGGATGTCGATCGAGATTTCCCTTTGATAATTATTTTCGATCGACAAAACCCAAGAAGTCACGGTTACATAATTAATACCATTGATTATTTAACGAGCAACGGACAAATGCCAGCATCAATTATAATAAGTGTAGCATCTGATGAGGAACACCGATTGGCTGAAACTTTGCATAAAGTATCATCAGAAGATGGACTAGCTAAGGAAAATGAAGATTTCATCTTTGATGAACTCATTCCCCTCGCTGAAAACAAGTACAATGCATCCAAATTCCGCGTCTTAATAGGACATTCTAGATATGGGTATTTTACGTCTTCTTTATTGTTCTCTAGAATAAATGAAATAAATGCTATCGTCTCTTTAAGTCCTTTTTATACCCAAAAAAATGTTGATTTAACAGATTCCATCTTGAAGTTAGAAAACAAGCAGCTTAATACTAGGAAATATTACCGTTTCGGAACTGGAGGTGATTTTCCAGATGGTTTTCATAAAATGGATTCAAGTCTTCAATTGATTAAAAACCCTAATTTTAATGCAAAAGGAACACTTTTTAAGGAGGCGGGACACAATGTAACCCCTGGACTAACAATTGGAAGCGCTCTCTATGAAATTTTTGAAGATTGGTCTGAATTACAAAATATTTATTTTGCAAATGAACAATTAGAAGTAGGTATAATAGATTCGTTGTCAAAAGAAATTATAGCTAGTTATGGCAGTGAACTTGTCTTTTCATTAGGTGTTTTAAATGGAAAAGGATGGTTTTTTTATGGCGAGAAAAAATATGAAAAAGCGATTCTAGCTTGGGAGTTACTCTTAAAGCACTATCCAAATTTCTCTGAAGGATATTTGTATATTATAGAGGCGAAAATTCAATTAAAGCAGGATATCTTAATGACTGTTAATCAATTTGAAAAATCAATCCATGAATCAGAAATTTTTTCCGTGGAAGAAAAAGAAGAACTTAAAAAGGAGTTGGAAACTTTGATGGAGTGACATTTTTTGCTGGATTAATTAACCCATAACGTATTCTTGCTAGGAGGAATTTTTATAAGACGCTTTTAATTAGGTGGGTAAAAAAAAAGCACGAATTTTTTCTAAAAACGAAATACCATTGGGGTCAAGTCGGACTATTTTTTTTTTTGTTAAAAAACTTCAAGCTGTACACAGATGTTGTATATTTATGTAAAACCACACTACTATGAGTCGAAAACTTACCCCTACTTTATTATTATCAGCAGCTTTGTTAATAGGAACCTCAATTAATGCACAAGTAATCACAACCTTTGATTATACGGGTGCTTTGCAAACTTATACAGTTCCTCCAGGTGTTACAAGTATTCAAATTGATGCTTACGGAGCGCAAGGACAAGAGGAAACTATCGAAGACTTTGATCAGTCACTTGGCGGTCTAGGTGGCTTTGCTACAGGAATTTTAACTGTTTCACCTGGCGAAGTACTTAATATTTATGTTGGCGGAACAGGAACCGAAGATATTGCCGGATATAACGGTGGAGGTTTAGGCGGTTTTGGAACACCAAGTACACATGATGGTGGTCGCGCAGGAAGCGGTGGCGGAGCATCTGATGTACGTCAAGGCGGAGTAGCATTAGACAATAGAGTTATTGCTGCCGGCGGTGGTGGTGGCGGTGGTCGTGATTATGCCAACGGCGGCTGCACCCCTTGTGGAACAGGTGGGAATGGCGGTGCTGGAGGAGCATTAACCGGAACAGATGGTGACGATCCATTTTACTTTATTGGTGTTTATCCAAATGTTGGTTCTGGTGGTAAAGGCGGAACTGCTGTTACAGGTGGTGCTGGAGGAGATGGACCTGAAGGACCAGATGGGAATCCGGGAGTTTTAGGAGTTGGAGGATTAGGGATTGACGGAACGCAGAGTGTTGCAAGCGGCGGCGGCGGCGGCGGCTATTATGGCGGTGGTGCAGGAGCAGGAGCCAATTGGGGAACTGGAGTTGCAGGTGGCGGCGGAGCAGGTGGGTCTTCTTATTTAGGTTCATTAACTGAGGCGTCTACAACAGGTGGCATTAGAACAGGAAACGGAGAAATTATAATTACAGAATTATGCATTGCCTTGGAAACTGAAGTTTCTACAGAAGAAATTTGTGAAGGTGAAGAACTGACTTTATTCGCCGAATCAACATTGGGCGGCGAAATTACTTGGGATGATATTGAAGTAACAAATGGTGAAGCTTTTACGCCAAGTCTAACAGGTGAAATTACTTATACTGCTACATCTGATGATGATGGTGATTGTCCATTTACTGTTATAATAACAATTCATGAAGCACCTCCAGTAACTGCTGCAGCAAGCGAAACTGAAATTTGTATGGGTGATGAAATCACCTTAACTGGTGGTGGAGCCGACTCTTATGATTGGAATTATGGTGTAGATGGAGAGGCGTTTGTTCCAGACGCTGGTCCAGGGCTTGTTATATTCTCGGTTATTGGTAGTGAGAGTGAATTTGGTTGTAAAGATTCTGCAAACGTAGAGGTTATGATTAATGCATTACCTGAGGTTGTAGGAACTGCTGATGCAGATTCTTATTGCGAAGGTGATTTAATTACTTTGACTGGCGAAGGAGCTGATACCTATGAGTGGGATATGGATGTAGAAAATGGCGTAGCTTTTGAGCAAGCGGTTGGTGAAGTGACTTATACTGTTATTGGAACAGATTCTAGCGATTGCGCTGCCGCTGCAACAATTACAATTACTGTTAATGCTAATCCAGTAATTACGTTAACCAGCACAGATGAGTTATTTGGGGATGATGGATCAATTACTTTGGATATTGATTCAGGCTTAGCACCCTATATTTTTGATTGGGACAATGATGGAACAGGAGATACAGATGATACACAAGATTTATCTGGTCTGCCTGGTGGAACATATACCGTTGTTATGACAGATGATAATGGCTGCTCTACTACTGCAACAATTACGGTTGGTACACAATTGTCAACTGCAGATTTAAATGCAGATCAATTACTTGTTTATCCTAATCCAACGCAAGATCAGATTACAGTTGTAAAAGCGGGTGATTTTAAGTATGAATTAACTTCAATTACTGGAGAGTTGTTATTTCAAGGAAAAGCGATAGATCAAAAAGCCATTTCAATGGGCCATTTTGCAAGAGGAATTTATTTCCTTTCAATTACTCAAAATGATGTAGTAAAAACGGTCAAAATTGTGAAAAAATAAGGATTATAAAATTCATAATTTAAATGGATCAGGCTGCGATTATTACAGAAATTAGCTACAAAGCCGTGCGCAGTTCAGGTGCTGGTGGTCAGCATGTGAATAAGGTTGCGTCAAAAGTCATAGCTTCGTTCAATTTAGAGTTGTCAAAAGGCTTAACAGATCGTGAAAAGGAAATTTTACTTAAAAAATTAGCTCCGCGTTTAACCAAAGATGGTGTTTTACAATTATCTGCCGAAGAGAGTAGGAGTCAGTTTAGAAATAAAGCACTTTGCACCGAACGACTGTTGAATTTACTAACGCAGAATCTGATTCGTCCAAAAGTGCGCAGGGCTACCAAACCTACAAAGGGGTCTAAAAAACGGAAGCTGAAGAATAAAAAGATCAATAGCGAAAAAAAAGCTTTACGTAAAAAACCGAATTTGGATTAATTGGAAGGTTTCGCGTACTATTTTCCATCCCATACCATGTTGCACAGCTCCAAATTTGTGCTTTTCAAATAGTCGTTAGTTCTGAGTCATAAACTGCAGCGCGGTTTTACATCATTAATAAAAAAATCAGCGGAAATCTGCCGAATCTGCGCTATCTGTGTTCTATTAACTGAATCTCAATTCATGATGTAACAGAGTAACACACTTGATTTCCAGCGAAGCAAATAATCCCATGCCATGTTGAATAGTTCCAAATCTGTGCTATTCGAGTATTTGAAATCTAGTTGTCGCAGGTTTACAAAACCAGCGAAGCAAATAACGTGGTAATGTCAGTGAAGAAAAATTGAGATTTTAAGGCTGTATGAACTTCCAAAAATCAGTAATGCCCAATTTGCTGTGTCAAATCGGGCATTACAAATAATTTAAAAAACATCTTTGGAAATGAACCTAGTTATGAAACAATACTCATTCACTTCAATATTAATACAATCGTCCCTCATTGTTCCCCTAAAGAAAAATCACTTTTTTTTGAATTAAAATAAAAACTGTGGTTTTACAAGGGTTGTAGGTATGATTTTTTTATCGATTTATTCCAATTCTTTTTAAATAGGATTTAAAAACTACTGGATTTAAATAATAATCGAGTCCAATTCTGGCAATAATTGTAATAATTACAATGACCAATTTACTTTTTATTCCAAAACTGTAAACAAAAAGTAAAGCAGCTGCAATTATTGCTGCGACCAAAAATATTTTATAAAACAAGGTAGTCTGTAAAGACAGCACCCGATCTTTTGCCGATTGATTAAAAAAGGCAATTATACCTCCAACGGTAAGCATAAAAAAGATGGGCCAAATGTGCTTCACTTGATGAAAAGTGCTCAAAAGTCTTGCTTTCAATCCTGTTTGTGGAGGATTTGTTAATTCGCCTATTGAATAAGAAACTGCCAAAGTGCATCCGAAAGCAATTGCAATGATAAAGAAACCTCCTATTAAAATAGCACCTGGGTTATGCATTTTCCCTGTTGCTGTTAAGTAGATATAACCAAGAACTGTGAAAAGTAAAATTTCAAAAATGTAAGTAATAAGTGTTTCCGCAAAACTCCAATAACCTAAAACATTTCCAACTAATAACCCAACATTTGTTGCAAAACCAATCACAACAGGATCTTTATAGAATGGAATAGAGGGGGAGCTGCTCACTTTATACGCGCTCAATTACTGTTGCGTAACCTTGTCCAACGCCAATACATAAAGTAACTAATGCATAACGTTTATTTGTTTTTTGTAATTCTATAGCAGCGCTTTGCAAAATTCTACCACCAGTCATTCCAAGTGGATGTCCAAGAGCAATTCCGCCGCCATTAGGATTTATTCGCGGATCATTATCAGCAATTCCAAATTTACGGGTACAAGCTAAAACCTGAGCCGAAAAGGCTTCGTTAATTTCGATAATATCCATATCGGCTAATGTCAATCCTGCACGTTTTAGCGCTTTTTCAGATGCATATACTGGACCTATCCCCATAATACGCGGTTCAACTCCTGCAACAGCTGCCGATACGATTCGTGCCATTGGTTTAAAGTTATTTCGCTTTACAGCTGATTCACCAGCAATTAATAGTGCTACAGCTCCGTCGTTTAAACCTGATGCATTACCTGCAGTTACCGAACCACCTTCTTTTTTGAAAGCTGCTCTTAATTTCCCTAAAATCTCTAATGAGCTATTTGGTTTAATAAATTCATCTTGATCGAATATGATGGGGTCTTTTTTTCTTTGTGGAATTTCAACAGCAACAATTTCTTCAGCAAAACGACCACTATTTTGAGCAGCCGTAGCTTTCATTTGGCTCCAATAGGCAAACTGATCTTGATCTTCGCGTGAAATTCCATATTGTGCTACTAAATTTTCAGCAGTAACACCCATTCCATCCGTACCAAATATTTCTTTCATTTTTGGATTGACAAAACGCCATCCAAAACTAGAGTCGTGCATTTGTGCATCTCTGCCAAATGGTTTAGAAACTTTTGAAATAACCCAAGGGCCGCGTGTCATATGTTCAACACCGCCTGAAATATAAATATCTCCAGCGCCATCCTTAATCGCACGTGCAGCATTTACTGTTGATGCCATTCCTGAAGCACACAAACGATTGACAGTCTCTGCTCCAGCAGTAATAGGAACTCCAGCTAATAAGGCGCTCATTCGCGCAACATTTCTATTGTCTTCACCTGCTTGATTGGCACAGCCGAAAATGACATCTTCAATCTCTGATGGGTCAAAATTGGCATTTCTAGCCAGTAATTCTTTCATCACAATTGCTCCCAAATCATCTGTTCTGACTGGGGCTAATGTTCCTCCAAAGTTACCAATTGCTGTTCTTATTCCATCTATAATAAATACGTCTTGCATAGTCCTGTTTTTTAGCAAACCAAATTTAGTAAGATTAAAGGAATTTACTGGCGAATAATTGAATTGGTTTATAATCCTGACTCAAAAAGTGTCAGGTCGGAAATATAACTTCATGCAAGATTCAAAATAGGCAAACGTAGATTAGAATTAATGCTCTGTCATAGTACGCACCGTATATTGCGTTAAGTTATGCTTTTTAGCCAGCACTTTTAATTGTTCAACGTTGGCCGCAATTAAGCCGCTTTTTTTGTTATGACTCCAGTTTTGAACCTGTTTTTCTCTTCTAAAGGCATGATTTATTTCCCAAAAATCTTCCAAATACAATAAATTCCGTGGTGGATATTTTTTTGTATGATTGGCTCCATTTCCCGAGAAATGTGCCAACATAGATTTTTCAAGATTAATAGTACTGCCAGTAAAATAGGTCCCGTTGGAACATTCGAGGATGTATAAATATCCTTTGCGCATAAGTTTGGATTTGCGCTAAATATACTTGTTCTTAAATTATAGGTTTTTGTACGGTATTTATCCAATTAATAACGGATAAATCGTGGGCTATACAGGTTTATATCTCAGAATAATCCTTGTATGTACTGAGTACTTTTTTAGATGCAATGGTTTTAGTAATATAATCCACACTTAATTTTGGACTTCTTGAAGGAGAATATTCACGTCCATAATAGATGATTTGAATGTGTAGTTTATTCCAAATTTCAATAGGGAAAAGACGTTTAGCGTCTCTTTCTGTTTGTACAACTGATTTTCCATTGGTAATGCCCCAACGGGTGAGCAAGCGGTGAATATGTGTGTCAACAGGAAAAGCTGGAACACCAAAAGCTTGCGACACAACAACTGAAGCCGTTTTGTGTCCTACCGCCGGCAATTCTTCCAAGGCCTCCATATCGTTGGGTACTTCACCGCCATGTTTGTCAATTAAAATATGCGATAAACCATAAATTCCTTTCGATTTCATGGGAGATAAACCACAGGGGCGAATAATTTCTTTAATTTCTTCCACCGAAAGTTTAATCATGTCAAAAGGATTGTCAGCACGTTTAAAGAGTGCTGGTGTAATCAAATTAACACGCTTATCTGTACATTGAGCGGAAAGTAAGACCGCAATTAAAAGTGTATAAGGATCCTTATGATCAAGCGGAATGTCAACTACAGGATAGATTTTTTCTAGCTCATCAATAATATATTGTACTTTTTCAGCTTTTGTCATCCTTTTTTAGTTTAAAACCGTTTTTAATAAAACCGATAAATTCTTTGAAATTGCTTTTTTTGGTGAATACCGACTTGGCAATTACTCCTTTTGAATTCTTATTCGAGTTTTGTGGTATTTTTTCACTTATTTCTTCAGACGCATCAACTGCTTGTTCCGCTATTCGGGCTTCTGAACGTTCTTCTGCCGTTTTAATTCCAGCAATTTTATCTGATTTATTGAAATTAGCTTTGGCTTGTTTAGCCCAACCAATTTGTTCTTGCGCCAAAGCCAAATTATTATAAGCAATACTATCTTGTGGGTCTAACTCCACGGCTTTTTCATAATCCTTGATTGAACCTTCATGATCTTTCATGTTGGCCTTTATATATGCGCGACATTGGTAATAATAACCATATTCAGGATCTAGGTGAATGGCGGCATTAATATCCGCCATACTTTTTTTATGATCGAGTACATTTAAATAGCAAACGGCACGTTGCGAAAGGGCGTTGGCTTCTTTCGGATCATCTTTTAAAACCAATGAAAAAAGTTCAATGGCTGCAAAATGATCATTTTCTTTAACTTTGATTAAACCTAGTGCAAAGTTGGCGTCTTTTGTCATGGTACAAATTTAATAATTGAAATACAATGAACGATAAAGAATTGGTCTTTCCTGTTTATCGAAAATATGTTGGAATCAATGTTTGGTT
This sequence comes from Crocinitomix sp., assembly GCA_013138735.1. Taxonomy (GTDB): domain Bacteria; phylum Bacteroidota; class Bacteroidia; order Flavobacteriales_D; family Crocinitomicaceae; genus Crocinitomix. Next base: position 1,399 of record WTCE01000054.1, on the reverse strand, counting down.
TATGATTTTGAATGAAAAGAATTTCATAGAAATAAAACAAGTTGGAAATCGATTTGTTCGTGAAGAAGTTGTTGCGAATCAATATCCTGAAATGGTTTTAATAAAAGACATGCTGGTCTGTCATGAAAACAGATGGGAAATAACAACTGAAGCGGAGTTTGAATCCGCTAATAATAAGGTGATTATATGAAGGTTTGGATAGGGTTAATTGTCTTTTTTAGCTTTTTTTCTGCTGCTTTTGGACAAGGTTTATATTTACGCACTTTTGGCGATTCGACTAATGGTGCGCTTATTTTCTTGCATGGAGGACCAGGTTATAATTCAGCCAGCTTCGAAGCCACAACGGCCCAGATTTTAGCGGATGAAGGCTTTTATGTGATTGTTTACGATAGAAGAGGAGAAGGGCGTTCAAGTAATGTAAGTGCAGATTTTACTTTTGATGAATCAATTCAAGATTTAAATTTTATTTACGATTCATTGAATCTGAGCACAGCTGCCTTAGTTGGACATAGTTTTGGTGGTATTGTTGCTACAAAATTTGCAACGGCAGAAAAGGCTAAAGTGAAGGCCTTAGTAATGCTGAGTGCGCCGGTAAATTTGCAAGTAACCTTTAAAACCATTCTACATTCTTGCGCCTTAATTCATTCGCAACAGAAAGATGTGCAAAGCTGGGCTTATGTCAATGCTCTTGCAAAAACTGATAGTACTTCAATTGCCTATAGTTCCGAATGTTTTTCATTAGCCATGCGTAACGGGTTTTATTCACCTAAAAAACCAAGCAAAGCGGCAAGAAAAATTATACAACAATTCGAATCAAATACAGCATTATATCAAACCGCTAGTAAATTGGAAAAGGCCGGACCTTTGGGTTTTATGCGAAATGAAAATTATACATCAATTGATTTGACAGAAGAACTAAATGCACTTGTTAAGAATAAAGTCAAAATCTATGGTTTATACGGACAGGAAGATGGTTTGTATTCTCCCGCACAAATTGATGAATTGACGGGTATTATCGGAAAGGATAATATGGCGTATTTGTCAAAGTGTTCTCATAATCCCTTTATAGATCAGCAGGTTTTATTTCTCAAGCACATGCTGACTTGGTGTAAATAAGAGCGTAAGAGAAATATGATTCTATAATTCCATACTTATTACATATTGATTTAATCAATATTGGGTGTAATATTATCAATTTGATTAATAACGTAATACCCCTTAACTTTGTTAAAAAAACGAAGCATTATGAAATTAAATAGCATAGGGTTAAATCGGATCAAGTACAATTGTTGTTGTTATCTGAGTGTTAAGCAAAAATTTTCTCTAATCTAAAAAGGAAATAATTGACATCTCTAACGCCTCTAAATTGAGATCTAAAAGCTTTAATTTTTGAATTAAA
>WTCE01000147.1 GCA_013138735.1 Crocinitomix sp. | reverse complement strand
CCATTTTTCTTGGTGTTTTTCCCTTTACAGTTTATACACTTTTTTTATTCATAACCTTTCATTTGCGTCAAAGCTAATAATAACAATGCTTACAGAGAATATGAGCCTAAATTTTGTCCATTAAGCCTCATTTTTAACATATTAGTTTGAATACAAAATTGATGACAATAAATGATTGATTCTGTAACTAATGATACATAGATAAAACAAAAAGCCCCAACTTCTAAGGGTCGGGGCTCTTCTATCTGCGAGACCTGGAAGCTCTCGCAAAGTGCTTTAAATATCAAAAAAAAGCCCTCCAGAAATTCTGAAGGGCTTCTTCCGTACCCGAGGCGGGACAAATATCGAACTTTTTGGCAGAGGATATTAGGTTGTGTTTGGGTGGAAATGAATCTATAAAATATTCTTGTTAGAAATAGTGTTTTAACTTAAACGTCAAGATTAGACTTATCAATACAGATACGTTTAATTCACTTGGCAAGGGTCTTATCGAAATAAATTTTTGTACAAAATGCTTTTTTCGTATCTTTGAGTAATAAATTTTGGTTTGATATAGAGAATATGAAAATATCGTTAAACATACAAGATAGTAAGGCCGTTGCTTTCTTAAATTTCATTAGAACGCTTGATTATGTCAAATTAGAGTCAAATAGCGACAATGAAATAGAACTAACTGATGATTTAAAAAAGGCTTTGGATGAATCTATAAAATCATTAAAAGATGAAGGTGGAACTTCTCATACTCAAATGATGAGTGAGACTCAAAAAAAGTTCCCCAAACTTTTTAAATAATGATTGAACTAATTTGGTCAAAACCTGCTCAAATTGATTACTGGGAAAATATTGAATTTCTGCTTGACGAATGGACAGAGTCTGAGGCATCAGCGTTTATTTTTAAAACTGATGCTCTACTTCAGATTATTAAAGAAAGTCCCAAAACGTTTAGAAGATTCAACTACAAACAAAATATTCATACAGTTCCAGTAACCAAGGAGATTAATTTATTTTATCAAGTTAGAAAAGATAAAGTTGAATTGTTACGATTTTGGAATAATCATCAAGACCCGAAAAAGCTAATCTTAAAAAAGTCTTAATTGCTAATTTTAATAATGGTTATCTAACGATTTACAAGAAAAACGAAGATTACAACAAATTGTGTTTTTTGGAGGAATTGTATATAACCTAAACTAGTCTGCGTTGGCAACGTGAATCGTCTTATCCCAAAATAAATAGTAATTATTCAGCACCAAAAACCAAAAAAAGCCTCTAAAACATACGTTTCAGAGGCTTTTGTACCCGAGGCGGGACAAATATCGAACTTTTTGACTGAGGATATTGGGTTGTGTTTGGTATGAATATGTATTCTTTGTGAAATAACGTTTAATGAGCGAGAGAAGAGGATATAGCATGTATCCTATATAATCGCAATTTTGCATAAAAGTAAAAAAAGTTGTACCTTAAAGAGAAAATACAAATTATGGGTAGATATAGCACATATTCTGAGGGGTGTGACAATGATGGCAAGCACTACGTAAAAGATTCGAATACTGGAAGTAAAATATATACTGGAAATAAGTCAGGGAAGACAATTGATTCAAGCAAAACGATTAAAGCTGTGAGGAAGTTAAAAGGAGTTAAGTCAAACGACAGTAGCTATGATCGATTTTTTTAAGTACGAGTTTTATTATGTGAAATGAGTGATGAATAGCAGACTTAACCTATGGTTTAAACTTGGTTATTCGATCATTAATCTAATTGGCAATACAGTTAGTGAAGAGAAAGATAATTCACCCTCCCTCCGTTAATACCATTATAATTATGAATATTATTATTGCAATTATAAGAAATGGGTTTAAACAACCATTGGATTTTTGAGTTTTGAAATTTTCAGATTGACCTTTGTAAACAGTATTTCGATCATTCAAATATATCTCAAAATCTCCAATTTCGAAGTATTCAATTTTCTGTCTAATGATTACTTTTCCATGAGTTGTATAAAGTTCGATCATTCCAATAACGGAATCCATTGTTAATTGGCTAAACTTTAAATGAATTGTTGAACCATGATTTTTGATCGTAGTAGCGAGGTAATCTCCTCCAGAATTGTCTAAGAATATCCTTGCGCCATTAACATTTGCGCCTCTATAATTGTGTAATGAAATTGCTAACATAGTTAATTAAGATTTAACACGGATAAGTTTGACTAGGCCAATCACCGCTAAAAGCGTTGGGGCCGTCAAATTCGTTATCAAGCCTAAATATTGAGATTCAGAAGCGAGGAATGCCACATAGCCTATATCCGTTAAGAAAAGTATGTACGGAATAATCCCGAATATTTTTTGATTTACTAGTTTTTTCGAAAGGAGTGCTATAATTAAGAATAGTATGGCAATTGATTGCACTATTAATAAGATAATTAATTCAGGTGACTCGTATTGAAAAAAGTAAAATGCGCCACCTGCAATACAAGCTAATAATAAGGCAATATTTAGGCTTCTAGCTGTCTTCATAATTAGATAAATTTAAAGTGTTCATTATTCATTTTATTTAAACATTTCACTGAATTTGCCCACAACACCTGTTCCATTGCAGTATTCATCTACGATTTCTTTTTCTTTTGTGACACTTTTTATTTTTGTTTCATATTTGGTTTGGGTTTCGTATTCAGTTTTCTTTATGCTTTTGTAGCCAATTCCGTTACACGTGCCGCATTTATAATCTCCCAAACCATTGCATTCTTGACATTTTTTACCTGAGTGACTTCCACCATAAGGATTATTATTGTGACTTACTTCAAGCGTTCCGTTGATGCAGTCGTACGTTGTTGAAAACCCCAAAATTGTTGTAGCTCTTCCTACGAATTGACAATCTTTACGACCGATTCCATTACAACTCCTGCAGTTTGTTTTCACGATACGATCAATTGGAACTTCAAATTTAATGGTATCTATATATGTCTCTATTGTGTCGTAATTTTCTACAAAATGTCCAACTCCATTACATTTTGGACAATTAGTTTCACCGCATGAACTGAATACTATCAGGGTGAATAAAGGAATAATAATTTTCAATTTACTCATATTTGTTTTTTAGTTTTTACATTAAATTTTTACTCTTTTTCAAACTCAAGGACATATACATCTTTTTGCGTATTGCCAATAATGAAAGAGAAGTTTGTGGAGATGTATCCGTCTTTTTTTACATAAAAAGAAATTGAATCTGCCAAGTGGTGGTGTAAATTGTAGGATGTTCTTATTTCTCCAATAGTATCGGATTTGAACTCTTCTAGCGCATTAAAAGTTACAATTGCGTTATGAACTGGATTTTGGGTTCCCTTTTCAATTATATGTGCAACAACAGGAACATAATTATCATCATTACAAGAGTAGAAAAGAAATAGAATTAATATTGAATAAATACATTTCATAATGGTTCTTTTAGTTTACAAAGTGATTAATTCCGAATGACAAGCTAAAAGAGACATCTCCAGCTCTAGCCTTTATTTTTCCATTAATATTTTTTGTCGAAAAATTTGCCTTGATCGTCCCATAGCCAAATGACGCCCCAAGCGAAAGAAATTTTAATTGCTTTATTGGAATAAATTTTGCGCCGAAAAAAAATCGGGTATGTCTGTGATTAGAAATAGTATTTCCCCCAATGTTAATAATCGCACCACCGTATTCAAATCCAATAAAATGTGAGGAGTAACCTCCTGATATGAATGCCCTTGCATTTCCAGTCGTTGTGAAAACTGGATAAAGTAAACCAACCTCAATACCTAAATTTGCCTTTAAACCATTCGCAATTAGAAAATGAGTAGGAATGTTGGAACCTCTTGGGCTAATTGTGTAGCCCATAAGCGGTGTTGTAATAATGTCAGCATAAGGAAACAATTCTCCATCTCCCAGTGGTACACTAACTGCTTCACCTCCAGGATTGTGTTTTGTTTGAGCATAAGAATTAAAGCATATTAGGAAGAGATTAATGCTAAGCAGGAAGAAGATAGTTTTGAATGGCATATCTGTTGGGTTAGATTTAATTGATTTTGGGTGTGTATAAAAATCGTTTTTCAGTTTCCAAAGTAACGGAACATTCAAACTAAAAACTATGGTCATTTTTGACCAAATTTTAATTGGTTATGTGCGGAACTGCCAAATAATATTTAAATTGAAGCATATTAACCCACCCAATGAGACTTATTTATTTCTTCCGATTTCTATTGATATTTTTGTTGTTATCACAAAACGGTTTTGCTGTTTCAAATAATGGTGAAAATCTTTTGGAAAAAGGTCTAGAATATTGGGGTAATGGAAATTTAGACAGTGCCTCAACCTGTTTTGAAGAAATACTAATTACCGATACTACTTCAAAAGTAGCTGCTGATGCTTTTCATAACTTAGGTTTAGTAGCGTACTTGTTAGATCATACCGATAAGGGAATAGAAAATATTCAAATCGCCATTTCATTATATGAATTTCACAACGCTAAAAAGGAAAAGGCAAATGCGTTATTCAATTTAGGTTCAATCTACAAATCTTATGGCAATTATGAACTTGCCGCCAATGCCTTTATTAATGCCATTGATGTGTTTAAAGTACTTGAAGATAAAGCATCTTTAGGTAAAGCTTATAATGCACTTGCTCAAATTCAAGAATTGCTAAAAAACTACAATGAAGCAATTAAGTATTATCAGTTCGCATTTGTAATTGCAAAACAGCAAGAACAGTTTGAATTTATCGGCAACTTATATAATAACATAGGTAACGTGTATAAAAACCAAGAACAATTGGATTCAGCCAGACTATACTACAACAATTCTTTAGCTCTAAAAAAGGAACTTAATTTGGTGAAAGGACAAGCTATCACGTTGAGTAATTTGGCAATTGTGAGTTACTTAGAAGGAGATTTTGAAAAGTCGTTAGAAGAGAATATATCTGCTTTAAATATTAAACGACAGTTCAATGATAGTCTATCATTGGCATACTCCTTCAACGAAATTGCAGGGAATTATATAGAACTCGATAAGTTCGATAAAGCTGAACTGTATCTTGATTCGGCTAGAACATACAATTGGATTAGTGATTCACCAGTATTGTTAAGAACGTTGGAAAACGAAGCTTTGCTTTATGCGAAACAAATGAAATATAATCTAGCTTACTTGAAAGCAAATGAATATGCTACGCTTTATTCAGAATATTATGACGTAAATAAAATGGAACAGGTAATGCTTCTTCATGAAACTTTTGAAACAAAACGAAAGGAAGAAAGACTAAAAAAACTTGAAGCAGAAGAAAAGTGGTTAACAGAATCTAATCAAGAAAAGTCGATAATAATTGATAGACAAGAACGAGCAATTTACATTAGAAATTTAATTTTGATTATTGTTGCATTAATAGCTTTAATACTTGGCTTAGCTAGCTGGAATTTCTATCAGAAACGAAAACGAAGAGAAGCATTAAAAAGCCTTGAGGTTCAGAGCCGATTGAAAGAAAGTATGGGTCGAGACCTTCATGATATTTTGGGTTCTAACTTGAATGGTATAAGGCTCATGGTGCAAGCGGTAAAATCAAATGACGAGGCAACCACAGAAATAATAGGAGAAATCGCAAATGACTTACAACATGTATCAGAGCAAATTCGATTAGTGGCTCACCGACTGTCACCAATTGGAAAACGGCTGGAAAAAATCAAGTTTACCGAACTTTTGGATAATTTCTTATCAGAATTTGAGCATTTTCATAAGATTGAAATACAACGTAAGACTGAATTTCCATTATTACTTAATCAACTTTCCCTTTCCGCACAAACTAATTTTTATGCCATTATTCAGGAGATCCACACAAACATTGAAAAACATACTTTTTCGAACCGAATAAAAATTGAAATTAGTTCAAAAAAAAGTCGAATAAATTTTTCTATTTCTGATAATGGAAATGGTTTTTCTGATACAAATCAATCTGGAATAGGAATTCAAAATATGGAGGAGCGAATGAAAACGTTAAACGGGAAACTCGCCATTAGTTCTTCAAAAAATGGAACTGTAGTTAAAGGTTATTTCCCTATTAAATCGCATTTGAAATGAAGTATAACGTATTGTTAATTGATGATAACCCCATTTATTTAAAAGGATTGAATTACACATTGCTTTTAAGTCCGTTAATTGAGGATATTTATAAATCTAAGAAGAAGGAAAAAGCTCGCCTAATTTTAGATGAAAATAACATTCATTTAGCTTTTATTGATCTTGACTTGAATTCAAACGAATATGACGGTTTTCAGTTAGCTAAAGAATGGAAAAAAGAATTTCCAATATTAAAAATAATCATTGTCAGTTCACATATAAAGGTTGATTATGCAAACTATTTACTTAATACGGTAAAAGTTGATGGTTATTTGAGCAAACTCATTGATGATTCTGAAATATTGAAAGCAGTTGAATCAGTATATAATGGTCGGCAATATTTAGATCAAGAATTACAATCTATTCGGCAACTTGGGAAATGGAGAAAGGTATCAGAAAGAGAATTTCAAGTATTGCACTTATTGGCACAAGGAAAAATCAAAAAAGAGATCGCATTACTACTCCACTTAAGCGAAAATACAATTGTTAGTCATACCATGAATTTAAGAGTGAAAATAGGTGCAATAAACACTCCGGAACTTGTGGCTAAGTATATCCAATATAAAAAATCAAATTATGAACATATTGAAGATCGAATTCCTCCATTTTTACAAGAAGATAAAAATGGAGGAAGTGTGTAGCTCCCCCCATCTATTAAACTGTCATAATCAACCACCATTCGGGTTTAGGATTGGTGACTCAGATTCGCTTGGTGGCGGATCGATATTCAACCCCCTTTTTGGATTAAAGACTTCTTTCTCACAAGCAATGGTTCCGAAGCATAGCGCTACTACCAAAGCTATTTTTACTAGCTTTTCAATTTTCATAATAAATAAATTTTATGCTTTGCGAGCGCTCACTCAGCTTGTTTGTTTCAACAAATCTATGGCTATAGTAGGGGTGTTCAAAGACGACCAAAGTCAACCAAGACAACTAACGTGCAAAATCAGTTGTCCAAAATTTTAAGAAGATGAAATACAACGAAAGATATTTGGCAGATCATCAAATACCAGCTCTAGTTTACCTCCTGAATCAATTGAGAAAATTGTATCTGGATGATGCTCCAATAGTGAGGTCAAAAGAAATTGAACGATTACATTCCATGCTCAGTGGGATAGAAACAGAAAAAACACCAAGTGCCAAAACTTTAAGCAGAACATTTGCTTATTTGAGAGGGGATACAGGGAAGCGACCCGATATGAAAGATACCGTTGAAGTTTTACTGCAATTTTATTCGGAAGATAAGGGGTTAGGGATTTTGTATTTCGAAGAATTCGTTGAAGAGTTTCAAAACGAAATTGACGCGTATTTTAGTTCGTTAAAATTTGCCTATGAAATAAAAAAAGAAAACTGTCATCCTGATTTTGAAACTGACATAGAGGAGGTGGAAGAGCAAGAGGCAGATTTAAGTGAATTAGGACAATTTTATGAAACAATTGATCAACAGACTGAATTGGACTCAAACTTTTGGTTAATTGCCGAGTCAAAAACAAGTACTAATTCTAATAAACCCGTTCTAGCTTTGATAAACGATATCGACCTAAATGATCCTTATTGGAAGAATAAAGCCTTTGCAATTCAATTATTACTAACCGAAAATATTGAAATTGAAAAAGAACCTGATAGAATCGTACTTAAAATTTCTACTAAAAAGGAACCTTACGGAATATATAATAATAGAGGGAAACAATTTATAAGATCTTGGTTTAGCCGTTCTGAAAAGGAACGAAAAGAACTCTTTTCATTTAATGAGAAACTGAAAAACTTTCTCTATGCTGAAAGTAACGGATCAATCTTCAAGTTAAAAAATCATCCATATCGTTGGGCGTCTGGTGGAGCGATCCCAATTGTTAATTATCAAAATAAAAAGTGGCTACTTACTTTTTTTAGAGACATTGCTCCTCTAGGATGGAATATTGCAAACGGAGCTTCAGAAAACAAAGCTGAAAGAGAAAACCTAAATCGTGTGATTTTTAGAGAGTTTTCAGAAGAGATTAATCTGTTCTCCGATCATCCGTTAGAAAGACGTGCAATGATTCAAAAACAATTCTATTTGCCAGAGATGACCGCAAAAGATTCTTTTTTAAGCCCTTCTTTTTACATCAAACAACACCGTTTAAGAGGTCAGCAAGACGGTCTAAGAATTGGTTTTGATAAAGATTCTAAAAACAAAGTACGGATTAAGACAATACCAACCCCTTTCGATTTGGAAGTGGATCAAGAGCATGATTACTGCCGTGAAATTATCTTTAATATCAATCCGTTTGAATATGGGATTGAGATATTACGATTATTGATGTTTAATATGAAGGATGAAGATTATATTCTTGATGGGGAAATGCATGAATCTGACCTCTTTTTGATGCGCAGGCCTCCAATGCTCATTTCAATTGATTTTTTGAGAGAAAAATTTGAGAAGGATGGAAAGTTAGGTGAACTCGTTAAGGGAAATAAAAATGCACAGGAATCAATTAGTCTATCTAACATTCCAAAATCCGCATTTAAGATTTTTGGGGCGGACATTGAGCTGAAAAAGCGTAGAATCAATGATCCAAAAAATAAGAATCAGCTTGAAAAAAGATTCTATTCGGACTGGTTGGGAGATTTTCAAAAACCCTTTAGACAAATAGTTGGAGAAAATGATGAATCTATTGCGGATATTCAGGGAGAGGATAATCCATTAACTTGGCTTTGTCCTGTAACATGGAAGTCATTAGAAATGGCCTTTCGTTTAGAGTTAATTTAAAACTCGAAATTTCTAATAAAAAAAGGAAGGGAATCTCAACTCCCTTCCCATGCTTTAAAGCAATCCCAAGGTTATAAACCATTGGGGGTTAACTCACCCGATTCTGATTCTGACGGCGGAGGCTGGACATTTAAACCTCTTTTAGGTTTGTTAATTTTGATTTCTTCTTTTTGACAGCTGAACGATAGTGCACATAGCACGGTCAGAACAGCTATCATGATTTTTGCTTGTCTCATGATATTTTGTTTTAGTTCTGACAGGAATTGGTGCACCCACCTTGTCAATTATTTTCCATGAATTTCGAGAGATTATTCTGGTTGAGCGTTGTTCGAAATTGTTAGGAGTTGTTGAGAAATTGTTGGCCTTTTTATAATTAATTGATTTAGGTTATCACAATGCCAAATAAATGAGTATTTCTCGGAAATAATTATATAGAAGATTTCGAAATAATACTCCTAAAAATAATTATGTGTTTATTTGAAATTAGATGAATAATTTCAGCCTGAATTTCTTTTATTAAATTTATGATTACCAAAATGTTTCTTATGAAGGAGGAAAATATAGATTACAAAAAAACGCTTTTCAAAACATTTGATACAAAACGCAAAGAATTTAGCCAAAAACAGGAAAAAATAGAAAATCACGTTCAAGAATTTTTGTCGGTTAAACTTTGGACTTTCTTTAAATATTTAGATAACGGAATAATTAAAAATGAGGCGAGATCATCTGTTGAAAGCTTTTTCCCAAGCTCTCCAGTTTTACGTGCTCTAAAATTGATTATTTCGACTAAAGACAAGAAAGTGATGTTAGCAGAATTGGATAAAGTAAGCTTAACCAATTCTAGAATTTCACACATGAAAAAAGGAACTGTACAAGGAACTCCAGCGCAATTAGACTTTTTAAGTATTTATTTAGGATATATGGGGTTTTCAGGGTTTAAAAATGACCTTTCATTAAAAGATGGATTTAAAATTGTCGACCAAACAACTTTTATATCTTCTGAAATAGAAGCATATCCAAAACAAATTGTAGATACGCGTTCTCAAGTAACACCTCATTCAGGCGACCCAATTCCAGAAAAAATATTGGGTGATTATTTGGCAGTTGGTTTCGACGAACCTATCAAAGATTCCACCGAAGATTATAAACCGATTTATTTCATTTCCGTTTTCACAATTTTTAATGAAGGTGGAATGCTATATCATGGAATGCCTTCGGTTGAAAGAGAACACATCCCAACTCCCTCAGAGACTCATTACGAAGATTCCACGGATACGCTTTCTTTTAATATGGTAAGAGATAGAAAGACGCAGTTCAATATGCACGGAAAAATAAGGGGATTAAGAGAAGTCGGTCACATACTTGATTTCCCTTACATTACCGACCCTGACTCTAATTTCACGAGGAAACTATTTATGGGTTCTGCCTTTCTAATAAAACTAAACAAAAGATTTTCCAATGATGTTGAACTACTTAATGAGCTAGTAGGTAGGGGTTTATCTGAGGAGAAATTTATTGAAAGGCACAACTTAGAGGAACTAAAAGACATCAATTTACCGGAGAAACTGAAAACAATTCATAGTAAACCTTTCCCAGTGTTTTTTCCTAGTGCTAACGATCCTATTATTTCAACACAAAAGCGCAAATTAAACCTAATGATTAATTCAATTGATTGCTTAAAGATCTTAGATTCATTAAAAAACACTCAAATTGAAAAATTAAATGAGGTGCAGGAACTTATTAGAGAAGTCCTCTCACAGATAAGCACAGATAACGAACAAAACTCTTCATTCAATTCATAAATCTTATTTAGAACGCTCAAATTTATCATAAATCAAAAATCCCCTCACTAAAAATAGCAAGAGGATTTGATCTGTACCCGAGGCGGGACAAATATCGAACTTTTTAGCGGAAGATATTGGGTTGTGTTTGGGGTGAATTGAAATGAATTTTAGATCTAATCAATTTTCTTTACCGTAACATAAGATCAAATTCCGAAAATAAAACGTAAAGATTAAGATCTCTATCAGTCAATTATTTGGAATCTTTGGCAATACTTAATATCATAAATATTTTTTCAAAAAGTTCATCAAATGTTATTATTTCCAGACTACTAATGGAATTTCTAAAAAGTTCAAAAGCAAGTCGTTTTTCTGGATTAAGCTCACTTATTGATCCAATAACTAGTAGAGCTTTTGCCCCAAGAAAATCAAAATTATTTTCTGAATTTGCGCTTATCGAATAGAAATCTTTATTCAGGGTGTTAATATAGGATAAAGTCTGACTGATTCCTCCAGTTAGTTCTTTCGAAAATGAAAACGTATCCCTATACTTTGCACCAATTAATTTAGTACTTGGAGTCTTTATTTCAATTAAAAGAATATTTTTAGTAAATTGATTTTGGTATACAAAATCGACAATCTTCCCATGTTTATTACCAATACTTTTACCTCCTAAGAAGCCTTCGTTTTCAAATAATAACATTGGTTGGCTAAATGCGAGTGATAAAATCCATGAGTTTGCTTTAAGAATTTTTTGCCATGATTTTTCCGTCGTTATTTCATCTTTTCTTTTCCATAAATCGGAAAGTTCTAAAAGATCATCAAATCCAGCCAAATCTAGTTCGATTTTATTTAAAATATTTTCCAAATAATTTAATGATTGTGAAAAAGCGTTTTTAAAACTACTGGGGGTTTTGATAGAAATTTTTATGCTCATTTCAAGCTCTAAGTCATCTTCAGAAGCTTCATTAATAAATACTTCGAACTCATTTGGTGAAGAATACTTTAATAATTCTTTAGAATAAAAGTCAACTGCCCACTTTTTATTCCAAGTCTCCTTCTTATTGGTATTCGCATTGTTACGAAAAAGCATAGAATCATATTCAACAAAATAACCATCTTCATTTCTTATGAAGCTAATCCCATTAAATATGTGCGGTAACATGTCTAATGGCGGTATTTCGTTATAGGTAATTTGATCTATTGTAATAATCGTGTTTAGGGGCAATTCTTGGAAGTTTTCCGATTCTATTACATTCCAAAAAATGACGCCTTCCAGTTTCTTTACATCATATGTGAAATCATTATTGAACCTGCACGTTGTAGTTTTTAAGTGGGAAACATGCATATTTTCTGCATTTACATACCAGCCTTCAAATACTAATCCATTAATATTTATAGTTGGAATGCCTTTTAAATCAATTATTCTATTCATAGTATTTATTAAAATTTTCCAACAATACAATAGCCCTAAAATTTAAGCAAGGTTTTATTGAGTTGAACAGTCTTTTCAGAGCTACTTGTTTCGTGAACGTACGAAGTCACTCCTGTTTTTAAATATTGACTTTTAGAAATCAAAGTTACCAAAAAACGAAAAACCCCTCACTAAAATTAGTGAAGGGTTTTATTCCGTACCCGAGGCGGGACAAATATCGAACTTTTTAGCTGAGGATATTGGGTTGTGTTTGGGAGAGATTACCTAAAAACTAAGGTAACCTGCTTTTAAATATCCAGTATATTTTTAAGTAAGAGGATTTAATTCTGTAATTTACAATCACAAAACTTATATAAATGAATCAATTTGAAAGGGATAGAACTCTCAAAGAGGAAGGTCGTGATAGGATAGCTGCTATAGTAGAAATCGTTATATGGGTCTTATTTGCAGTTGCAGGTGGGTTTAAAACATACTATTCACAAATATTTTCTTTTAAATTAGAGACAATTAATTCGAATGACTCTCTTTTTAGTTTTTATTCTATAGTCTTAAACAGCATAATAATTGGCTCCTTGGTGTGGATTATCCCGATACTTTGGAAAATAATTTTTAACGTTTTTCCGTTTGAGAATTTAAGATACTATATCAGAACAAGAGAAACAAAAGAAAACGATTCTCCAAGTTCAAAGGAAAATAAATTGGTACCGTCAGCAGTTGCTGATAATTCAACCGAGAAGCAAACACAAAGATTAAAAAAATCCCTTAAAGATTTTGAATCTGAAGATTTGCTAGTTCATCTATGTGGGATGTCTGGTAGACTTTCAAGAAAAATGTATGGAAGGTCTTCAGCTTACTTGTTTATTGGAAGTTTTATTGCGATTTTAGGAATCGTTTATTTTTCATTTCAATCCGTTTCAATTCTACAAAACACTCCAAGGAATTTTGAATTGATAATTCAATTTCTCCCTCGTTTTGGGGCTTTGTTTTTTGTTGAATTTGTAGCCTTTTTTTTCCTTAAACAGTATCGTATAACAATGGATGATTTTAAGTACTACGAATCGATTAAGCGACAACGTGAATCAAATTTAATCATACTAAAATTACAGTCTGAAAGTATGTTTGATAATGACCAAGAAAAATTACAAACTTTAATAAAAAATTTGAGTCTGTTTAATAATCCCAATTTATTGAAAAACAGTGAGACAACCGAGTCAATAGAAAATAGAAAATTTTCAAATGAGGAATTAAATGTTATGAGCAATATTATTTCTCAGATTGGAAATTTAAAAAACAGTTAACAAACAAAAGCCCCTCACTAAAAATAGTAAAGGGCTTTTAATACTGCCTGCTTCAAAAGGAAGTGATCTGTATCGAGGCGGGACAAATAGCGAACTTTTTGGTGGAGGATATTGGGTTGTGTTTGGGGTGAACTGTTTACTTCTCGTCGGCTGCTAGTATTCTTTAATCACCGAACACTTCTTTACAATCCTTCAAATAGTTCAGTTCAATTTCTTCAATTATTTCCAAAGAGATACCTTTTAAATCGGGATAAACTATTGAATGATATATGTTATGTTTTTCTTTTAGTTCTTGTTTAATTTTAGATCTAAAATGATTTGGAATAAATATCTTAGTTATTTTAGGTATAAATATTTCTCTCGAATCATAACTTGGGTATTCCCTTCCGTATAGCATGAAAACACCATTTTGTGCTTGTATTCTTGGGTCTTTATTATTGGTGGTTACGCATATAGGGAAGTCTAGTTCGTGTATAGAATTTAAGTCATTAACATCATCCATGTTTATAATCTCAGGATTGTCATAGCAAATTTCATTAGAAAAAAAAGGGTCAATGCAATGGACGGAAGAACCTTTGTTAGTGCGCCCATAATTATTCAAAAAATCTTCTTCTTGGTCTTCTGCGTTTTCATTTGATTTTATGTCTTTTGCTACACTAAAATATAATCCGATTAATTCATTAGTTGAAAAGTCTAGTAACCTAGTCGGAATATCATAATGCTGCATTATATACAAATAATCAATTAGATTGTATTTTTTTGATTTCTCAGGATACAATTCACAATACTTTTTTTTAAATTTTTCAATTACTCCAATATCAGACTTCATTACAGCTTCTGATTTTCGGTACCATTTTCCGTTTTTTGCATTTCCGCCGCTATATTTGAGACCTATATCCCGTTTTTCTCTATATAGAGAAGGTGTTAACATTCTGTTTGCTTTACTCATCCCTCTATACCAAACTCTGTTTTTTGATTTAGCGACCTCTATAATTTCGAGGTACTCATCAATATTACGAGCTATTTTTAATGTATGACTTTTCATGGCTAATATTCGTTATTAATTCGATTTAACGGACATCCCATTCCTGAATATTTATAAGTGCTTGTTTTGGGGCGATTAGTTATCACCAAAAATACAAAAACATTAGTTTAATTTATACTATTGAAAATAAACTGTTTTCGAATCTTTGGAATTTGAGCAGAAAACAATATCGAACTTTTATGCCATCAAGGTAGTGAGCGTTGTTTGTTTGTTTGTTTGTTTGTTTGAGCGGAAGGTTTGCCCAATTAATAAAACGTATAAATACGCTTGATGTTTATGAATGACTTAATTAGGTTTACCTGAATTAAACTTTCTAAATCATGCAAAAATATATTCTGAGCGGAGCATTACTTTTTTGTTTTTTCATATCTCATGTTCTGATTGGCCAGGAGAGTCAGATAAAAATTGAATTCAAGGAATCAGACAACGTCGAATTTACGTGTTTACTAAAAGAAGATGGAACGAATTATCACACGATAGAATTGATGGGGATTAAAAATGAAAATGATACTATTAAACAGGATTCTAAAGTCTTTTTAAAAATTGAACACTTCAATTCCACCTCTAAAGATATAGAACTACTTGATTCCATAATCTATTTCCCTATGGAAACGTTCGTTAATCAGGATACAATTAGAAGGCAGGTGAAGTTTAAATCTTATAATGATACCGTTAGTTTTTCAAAGGTTTTCAAAATTTTTGCCTATATCAAAAATGCAATAGACACAACAGAGCTCAGTATTATCCTAAATACTGAAAACAGACATCAATTTTCCTTATCGTTTAATGAAATTGAAAGCGACGAAGTTGGTAGAATATTCTTGTTACAGAATTCGGAAATACCAATTTACAGAAGAAAAAAAATTGGAAAGAGGGAGGAGTTACGAGAGGAAGTGTCTAAAGCTCATGAAAAGTATAAACTTTCTGGTAGGAACAAGCGTTTTATGAGAAGATATGAAAAATCAAAATCAACGATTCATGCAGAATCAGTGAAAGTTATCATTGAAAACGGACAGATTAGTTTATTAGTTGTAAAAGTAGCAGGGAAATGCGAGTTCTATAAAAATAAGGGGCCAATATCGCTAACAAACTATGACAATAAAAACAATTACGTACTTCATTATGCAGGAACTAATAGTGAACTAATCAACTCATATATTCGAACTACTGATTTTATAGATTATATACCATCCTCAAGTCGGTTATACTTTCCTTCACATTGTGAATTCGTTTTAGATAAAAAAATTAATTATGAAGACCTTAAATTAGAAGGCAGCCCTAATTCTTTCTTTGATGCTAGGGCTTATACAGACACTAAAGGACTTAGCGGAGAAGAAAACGGTTTAATTCAAACTGAAATAAACGCGCAGTTCATGGCCAATTCTAATAATTTAGGTAATTCTTATATGAGTTTTTTTAAATATGTAAGAATGGGAGTTTCTTGGTCAAAATTTGACAGCAAATTTGATACCTTAGAAATACAAACTTTCAATAACAGGGCAGATTCTGACCTTCTAAAAATTCTAAGACAAGCAAATACATCTTTTGAAATAGAAACGGATCTACTGAGGGGATCGAGAGTAGCTGATGCATTCTTAACGATAGGTCACAGAATTTATCATACGCCAATTAGCGACCTTGACTCTGGTAGATTTCAGAGAGTATTCACTCCTTCATTTTATGGCACTATTGGTGGGACTATTTTCGCGACACCAAGAATAAGTGCTCGATTTAAATTCCCAGTAAATGTTGCGTACAATAATGATCAACCCTTTATAGATTATGAGCGAAATTGGAATCTCTACCTTTCTCCTGAAGTTGAGATCGCAATTAGGTTGAAAAAACCAGATTCGAAAGATGAAACGAAACGTTCCTTTGTTTTTGCGCGAATCAAATATTTTGACATGCCTTATTATCGAGGAAATAATTATTGGCAAATCCAAACTGGAGTTGAGATACCTATATCCAATCTCTTTGATGATTAATTATTATATGTAAAACTTATCTTATCCATATCCAAAACTTATTAACTCATGACTGAACCGTTAGAATTTGACTATGATAATTGTAGTCGAATCAAAGATGTTTATATCGAATTACCTCAATTTGAACGCTTTCACAGAAAAAAAAATGATAAAAATGAACTTATTGGACGAAAAAAATTATTGAATAGACTTAAGGAACAGATTGGCAATGAAGATTTGGTTACAAGAACGATTCTAGTAACAGGTTTTAGAGGTGTGGGTAAAACTGCTTTAGTTAAGGAAGCAATCAAGGGTAGTAAGGTTAAGCCAATATATACAAGTCTGGCTCAAGAAAACTTGTCTTATAAGGACGTTCTTAGGTCAATGGTCGGAGGATTGATCGATCATCTAAAAGAAAAGAAAGAAAAACCAGCTATAACAAGAGTTCTTGATATCTGTTTAATAATCTTAGTTAGTCTCTTTGTACTTGTTTTTTCGATTGATATCTTAATTTCTGAAACGACATTTTGGATTGAAAATATTGCTTTCTTTGATTGGATAAAAAATAATTATGGATTTACAATCGAGTTAATTCTTTTTATTGCCGTTTGCCTTGGCGTGATAAGGCTTTTCGTATTCAGTTTTCAGAGCAGTAACTTACTGGAAGCGAAAAAGCTAGAGTTACGAATTGACGCTGCAATAAATAGGGAAAAAGGTCGTAATTTTCAAACTAGCGCATCCAATTTTCTTTCATACAACAGATTCAAAAAATCAACCTATTCAAATGCTATTCCCAATGATAAAGAGATCGAATTAGAGTTCCTCCGTATTCTGAAAAAATTAAAATCCCCTCCCATTTTCGTATTAGATGAGCTTGATAAAATCGAAGCGAGATCAAATGCCGGAATTTCAGACAAGGCAGACGAAGAACCCAATTATACTGAAAGTGAAGGCAGTATCTATACTACCCATGCGATACGACAAAGACAAGAAGCCATTGCATCCATTTTGGCAAATATGAAAAATTTTCTTAATGAAGCACCTGCCAAGTTCATTTTTATTGCGGGACGTGAAATGTATGATGCATCATTGGCAGATGTTGCGGCACGAGACTCCTTTTATGGGAGTATTTTTCATGACATTATCTACGTCCCAAGTTTAATAAAAAGTGATACCAACAAAAATCCATATTCTGGAATCTCCAAACCTACAGAATTATTTTTATTCAGATTATTGTTTCCAGATAATATTGAAAGGGGTGATAATAGTGAAATGAAAGATTCAGAAAATTTATTATCAAGGTACTATGAACTGCTCAAAACTGAAACCGTAAATAAGGATTGTGTTTTGGGCGGCAAAGACAATGAGGAAGCCACGAGAAAAATTATTTACATTTTGCAAACCTTTGTTTTTTATTTAATCTACAGAAGTAATGGAATGCCAAAAAAAATAATTCAACTTATAGAAGAGCATGTCAAAAAAATTAGTTTTAACGAATTGAATTCAGATCAAAATTATTCACGACGCAACGTTGTTGCCATTACTTCCGAGGGAAAAACTGAAAAAGGTTATTTTTTAAAATTAGATTATAAGACGCAGCATAAAATCGGATTTATTACTTATCTATATCGTCCTTACCTAATTGCGCACGGACGCTCCAGTAAGTTTCGAAGTGATAAGTTATTGGTTAGCACATCTTTTTTAGTTGATCATATTTTAAAATTCCATAATCAGGGGTTTTCATGGAGAAACTTAGAGTTAACGCCAGAAATACTAGCAATAAACAAAGAGCCAGAACTGCGACGATTTATAACAAACCTGCTCGAATCTCTTTTTAAAACTCACATAAGGAGAATAGAAAATGGGATTCATCAATACAAATTCTATTCACGATTGGAGCATGAGATACGGTTCTTATCTAGAATTTCACCAGCGGATTCGGCCGCATTCAATTTCACTTTGGATGAATCAATTTTAATCAAAAAACACTATAAATCAAAAATTAATCAGCTAAGAAAAAATTACACCCAAGAAGCATCTCTCCAAAATGTTCATATTGATTCTATTGCGTTTATTAATAACCTACTAGGAGATCTGCATTTTTTCGACAAAGAGTATGATGATGCTCTTGTAAATTACAACGATACAATTCAATCTTTAAAAAGGGTTAAAATCGAAAACTTAACATTGAAACACTTCACGTTGTATTGTCTTGTTAGGCTAAAAATGGGACATACGTATGAGCGAATAAAAGCATTCAACTCGTCACTGTCGAATTATCTAGAATTACAAAACGACATTTTGATTTTCAGTGAGAGAATTAAATCAAAAGGCTTGAAGAAAAACAAAAACAAGAATATTTCCCGACAGATTCAAAACGAAATTCGAGCAATTGGGCAAGGCTTCTTATCGTCACTTGTGGCAATTGAAAAGTCTGCACTAGATGGATTAACCTCTAAACACTTAATCAACAATTATAAAACTTTTAAAGTATGGATTAAGACTTTCGATACTGATGGTGATAAAGGTTTTCAGTTTCTTAAAGCAAATTTTTTCTTAAATAGAGGTAGTATTCTATTTTTTAAAAACGGAAATATTCATTTACAATCTGATTTAAAAAATGAAAATAAAAAGCAAAAAAACAAATTCACCCTTTATACTAATTGGGACAACCAGTTAATCAAACAAAGGAAAATGCGATTAGTAAATTACCGTCCTTCAATCAGTGCTTTGAAAGATTACACTGAGTCCTTACACTGGTATTTGCTTGTTTTTAAACAAACAGGGAATAATAAGAAAGATAAACTTTCGTTTTCTCATATTATAAATTTAATTAACAGAAAAGGTTATAAAAATTCAAAGTATTCTTACTCGGGGATGGGAACTCCATTTATTATTTCACTAGCTGGTGTATTGTCTAAATTGGCAGATTGTTTATTAACATTGCAAGACGGGCGGAAAATTAAAGAATCAGACCTTAGAATGTTTTTTTGGATAAATAGTTCCGAAAGAGAATTGTCATTACAGGAATGTTTTGACCAACATCTGATCTACAATGTAAATGACGAAAAATTGCTCTCGGTTGTTGAAATAAAGAGGAACTTTGATGTTCCTAAAATCGTTGTATTGTATGAAGTTATCGCTAAATTATATGAATCCGTTGGAAAGGATATAAATGCTTCATTTCAACGACGTAAAATTCTTTATACTTTGAATGTCTTAGATTTTCCATCTCGGTTAAGTAAAAAATTACAATCTCAGATTTCTAGTAAAGTAAGTTCATTATTTAAGAAAATCCTACGTGGATTTTATCAGGCACACGAAAACACAATTCGTCCACAAATTCTCAAATACGAATTGATCTTTTGTCGAGATAAAATCTACGATACGAATAGAGTTGATTCAAAAAGCCTATACAACAATATTTCCACTTCAATAGAAGCCAAAGAAACTGAAATTCTAACGAACGATTTAATTAGAAAATTTTCATCAAGTTCAAATGATGACAATTATGAATCTTCTCCTTTTGGACACACTCCGAGCGTGTATGTGAGATATTTGGAATTAAGATCGCACTTTAAAAAAAATGCTAGTGAGCTTAAAAAAGATGTTCTAAACAATGAGACATTCAACAAAGAATTTTGGAGTAAAAACAGGTTAAAAGCCCATTATCAAAAATTTTGTTTTTACAGAAGTAAAAACAGCCAATTGAATAAAAAGAATGATTTTATCGTTCAAAAGACATGTGATACGATCTTCACAATAAACACAGCCATCAATCTTTTTGGTGTACATGGACAATCGGCAATTTTTGGTCATAGCCTTCTTGCGGAAAGTCACTGGAATATGGCTATTTGGTGCCAAGTACTTAAAGTTGAATTGACAATCACAGATGGGAACAAATTTTTTAACGGTTCCAAATACGATACATATAAAGTCATACTTGAAGATTTGATTGGCGCAGGAATAATGCACCGTCTTGATCCGAAACAACATCTTGAAAAAGCGAAGGAACATTACCAGAAAGCAATTGCCATGCACTGTGAAGGTGATAGTTATCGTCAATTAATCGATAAAATGTATTATTTAGAAGATGATTTTACGGATAATTTTAGCCACTTTTCGTTAGCAGTTGAGCGTTTTTATATAAATACCGGCACCATATATGATCGATTGGAAATTATTAATGATTGCTTAGAGGACTCAAGACTTTATAAGCTTTCGTCATATATATGAACATGAAATGGAGCGTTGATGGGTGGTCTGAATCAGTGAGATATTTTTAAATAAAAAAGAGCACATAATCTATAAGATTACAAATTAAAAATCAGGATAAATTCAAGAATCTAGAATTCCTTTATTTGAACAAAATCTGATAAAGAGGTATAACAAGGCTTACTAGAATTAAAAGTCCCCAATAAAGGTATGCAGATATACCAATTAAGGATTTCTTTTTTCTTCCATTCTTCCTTTTTCTAAGTGCTTTATATCGGGTGAACATACCATCCGCTTTGCCTAATTCGATCTCCAAATTTCTTAAATAATCTTCGGTTGATTCTAAAATAAGATTAAGACTACGTACTCTTAATGCTGACATAGCAATTATGAAAAAGGGAATAAACCATGCAATATCTTTTATGCCTACATGAATAGTACTTTGAGTGTAAAGCCATGTCCAAACTATCCCCAATGCTATTAAGCTGTTCCGTTCTAAGTTGTTGGTTTCATGAATAATATCCTTTCTTTCAGAAATACAGGCTTGGTATTCAGTTATTAAAAATTCGTTCATTTTGGGGTGAATTTTAAAAATTTAATCCTTATCTTAGTAATATAACAATTAAAAAACAAAATTTATGAATGCGTATCCAGGAATGGTTGTGAAAGTGTGGTCGAGAGGTAAGGGAGTCTTCCATTTCGGGATCATGTCGTACGATTACCATGTTATTGATCATGCTCCGAGAAAAGGCACGGCTTTAAGAACTTGGGAGGAATTTAGTGAAGGGGAAGAAGTGAAAATCGTACCCAGTAAATCAGGGGATTTTGATTCTGATGTAATTCACCAAAGAGCATTAAACTCTATTGGTAAAAGTAATTATTCGATTTCAGAAGCCAATTGTGAACATTTTGTCAATTGGTGTAGTAGAGATCGTGCGGAATCTCCACAAATCAAGGAAAAGGTTGGTGAGTTTGCTCTTGCAACTGCTATCGGTGTGGGTTTAGTCGCTTTAGCTAGTGCCTTTTTTGGTGGTGATGATGAAGGTGAGGCAGCTTAATAAAGAGACACGTGAGATTTAGCGACAATTAGAATTAACAGGATTATAACCCGAAAGTCTAATTTTCTTAGAATCGAATATATTGATACTCTATCTTACTTGAACCTAAATATTGAATTGTCAGACACTTAAAAAGGCTAGTTTGCATCTTTTTAATACTAATTCTCAATTTTGAGTTTAAAACGCCTGAAGAATTCAATCAGTAAATTTCATTTTCACATACAATCAAGCAAAAAAATACGTTATCTTTTATAAGAGTTCTAACAAGAGCCTAAATGCGTATGAATCAAATCAATTGTTCTTTCTGTCAAAAGAAATTTGTGCCTTCTCGGTCAGATGCAAAATTTTGCAGTTCCTCATGTCGCTATAAATATGCCCATAGAAAGCGTTTGTATGAACAAGCCCTAACTCAAAAAGATGAGGAACTAGAAAAGCTAAGATCACAATTAGAGAAATTGGAAACGGATTTAATCAACTATGAATCTTCTAAAGAAGAGCGCAATATCAGAGAACAAAAAATAAGAAAAGAAAAGCGGACATCTGACGAAACAATTGAACGTTTGAATGCAGCTTCAGATAGTCAGCTATTTAATTACTTAGTAAAAAAAAGAAAATTACCATTTTCAAAAGCGATAAATGTAGAGGAGTTTTATATCAAAAACCAAACCCTTCGTTCAATTAGTCCTGCACAAAAACTAAGACTAGTTAATGATTATAAAATTGAATTAAGAGAAAAGAATCAATTAGCCACTGAGCGGTATAAATCAATACCCTTAAATTTCGAATCCATAATAGGTGACAGTACAGAGGAGGAAAAACAAGATGCTATAAATTCACTTATGAGTGAAATTGCCGTTTTGGAAAAATCCGAAATTAAAATGGATTTGCCAACACCAAAATTACCTTCTAAAAA
Source organism: Crocinitomix sp. (assembly GCA_013138735.1). Taxonomy (GTDB): domain Bacteria; phylum Bacteroidota; class Bacteroidia; order Flavobacteriales_D; family Crocinitomicaceae; genus Crocinitomix. The sequence continues at coordinate 22,854 of WTCE01000147.1, read as the reverse complement.
ACAAGGGCAAAACGAATTAACCAAAAAAGATAAGCAAGCAAGAATTGAGGCATTGCGAACTAAAAAATCCATAATAGAATTAAATGGTGAGGAAATTCGCAACATGAAATTTGAGACTTTTACCCTGTCGGGAGAATTGGGAAGGTTTCTCGGTCACTTGGATCGAAACATGGTCGCTTTGGCCTTAACAGGAAATGCGGGAGCAGGAAAAAGTTATTTCTCATATCAATTAGCGAAACTTTTTTTAGACAACAATCTAAAAGTAAAGTACTTTTCAATTGAAGAAGGTGTCGGTCAGTTGACCCAAAATAAATTAGATCAATATGATATTGGTAGAAAAATGCGAGTTGTAAATTACGCCAGTTTAGACGATATTGACAGAGACGCGGAAACTCATGACGTTATCATTTTAGATAGTTATTCAAGCGTAACAAAAGACCCCGAAGATTACGAAATATTGCGCCAAACCCACCCTAAAACTTTGTTCGTTGTTATCTTTCAAAAAACGACTAAGAACACAATTAAGGGTGGAGCTTCAATAACATTTAATAGTGCTGCTGTAATAGATGTTGTGGTGGAGAAAAATGAAGAAACAGGAATTAAAAAACGATTCGCACACATGAAAAAAAGTCGTTATGGTACAACAAATTGGGTCTATTCAATTGATGAAGAAAAAGTTATAAGTGAGGGGTGATTTGATAATCCACGGGTATAAACGGATGGTAATAATTAACGGATGGTTTTATCTTTGGAAATCAATGGATTGTATTCGAGATACTATGTTGAATATGAAAATTCAGATTGACGTGTAAAGTCGTGTGCTACGAGTGCGGATCGGTGTAATTGCGTTCGTAAGCGAGTAAACTTGCTAAGTTTTAGACGTTTAAATTACTGATAGTCAATATTTACACGGGTAAATTAATCGAATTTTTGGCCGCTTCACTTTTCAAATCAAAGATTAATAGCAATGTAGTTTTGAAGTGACAATAAACACGTATAAAATTAATTGGGAATTACAAAATTAACTCTTTATTTGCGCCAACCAAAAAGATTCATAATCCACTAGAATAACAAATAACACCACCGTTGCTTTGAGGCTATTGTTACGTTACGTTTGTTAGATTTTTTATAGAGTCTGTCAAATTTCTAATCGTGGAAAATGCTTCCTGATTAAAACTTGTGTCGTTAATAGTTGATGATTCAGTGGGAAAACGAATATCCTTGTCAAGCGTTGATAGTAGCTGTTTCAAATAATTTTCACGTGTATCAGAAGATGCGAATTCGTCAATAGAAAGATAAATTAATAGGTATCTATCTAAGGTAGACTTGATTTTTAGAATATGTAGCGATTTCTTAGAAAGTTCTTTGTTTTGTTTTAAAAACCAAGCACCTAAAAATTCAATTATTATAATTATAATCGTTCCTGAAATTAATTCAATGATGTTATAGGGTTCAAATTTTTTTATTGAAAAATAATTAATCCAAAACACAAAAAAACCAAACGCGGTTAGAATCCCCATAATGCTAAAAACCATTCCTTGCCAATAGAATTCCTTTGCTTTTTGTTCAATCTTATCAGACTCTTGTGAAAGTCCGTCTAACATTTGGTTAAAATAAATTTGGAAATTGATATTTTGATGAGTCTCTTTTTTTTGTCCCTCCAATTCATCTATCATCTTGTTAATCTTATCTTTACTTAAATCATCTAACTTCTTTTTTAATTCTTCAACCTCTGATTTCAACTCTTCATGCATATTGTTCTGCCCTTCCTGACTTACAACAAATTTGTTTATCAGTATCTTATTTTTAATCGAAAGGTATTCCTCATAAAGACTTTTTCTTGATGAAATTTGAACTACGATTGGAGCAGTTGATATGAGCATAATAAAAAGCGTTAGCATTAAGCTTATTAAATTTATAGTGGAGTCTTTTGTCTTAAGTTCTGCAAATGCCTGCGACATAGCAACAAATGTCATTGGGGGAATAACATATGATCGACTAGAATTCAACTCGGCATGAAAAGTCAAAAGTTGTTTGTTCAAAGAAGTAATAAGTGAGTCGGTAGTTGTTCTGGCATCATTATAGTCATGCCTAGCATATTCATATTGTTGTCTTTTAAAGACTGCGATTGGTCCGCTTCCGCTGAGGCCTGAGCCATTGACACCCATAATCTCATCTTCATATTCTTTTTCTCGTTTATTTAATTCATACAACTTTAAATCTATTTTTTCTTGTAACGCCGAAATCTGTTCTTCAATATTGGCTTTTTGTTTTTCAAATATCATGTCAATTGAAAGCATTTCTTCATAAAATTGCTTCGAATGTTCCTTTTGAATTTCGTCTTCAAAAAGCCTTAGAGATAATGGAGTAGCTATTACTATCGAGATAAGAATTGAAATCAAAAAACGAGGTAATAGTTGCAATAATGTTCGTGTAAAATTCGATCCTCTAGAAACTGTTGCTACAACATATCTATCAAGAGTAAAAATTAACATGCCCCACATTATACCAAATATGACAGCAAGAGGTATATTTTGAAACACTGACGAAAAAACATAAATTCCTGATATAGCTGCAAAAAGTGCGGTTATTAAGACCGTTGTCCCAATTAAAAAATATCTTTGTTTATCAGAGTCGAGTTGTCTCAATAAATCGGCATCTGCTCCAGCACACCACCAAAAAAATAATGTTAATGAAGATTCTTCTTTTAAGTCAGCTTTTGTTGTATCCATGTATCTTGATTTTATTTCTGTAGGTAAATGCTTATATAGATATTATAACGTTTCTGATGTCATCCAATAGAAACATACTATTATATTTCCATATTCAGAATAAAGTATTCTTCACATACTCGAAAATGGTCATCAATAAAAAATAACATGAAATCGCTTTTGGGCAGAAACACAAGCACTAAAATAAAAAAAATCTACTTAATCAACAATTTCAGACTTGATTATATCAAGTGTTTTTTATCAATCAAAAATCATAATTAGACTAACCTAAATTAAATACGTTCATTTTTCTTGTATTACAAACTGGCGTTTTCAGAAAGGGAGTTTCAAATTTCGCATCAAGAAGTTTCTTTGTAATTTCATTTTGATACTTGTGTTTAGGAAATGCTAAGTAATGAAATAATTTCGGATTATTAAATAAAAAATCGGTTATATTGTTGATAGGAACAAATTATTATGACGGAAGGAACATTAACTCAAAAACTTAGACCTTTGAAACTAGCTTTTGTTGTTGACTATGGCGACAAAGAGATGGTGCTGAATATTCTAAAAATAAACTCCACGGTTTGGGGCGGTCACTTCAATCCAATCATACCATTCAAAAAAAATAAATCGGGTATTTGGAAAAAGCGTGGAAAAAACCGTTCAATGAAAGATTTATTGAAAGATTACATCCGAAATTTTAATCCTGATTACATTATTGATGCTACAAAAGACAATAAAGTCTATTCGGTTTTAGGCCAAACTACTGTTTTAATAAATACCTATCAAACCTTTTTAGGTGATGATTTCGAGGTAGGAACGAGAATGGATTTTTTATACCAAAGACTATATGAAAACGGGAAATTGGAGAATGCTAAAGAACCTTTGAATATAGTAATTCCTCAGATACAGAAAGACGATAATGAAATATTTTTGACATCAATTTTTGGGCAAATTGTTGAATCAGAAAAAATTAAAACCTCCGAAGTACTAGTTGAGAAATTTGATACAGAAATTAGAAGTTTTAACTTAAAGAATTATCATTCTTATTATACAGAGTCATTCTGGACGTATAGAAAGTTAACGGGATTATACTTAAAAATTGGTAAAAGAATTTATAAAAATTCTACCGTTGCATATTATGTGCTGAACCCCAAATCGATAGATGACGTCCTAGAATTTTGGAATCTTAGATCAAACGGATGGTACTTGTATCCAATTAGTATAGATTATCATCTTGAAAAATCTAATGAATTGGAGACGGTTTTAATAAAAAGTTTGAATGCCAACGGCTATGATATCAGAGGATTGATGAGTGTAAAAGTTATAAAATCCTCAAGCATTTCGGTTGAAAAATTTTCAGCCTTTTTACGCTATCAAGTATTTGATAAATTTAAATTAATTGTACAACCTTATGTTCCACGAATGTGGGACAGCAAATATTGGGTGGAGGATGATGTTGTTTGTGTTGATTTGGAATCAGATTCTTCTGAAGTCTCTTTTACAAATAAAGATCATAGAGTAATATTCGCGCCAATTGGTGATGAAAGTATAGATGATAAAACAGGCTATTCTGACGTTAAATATGCAATCGATATTTCTGAAATAAATTGGAATTCAAATACAAGTTTTTGCGAAATTTTTCCTGACTCAATGGAATTGTCTGATTTTTACAATGAACAACGTTACCCTAACTATCGAATTTCGCGAAAAGGATATACCATATTAAATAAATTTCATGATTTGCCTAACATTTCCTTTTGGTTAATAAAATCTGAATTATTGTTCAAAAATTGGGCGTCAGCGAATGGATACGATCTTGAAATATCAAGTCCTGGAAAAATAACTTACAGAATGCTCCATCATTTCGAATACCCATATCAAATACGAAGAACAATTGGGCGAGCGGGTGCAATTGAATTATTAGATAGTATTACGGATAGCGGAATTGATGGGAAATCGCTTGAGGATAAGATTAAGCAAGTATTTAAAACGGGAAAAGGAAGCACACTTGCATCAAACTTTATTCGAGAATTAGTCGAGTGTGGTATTATTCAAGCTGGTTTTAGTTTTTCATGTACGGAATGTGGTCAAAAAAATTGGTATCCTTTGACCAATTTGGCCTATACCTTAGATTGTACTAAATGCCTATTTGAATTTAGTCCTCCGACATGGGAGTACCGTGAATTCAACCTTAATTATCGCACTATTGGCACATTTTCGCTTCCACGAAAAGCAATGGGGGTGTATCCTGTGTTATTTACATACTTATTCTTTAAAGAAAATAATGAATTCCGTTCTACCTCTATTTTTAGTTTCAACCTTATTGATAAAACAAATCGAAAACAATTGGAAGTAGATTTAGCTATGTTCGTTCAAAAGAAAGGACGACCAAACAGTGAAAAGCGGCTTATATTAGTTGAAGCAAAGACCTTTGCTCCGTTTAAATCTATTGACATCAGGAGAATGAAAACTTTAGGACGGAAGTTTGTCAATTCTGTAATCGTTTTCGCAACTTTATCCAATAAATTAAGTAGTAATGAGAAAAAACTGATCACAGACCTCCTAAAATATAATCAAATTAAAGAAAATCAAGATAAACCATTTAACGAAATAATCATATTAACCGCGAATGAACTGCTAGACTATCAAGAGCTCTCTTGGGGAATGGACGGTGAACTATCTCAAGAATATTGGAGAATAGCTCATACAAAATCTGAATTAACCGCAATAGCGAAAATTTTTCAAAAAAAATATCTGAGCTAAACTTTTAAATAAGTTGTCAAATAGGTGCGAGTTTTCCATTCCAGAAATATATCTACAACAATAATCACATAAAAAAAAGCTAGGAAAACTGAATTTTAGTCACATTCGGAAATGTCTAACTGTACCAAAATTTGATTAAGTTTGAAATAGTAAAAAATAAATGAACGACCTAAAACAAATACTATCCCATCTTCCGCCAGAGCGTATTGTCGATTTGGAGCATATCACACAAAAGATTTTGGACACGCACCGTGTTGACATTATAGTTTTATTTGGCTCATTTGCTAGGGGTGATTTCAAAACTGAACGTGGCAAAGAGCAAGGAAAGAAAAGTGATTTTGATATTCTTATCGTTGTAGAAAGTGGTGATAGAAGAAAGCACGTAGTTTCTAAATTAAGAGGTGCTTTTAAGGATATGGAAATTGTTGTGCAAACGCTTGTGGTTAATATTAGTGTTGTCAATAAAGCCTTGGAAGAAAATCAGTATTTCTATTCTGATATTAAGAAAGAAGGTATTGAGTTGTTTAATTCTGGGCGATATGATTTCGCTTCGTTTAAAGGGCTGTCTCCGACACGGAGGAGGGAAATTGCAGAAGCAGATTTTGAAGATTGGTTCGGAAGTGCCACACGTCTTTATGACCATTTCGGTTTTAGCGTTAGTAAAAGCTATTTTTTGGAGGCATCATTTCATTTGCAACAAACCATTGAGATGTGTTATACTGCTATTGAAATGGTTTTCAGTCATTATAATCCACATGAGCATAACCTATTTGTGTTGCGTGATCGTTGTGTACGTTTTCATAAGCGGTTAAAGGGTGTTTTTCATTATGAAAGTGAAGAACATACAAAACTGTTTGACCAATTGAACTATGCGTATATCGGAGGGCGTTACCGCAACGAAAAGGAATTTCCCGTGGATATGGGTAAGATTGAATTTTGGAAGCAGGAAACCGAAGCCTTTTTAAAATTGACAGTGGAGATTTGCGCAGAGCGTATTGAGGGGTTTAAAGAATTGGAAAGAGATTAAGGAATTTTTTTTTTCCCTTTTTTACATAGTTTAGTAACACATTAACCAAAAAAAAAAACGTCATTAAGAATTTGAAAGTTGAATATCATTATTTGAATAAATTTGGGGCAGTAAAGGGGTTTAAAAAAAGCAATCCTAATCGAGAAAAAAAAACATTACTTGTGCTCGATAGCTCAGTTTGCTTGGACATAGTGAATATTGTGAGCAAAAGAAATATTAATAAAGAATCCAAAAGAAAGGCATTCGAACTAATAAAATATTCTCAAAAAAAATCAACACCTCCTTTTGAGATTTTAGCTTTATTAGAATTGTCATTGGATAAATCTACGTATCAGTTGGATACAGACAAATTTTTTGATTTTTTCAATAAGTTAAAGTTTGCGTTTCAATTTCCTATTGAGAGACTTCGCAAAAATGATTTTGATTATTTTTCTAATTTTATACCATCTGAGAAAAAAGATACTAAAGGAAATTTAACACCTGTTATTGAGCAAATAATGGTGCATTATAGCGCATTGCTAAAAATTAGAGAAATAGCATCTAAAGGGTTAAGCAAGCAAAAATCTCAAAAAAATATTTTAGAATTTCTTGATTGGATGAATTCTGAATTAAATCTAATTTTAGGATTAGAATATCAATTAGCGATTCAGATTTTTGGAGGAAATACTGGGTTCAATTCAATGATAAAAGTTAATTCAACTAAAGAAAAAGCCTTAAAAGCTTTATGGGGTACTGCTTGGGATTTAATGCACGCTAGGGTGAGTAGGAATTCAACACAACTATCAGCAATGGTTAATGAAGATATAAATTCAATATTCATTACAAATGATAAAAGATTATATGAATTAATAGCTCCTCAAATTGAATTTGCCTCTGAATTTGACAGGTCTAAAATTAGCATAACTGCTGGAGAAGAAAATTATCCTCCACATTTTGATTATGCCTTTATGGAAAAGTTAAATAGCATGATTTTAGAAATTTCTGAAAAAAGAGTTTCAACAAAAGTCAGTTACCCACATGAAGATTATATTAAAGAGTTAATTGGTGATATGGAGAAAAACTTATCCTAATCGCGGATATAAAAATTGTTCGAGGTAATTCAAGTCCATTTTTTAGACCCAAAACAGCAAATTTTACATTTCAATTTTGTTAAAAATTAAACGTCTTTTTATCAACTTCAATTTTCCTTCGATTAATAGATAGTACCGATTAATATAGCATTCGTGCTATGCGCTAAGTAACCAATGTCTAATTGAGACGTTCTTCGTAACTTGTAGGTACTTTAGGTATAGTGTTGATTGGCTTTTGGTGAAAATGAGCCACGATTTTCATCTCTTGAATAAGTGATTACAATGAGAACAAGATACTGTTCTTAAGACGACTTTGATAGGTGAATTAATAAGAATAAATCCAGAATAAATTGGTAAAAGTGACAATATGACGGAATATAATAGTTTGGATCGATATTTGCATTACCTTATAGTAATGTTATTTTTAGTGTATTAGTAAATAAATAGAATTAACAGCTTATGGTCATGTTGTTACAACTGAATACACAATTGGTACAGTGATGTAATTTTTACATTACTTTAACGTTATATATATAGGGGATTACTATTAATATGGAAGAAGAATTTAAGGATCATTTAGAAGATGTCAGACAGGTAACGGAGGTAATGTTTGATGAGAGTTTTCAATTGTCAGACATAGGATTGTCTGCCAAAACTGCTTTTGATTGGTCTAATGCAGGTATTTATTTGAGAGAGCGAAAAAGTAAATACCGTAGAAAATACAATGGTATCGAATATGTTTGGTTGAGATTAGTAAAAGAACTGCGTGAGTTTGGTTTACCAATTCATGCCATTTTGAGATTGAAGAATTACTTATTGTCAGAAATGAATTTGATGGAACATTATACCTCCCTATTTGAGAGTGAAGAAATGGAAGATGTAAATTGGAGAATGTTTATCAAAGACATTAAGGAAACATTTAAAACGCCTGAGAACTTCATTGCAGCCGTTGAGAATGATAGGAAGAAAGTAAATCTAAGTAATACAAAATTATCAGTTCTACTTTTTTCTACAATCCTTTCACAAGCTAATGTGCATTTAGCAATTGCAAAGGATGGAAATTGCATTGTATTTGATGAAAGTCCAATGGAAGATTTATTTACTTCATCTATGATTATGAATCAACCTTATATAAGCATTCCGCTCAATCATATTGTGACAGAGTTTATGGGAAGGGAAGATTTATATGCGTTGAACCTAAATGAGAGCGGAATAGATTTAACAGATGAGGAAGCAAAAATAATTGATTTGATCCGTGATGGTGGTATCAACTCTCTTAGTGTAAAATTTGTTGACGGAGAAGTTAACTTAATTGAAACGGAAGAAACGATTGATATTAAAGATACTAAAGGGCGTTTGGTAGATTTGATTCAAAGAGGGAGTTATCAAGAAATTTCCTACAAAACTGTAAAAGGTAAAATTGTCAGCGTTAAGCGCAAGACAAAACATAAATAATGATTCACGTGCGTACACGTAAAGAATCATCATTAGAATTGAGAAGCGACTAGAAGCCCTAGCGCAAGTAGAGATGGAAACGTACGATTATTGGAAAACCCAAAATCGTTCGTGTAGTGTAAATTTAAAATGAGTGATTTAAAGAAAAGAAATGAACTAAGAAAAGCAAAGATTAAAGAGGAGTTGGCAAAGCTAAAAGCATTCAAAGCCAAATGCAAACAGAAGCTAACAGTTGCTAGATTCAAAACAATGAGAGGTTTTGAACATCTAACAGACGAGATAGCTGAAAAAGTGATAGACCAACTAAGGGAATATACCCGAATCATTTTAAGCCAAATGAATCGGTTGAACAAATTAAAAGAGCAATAAGATGGGAGAGAATAAAGAGTTAGAAGTATTCGGACAATTTATGCGCCAAAAGAAAAAGCCAAAAATTGATAAATCGAAAAGAACCAAAGGTGTTATTTATACAAGAGTTTCAAGCAAGGAACAACTAGACGGTGCATCTTTGGAGACACAAATGGAATTTTGCCAAAACTATGCGGTAAAAAATAAAATGGATGTTGTCAACTATTTTGGAGCAACGAATGAATCTGCAAAGACAGATGATCGGAAGCAATTTAATGAAATGATTGCCTATGTGAAAAGACGAAAGGATATTGGCTACATAATTGTTTATAGTTTTAAGCGATTTTCACGAACAGGAATTAGCAAAACCTATTTGGATTTAGAAGAAAGTGGGATACAAATAATATCGGCAACTGAATATGTTGATAATACAAGTTCTTCGGGGAAATTCCAAAAGCATATTTATATGGAAATGGGGCGGATGGATAACGAGAATAAACGAAAGTCTTGCGTTCATGGTATGCAGAGAAAACTGCGTTCAGGTTATTGGACGGGTGTAACTCCGTTTGGTTACGTTAATCTAAATCCCGGAAAACGTAAAACACCTGAACTGGCAATAACAAAAGAAGGTGAATTACTTAAAATCGCATTTGAACTAAAAGCGGAATACGATTTAACCTACGCGGAATTAGCCGAAAAATTAAAATCCAAAGGGTGGACGAAAAGAGCGAAAAATTTTAGCGAATATTTCCGAAATCCATTTTATTGTGGTTTAATTGTGAGTTCCTTAATTCCAGATGAAGTAATTAAGGGCAATCACCCTGCATTAGTTTCTAAGGAAACATTCTTAAAAGTAAATGGCATCCTTAGAAAAAAGCAGTACGGGGGCAATTATAATAAGGATGATGAAAACCTACCGCTAAAGCAATTCATTAAAGCGGATAGTTGCGGAACAATTTACACAGGTTATGTTGTTAAGAAAAAGAATCTATTCTATTATAAAAACAATCGAATTGGGAGTAAAGAAAATGTAAGCGCAAAAAAAATGCACCAACTTTTCGTTGATCTTCTTTCAAGCTATCAATTAGAATCAGAGGAATGGAAAAACCCTATTAAGTCAATGATGATGGAAGCCTTTGTAGAAATTCATGAAGAAAGTATAAACGACACAATCGCGTTGAATAAGAAAGTAGCTAAACTAGAACAAGACTTAGAAAAAATAGAAAGACGATTTGTTTTAGGTGAAATTGAGCGCGACCTATATCTGAAATACAAGTGTCAGTTTGAGGATGAGATCAATACAATTTATGAAGAAATAGAAAATTCGGAGTTTAAATTATCGAACCTTGAAAAAGCAACAGATAATGCCGTTGAAGATGCGCTGCAACTCCCGCAAGCATGGCTTTCGGGTGATATTGAAGAAAAGAAGCGTATTCAAGGAATCGTGTTTCCTAGTGGAATTGTCTATGATTACAAAAAACACCATTATCGAACCGAGCGCGTGAATCTTTTATTTTCTTCAATCCCTTTATTCATGGAGGATTTGCGGGGAAAGAAAAACGGGACAAGTTCTAAAAAGTTGAACTTGTCCCGTCTAGTACTCGAGGCGGGACTTGAACCCGCACGTCCCAAAGGACACAAGATTTTAAGTCTTGCGTGTCTACCAATTCCACCACTCGAGCATAGTTGAGCGGGAGACCGGGCTCAAACCGGCGACCTCCACCTTGGCAAGGTGGCGCTCTATCAACTGAGCTACTCTCGCTTGTAATATCCAGTTCCCTGGTAATTAGCGAAGTTGCCTGTGCGCCAACCGGCGTAAGCTACTCTCGCTTGTATTATGCTTTTTCTAACAAAGAACTTTTTCTTTGCGGGCGACAAATATATGACTAATTTTTTAAAACAAAAAACAAAATGAAATTAATTTCATTTAAATCGGAAACAAAATTTATTTAAGCTTTTTATTCGAATATTTACGGTGCATTTGATGAATCATTCCGTCTGATAATCCGATCTTTGGCACAAAAAGCTCCTCGCAGGCTAACTTTTTAACAATCTTCAAGAAAATTTTAGTTGCCGGTACTATTACATCTGCGCGATCAGGCTTTAGCTTATATTTTGAAATCCTTTTAGATAAACTAAGTGATCGTAAATCTAAGCTCAATTCTTTCAGTTCTTTCACCGGTATAGACTCATTGCCTTTTTTTCCAAGCAACTTGTGAATTTTATTAATATTGCCTCCCGTTCCAAAAACCAAATAATCCTTGTTTTTTCGAACGTGCTTATCAAGCCAAGCTTCAATCTTCGGCCAAATATCATTATCAACCTTGTCTTTGATCATGCGAATAGTCCCAATCTGAAATGACTTTGCATTTGTTTTTTCTCCTTCATAGAAAATTGAAATCTCGGTGCTTCCTCCACCAACATCAATTACAATAAAAGGTTGGCTTAAATCATAATCATCCACTAGCAAAAAACTTGAAAAAATTATGCTGGCTTCTTGATCTCCGTCAATGATTTCGAGCGATACACCTGTCTCTTTTTTAATCATTGCTTGAATCGCCTTGCCATTAGAAGCTTCACGCATGGCTGAGGTGGCACAGGCCCTTAACTCAACTACATGAAATACTTCAGCTATTAATTTAAAAGCGAGCATTGATTTTTTAAACTCCTCTGCTTTTTGTTCTGAGATAAGGCCGTTTTCAAAAACTTCCATACCCAATCGTAGTGGAATTCGTGTGTAAGAAACTTTTTTGACAAAACCTTTTTTATCATCCTTGTCAACTTCGCCGATTAATAAACGTGCGGCGTTGGTTCCAATATCTATTGCCCCAAATTTCATGTCAGTATAAAATAGATTTTAAGCACATTAATTCGCGCTGGTTTTAGATTTAAAATAGTTATAAATTTCGTTTTGTGCATTGTATTTTTCTGTCAATTCAGATTTGACATTTTTGTTCCGTTGCAATGCATCAATATTCCGTGCTTTTTGGTTGTCTAAAAAACAAGCGTTTAACATGAATTTAAGATCTTTTTGCAAGCTTTTGTCATAAATAGGAACAGTTACTTCGATTCTTCGATCTAAGTTGCGTCCCATCCAATCTGCCGAGGAGATATAATACTTTTCGTCTCCTCCATTATGGAATACAAAAATTCGAGTATGCTCTAAGAATTGTCCCACTATGCTTCGAACACTTATGTTCTCACTCATTCCGTCTATTCCTGGTACTAAAGAGCAAATCCCCCGAATAACACATTTAATTATCACCCCTGCATTGGATGCGTCATATAATTTTTTAATGATTTTTGGATCAACTAAATTGTTAAGCTTAATGGTAATTAAAGCTTCTTCACCGTTTTTTGCGTTCGAAATTTCCTTGTCAATTAATAAATTTAATTTCCGTCGAATGTTGAATGGAGAAACAAGTAATTCTCTGAAAACACTACGATCTATATTGCTTTTGAATATTTTAAACACCTTTTCTACCTCACGTGTAATCGACTTATCAGCCGTCAATAAAGAACAATCGGTATAGACTTTCGCCGTTTTTTCATGGAAATTTCCAGTGCCAATATGCGCAACCATTTGAATTTTACTACCCACTTTACGTTTAATTAAAAACAATTTCGAGTGAACTTTCAAGTTTTGCACACCAAATAATACATCAACACCATTGTCTTCTAAATAGTTGGACCAGGTAATGTTGTTTGATTCATCAAAACGGGCCTTTAACTCAATTATTGCGGTTACTTTAATACCGTTTTTTGCCGCACTAATTAATGCGTTTATAATATGCGAATTAGGAGCAACCCGGTATAAATTAATTTTTATAGAAAACACCTTCGGGTCAATTGCCGCCTCGCGTAAAACATCTATAACATGCTGAAATTGTTGAAATGGAAAGGTTAAAAGAATATCTTTTGAAAGAATCTTTTTAATAATAGGTTCTCTGTTGTTTTTTAATTCAGGATGTACAAGCGGTTTTAGTTTTTTAAACTGAAAAGACTTTTTTCCAAAATCTGGGAAATTCATAAAATCTTTAAAGTTATGATAAGTCCCACCTGGAATAATGTTTTCTCCTGGTTTTAAACCCAAAGCGTGCATCAAGTATTGCAGTTGATCAATAGGCATAGCAGCATCAAATACAAAACGGACTGTATCTCCCACTTTTCGCATTTCAACGCTATCCTTCATTTTTTCTAAATAACTTTTAGAAATGTCATCATCTACATCTAATTCCGCGTCACGCGTTATTTTAAATGCATGTGCTACAATTAAATCAAACTTGAAAATTGAAAATATTTCTGCTAAATTGATACGAATAATATCGTCTAACAAAATCAATTTATTGGGTGCACCTTGTTTAGTAGGTATTATGATAAAACGCTCAGCGTATACAGGGATTTCGACCAAAGCATATTTCACTTTGGTTTTTTCAAAATCCATCATCTTAATGCCTAAATAATTTCCGCCATCCTCAAGTTGCGGAAATTTCCGCTTCGAAGAAAGCATAATAGGCACAATTTGAGGTCGAATTTGTTCTCGAAATAAGGTTTGAATAAAATCAACTTCTGATTCTTCTAATTGTTTTCCGTCCGTTTGTAAAATTTCATTGTCCTTTAATTCTATAAGTAATTTTTGATAAGACAGCTCAAATAGACGTTGTTGATCTAAAACTACATGCTTAATCTTTTTTAATAATGCTTTTGGACCGCCATCAAAACCTTCAACCTTGGCTTTCTTAATAGCAATGAGTCGGCGTATTGACGCTACCCGAACACGATAAAACTCGTCCATATTGTTCGAGTAAATACCTAAAAATCGAATCCGCTCAACTAATGGATTTGAGATGTCGAGCGACTCTTGTAATACACGTTCATTAAATGACAACCAACTTAATTCGCGATTGAATAATTTCATTATACTTTAAAATTCGAATGATAAAACGTTAAGCCTTTAACTAAAAACACCAGCCACTTTAAAAATAGCTGGTGTTTTCACCTCAAAAAACTATGTTTCCATGAAAAAACATATTTCAAAGATAGATTAAAAATTGATTTGTCCAAATAAATGTGGATAAAAAAAATGTTAAATTTTATTGAACCAATAGGTTACATCCTCTAATGTCAGAATTGTCAAATCTACCCATCACTTCAAATGTTCCATTATTAGATCGACCCAAGTCTTGCGTTGCAATAAAAGCACATGAATGAATATTGGCTAAATCAATGATGTTTATTCCGCCAGTTTTATTTTGTATCAACTCAAATGGGTCCGAATGAGAACGGATTAAAATTTTCATCCAAGGCGGACACGTAAATTTTAAACCTTCACTATAGGCTTGTGAAAGTAATTCGGTCATTCCATATTCCGAATGAATAGTTGGAGTAGAGAAGAGGTTGCGCAAAATCATATGGAGTTCCGCTTTAATCATCTCTTTGCGCTTACCTTTCATGCCTCCAGTTTCCATAACTATACATTGAGACAGGTTAGGAGAATATTTCTCTCCAAAGTCCAATAAGGCATAAGTCACACCAATCAAAAGTATTTTTTTACCCGCATTTTTTTTAATTACAGCATCAAGCGCATCATATTCATCCAGAAAAAAACCACTATCAGCATGAGCAGATAATTGGATGAATCGGTCAACCATATAAATTAAAGATGAACCTTCTCTTTCAAGATAAGAGGGAAGCAAACCGAGCACTACATAGTCTTGAATCGGACCATAGTTCAACTCAAATCCTTTAATAAATGAAGCTTCATAAATCGTTGGATCTTTCACATGGTGTTTACTTGTAATGGCGCCAGTTGTTCCGCTACTGCTAAATGTTACCGCCGCATCTCCTACATAACTCGTCACCCTATGTGTCTTAAAAAATGAAATTGGTAAAAACGGAATTTTTGTATAATGATCAATCGCCGCGCTATCAATATTTAAATGTCCGCAATAAGTCTTGTAAACAAGATTATTGTTCAACTGATAGTTGAAAAGTTGTAGCGCTTTTTCATTAAAATCAAACTCATTTGCAATGGAAAAAATGGAGTTTGAATCAAAAGGTAATTTATCTTCGTTTTGCGCGTTCACTTTATTATTAATAACTTTATACACTTTAAGGTGAAATTACCTTAAAAATTGATAAGAACTCATGCACGCAAAAATAAAATTAATTTTCTCCTTGATCATACTAAGTGTGCTTGTTTCTTCTTGTTTTAAGAGTGAAGAGTATCCAATTGAACCTATAATCTCGGATCCAATTTTTATTTTTTCAGGAGATAGTGCGCAATTAACCTTTAGTTTTACGGATGGAGATGGCGATATTGGCTTAGCGCCTGAAGATTCACTTGCGCCATATAATCCGGAATCATACTTCCATTATAACCTCCATGTTGATTATTATGAAAAAGATGATGCAAATGGATGGCAGCGTGGTAGAGATATTGAAGGAGATTCAATTGTTTTTCAATATCGTTTAAAACCAATTGTTGTTAAAGGCAAGGCACGCGGAATTAAAGGCACTATGGATGTGTTAATGATTAATTTTTCAAATCCATTTTCAACTGAATCTGACACGATTAAATATACGATCAAATTGATTGATAAAGCCTTGAACGAGAGTAATGTCATTGAAACAGAAGAAATTTATCTTTAAATTTTATTACGATTCGTCTTTTATTTGGGTGCTAATTAGAAAAAAGGTCTATTTTTATATGGTGGTTGTTTTATTTGAATCAATTCAACCCAAGCATAAATATATTGATTTGGAAGTAAAATGCTAATTTATATCCTTTCGCGAGGAGCGACCCTGTATTCAACAGCACGTATTTATAGGGCGGCACTAAAAAAGAGACATAATGTCCGAATTATAGATCATATGGAATGTGATCTATTAATTGAAGAAGGGCGTTTCATTGTCGTTTATAATAATGAAGTATTACTAAAACCAGATTTGGTTATTCCAAGAATAGGAAGTTCAGCAACCATATATGGAACAACAGTTGTTAGGCATTTTCAAGAGATGGGTGCTCCGGTCTTAAATACGCCGGCTGGCATCTTTAATTCACGCGATAAATTTAGGAGTTTACAATTGCTCGCGGGGCAAAACATTCCTATTCCAGTCACCTATTTTTCAAATGATTTACATCAAGCCGAGCGAATTGTTAAACGTAAATTAGGTTATCCATTTATTTTAAAAGTCTTAGAAGGTACCCAAGGTGTAGGTGTGCATTTGGTTAAAAATCAATTTGAGGCCCACCAATTATTTAACAGTTTTGCAATTGCTAAAAAGAAAATAATTTTACAAGAATTTATAGAAGAGTTTAAAGGGAAAGACATAAGAGTTTTTATTGTCGGCAATAAGGTTGTTGCTTCAATGATGAGAATTGCGAGTGCAAATGAATTCCGTTCCAATATACACCGTGGTGGAAACGGTCAGCAAATCGTGTTATCAGAAGAAGAGCGAGAAATGGCAATTCGCGCAGTGAAAATATTAGGTTTGCAAGTGGCTGGGGTTGACATTTTGAGATCAAAAAAAGGAGCACTTATAATTGAGGTGAATTCATCTCCAGGTTTAGAGGGCATTGAAGGAGTAACTGGAGTGGAAGTAGCTGAAGAAATTATCAAATTTATTGAAGAAAGATATTTAAATTAGAACTAGCGCATTGAAGATTGATAATTGTACATTGAGAAAACACTTAACACATCACACTTAAAACATAACACTGAAATTAAAAATGATAATCCACAATAAGACAATT
This sequence comes from Crocinitomix sp., assembly GCA_013138735.1. Classification (GTDB taxonomy): domain Bacteria; phylum Bacteroidota; class Bacteroidia; order Flavobacteriales_D; family Crocinitomicaceae; genus Crocinitomix. Next base: position 5,718 of record WTCE01000147.1, on the reverse strand, counting down.
GAATTGGGTGAAGAATGTACCATACAAATTCCGGTGGCTAATTTGCCTTCGGGAACAGAAATTGATTTATTTGCACATGTTTATCGCAGTAAAGTTGAAGGGCCAACTGTTTTGCTAATTGGAGGTGTGCATGGAGATGAAATTAATGGTGTTGAGATTGTTCGAAGAGCTGTTCGGGATGAGCTTTTTAGTTCTTTGAATTGCGGTTCGGTAATTGCTGTTCCTTTGCTCAATGTTTATGGATTCATTAATTTTTCACGTGGTTTTCCTGATGGGAAAGATGTGAATAGAGGTTTTCCTGGTACAAAAACAGGTTCTTTATCTTCTAGAGTTGCACATACATTTACAACTAATATTCTTCCAGCAGCAGATTTAGCGATTGACTTTCATACTGGTGGTAATAGCGTTCATAATTATCCGCAAGCAAGATACACAGCAGAAGATCCACAGAGCTTAAAATTGGCCGAGGAAATGAACATGGCATGTACGTTAAAGTCGAGCCTAATTCCAAAATCACTTCGTAAAACGGCTTACAATAAAGGAATTCCAATGGTTGTTTTTGAAGGGGGCGAATCACTTCGAATTGATGACTATACGGTAAATGAAGGTTTGCGTGGCATTCATAATGTATTGGTTAATCGTGAAATGATTAAGGGCGAAGTAAAGCAAGTTGCAGCCAATTATTTTAACAAGAAATCGTGGACGCGCGCAACACGCTCTGGAATAGTAATTTTAGAAAAAAAATCTGGCGACTTTGTCAAAAAAGGAGAGCTTTTAGCTCGGATTACAAATCCTTACAACACCTATCAATCTAAAGTAACTTCAAAAGTGGATGGATTCATTTTTGGACATAATAATAACCCCGTTATAAATAAGGGAGATGCCTTGTTTCATATTGGACATAACCTAAATAATTAATTGTATGTTACATTTTGTTTTAGCAGATATTGACCCAACAAAAGCTCATAGTTTTGAACTGTTTTTAAAAGAAATGAATGAAATAGCCCTACTTATTACAGTAGCTGGCGCACCTTTTGTTTCACATGAAGCATTAATACTGGATGAAGTAACCGGTCTTAGTACATTCAAAGTAGTTGAGGGCGATTATGAAGTTAGGTTCAAAGGGCAAACTGTTAATGGGACTATTGCTTCGGGTTATTTTGAAGTGTTTGAAGACCAAAAAAGGTTACTTGAAATTTCTTATTCTATAAAGCCAAATTCAGCAATTGCATTGCGTGCTAAACTAAATTGTGAAGGTGAATATATGGTGCGGGAAGAGCTTGAAAGAGCATTTGAGAGAGATTTTTCACAAGAGGCACATGAATATATGAAAAAGCCATTGGAGGAATTAAGAAAGCCAAAACTTGAAGTTCCTGATGCGAAAGAATTGTTAGAGGAGTTGCGCCCAAGCGAAATTGAATCGCCCAGTGAAAATGTCGCACCTTCAAGCAATGATGAAGCCGAAACCCTTGCGGAAGAGGATGTGGAACAAAATGTGGAGGAAGATTTGGAAGAAATCACAGAAGAATTATCAGAATTAACGGAAAAAGTTCAAGGTGCTATTATTGATACGCAATACATGATTGCTATGTTAAATAATTTGAGCCATGATTTAACGCGCGGTGCAACAATTAATTTTGGAGAGCGAAAATGTGAAACAAAAACATTGGAAAATGGTGCAATGGTTGAGATGTTAGATGACGATTCCAATGATTATAAAATCACATTTCGTAAAGGGAGTTTAGACGAGATGACAGAAGTATCCTTTTTTCTTGAAAGAGATGACGTCTTAATTTTTAGTGTTTATTTCTCTTCCGAAGGTGTTGGAAGAATTGCTTCGTCAAGCGATCAAAGTAATATCATCTTCAAAAAAGTAAAACACCACTTATTGTAAAAAGGCAATAACTGCCGCGTAAAATTCAACGGGAGCCTCTGCATGAATCCAGTGACCAGATTCGGCAATGGAATAAATTTCCGAGTGTGTAAATTTTGAGGCAATTTCAGCGTAGTCCGATTCTATAATGTAATTCGAGCGACCACCTCTAATAAATAATGTGTTAACTGAAATCGTGTCAAATTCAATTGGGCCAATCGTTTCATGAATCGCACGGGATAAAACAGGAATATTAATGCGCCAAGCTAATTGACCTTTCTCGATCCAATACAGGTTTTTTAATAAAAACTGTCTAACCCCTAGTTCCGAAACATATCCACTCAAAACTTTATCAGCGCTTCCACGTGTCCGTACACTTGATAAATCTATCGCATTTAAACCAGCCAATATTTGTTCATGATGCATGGGGTATTGCTTATGCGAAATATCGACCACAATCATTTTGTCTATTAAATCAGGATGATTTTTCGCGAAATTGATGATAGTTTTCCCGCCCATTGAATGGCCAATAACATTTATCTTTGATAAACCAAGATCTGTTATTAAGGCATAAAAATCATCCGCCATTAAATCATAATTGAAAGCATCCGCATGCGGTGAATGACCATGGTTGCGCTGATCAACCAAATAAACCACATAATCCTCTGCAAACTTTTTAGCAAGTGTTTGCCAATTATCTGAAGACCCGAATAAACCATGTAAAATAAAGAGCGGTTTCTTATTCAAATTTTCCGACTCATTTTCATTTCCCAATATTCTGTAATGTAATTTCAATGTTTTAGTCATTTGTCGTTAATACTTCGTCAATTTTTTAATCCCAATTTCAAACTTCTTATTTTACCAGCAACTCCACACCACACCACCACAAATTCAAAAATCAAGCGTCAGTTCGTCGCGATAGCTATCATAACACCGTTCACTATTCACCTAACACTACGTCTAACAGCGAGCAACGCGAGCGATCTAAGTACTAACAGCGAAGCAGTCTAGTTACTAAGAGCCAAGCTCTCTTTTATACATCATAACAGCATTTTCAAGTCCCAAATACAAGGCGTCCGAGATCAAGGCATGCCCAATTGAAACCTCTGCTAAATGAGGAAGATTAGCTTTGAAAAAACGCAAATTCTTGAGGTTTAAATCATGCCCAGCATTTATTCCTAAATTACATTCATGCGCAACTTTAGCTGCTTCCCGATAAGGGGCAATTGCTTTTTCTTTATCCGTTTCAAATAAGTCTGCATACGGCCCCGTATAAAATTCAATTCTATCAGCACCCAATTCAGCAGCTTTTTGAATCATTGCAGCATCCGTTTCAATAAATAATGAAGTACGAATTCCCATACTTTTAATTTCTGAAATTATCCCGCGCAAAAATTCAGCTTCTTTTACGGTGTCCCAACCAGCATTTGATGTTAAAACATCCGGCGGATCAGGAACCAATGTAGCTTGCGCAGGGCGAACACTTCTTAAAAGCTCCATAAATCGCTCATTGGGGTATCCCTCTATATTAAATTCCGTTGTAATTCGATCATTTAAATCAATTACATCTTTATGCGTTATGTGGCGTTCGTCAGGTCGCGGGTGCACCGTGATACCATCTGCACCAAATAATTCACAATCAATAGCAACTTGAACCACATTTGGTGTGTTTCCGCCTCTTGCGTTACGGATAGTTGCAATTTTATTAATGTTCACGCTTAATTTTGTTCCCATTTCTTTAGGTAAAAGAATTTTGTGTGCAAATTTAGAAAGGATAGCACAATAAATACTTAAATTAGCACGTAAATTAATCAATGCTCGATTTGAGCGTAAAAAGAACAAGCAAAAGCCCAAATGAGAGCAGAAGAACTCATATCGGAAATGATTCCACCACTGAAGTACAGTGAAACAGGCGAGAAAGCGCTCAATTGGATGAATGAATTCCGCGTGAATCACCTACCGGTGGTAAAAGGAAATCAGTATATTGGATTAATATCAGAAAATGATATTTATGATATGCCAGATCCAGCATTGCGATTAGATGAATGTTTTTTGAATTTACCAAAACCATTTATCTATCTTGATTCCCATGCGTATGAAGTCATGAAATTAATTGCCGATACTAAAATCACCGTAGTTCCAATCTTGAACGACAGTAATGAATATATCGGTTGTACTGATTTACTTTATCTCATGTCGCAAATTACGGGTGTAATTTCAATTAAAGAACCAGGCGGTATTTTGGTCTTAGTCATGAATACGCATGACTATACATTAACTGAAATTGCGCGAATAGTTGAAGAGAATAATGCTAAAATTTTGAGTTCTTATATAACATCAGCTCCAGATTCAACCGAAATAGAAGTCACAATCAAAATTAATACGACTGATTTGGATAGAATCATTCAGACTTTTAACCGGTACGACTATGTTATTAAAGCTAGCTTTGCCAAAGGCAAAAGCAATGACGACCTTAAGAAACGTTATGATGAGCTTATGAATTACCTAAATATGTAACCATGAGAATTGGAATTTACGGCAGATCATTTGACGATTCATTTATCCCTAATATTCAGGAGTTATTCGATACTTTAATGGAATTTGGTTGGAGTGTTTCAATCTACCAACCATTTCGTTCATACCTCTCGCCTCGTTTGCAAATAAACGATTTGACGCATGTTTTCAACAAACACCAAGACATTAAGGATAGTATTGACGTCCTAATTTGTATTGGTGGTGATGGAACATTTCTCGAAACAATTAATATTGTACGCAATAGTGGTATACCAATTTTAGGAGTTAATACCGGGCGACTCGGTTTTTTAGCTTCAACCTATAAGGAGAATATTGTAAATGTTTTAAATTGCTTAAAAGATAAAAAATACCGTCTTCAAACAAGATCAATGTTGAATCTGATAACAGAAGAACAACTTTTCGGCGAAGATAATTTTGCCCTAAATGAACTAACCGTTCATAAGAAGGACAGTTCTTCAATGATTACGATTCATACTTATATTGGAGATTTATATTTAAATAGTTATTGGGCAGATGGGTTAATTGTTGCAACGCCAACAGGTTCAACAGCATATTCTTTAAGCTGTGGAGGCCCTATTATGGTGCCTGGCGCGCAAGACTACGTCATCACGCCAATTGCGCCACATAATTTAAATGTGAGGCCAGTTGTTGTTCCAGACGATCGGACTATTCGTTTGAAAATTGAAGGGCGCGGTAAAGAATTTTTATGTTCACTTGATTCTCGTTCAGTGACAATAGATTCTGCAGTTGAGTTGACGATAAAGAAAGCTAATTTCCAATTAAATGTCATCCAAACTGAAAATCAAAACTTCTTGAATACGATCAGAAATAAAATGATGTGGGGCCTCGATAGAAGGAATTGATCTGATATCTCATTACCCTTTGTTTGCCAGTGGCTTAAGCGTCTTTCTCGCCCTTGTTTTCGGTTTTTATCCCTGCAATTTGTATAGTTGATTAAATTGAGCTAATTTTGTGACTTATAATATTTTAAAGCAAATTAAATATGAAAAAATTCTACAAATCTCCAATTATGCTTGCTCTAAGCATAATTTTTACTTTCGCTTCGGTCAGCCAATCCTATGCCCAATGCTCTATTGTTGGTTTAAGCCCTACACATTGTCTTGACGGAGTACCCGTATATTTAACGGGAGATCCTGCCGGTGGAACTTTCTCTGGCCCTGGGGTCGCAGACGGAATTTTCGATCCAGCTGCTGCTGGAGCAGGAATACATACAATAACATATACGTTCTTCTCTGGAGCTGATCGTTATTATATAAAGTCAAATACTGTCGGTGAACCTTGGGGAACAC
>WTCE01000186.1 GCA_013138735.1 Crocinitomix sp. | reverse complement strand
CCAGAAAAGAAAAAGAAAAGTTCTTGAACTCCAAAAACAAATCGCTAATTTAGATGCTAGAATGAGTAAAATACAACCTACTTGATAGTTAGTGAAAACAAGGCTTGTAGAAAACGTTACTCAGAATGAATTACAATAAATGAACGACAAAGTAGAAGAACTAATAAAGGAGGCTGAAGAACATACATTAGATAAAAACATTCACCTCCATGCAAATCTAGGAGAACACTTCACCAAATCCACACCTGAATTGCAAGGTTGGATTGCTGAAAGCGAAGACTATATTATAACCAATTATGGTAAGGAAAGTGCTCCATGGAGAATATTTGAGCGATTGAATATCAGAATGTTTGATGGTAATTATCCAGAGGACTTTGATAAGGAAAAGAAAATAATCATTAGTGCACTAACATCTTGCCTAAGAATAAAACCGAAAAAGAATACTGTAGGGCATATTTCCACTCCTGAGCTTGATCTTTCAAAAGTCTTCATTGTTCATGGGCATGATGATTTATTGAAAAATGAAGTTGCTAGATTTATAGAAAAGTTGAACCTAGAAGCAATTATCCTTCACGAAAAAGCAAGCTCTGGAAAAACGATTATAGAAAAGATAGAAGAACATTCAAATGTTGGGTTTGGAATTGTTTTGTATACAGGATGTGATGTTGGAGCTAAGAAAGAAGAAAATCCAACTCTTCAAAATAGAGCTAGACAAAATGTAGTATTTGAGCACGGCTTTTTGATAGGGAAAATTAGAAGACAAAATGTTTGTGCTCTCGTAAAAGGAGATGTCGAAAAACCAAACGACATCTCTGGTGTTGTCTATATATCAACAGATGGTGAATGGAGATTAGCTTTATCAAAAGAGCTAAGAAATAGTGGTTATAATATTGATATGAATTTAGTTATTTGACACCAATCCAACTAGTAATCAGATTAAAAATAGCCATCCAAATATTTAGAATATATGAATGAATTTATCTCATAATTTAATCAATTAAAAAAAATGCATAATACTGTATAAACGGCGTTAAAACGTCCGCCTATACTAATCGTAATTGAATAACGGGAATGCCGAAAACCAATCAGAGTAGGCAAAAATTAAAAAATTAAACAATGAAAAAAATTAAATTCTTGCTACTAGTGTTAGTTTTGTCAACAACATCTGTACTTGCTCAAGAAAAGGCATTGAGTATTGATGCCAATGGGGACATCACCATAGAGGGGGCTTTAAATGGGGTTAGATTCTACAACTTCGAGGCAAGTGACTCTATCGTTACTTTAAAAGGTATAGGGTCTCGCTATGCAACGCTTACTATATCGTATGTTTGTAATTGTCAGGTTAGAGGTATAAGTGCGGTAGTTAGTTATACGATTGATCAACCTGACGATCGTTTGAAAATTTTTAAAATTTTAAGCCAGGCAGGAACCAATGAGAATAACGTTTCAGTTTCACCTACTTCGCGTAATAAACTAATTTTTACAGATGATTGCGGAGTAGTTACTGAACTTATTTTTACTCCACAGGGATCAGATGTTATTGTAAGAGTCGTGGTAATACCATCACCTCTTGATCCTAATCCAATTTCCAATATCAAATTCAACATTATTTCCCAAGGATTTTAATTCGATCAATAAACATGTTACAACGAAAATTGAATTGCTCAAACTCTCCTTGTTTGTATTCTAAATGGGGGCTCATCTTACTCCTCACTTTTGCTTATAATATGGCATCTGCCCAACAGCAAGTTCCTTATTACGATCAGCATAGGGATTGGGAGCAAATAAAATTTAACTGGACCAATCTCGATAAAGAAATTGGCAAAAAGTTCAAACCATTTCGATCACAAGGAGCACCTCCAAATATCACAAGAGATTATCCTTACACATATTCAGGACGGGCAGTTTCACACGCTTTTTCAAGTAGTGGTGATTTTTATGTAGGCTTTTCAACTGGTGGATTGTGGCGCTTAGATACTTACCCACAACAAGATAGTTTATCTTGGAGCTTAATAACCAATAACGTTCTATTATCACAATCCATAGGAGCTGTAGTTATTGACCCATCAAATGACCAACACATTTGCGTTGGTACTGGTTCGCATGAAAATGGTAATGGAAGAGGGGTTTATTATACCAATGATGGTGGAGTAACATGGAACTTGAGTACACTTCCCCTAGGCACTCAACCTCCCAATTATTGTTATTCTTTTGCTTGGCACAATACAAGTCTTTATCTGGCTACATCAAATGGCCTTTTACTATCTAATGACAAAGGCATAACGTGGGATAGTGTACGAATAAATGATATAAAAGGTTCAGTTACAGACGTAGTAAGCTTTGGCTCAGAATCTGTAATAGTTGCAGCTATTAGCGGCAACGGTGTGTATTGGTTGAATCAAAGAGGACAATGGATGATGATAAAAAATGGCCCAACCGATTGGTTGATTGATATTGAATGTAGTAACAACAAAATTTATGCCCTAGCAGGAACTGACTTTTATTCAGGAAACACTACTTCTATGTCGCGCCTTATCGATAATACCGCACCTAATGGTTTTAACACTTTAAAGGTTTCATCCGATAACTCTGTTATTTATGCAGGATATGCTTCACCTGGCGGTATTCGTAAATCTATTGATCAAGGAATAACTTTTGGAAGTGATATTTCGGGAAGTCAGAATGTGCACGTTGACCAACGTGGCTTTGCCATGGACCCCAACAATAAGAATAATGTCTTTGCCATTTGTGATGGAGGGGTTTATCGTTCAAAGGATGCCGGAAATACTTGGTACAATTTGAATATTGGTTTACAAACGTTTCAATGTACAGATTTAGCAAGTTATTCAGGTGCACAACAACGCCTTTATGTGGGGCAACAAGATAATGGCTCTCAAAGTATTGTAGATGGACTCTGGACTATAGGTGGCGGTGGTGACGGTAGTTCTAACGGTTTTAAGTTGGGGGACTCTTTATCCGTTTATGACATTAGAAGTGCCGTAGTCAATTTAACGTTAAGTGAAACGGGGAGAGGAATTGTATACAAAGGAACTTATAATGTTAATATTAACCCAACTCCTGGACAACCTTGGACATATTTAAATTCATTGGTGCTTAACCCTAAGAATACTAATGTACAATATCTATCTACCGACAACGGCTTGTATAAAACCACTAATGGAGGAAGTAGCTCTCCCAATACTGGATGGAGTGTTGTACAGACTGCAAAGAACCCTCGGATTCCCTACGTTAGTTATGTGGCTATTGATTATCTTGATACAGCCAAAGTATATTACCTTAATAATGGAAGACGTTCTTTTTCCGTTTATAAATCAAACAATTCTGGTGACAACTGGAGTGATCCATTTCCTTTGACGGGCCAGGGCTATTTCAGTATAGTAAGCAGTCCAAATAAATTAGGTAGAACTTTTGCTGTTGGCGGTAATAAAGATAGTGCAATAGTAATGATGAGCAATGACTATTCTGCGCCCTATAATGAATTGAATAGTGAACTTCCGCCAATGCAAGTTTTTAACATCATTGAAACCAAAAAATCGAGTACGGGTACTATACAACGATTTATTGGTAATGAAATGGGTATATATTGGAGCTTTGGCGATAAAGGAAAATGGTATAAGATAAATAACAATCTCCCTAATGTTCAGGTAAGAAAATTAGAGTTTCATGACCTTACTAAATCTTTACGCATAGCAACTTATGGCAGAGGCGTTTGGCAGATCCCTTGCCCCATTTTCAGAACAACACCTATTTCTTTAAATGAATTATCAGAGAATTTATATTGTACCACAGAATCCATAAGTATTGAAGATAGCACAACCGTATCTAAACCTAATCAGGAAACAACACTCATAGCTCAAAAAGGTGTTTCTTTTAGTAAAGGATTTTCAATTGATAAAGGAACTAAACTTTCAGTATTTACGTTCAAAGAAATAGAGTAAACTGGTACTAAATGAAAGAGTAATTCTTAGCGCCTAGATAATAATACAGCTTAATAAAAACAACCGCCAGTAAAGCGTATAACACATGGGGCAGACAAGTATAAAAATGAAACATTGACATTTGTGACTGGGAGCCAAATACCCCGGTACCACGAGATTTTATCTCGTGAGTACGCAAAACCACACAGACTTTTGTGAAATGCTAAGCTTTAAACGAACTAAATAACTACATATTTAACTTACGATTCGACTTTGCCACGAGGTGCAACCTCGCTGAAGCGAAGAATTCATAAATGATAAAAAATCAGTGGCAATCAGCTTTATCTGCGTCATCTGCGTTCCATTGACTAAAGTTCAGTCCATAGATTAACGGATTACGAACACTTGTGGTCTCTAACCCCACATAAAATCTCAATTCAAAATATTTATACCCCCAATACCCTATATTTACTAAAAACAGCATTTTCCATGTTTCTCAAAAGCTTCAATCAAATAATACTAATCCTTTTCCTAAGCACCAACGCTTCAGCTCAAACCTTAATTAACGGAGAATTAGAAGGGCCTGCAAGTATGACAGCTGTTCCAGATGGTTGGGAAATGATTCCTTTCACAGATCCAAATTGTGAATCAGAAAACGAGGCTGGAGCAACTCCCGATATTTATACAATTGATGGTCCCGCCATGGTTTATGGATTTTACGGAAATCCGCATGGAGGACTTTCTTTTTCAAGCGGTATTTACAGCACCACCCATCAAGAAGGAATACAACAAACAGTATCTGAATTTTCGATTGGCCAAGAATATAAAGTTTCGTTTTGGCAAGCTCTCGTAAAATCAGAGTTTGGGGCAATGCTGGATACCTCTGGTAGTTGGGCAATGTATGTTGACAATACTTTAATAGCAGTTTCAACTTTCAGTCATAGTCTAGTCCCTGCTCCAATTGGAGGAGATCTTGTCTGGGAATATCGTTCCATGTCATTTATTGCTACCGATACTATGCACACCATAAAATTCCTCCCAGTAGACGACGATCCCGACCAATCAAGCGGTGCTGAGAATTTATCTGGATCTGTAAGAATGGGGATAGATGACGTATTTCTTGTTAAAGGCAGTTCGGCAGGGATAAATGACATAAATACGAGTGATGAGCCAATTCTAATTGGTATATATGATACGTTGGGAAGAGAAACAAAAGATATCCCCAACGCCTTGCTATTTTATGTCTATAGTGATGGCACAACAAAAAAAGTGTTCAGAATTGAGTAAGTATTCTATACGCAAATTAAACCCCATAAAAACACCCTGCCGCGAGATTGTATCTCGTGAGCACGCTAACCGTGCAAACGTTTGAGAAATAATAGGCTTCAGACGAACTAAATAACTACATATTTGACTTACGATTTGACTTTGCCACGAGATGGAATCTCTCAGTAGCGAAGGGTTTAAACCATCCATAATTAATAAAAAAATCAGTGAATCCCGATAGCTCCTAAAATCCGCATGTCTAATTTCAGTCGGCATTTTCCCTCAACTTTGGATATAAAGTTAAGTTGTACACGATTTTTTGTATCTGATTTCTAATAGGTTTTAGCTTTCAAAGCATT
>WTCE01000006.1 GCA_013138735.1 Crocinitomix sp. | reverse complement strand
TTAATTCAAAAATTAAAGCTTTTAGATCTCAATTTAGAGGCGTTAGAGATGTCAATTATTTCCTTTTTAGATTAGAGAAAATTTTTGCTTAACACTCAGATAACAACAACAATTGTACTTGATCCAGGATTTGGCAAAAACAAAAAGCGGAGAACCAGTTGATATCAACCAATTCTCCGCTTTAGTGACCCCTAGAGGCGTTAGTTCAAACTTTTCAAAAGAGAATTTGAAGGAAATTGAAGAGGTGTTTTCTTAGCACGACAAAGTCTAAATTGCGTTTTAATGCAGTTTAGACTTTGTTGTTCGTTCGTTTTTTAAATTATTAATCTATAGAATTTCTCGGTTCCGACCAATTCCACGCATACCATACAATAAATATTGTTGTGGTAATTTCTATAGTTCCAAAAAATATGTAATATGAGGTTGGCCCAACAAACATTGTCAGAATCATTACTATTGTTTTTATTGATCCTGCTATAATATTTGTCCAACGATTTGCTTTATACTTTAACATTAGTGAAAGTAGAACCATGGCAATTGGAATTTCCATTAATATAGCGCCTGCCAACAAAAAGTTTTGATCTATAGTCATTCCATTTACTTCACCTACTAAATATTGGTTTAGTAACACAGAATCCATTAATCCTAAAAGATCACAGTATAGGTAGTTTAAGGTAGCGAAAACCCACAGTGCTGATAATATTACTTTTTTGTCTTTTGTGATTTTATTAGTATCCATCTTTATTATTTTTATACATTGTTACCATTTCGTGATTTTCTTCATTAACCTAAAAAGTTAGTATTTCTCCATCTTTAGGTATCAATAATTGATTGTCTAAGACACCTTTTTCTGAAGCAAATATTCTTAAAGACTTTCTTGTTGTTTTACAAAAATCAATACAATCTAGATGAACAGCAATTACCTTAGATTTAGGTACTAGTTTAATTAATTCTATCGTTTGTTTTTCATCCATTAAAACAGGATAATCTTCAAATTTGGGAATGATTCCACCACCAGCATTTATGACAATGATTTCAGGCTTAAAAACCTCTATTGCCTTTTTTACTGCATCATTTAAAATACTATCACTTACAATATAAACTGTTGGTTCGTTTTCTGATTGCAATATAAATCCAGATACATGTCCCATATAAGGCAGAACTGGACCACTTCCGTGTTTACCTTCTATTCTCGTGATTGAAATTCTTTCCCAAGAAGTTTTATCTTCAATTACTTCAATATTTGAAAATTCTTGTTTCACGAAAAAATCAAAGTCTATTGGTGTGCTAAATATTTTAATTTCTTTGGATAACAACTCTCCTGAAAGTGTATCAAAATGGTCTGGGTGAGAATGTGTTATCAATACAGAGTCAAGGTTGTTTATAACTTCATTAATAGGAATGTTTAAATCTACGGTTGGATTTCTTTTTAACCCTTTGACAAATGGTTCAAATGTTTCTTTTGAGCAAAGCATAGGGTCGACAAGAATTGTTTTTCCTGCATAGTTAAATTTTAAAGTTGCGTTTCTAATAAGTTGTATTTTCATTTTTATTTTTTTAAATACCGGTTGGTATGTAGTGTTGTAATTTTTTTTATGCTTTTAAAGTGTTAAGTATTATATCTTCTATCAAATCCATTACCCTGATAAGGTAATTTTCATCATCATTGAGTATAGCCATGAAAACTCCTCCGTTAATCATTGAGTAAAAAATTTGAGAATATATATCTGGATTTATCTTTTATTTGATCGAACCCTAATCACTATAAATAACAGCAAGAACCCTATACACAGATAGACGAAACTATCTTGAATAATTGAGTATAATGTAGTGACACCTTTAGTAGGCAGTTGTGAATACATGATTTTATCATTATCGTCAAAACTGCTCATTTGTGAAACCATTTCACCGTATGGTGTGATTGCTGCTGAAAGCCCAAAACGCGTTGAACGCAGAACCGAGTGACCTTGCTCAACTGATCTAAAGGCGGCCATTTCTGAATGCACAGGGTCAATGCCTCTCCAATCACTTGACGGAATAATAACAATATCTGCTCCTAATTCACCATAATCTTTTGCCAGATATGGAAAATCATAATCATAGCAAATTGCAGCTCCGATTTTTGTTCCTGTTATATCAACCACTTTTAAAGGTGACTTTCCTTGTACTGCTGGTTCTCCTGGTACTGGTTGATGCTTGAGATATGCATGCGTAATGTTTCCTAACGAATCGATAAACTGGTACTTGTTCTCATACCTCAAGGGAGTTTGTGAAATGGGTGTCACATAAGAAGCTACCAAAGTGATATTGAGTTCAGAAGCTAGTTCCTTGATGGAGTTAATCCATTCATTCTCATCTTCAGGCATTATAAATATGGCGGCTTCGTTCCATGATATTATTTTAGCGCCACCGTCTGCTGCAGTTCTTGTTCGTTTAAATAATGCCGTTTTAACCTGTTCATTACTTTCCATAGATGGCAATGGCAAACCACTTGCTTTCGAGTCTGTTCCAACTGCGGCAACAGTTACAGTGTCAATACCATTGCCTTTGCTCATGTCGTAACGGATGGAGCCAAAAGCAATTAAAAGGAACAGCATAATTAACGGGAGCTGAAATGTTGAAACAGAGATTTTTCTTTTGATTATGATATTAGCAATTGAGACATTAACCCAATAAATCAAAAAGCTTAGTCCAGCCAACCCAAACAAGGATACTGTTTGAATAAGTGATACATTATCGTGCATGGTATATGCAGCTACTCCCCAACTGGCAAGAGGTGTAAAGGTGTATTGAATCCATTCCATAATGATCATGATAGCAGGAAATAGAAACAGCGCGTATTTTTGATTTTTAAATTTACTCCATATCAGGTATCCAGGCAGGTGAAATAAACTAATTGGAATCGAGTAGAGAAAGACCAGCATTAGTGGAATTGGATCGCTAATAATCTTGGTTACAACACATGACCATGCTATAACTAGAGCAAGGGAAAAGGTTAAACGTGATTTCCAACCCTTAGTCAAAGTTAGATAAATTAGAAATGGAACACTTGAAACCCACGCTACGATCTCAATGCTGAAGCTCATGTGTGTTAACGCCATGGTGGCTACTCCAATTGCGAGATACCAAAGTGGATTAATTTTATTTACATTAAATCCTTGAGTGACGGTGTTTGATACATTCTTCATCTTTCTTTGTTTTTAAATTCACTACAAAGATTGATGATGTTGATTTGGAATCCATTAACATTTGTTAAAGGATGACATTTTACTTCATGAGTTCTTTACGGAGTCTGCTGAGGGAAATATTTGTAATTCCCAGATAGGAGGCAATGTCAACATGTGAGATTAGATTTTCCAGAAAGTGGTATTTTTCTCTAAAAAGGATGAGCCTTTCTTTAGCGTTCAGCGAAGCGAGGCCAATTTCTTTTTCAACTTTTGCAAGGAGTTCATTTTGTAAAACCATATTTCCAAACTCGCGTATGTCAATGTAATTTATCATTAGCTGCTCAAACTTGTCAGCGTTTAGACTAGCGACAGTTAGCTTTGTAAGTGCTTGAAAGTTAAGGTGAGATATTTGATTAGCTGTTCTCGTTTTATTGGGAGAGAGTACACTGCCTTTAAGAAAATAAGATATGGTTACTTCTTCACCTTCCGGGCTTAGCAAAAAGCTCCGGCAGACACCTTCGTATACAAAGTATTCCTTGTTGTTTTTTTTTCCTCTATCGATAAACACATCTCCTTTTTCATAGTTTTCTACCTCTATCAAATTGGCTACTAAATCTAATGAGTCTTCTGATATAGGTGAGACATTATTTATTATGGGTTTTGTATTTCCTTTGATTTGTGTGATATCCATCCTATATAATTAACTACAATAATTGTCTAAAGCATCTCAATATGCAACACAGCTTCTGTCCTGTGCACGAATATACCTATTTCAATTTGCACACTTTTTGAAGGAATTTATAGATTTTCAAATTAATGAGCTTTCAAAAATACTCTAAAGGATTCAAACCACTTTAGATAAAAGTTCAAACCACCAAGAAAACACTTGAAACTTCTGTTATTCCTCACTTTTTTGAAAAAACAAAGCTACCCCTAGAGGAGTAGCTTTGTTTTTGTGACCCTGGAGGGATTCAAACCCCCAACCCTCAGAGCCGAAATCTGATGCGCTATTCAGTTGCGCCACAGGGCCAAAATACTCTTTCAATAAACCTCCGTGCTATTCTCCCGATAACTATCGGGATGCGCCACGGGGCCGTTGATGCGTTTAGCTTGTTTTACGATCCCTAAACGTAGATCAAAAAAAAGTCTCCCACAAAGTGTAGAAGACTTTTGTGGGCCCACCTGGGCTCGAACCAGGGACCCCTTGATTATGAGTCAAGTGCTCTAACCAGCTGAGCTATAGGCCCGAATTATTTATAGAGCAACGAGATGCTCTTCATTCAATTACCTTAATTTGCTTAGAATAAGAATTCTGTACAAATAACTTCAAAAGAACGGCTGCAAATGTATCTGATTTAATCAATTTATCAAAATTTAAGCGTCTTTTTTATGATCGAAAGTTTTAAATTAAGGAGGGGTGATGTATGGGGCTGATTTTTAAAGCGCTAATTCGAGCAAATTGCAGCTTATAACTAATTGGCTCTAGCCCTAGTTCGTTGATGAGGAAATTTGTCAATAGCTTCAAGTAAATTTTCTTCCCAACTTTTATTTTTCACAACATAATCAGCTATCCCAAGTTCAAATAGATTGAGCGCAACGTCTATATTTTCTTGTGAAGACAATATGATTACATGCGTTTCGGGTGATCTTAGTTTGAATTCTTTTAAAACGACTTCAGCGGTCATTTTTACAAGTTTATAGTCAAGGATGAGGATGTCGGGAGCCTGATCTACATCTTCTATTACCGATTGGCCGTCTTTGTACATGGCAATGTCAAAATCCTCGGTTTTCGATAATTTGTAGCGAAGAAAAACAGAATATAGCTCGTCATCATCTACAATGAAGAGTGATCTCTTACGTGGCTTTTTTACAAAGGATTTTAGTTTAAAAAAAACGCTGTCTGCGTTTGATTGATTTGAAACTACTTTTTTATTGATTTCATTCACAATATTTTGGAGTAGATCTTTATCCTTTTTGATATAATTAGTCGCTCCAATGCGCCGCGCTGTTGCTAAAACGTTCACATCCGTTTGTCCAGAGATATAAATGATTTTCGTTTTAGGATGATTTTCTTTAATAATTGGAATGAGATCCGTACCTAAAGTACCGCGTAAGAAATGATCAAGTATGATAACTTCAGGAGCAAGGCCCATCTTTCTTATTGCGGATGACAACGAATGAAATACATGAATATCACCCATATTCTTGTTACCAAGTTGCTTGCTCAAGCTCTCAGTGAATAATTCGTCGTCGTCAATTATAAATATTTTCATGCCACTATAAAATTTCAAACTTGTTAAAATTTCAAACTTGTTTGGAATTTTGACTTTTTTAGATTACTCTAAAGTAAGTGTTAAATACGAGAAAACTAAGTTAAAGCGACCAGATTACTAGTAGTTTAGACGAAATACCAGAATTCTACGGATGAATTGCTAATCAAACGTTTCAAGTTCCGCCATAATTGCAGGTAAAACTTTATTTAATCGTTTGAGATAGGGCTTCATTTCGTCTAATGTTGATGCGTTTTCAATTTTGGATGCTAGTTCTTCCGCCTCGACGTACTCAAAAAGTTGAAAATTTGATTTTAATTTATGTGCGACTTGTTGTTTTAAAACCAAATCCGATATGGGGCTTGTTTGATTTAAATTTTCTAATGCACTTTTTGCGTTTTCGCTAAATATTTTGATCAGTTTTAGAATAAAGGGAGTATCATTATACCCAATTCGGTTCATTTTATCCTGAAAGGCTTGCTTGCTGTTATTTTGAGAATTAGTCATAAAATGCTGGCTATAAAGTTTGTAAAATAGCTTTCATCTTCTCTTCATTTAAAGGTTTCTCAATACGGAGATCAATACTTTTATAGGAGTTAGATTTTTTCATGTCTGCCGAATTAACAGAGGACGACATCATTGTAATAACGGTTTTAGATTCTTTGTTTTTAGGCAGTTTTTCGTATTCATCTAAAAATTCAAAACCATTCATTATTGGCATATTAATATCCAATAAGATGAGGTCAATAGAAACGCCTTTATTCCTTAATTCGTTAATAATTTGCAAGGCATCTTGCCCATTCAATGCAAAGTAGATGTTTTCAGTGATATTTAATTTTGAAAATACATACTTTACATAAAAGTTGTTAGTTTCATCATCATCTATAATTAGTATCGCTCCCATTCTAGTTTGGTTTTATTGGTAGTGAAATATGATAAGTTAGCCCTTGTCCAAATTCACTACTAAGGGCTATTTTTCCATTGTTGGTTTCAACTAATCTTTTGACAATATACATACCAACGCCGGTTCCTTCAATTGTCGCGTCTGTATTAAAACGCTCAAACATGTTAAATAGTTTCCCTTTAAATTTCTCTAAATCAATGCCTACGCCATTATCACTATAAGTAATTGTGCAGAATGCGTTTTTGGTTTTGGCAGAAATTTCAATTTTTAACGGGCGCTCAGGATGTTTATACTTAATGCTATTCGTGATCAAATTTTGAAAAATACTTTTTAGCTCTATGTCTGATGCGTAAACAGTAATTGCAGCATCAATATTGTTGATCAATTGCCCATTGATTGCTTGTAGTTCATTAGCGTAGTTAAGTTTTAAAACAGCTAAAATATCCTTAGGTGAAATGATTAGCTTTGCTTCTTCAACCCTTTCAATTCTCGCGAGATTTAACATGTCAACGATCGTGTTTTCAAGTTGGTCGGTTGATGAATTTAGATTCGTAAAAACTTCCGTTATCATAGGGTTTTGACTTTCGTCGGTAAACTCTTGGAGCATTGATATCATGTTTTTCACATTTATGATAGGCGCTTTTAAATCATGCGAAACACGATAGGTGAAACTGTCCAATGATTTATTCAATGCAATTAATTCTTGATTTCTTAAATGAAGTTTTCTTTCACTTTCTTTTCTTCTTTTATTGGCGCGAAACATAAAGTAGATAAAAAAGATGGCAAATATGATTGAGGTAAGGAAAACGTATAGTGTAATCCGTTGTTGCTCAATCTCTCCCACTTGAATTTTAAGGGTGTCGTTTTGCGATTTGATTTTTTGTTCCTTATCTCGAATTTCGCTTTTTTGATTTTCAAGGATTTCATATTGCCCTGCAAGTTCCTTTTTTTGGGTGGAAATGTTTTTATACTGCTGCTCAAAGGTATTCAACAAAGTATTATTGACATCCTCATTTATTAGAATTTCCTGTGCTAATGATTGTAGCCTTTTGAGCTTTGTGTTAATGTTCTTTTTTTGCTTAGATATGATTGTTTCTTGGTCAGATAATAAAAGCTTTTGAATTGCTATTTCATCCAGAGTTGCACTTAGTTTATTCTCTTGATTTTGGATTTCTTCTTTCTGAAGATTGATTTCTTCATTTAATTTTTTGAGCTCTATATCTTGATCTTTTACAGTTTCCTTTTCTTCTTGTAATCGCTCGTAAAGTGAATTCCAATCCGCAGTGCTTTGGATAGAAAAGGACAATAAAGCGGGGTCAAATAGAAGTTCTGCACGGCTAATTTTTTCTTGACTAATTTCAAAATGAAATTCATCATCTATTTCAATAAAGTTAATCATGGATAAACCAAAGGGATAACCTTCTGTCACGAGCAAACAATGATTAAAGTACAACTGTTCAAGGATTAATGCAGGCTCATAATTGTCCTTTTTATTTAGATATAGAATATTGGTGGGCGTAATCGCCTCAATACTGTTGAAGTTTTTAATAACAACGGGTAAATTTTTAATGTTTTTTTGCAGCGCAGTAGCCTTAAATTCTGCAATTAAATCGGTATTATTTGTGCCAAGTATTCCAATCACAAACTCTGTTTGTGAATCTAAGTTTTCCCAATCAATATACTTAGTGAAATTATAGATGTAACTGACACGCTGCTTATTTTTAATTAGCTCTTGCTCTGTCACATCTTCTTGCGCATTTGCAATTGCATTGAAGAGTAAAAGTAAGATTAAGAAAAGCGGCCTTTGTAAGTTCACATCTTAAAGTTTACAATGAAAAGCTTAAACGTGCAAAATATGAAGCACCACGAACACCAAACTGTTGAACACGTCTGCTATAAACAAAATGGCCTTGATTTACATTAACAGAATGGGTGTGCTTGTCAGGATAAACATTAAAAATATTATTGCCCCCAAGTGCAAATGTAAAGTAGTTGTTAAACTTATATGAGATAAAGACATCAGTGATCCACTTAGGATTAAAAACTTGATCACGGCTTTCAATTAGCCCAGTGAACTCATTGAGTACCCAATTGGCTGCATTACCATCATTTGGGTGGATGTATGAAACAGTTCCAAATCGTGTTGTTTTTAGGGCAATATTCCATTTGTTTAATAAGTAATTGGCTGTTAATATCCCTTTCGATTTTGGCTGGGCTACTTCTAAACGAGATATTTCTTCTCGATTAAATAGAATATCCTCAGATCCCGTCAATAACGGCGGAGTGTTAATCATCCCGATTGTTTTAGTTGATGTGAAATTGTAAGCTCCTGAAAGACGAAGCAATCCTTTTTTTACACGTAAAGAATAGGTGGGGACAAAATCAAAACCAACTGTTTCTGTGTTCACAGCATTGGTGAAAAACTGAGCAGAACTTGCGCCAACTGGCGTTAAGATATCGGCATATCCTTCATCAAACCTTCCTGAAAGTACAATGCGATTTTTAATTGCAATATAGTAGAAGTCCATGTTGAAGGTGAAGTTTTTAAACAATTTTGATGTGAAACCGAGGCTAAAATTTTGTGATGTTTCTGGTTTCAAGCTTTCAATGCCAAAGGCTTTAGAAATAGGACTTTCATTATTAAATGTGCCTACTTGATATGAAGCGCCATCAATAAATTGAGTTCCTAAATTGTTAAAGTAGATTTGGTGAAGTGATGGAGCCCTGAATCCTGTGCTAAATGATGATCGAACAGATAGGTTTTTGCCAAATTTATATCGTGTTGCAAGCTTCCAACTTAAGTTCCCACCAAACGACGTGTAGTTTTCATAGCGTGCCGCCGCCTCTATTAAAAACTTTTTTGTGAAGTGAAATTCTAAATCACTATACGCGGCGACATTCGTACGGCGTTTGTCCAATGCGTTTTGTGGTTGAAATCCTGGAAATACCTGCACACCTGCTTGATATAGCTCTCCTAAATCATTCGTGTCTCCACCGTCTATCCATGAGCTTTCTTCACCCTTAATTACCTGATAGTCTTCAATTCTAAATTCAACACCGTAGCCCATATTTAAAGCATGTAAGAACCCTAGGCTGTCTTGGCGTTTTGAAAAATCTAAATTGGTAACGTTTTGTCCGTACTTAAAACCGCCGGCAAAGTTGTTAATGGGTGAAGCCACTCCAAGGGATGCGTTGATAGAATTTTTTACGGTAATGTCAAATTCATTTGTGCCTGTTGAATTACTAAAATCTACATGCCATCCATTGCGCGTGCCGCGCATTCCAATTGAAAGTGATTTGTCAATAATGTCTGTGTGAATTTCTGGCGAAAACCCGTTTGGAAATAAATCTAAAACCACCTTTTGACTTTCAATTGGTAAACGGTAAAAACCACGCGATTCGCCCTTGCGATAATTCACGCCGCCATTTGAATAGAGTTCCGCCTTACCCTTTACGGGGATTACGGCATTGTAAAAAACGGTCCCGTCAAATTTTTTCGAAGAACCAATTTGCATGATTTGATGTTCATTATAGTCTGTTAATTGTCCGAAAAAATCATTTTGTTCAATTAATAAAGCATCCAATGAGTCATTGTCTGTGTAGATGTTACCTATATAATTTCCTGCTCGGTTTAAAGCCTCCCGTTGTTTATATTCTGCTGAAATATTAACAAAACCACCTTTCCCTAAATCTAAACCGTAATTTGTGCTCAATAAAAACTCAGTTCCATCCCCATAAAGTGTAGGGTTTAACATGGTGTTTAATGAAAAAACATTCGTTTGATCTTTCAAGATAATATTGATTACACCACTAATCGCGTCTGATCCGTATTGCGCTGCAGCGCCGTCGCGTAAAATTTCAATTCTGTCAATCGCTGAAACAGGAATGGCGTCAAAATCTGTACCTACCGATCCTCTTCCTACAGTTCCATTCACGTTAATTAATGAACTCGTATGTCTTCTTTTTCCGTTGACCAGTACTAGGACCTGATCAGGAGCAAGTCCCCTTAAAGTAGCAGGTGCAGTATGGTCAGTTCCGTCAGAAATAGTTTGTGATGTGGAGTGAAACGACGGTACGAGGTAATGTAAGATTTGTGATAAGGATATTTGAGCAGAAGTTGAAATGTCAGTTGGTGAAATGACATCCACGGCAGCAATGTTCTCCATTTGTGACTTTGGCTTGGCACGCGATCCTATTGAAATATCCGCATCTACAACACTGCCAGATTCTAATACGAAGTCAACGTCCGCATTTAAATGATTGAAGGAAATATCAGCTGATATTTTTTGCGTTTTATAAAGAAGATAACTAGTACTTACAGAATATTTTCCGGGTTTAATTTCAAAAGTATATGCGCCATTAATGTCGCAGCTAATAGAAAGATCTGTACCTATAATTTTGACCTTTGCACCAGGTAAAGGACCAAATTCATCCGAAACAGTTCCTGAGATAGAGCCGAGTTGTGCAAAACAGGAACTACTGATCAGCTGAAAAGTCAGTATAGTTAGCAGGATTAAGTAACGCATTTAAAAATCTTTTTTGAATAAATCTATTTTAGCAATGTAGATTCAATCAGTTTTATGGCAGTTTTTATACCTACAAAACTAATAAAATTAACCATCAAGCGATTATCAAAAGGCTAGGGTCAAGCAGGAGTTTATGGTTTTTACGTTCAAATGTAGATTGGTAACGACGAGATGCAATTATTCTTTCTAGAAAAAATTCAAATGCTTTAATAAATTCTCTTTGCAAGATCGACTTACAGGAATTACTTTTTCACCTAAGCGAATCATATTGTCTTCAAAGCGATTGATTTTATCTAATTGGACAATGTATGAACGGTGCACGCGAATAAATTTGTTCTTAGGCAAACGTTCTTCAATAGCCTTCATAGTCGTAAGTGCAGTAAAGCGTTCATGAACCGTATGAATATTCATGTAATCCGAATAAGCCTCAATGTAAATAATATCATCAAATTCAATGCGCGTATAGCCATTATTGCTTTTGATGTAGATATGACTAGAATTTAAATTGTTTTCCTGATTGGTTTCAAATCTTCTTTGAGCGCGATAAATACTTTGCAAAAATCGACCATAAGGGACAGGTTTTTCAAGAAAATCGGTTACATCAAAGTCGAATGCTTGCACGGCATAATTTGAATTGACCGAAGAAATAATTACTTGTGGCTTCAATTCTGCCTGCTCTAAAAATTCTAGCCCATTTAAATTTGGCATTTCAACGTCTAAGATGATAAGGTCAACAGTATTAATTGAATCGTCTTTAAGGGCGGCTATTCCAGAATCATATTCTTTATTGAAGTTTAAGAAATTGGTTTGATCAATATACTTTTTAAATATCCTCCTTGAGAGGTTATCGTCATCAATAATAGATACGTTGAGCATTTATTTGGGTTATCGTTGGTCAGTCAAATATAAAAAAAAAAATTCAATCCCTTCGATTCATCAGAATTACCCAAAATTAAGTAATTTTCCAAGATGGAAAAAAAGGTTTCTGCGATCTTGTTTGACTTGGGTGGGGTGATCCTAAATTTGGATTATAATAAAACGATTAATGCCTTTAAAATATTGGGAGAAGAACGTTTTGAAGAACTTTATTCGCAAGCAGAGCAAAACGATTTATTTGATCGATTTGAAACCGGAGAAATTACAGCAAACTATTTTAGAGATTATCTGATTTCATTTTTAGGAGATGAGGTTAGTCATGAGATGGTGGATCATGCTTGGAATGCTATGTTACTTGATTTACCAAAAGAACGGATTGATTTTTTAATAACATTAAAACAGCACTATAAAATTTACCTGTTTAGCAATACAAACGCAATTCATTTAAGTGCATTTAAGAGCATTATTAAAAACGAACATGGCGATCCTAGTTTACTTGAGAAGGTATTTGATAAAACCTATTATTCACATTTAATCAATAAAAGAAAACCTAATTCGGCTGCTTTTGAATTTATTCTGGACGATCTTAACCTTAGACCTGAAGAAGTTATTTTTATTGATGATAGTATTCAGCATGTAGAAGGGGCCAAAAGTGTTGGAATCAACGCCTATCATTTAGTGGATACCGACGTCATCAATTTATTGAAAGGAATTTTGGTAAAATGACAATTGAAAAAGATTTGCTAGCATTGCAAAAGGCTCTTTTTGATTTTTCAAAGCGGAACCCATTCGTTCATGTTAACGAAAACAAACTGTGGAACCCTGCGGATACTGATGGGATTAAATTGCCAGAAAAAATCTTTAAAAAAGCCAATTATTATTGGAAGGAATATGGCTTGGAAACAACCCTAGATGTTGCCGTATTTATAAAGTGGTCTCCACCCAACGAAGCTGGTGCGGCCAATAAATTATATTATTGTTCTCCTTTGTTTTACAGACCGTGTATCCTAAAACGTTCACGAAAAATAGAAACATCTTATTCGTCTGAAATAACAACAGAAAACTTTCAAATAAACCCCGTTTTACGACATTATTTTAAGTTGTTTTTCGATTATACATGGCCTGAGGAAATTATCGATTTGCAAGATGAGGTTTCACGCCTACTCAATTATTTTAATCCTTCAATTGAACCGAAGGATGCTGATTCACCGAAAATTAGCACAGTTGAAAATTTTGATGAGACCGAAAATTGGCAATTGATAACACGGCGCTTAATCGGTAACTTTAATTATAAAAAAAGTGCTTTAGGCGCCGATTATGATAAAATAATTGTTCAGCCAAATAGTCAAGTATCCATTTTGTTGCAAGGTGAGGTTGATCCTGAACCAAAGGAGGGGGGAGACCTACATGCAATTTCATTTTTGGATCAATCGCAAAAAGCTGTTATCCAATCTGCCTTGAGCAGAAACATGGTCATTCAGGGACCGCCAGGTACGGGTAAATCTCATACAATTGTAGCGCTTATTGGAGCCTTTTTGGCTGCAGATAAAAAAGTGTTGTTCGTTTCCGAAAAAAGATCGGCCTTAGAAGTGGTGAATAAGCGATTGATGAATATTGGTTTGGGAGCTTTGGTTGCATATTTTAATACCAATAAGGACCAGAAAAAAGCGTTTTATGGCGGCTTGAAAAAAACGTGGGAAACATTAAATGAGAACAAATTCAATCGTGTTGAGTTAAAGAGTAGGAGTGAGGGGAATAATGTATTACAATTTTATCCGGAAAAATTAATTCAAAATAAGAAAGAGATAAATGGTTCTTTGCAGGATCTTATAACGGTATTATTAGAGTATAACCTTCCTTTGTCTCAATTAATAGCCAATGGTAAAGTACCCGAATTTCATGATTGGAAATCAAGTCAAGCCTTTCTTAAGAAAATAGCATTGGATTTGCCAAGCGCCTTTGGAACCAAAACCATAGCGCAATGTGATTTTGTGCAATTAAACGCGGCCGTATTTTCGGAAACTGATGTGCTTTTAGCCTTGGAAAAAAGAATCGGTAGTATGACGGCAACATTGGCTTTAATTCAAGCCATCCAAACCGATTATGATTTAGATGAGTCTTTTGACGGTTTTGTGAAATTAGCGCTTACCGCCAGTATTTTAAATATGATTGATAAAGTGCAATTGGATTTACTCAATGTCGATTCAAAGCAATATAAATCATTCAATACTTGGGCAAAAAAATATCAGTTATTAAAAACGAAGATTTCACATATTGAAAAGGGTAATAAAAAATGGTCTAAAAAACCTTCAATGGCAGAAATTACTGAGCTGTTGGATTTATTACAGACTTCTGAACGAAAACAAAGCAGTTCAATTCTGAAAATTTTAAGACGCAACCCGGCTAAATTAAAAACCGCCTTCCAAGATTTTCATACAGGAATTTCTATTCATACAAAAGTTGAATTGCTCGAAGCTGTGCAAATGGAGTGGCGTTTAAAAGGAGAATTGGATGAGGTTAAAATTAAATTGCGACATAACTTAAATATTGCTGATCCCGAAAATGAAATTGACTTAATATTTAACCTGCGAAATAAATTGGACGCGGTTTCTCAAAATGAATACTTGCATATTTTAGAGCATCCACATTCAGCAGCACTAATTCAAAGTTTAAGTCGTATTCATCCTGAAATATTAAAGTTTAATTCGCAAAACAGATTCTTATTTAATGAAAATAAAATCAATTCTATTCATGAGTTTGATGCCAATTTAAAAAGCTTAAAAACGAAGCTGCCAGAAATGAATCATTGGCTGCCAGAGATCAAAGAGTTTTTTAAATTAGCACCTAGTGTTCGCCATTTTGTGCAGCATAATTCCCATAAACTAGAGCGATTAAATGCTATTGTGGCATATCAAAATTTATTGGAAATCACCCGATTTGAGACTGATTTTAAAGCCTTGTCTGGTTGGGAAATTGTGAATGCTGTTAAGCGAGGAATTGGCAATAAAAAAGTGCAGATTAAAGAAAACATCACTTCAATTATTGATGCTGCGCGGGTGAAGCAAAACGAAGCAGAGAGTCTATCAACGAAAGCGGGCTTCAAATTAAAAGAGCAACAAAAGAGGACGAAAAAACAATATAAGGCACAGAAACGTGTCATTTTGCATGAAATGAATAAGCAACAACGGCATCTTTCAGTCAAAGCCTTTTTTGAATCAACGCAGGATCATTTGTTAAAAATGCAGCCTGTTTGGCTGATGAATCCTTTAACAGTTTCTGAAAATTTACCCTGTATTGAAGATTTATTTGACGTGATCATCTTTGATGAATCCAGTCAAATTCCGCTTGAAGATGCAATCCCTGCAATTCACCGTTCCAAACAAGTAATTGTGGTGGGTGATTCTAAACAAATGCCCCCATCTGCTTTTTTCACTTCTCGAGAAGATACTAAAACAATTTTGGACCAAGGTGAACAAGTATATGCGAATAAAATGTTGAAATGGCATTATAGAAGTCACCATCCAGATTTAATTCGTTTTTCTAATCTCGAATTTTACAATGGCGATTTATTAACACTGCCTCCTAAATTCTCTGAATGCCCAATTGAGGTGCAATATGTGGAAGGGAATTACGCCTCAGGCAAAAATGAGCTAGAAGCAGAGCATTTGGCGAAGTATTGTCAAAAAACACAATCAGATCAGATTAAATCCATTCTGATTATAGCCTTTTCGCAAGAGCAGGAAAAGGAAATTCGGCGTCAATTGAAAGCTTTAAATCTGGAGTTGGATGATAAAATCATAACACGAAATTTAGAAAATACTCAAGGCATTGAAGCAGACCTTGTTTTAGTTTCAATCGGTTATGGTAAAAATGAAAACGGCGAATTTAGGTTGAATTTTGGCCCAGTCAATCAAATAAACGGAGCCAATCGCTTGAATGTAATGTTTACACGTGCCATTGAAAAAATGGTTGTCTTTACATCCGTAAAAGCAGTAGATTTTGGATTGTCAGATAATAAAGGTGTGCAAGTATTAAAAGACTATTTATCATATGCTGAGCAGTTGAGTACGTTGAATGCGCCAGTATCCATAAAGCCTTTAGCACATCAATTGATTCATGATTTATTATTGAAAAACAAGATTGATTTTTCTTTTTATCCGGCAGGGAAAGGAATTGGCTTAAGTTCATTCATTCAGCATAAAAACAATCGCATTCTATTAGTTGACCCAGGATTGAGCGACGGTGAAGTTACCGATATTGAAAGTGTGTTGACTGTTCTCGCTGGCCAATATGACGATTTTAAGGTCGTGCTCAGTATGGATTTATGGTTAAATCGAGATAGGGTGGAGGCCGATTTGGTGGCATTTTTTAAGCACTAAGTAACTGCAAAATTATTTTTCGGATAGATGACAAATACATGATTTAGAAATGTAGGTTTTTATGGAAAACTGACAGTTTCTGCATCAATCTATTGCATATAAATTTATTATATTGGAGTATGGTAGAAATGAACTTTAATTGTCCTGAAAATATTGGCGAAATGGCGCCAACTAAAAAAGGACGATTTTGTGATTCTTGCCAAAAGGATATCGTTGATTATACAGCCATGTCTAAACCTGAAATTCGCGAACAATTAAAAAATGCAAGCAGTAAAACTTGTGGTATTTTTAATAAGCGACAAATCATGAATTCCAATCGGGTAGAAATTGGGTCACGTTTTCGTTTGGCTTTTATGATGGTTTTTATGTTGGGATTAAGTTCTACAGACATACTTGCGCAAGATACCTTGACTACGTTTCCACCTATTGTTCAAACAGAGGTCGCAGTAGATACTAATTATACTATTAATGGTAGTATTGTTGATGCTGACTCAATGACTGTTCCATTCGCAAAAGTATGGATAGAAGTGGATACAACAGCAGGAATTACAAGTGCTATTTACGCAATATCTGATGAGGAAGGAAAATATGTCATAGTCATTCCAAATGATGTAAAAGCTCCGCTTAGCATTATGGCAAGGTCAGTAGGTCATGTTGGTATTAATATTAGAGAAATAAAATTCGAGCCAGGAAAAAATGTAGTTCAAGTAGATATCTTATTTACCGAGGAGATGGAAATGCAGATTATCGGAATGATTAGCATTTGTCCCCTCTTAATTCTGCAAGATCCGTACGAATTTGGTAAAACAAAACTAGATGGTGAAGATCTGCGACAGTGGGATTGATTTTTTAATTAGGCAAGAGGCTCAAAGCGTCTAAATGTGATGCGTTTGGAATTTGAATATTACCATTAAACTGAAATTCAATTCAGCATTAAGTTTTTACTTCAAAACCTAAAAAATAATTGAATATTGTGTACCATTATTTTCGCTAGAATTAAATTCAAGCTTAGCATCTATTTGTTCACTCAGGTCAGTAATTAAAGAAAGCCCTAAGCCGTTTTTCACTTGTCCAGATTTAAATCCAACCCCATTATCAGAAATAGTCAATGAAGTTTGATTATTGACTTTGGCGAATTCGACTTTAAGTTGCCCTTTTTGTCTGTTTGAAAAGCCATGCTTAAAGCTGTTTACTATAATTTCATTGACAATTAAACCTACAGGAACAGCAAGAGGAAGCGCTAACTCAATTCTTTCAATCTCAAATAGCGTTTTCAGTTCAAAATCATCTCTTTTATTCGAATTTAAAATATCTTCAATCAGTTTAATAAGAAACTCTTTGAAATCAATTTTATTCAAGTCGCCCTGATTATAAAGGTTGTCATGAATTATGCTCATGCTTCTCAACCTACCAGTGTTTTTTGAAAGAATTTCTTTTACCTCTTTATTTGAAGATTGTCGAATTTGAAGATTCATCAAACTGGTCATCACAGCCAGATTGTTTTTAACTCGGTGGTGAACTTCTGCAAGTAGTATTTCCTTTTCTTTTATAGTTTTCTGAAGGTCCGAGTTTGACGAGCTGAGCTCGGTGTTTATAGAAAAGTAACGCGAAATAATCTGAAAATTCATGATTGACAAAAGGATGATTCCAATTGTGAAATTCATTTGAAATATGACACCTTGAATCGGGAATTCGATATTCAATAAAGAGGTTGGGTATTTCAATCCTAGAAAAAGGGTCAACGCCAAAGAGACTATGCAGAGGGATAGGCTAAAGAATAATTTGGTCTTCTCGCTGAAATCAAAAAGGCTCATAAAGATTCCAAAAGCAAGAAAGTAATACAAGTAAAACCCACTTTCGAATCCAATGAATGTGCTCAGAGTGGGTAAAGCAGCTGAATAAACAATGATTATGAAATACTTTGAGAGTGCAAGATTTCCCTTATAATTCAGGTAAATCGAGCCAATTAAAATAGCTTGAATTAATAGAAAAATAATTGATATTCCAATTTCACCTACTAATAAAAAATAAACTTCAAAAGGAATAGCAAATAGTGTCGAAACGATAGCAAAACTATTTTGTACACGCACCATACTACCTTTGGATGGACCCTCGAAATGGACCCCAAGGTTTATGAGAGTTTTTAGAATTGACACTCTCAAAACTAATTATTATCTATGGATTTAGCGAGATCAATTCTCGATTTTTGAGGTAATTTTTTTATTCGCTTTCAGGTTTAATACCTCGAGGCTTGCCTCGTCAAATTTTACTATTTTGTGACTAGATGTCACAGAATAGTAAATATATCCATAAAAGTCATAATGTTTCGGTTCTTCTTTATC
>WTCE01000183.1 GCA_013138735.1 Crocinitomix sp. | reverse complement strand
GACCTGAAGAGAAAAAGCACGATTAGTTCAACATTATATCCATGTAAACTGCCAAAAGCTCTTTGTATTGAGAAGCGCTTTTAATAATCCATTTAACCGTAAATTTTTCGATATCACTCAATTCAGTGCGAATTTCAGGTAGATTTTCGGCTGGGAGTTCGCAGAATTCTGTAGCAAGCAATTCTGAGCGCAGTTGAATGCATTTTACTTGCTTATCAAAATAATAGGAAGTTAGTGTGCAGCTGTAATCTGGATCCTCTGCTCTTTCTGAATGAAAAATAAGATTCCCAGCTAAATCGAAATGAAATGTGTAATCGAATTGATAGGAGCCACTTACAATTTGAAAACTTACTTTACGTATAGTGCTTGCCGTTTGAATACCCTCGCCTTCAATTTCGGATTCCTCTCGGAATTGATCGAAGTAAATGTCAATTTGATGATTGACTAGGCCAATTGCAGGCAATATTAATGGGCAAGTGGTTGAAATGTGTGGAATAATCTCTTCCATTTCATCTGCCTCGGCTTGAGCAATTTGCGCGTCATATTTGGCAACAATTGTGTCTGTCGTTTCAATTTGTGCAAATGACTGTACTGTTAATAGGCATAGTACAAATAGTGTTAAAGATTTCATCTCTTATAAATTTTACCTTGAAGATAGTGAATTTTCAATTTATAATGCCAAGTTGGAACGATTGACATTGGCTATAAAACTGTTATATTGTATTATCGCATATCAACATACATATCAAGAAATAAAACCATCAGCACATTTGACTGATTTTGTAGACTCATTTTTTTGGCATGAAAACCTTACAGAGTCTGAGCACTCCTTCATTATTTGCCCAGACAGTTATTTCAAATTGATTGTATTTTTGGTGAATGGTGAAATTAAAATACACTTTTTAACTGGTCTATGGGCTAAGGAAAAAGAAGTGGCTTTAATGCCAAAATCAGTGTCCTTTGGAATTCGCTTCAAAATATTAGCACCAGAATATGTTTTTAATAAGGCCGTTGCTTCTATCCTCAACAATCGAGAAATTTTGGAAGCGAATTTTTGGAATATTCAGGACATCCAATTTGATTCATTTGAAGCTGTTGCGAAAATTTTTGAAAGGAAAATCACCAAGAATTTGGAGCAATTGAATGTACCCCTTGAGCAGAACAAAATTGATTTATCTCGCTTGTTAGATCATTCAAAAGGACAAAGCACCGTTAAAGCTATCGCAGAAGAAGTGAAGTGGAGTGAGCGTCAAATAAGTCGCTATTTAAATAAGTACTTAGGTGTGTCTTTGAAAACCTATTTGAACATACAAAAAGTATACGCAGCTTATATTCAAATTCGCAATGGCCAGTTTTTCCCAGAAGAAGGATATTATGATCAAGCCCATTTTATTCGCGAAATCAAAAAACATACAGGAGAAACACCCAGTTTCCTTCACGGTAATTTAGATGACCGATTTATACAATTAAAGAACATTGAGACGGACTAAATTTGCAAAAAAAGGCTGCGAAAAGGTTTGAGATGTTTGTATAAATGGCGCAAGCCTTTGTTTGTACTAAGCAAGAAGATCTTTTAGCGGAATAATAACTAGGTAATCAGAGAATCATTATGAAAATGTTAAAACAAGAAGTTTATTTTCCAATTATAATTGGAATTCACTTCATTTTTTGGGCAATTGATTTATCCCTTTACAATGGGTCATTCATGGAGGTTTCATCAGATACCTTGTTTTTTGGAGAATTGACCAATGTCGGTTGGGATAATGCTCACCGAATTTTAGGTGAAGTTTTTTCCTCATGGGTGGTAACAGTATTTGCTTTTAATTTTTTAATGGCAACGCGCGCCAGATGGGTTGAAAAACTATTTGGAGGTTTGGATAAAATGTATTTGATCCATAGACGTTCTGGTGTAATCGCTGTTTTTCTTTTATTGGCTCACTTCATTGCTGTACCTCGTGATTTGGTTGCGTTTAATCCTGGGAAACCGCTTGGCTTCTATGCTTTAATTTTGATCATTGTTGGGGTAATTCTTTCTGCTGCGCCGATTTTTAAGAGGAAAATTCCTTATAACAAATGGATCAATTTTCACAAGTTGATGGGGCTATTTTATGTTATGGCTGTCTTGCACGGACTTATGGTGAGCAGTTTGATAAAAGAATTGCCAATTACACGTGTTTACGTATTTGGAATGGCCTTTTTAGGTATAGCCGCTTGGTTTTATCGCGCTTTCCTTTATGGTGTATTTAATAAAAAATTAAACTATTCTATAAATGAAGTCAATGATTTAGGAAGCGGGATAACTGAGGTTAAATTAAAAGCTAAAGCAAATGAATTAGTGTATAAAGCGGGACAATTTGTTTTTGTGAAGTTCCCTTCAATTAGTAAAAAGGAGCAACATCCGTTCACAATTAGCAGCCATCCTTCTGAAGGAGATTTAAGGGTAACTATTAAAGGTCTTGGAGATTACACCAACAATCTCCATGAAAAAATAGCGGTTGGTGAGGCCGTAACAATCGAAGGGCCATTTGGTCTTTTTACGTTTGATAATCTAGACAAGAAAGAACAAATCTGGATAGCTGGTGGAATTGGAATTACGCCATTTTTATCCTTAATTAAGGAGGTTGGCAATCAAAAAAATGTCAAATTATTTTGGTGTGTTAAAAATGATTCAGAGGCCATTTATAAATCGGAAATTGAAGCTGTGGTTGCTGAGAACCCTAACATTGACTTTACTGTTTGGACGTCTGATGACAATGGTTATTTAACTGTTGATAAACTGGGACTTACAGCTTATAAGGACAAAGATTATCTTATTTGTGGACCCCAAGTTCTAAAGACGAGTATAATGACACAATTGAAGAAAGAAGGCGTAAAACAAAAACAAATTCATGATGAAGAATTTGCATTTAGATAGTGCATATTAGTCTGAATTTATTTAATTGTTTTCAGCAATTTGTCCGGAAATCAAACGTTCATTCGTCTTTACATTGAATAGTTTTATTTAAATTGAAGGACTAAATCGAATCAGATGGAAGAATTAAAAATTGTAATTGCAACCGAGCTTAATGTTGATCCAGCAACGGCGTATAATGCTTGGTTGGATAGTGATGGGCATGAAGAAATGACAGGAGGTGGAGCTAGTTTTACCAATCAAGTTGGAGCAGAGTTCACTGCTTGGGATGGTTATATTTTTGGTAAAATATTGGAATTGAATCCCAATAAACGTGTCTTACAAACGTGGCGCACAAGTGAGTTTGAAGAAAGTACAGCTGATTCAATTGTTGAAGTAACATTTGCACCATCAGACAATGGAACACTTTTTACATTAACGCATACCGCACTCGATTCTGAGGCTTCGGTAGAAAAATATAGCATTGGTTGGGAACAGCATTATATAGAGCCTATGTTGACACATTTTAATTCCTAGTCATTTAAATCGCAGCTATTTATAATTCCCATGCTTATCATAGGCACTTTCAAATTGATTCGGGTTAATAGAACCAAAAAAGATGTTTGATACATTGTCACCAATTCGAATTCTGAACGCTGTTTTAAATTCTCCTTTAAAAATTGGTGCACCAGACAATACCATTTCATTAGGAGGTAATATAATATGAGTCACACCAGTTCCGCAACCAATTAATGGCTCTTCAATTGCACGCCATTTCCCGCTTTCATCTATAGCTTCCATAATCGCGGGAATTTCATTTCTGCTCGCAATAATCGCTGTGTCTAGGCTGTTATTAGTAATAAAAACAGGATATTGTCCAAACATGTAATTAATCAACTGGCTCGTATCAATTCTTATTTTAAGATCAAGCATACCTGCAGGAATTATATTTTCATAGTATCCATCCCTTAATAAATCATAGGCACTGTATTTCGAAAGAGGCCTACCTTTTCTTTTAAATTCTGGATCTATCGGGTCTATCGGATCTATTTCTGTTGGCGGTGGCCCTCCAAATTCACCCGACAAACGCCAGTTTACATTTATAGAATCGCTCGGAGAACCAATGTACAATAATGTGTATCGGGAGTAACTTAGATATTCTTTTTCTATTGGATCTTCGCAGCAATCAACAGAATTAATCACAACTGGAAAACTTTCAGGTTTGACACTTTCCGGAATTTGTGGTTTATCGGTGCATGACCAGATAAAACTGCAACTGATAAACAATATTATTAAAACTTTTCTGATCAGCATTTTCTTTTTATGTTCTTCAGGCTTTTTTCAAAACAATTTGTCCCGTTAAATTTATTGCCAATTTCTTAGCTTATACTTGTTGTCCGAAAGTAGGACTTATTTAAGAGAGTAAATTATTTTGCTTCACAAAAAAGTCATCAAGTGATTCCAAAGTTTAAACCTTCCAAACTAATTCCTTTTCGATTTCAAATTTTTCTCTTTTTCAGTTTTATGAATATTTCGATCATTCATTTGTCCAGATATTTTAGGCTCATTCGTCTTTTATTAAACAAACTAAATATTTGATTAAATCACGAATTATGAAAACGAAAAATCCAATAGTAGCAGCAGTCCTTAATTTCTTTTTTATGGGTTTAGGATATATTTATAGCGGCACAAAAGTTATGCTTGGTGTTGGTTTTACCTTAGGAGCAATTGCATTGACTTATGTCGAATTAGGAATACAAGAAATTGATACCGCACTTTGGGGAAAGATGTTTGCGGCTGTGCTCTTAATAAATACCTGTTTTGCCGTTGATGTTTATCGTGAAACCAAGGCATTGAAGAAGTGATATGTTAAAATAAACTGGTACGCGCTAAAAACGCGCACCAGTTCGATTTGAAAAAATAAGCTTTAAATCATTCTTAATCAGCAAATTAAAAATTAATACCTAATTTACTTAGGTATTAATTTGGACATACATAGGATTCTTATGTATATTTGTCCTATGTATTCATCAGAACTAATAAAAGGAACCTTAAAAACCATTGTACTTAATTTATTAAAAGACAATGAAAAAATGTATGGTTATGAGATCACTCAAAAAGTGAAAGACTTAACAGACAGCAAGATTCAAATTACGGAAGGAGCATTGTATCCAACACTTCATGCACTCGAGAAGCAGGGAGATGTGACAGTTGAGAAAGTTTATATTGGGAAACGCGTTCGCAAATACTACATTCTTACAGATCAAGGGACAATCACTGTTGCCGACCGAGTAAATGAGCTGTCTGATTTTATGAAAACCATGCGTTTTTTGTTGGATTTAGATTCGAACGTACAAAATGTATAAGATTTCTGAAAACGAAGTTGATTTTATTCTGGATGATATAACGAAAAGGGGCATTGTAACTGAAGACGTCAGAGACAATATCGTGGATCACGTCTGTTGTATTATTGAGAATGAGATGAAAATGGGAGAGGACTTTTTTAAGTTCTATGGGAATACTATTGCCCGATTTTTCCGCAAAGAATTGCGAGAAATTGAGGTTGAAACGAGAGATTTATTAACATTTAAATATTATTACGCCATGAAACGGACATTAAAAATAACAGGACTACTGAGTGCGGCTTTTATCGTGCTCGGCGGTTTATTCAAATTACAACACTGGCCTGGAGCAGGCTTATTATTACTTGCAGGACTCCTTATCTTTAGTTTGATTTTTGTACCCTTAAATATCATTTTAAAATACCAAGATGATAAAGAAAAGAAGAACAGAATCATCATGATAATTGGATTTTTAACTACTATAGTTGGTACATTAGGTGTCTTATTTAAAGTAATGCATTGGCCTTTCGCCAACATTTTATTTTATGGTAGTTTTATCACCTTTTTCCTGATCTTTATTCCAATTTATTTTTTCACAAAATATAAAGATCCAGAGACTAAATTCAACGCCATTATTCATACCACCTTCATGATTGCAGGATGCGGAATGTTGTTGATGCTGTTTAGCATGGGCGATTCGCAAAACATTCAAGACAGCGTAGCATCAATGGACAATTTTCAGCAGCAAAATGCGCTTAATTTGTCCGAAAACAATGATGCCTTGTACGAAGAAATGCCAGAAATGGATAAGGAGAATATCACCAAATTGCGCAGCATAAGCACTAAGTTAAATTCAAAAATTGAGGCAATTAAAATTAATTTAATTGCAAAATCTAACGGAGTATCTGTTGAGATTGCGGCAAATTTAACAAGCGCCCAGTTAAATAATACAATGGATGCTAAAGTAGTTGAGCAACACTTTGCAAATGGTGGTGGTGATTTATCTTACACGGCGTTTAAAGATGCCGTTGTGGCCTACAATCAAAGCTTAGTTTTAATCAAAGGCGGCACAAGTTTAATGCCGGTTCAATTGGAAAATTTACAAATGACCCAAACTGTTATTACGGTTGTTTTACATGAATTGGTTGACATTCAAGTGCAAATCCGATCAAACGAGAATAGTTATTTGAGTTTGAGAAAAGGGATGTTAGCGAATAACTAGTAGCTATTAGAATAGAGATTGGTGTTATCGTTTAATGCCAATCTTTATTTTTTAATTGCCCTTCATATGTTGCAATTGGCTCAAATTGCATGAAAATTTTCTGGTAGAATAAAGTTAAACGAAGGAACGATTGCAAATAATGTTGGCATTGCGAAACGCATATTACAAACATGGCGTATCTGCCAATTTATTAGGGAGTAAACCAACCATTTACAGCAAAAACACGTTACTATTGTACTATTCAAACCTATGAAAGTTGCAATCCTATTACTCTTTGGGCTAACCCTTGCGCCATTTTCTTATTCCCAAGAAATTTGCGACAATGCGTTAGATGATGATGGTGATGGCCTCATTGATCTCAATGATGATGATTGTGACTGCGGCGAAATCATGGTTCCAGACTGGGATTCTAACCTTGTACCCAACTATTCTTTTGAGGAAATGTCGTGCTGCCCAAGCGGGGTTAGTGATATGTTTTGCGTTGATGATTGGGATAACGTTGGAGGCGGTACAAGTGATTATCTAAACATTTGCGATTTTTGGACAATTGGAGTTGGCCCAGATTACCCGCTCCCTTCTCCTGGAGATGGATATGCTGGATTTTGGCCAGGAGAATCAATTGGATGTTGTCTAATCTCTCCATTAATGGCTGGCGAGACCTATCTCTTTTCTGCTCAGGTTTCATTGGAGTCTTTTTGGATCGAAGATCCAGAATTTATCCTTTCAATATTTGGTGGGCCAGATTGTGGTGCAACCTACGCCGACAATCCTGTGGCAACGTGCACATCAACACCTTTTTGGGAACACCTAGAATCCGACACGATAATCTTGTTACTGGATGACTCATGGGCAGAAATTACCTTTCAAATTACGCCACCAGAGGACATTTATTCACTCGCCTTTATCCCTTGTAGGAGTGAAGGTTATTATTATATAGACGACATTTTTATTGGTGATAGCACAACTGCTGGATCATCAAACATTACTGAAACGGGTAGTTATTGTGATGGTGACTTAGAGCTTAATGTAATTGTTGATTCTGTAGGGGGAAGTTGGCAATGGTATTTAGACGGCATAGCTCTTCTTGGCGAAACGGCGTCAACTATTGATGTTATGTTATACGGCTTGGGTGAATATTCGGCCGTTTACATATTAGAAGATAATTGCATTCGTTCAGATCACACTGCTGAAGAAGCGGACGCTATGGATGCGAATTTTGAATTTACAAACATTTGTCTAGGTATAGAAACCGATTTCACTAATACCTCTATTTATGATGGGCCAGACACACCGGAGTGGGAATGGAGTTTTGGTGATGGAGAAAGCTCCACTGCTGAAAGTCCAAGTCATACTTATGCAACATCTGGAACTTTTACAGTCGAATTAATTGGGGTAATTGAAAGTGAATGTAATGATACGATAGCGTTCGAAATTACGGTTGAACCTGTGCCAATTGCTAATTTTGAATTCGTTGTAGCAGGGGTCTCTTCCGCAGATGGGTCCACAGGAGGTTGTGTCGCTTCAACTGTGCAGTTCAATGACCTTTCAACAATTGCTGATCCAGGAATTATCACCGATTGGAATTGGGATTTTGGTGATGGCGGATCTTCTGATGAAGAAAGCCCCGACTATATTTATGATGCTCCCGGAACCTATACCGTAATACTGACCGTTGAAACAGAAAATGGCTGTATCTCCACTATTTCATTCGACATTGTTATGACGGAGAATCTATCCCTAGATATCATTTTCAATGAACCTACATGTTTTGGTTTTTCTGATGGTTCAATTACCATAAATGTAACAGGCGGATCTGATGACCTCACTTTTGAAATAAGCAATGACCTGGGTGAATTGATGAATGAGGATAATAGTAATACAGCTAATACATTGTCTACAGGAACTTATACCATTACCGTAACTGATGGAACAGAGTGCTCAGTAGAAGCAACAATCTTCCTTGATCAACCCGAAGAAATGGATGCCGATTTGGTGATTAATGATGTGCTTTGTTATGGTGAAGCAACAGGTTGGGTAAAAGTGGACACAGTTTATAATGCAAACGGATTATATGATCAAATCAGTTATTTATGGGCACCAAACCCTACGGGTACAGGTGGACTTGGTGCAGATTCTATTTGGACCTTAACCGCTGGTGATTATACCTTAACCCTGAATGATGAAAACGGATGTTCTGAAGTCATTGACTTTACCATTAGTGAGCCTGATTCAATGCGTTTATCTGAATTTGGTTTTGAGGATGCTCATTGCCGCGTGTTTGGTTATCAATCAGGGAATGGAGTTGTGTTTGGTGCAGCAACAGGCGGAATTCCAGATTATGATTATTTATGGACTAATTTAGACAATGGTGAAACGGAAGATAACACCACCTGGGGTGGACTCAATCCGGGTAATTATGAATTAGCAGTAACTGATAATAATGGTTGTGTCTTAACCAAAGCACTCTTTCTTGATTCATTAAACCCTAAGGCAAGTTTTAATGTAATTTCTGACCAACTCAATGCTGATTGCCAAGGAACAGCAGCTGTCATTGTTGAATTTGAAAACGCCTCTGAGAATTTCTACAATTTAAATGATCCGTTTGGAGACAGTACATTCTTTTGGAATTTGGATAACCCGAATACCAACTGGGAATTAACTCATGATTATTTGTACCGTCCAGACACTGTTTACAGTCCTAAAAATGA
This sequence comes from Crocinitomix sp., assembly GCA_013138735.1. Classification (GTDB taxonomy): domain Bacteria; phylum Bacteroidota; class Bacteroidia; order Flavobacteriales_D; family Crocinitomicaceae; genus Crocinitomix. Next base: position 3,963 of record WTCE01000183.1, on the reverse strand, counting down.
AAGCTACCAGGTGGAAGTTTGCTTAGTGGCTATCAACAAAAATGGTTGTACGGATACTGCTTGCAAAGTCATCACCATTTACGCACCTATTGAATTTGAGGCTGTCAACATCTTTACACCAAATGGTGATGGTAATAATGATGTCTTCACTTTCGAATTCAGATCAGCTTCCATTGCCGAATTCAATTGTGTCATTGTTAACCGTTGGGGTGTTGTTGTGCATGAACTCAATAGTATCACAGATGGCTGGGACGGAACAGACCAAAACGGTGATCCTTGTAAAGACGGAGTTTACTATTACCAATATCAAGCACTGACGGATAATAACACGCGACTCATTGGGCAGGGTAATATTCAATTGATGGATGGGAATTAATAACCTGAAATCGACTCTTTCAAATGCTCATAGATGATTGTATCAAAAACTTCTGGAAAAATTAAAGCCCTAATCATTTTCATGCTGTTCTTAGGAACAGCCTTGCTAGTCATGAAATATGTCCGAGATGATAATACGCCAATATGGGTAATGTGTATTCCTTGGGGAATGGGACTTTTATTTTCACTTACCCTTAAAACTGTGACCTATGAGAAGCATGCAATAAGCACTTTATATTGGATCACGCGAAAACAAAAAAAATTGGATACGTTCAATGTGGGAAGTCTTCAAATAAGGTTGAATGAAGCAAGTACAGCGAACAATATTGGAATTGCAAAACGAACTCGAGTAATCGTGATTATGGGAGTTCAAGACAAGGTATTGCATGTTGTGGATGAATACTTACAAGAACATTTTGAGGATATTCTGGTAATGTTGCAAGAAGGGTTTAAAGATAAATGGTTGGAAGAGGATTTGAGTTAACGCGACATTTTTGATATTTTAAAAATGACCCCCCCCACGCCAGATTGCGTGGAGGGTTTTATTTCCATCTTAATTTTCAAGAAAAAGCGCACTAACCTCAGCTGTCTTCAAGGCCCATTTCGTATCATACACCTCATCCGCGTTTTCGAAATCTGCAACAATTTGCAAACCTTGAACCTCAGCTTTCAATTTCAACAAATCACCAATTTTTAGTTTTGCGTCGAGCTTATTGATTAAGCTATTAACAGAGTTGATATCAAGATTCTGAACGATTTGACCCGCGAAACTCATTTCAAGCCAAATGATTTCTCTCTTCTCAACATCTAACACACCAAAAACCATCCCTTTTGACAAAGACTGTTTGATTCTGATTTGATGCTGAACTGCAGTAGGATCATATGCGACTCCACTAGAAGAAATTCTCATAGGAGAGTTACTATTCATCCAGCCCACAACCATATTCGGAGACAAACTACCATTTGTATAAGCATTACAGGTAAAGCTCACAAATTTCGCGCCTAAGCGGGTCAATTCATTTAGGTTGATATCAATATATTCTGCCGTACCAACCTTGTTAGGGATTCGTTGAATATCGCCACTATGCTTACATCCTGGAATCACCAATTGAGAATAAGAACAAAATTCGCTTTTACCTTCATACGCAACTCTGCAACTCAAATCCATATCTAAATGTTGCGCAGCAAGTCCTTCTCCCCATTGCAAAAATAATCTCACAGTATCTCCAAGTACTTTAAACCTTGTACCGATTAATGCTCCTGGCATATCCTGTAAGTGCTCACTTCTATCACCAATCGCAATTGGAACAGTGTAAAGCGCTTCATCAATAAACATGGTTTTATTTAAGTTCTCCTTGTTTTTTAAATTACGTTTGATCACTTCTAAACTCAACTCTTGCACCAATAATTGCATTCTTTTCAACTCTTCATCAGCGTATAATTGAAGTAATTTATTTGCCGGAATTTTCTTACTCACGCCACCTAAAGGTTTCACGGTTCTTGCCGCTGTCTTATCAAAATAAACTTCTGCATACATGTTTAACGTAAAAATCAATCTTGACGGAACCTTGTCCATCACCTCTTTAAAGTGCTTTATTGAAATATCTGGACCAAACCACAACATGGAAGAAAACAATGATCTAGCAAATAATCCCGGTCTTTGCTTTAATAAGGCAAATGTACCTTCAGCGTCTGACTTAGTTTTATGTTCATCTACTTTACCTTGCCAAACCTCATACTTCTCATTGTAGAATACATCTAACATTTCAGCTAAGCTTTCAAAGCCTTTTTTCTTGCTATATTCCGCTAGTCTCAAGGCTCTAATAACTCTCACCCAAATACCTCTTTTCGGATGCATAATTTCACATTGTTCTTCGCTAGATAAAGTCAAGTTGTTCAACCATGAGGCATATTGTTTGCATTCAGTTCTATTGAATTTCAACTTTAAATCACTCACGGCTTTAGTCCCAGTATTGGCTCCATTATCCATTTGAAAATGAAGATTTCTTGCGTTGTTTTCTAAGCGACTTGCAATAGTTTTTGGCGTAATAATTTGCAAAAACCCCGTGTGTTTGTACCACAAATATCTTAAGATGTCATTTGGTGTTTTGAAAAATTGATTTGCCTGTTCAGCTTTATCCATTTCAACAAAGGCATCAATTAACACAACCACAGTTTCTTTCATTTTAATTTCAATTGTAGATGGAATGCCATATTCCGCAACTAAAACCTTTAAATTATCAATTTGTGTTGCATCTAAAGCAACTGGGGACTCTAATAAAGGAGAGATGAGATTTTTCAAGTCATCTTCTGTCCATAATTCAAGAGTCTTTAATTTATTTGCCCCAAGGGTATATTCTAATTTATCAAATTCAAAAGGAGTACCGCAAAATGGGCAACCATTGTATCTTTCAAGAGGAAATGTATTTGCAGGAATCACATGACCACAAGGAAGATTTGTTCCTTTGGTGCTTTGAAAAATGTTTGCAAACCAAGTAATAACATGATCCCTAACAGATTCGCCTGTTGGCACATTCCATTGTTTAACCAAAGGTGTCCAGTTTTTATTTACGCCAGAAACACCCTTTAATATTGCAAACAACTCCAGTTTGGCGATTGGTGAAATACAATTCACTTTATTCAGTAATTCCTCCGAGAAAGTGTAGCCCAACTTAGCACAATTCGCTAAAAGTACGGAGGTTGTTTCATTGATGTTTTTGTCGTTGTTGATGATCCATTTAGAAGGAATGACAATAGCATTTTTTCTAAGGGATACTTTTAATAATTCGCTTTTCATAGTATTCATTTTTTTAATTAAACAATCAGGTAATTTTGTTTCTAAATCATTATCTAAAAATGGAGGGATTTACCCCAGAAGTAAGAAACAATTGACCTGTAGTTATTCGGGTAATTCATGATCTAAATTCAACCAGTCGCCCCCCGCCAGTGGCAGGGACCAGGATTCGAACCTGGACTTGGAAGTAAGATCATGTTGACCCAATTTTTTTAAGGTAATTAGTCAACTTTCAAAGACGGATTCGAACCGTAAATGCCAATCAGTAGTAAGTTAACTTTGACCTAAATAGTTGAGAGAACGGAATTGTTGTCGAACTCTCTTTTGATGATAGTAGGTAATTGAATAAGTCTGTTTTTTCATAAAAGTTGAAGTAACTTATTCTTGACCTGCTATTATTTAAAAGAACGTTTTTGCCTTTCGACATAACAAAGATTCACAACTACTACGCAATAGTTCTGCGTAGTAGAGATTTTTTTGTTTTATTGTAGGAGTAGAAAGAGTCGAACTCTCATCTCATGGTTCGTAGCCAAGTGTTTTATCCATTAAACTATATTCCTATTTATTGTGGAATAGATAGGACTTGAACCTATATCTTCGGATTTTCAGTCCGGCGCATTGACCATCTTTGCTACTATTCCAATTGGGTGTTTCCGGGTTCCGATAACTCCTAATACCCGCAAGTCATTAATCAAAAAAGCCGCAAAACCTTATTAGATAAAGTTTCACGGCAATGTATTATTCACTAAATTTAGTGTTAGACAACAATACACAAGTGAAAGTAATTAAATCAG
>WTCE01000179.1 GCA_013138735.1 Crocinitomix sp. | reverse complement strand
TCTCCCTGCTCTGCGACGGGAGCTTCCTCTCTTTTTAGCGCAGATCAGTTCGTTGCTATTCATCAAAAAATATAGTCTATCAAAATTCGAGTCAGCATCAACTTTAACTCAGAGTAGGTGCTTGGACAGACCTCGTTTTATATAATACCTAGTTGGAAATAGGTCAATTTTTTTTTCGTGTATTTTCACTTGATTTATATTTTCTCCCCCTAATAATTAGGTTGACCCGAAATTAGAGAGAATGTATTTTTAGTTAATAACCTAAGCGTTTATCATGAAAATGTCCAACTTGTTTTATCCACTTTATGGTCAAAAATTTCTCAAGAAAACGCATGGATTATATCCAACAGTTTAAATGACTTTCGTTTAATAAACTATAACGAAAATCGTTTTACAACTCATTTATATAGTGAGTTATTCGAAGCAAATTTTAAATTTATACAAGATGCTGTCCGTAATAATGAAGCTGAAAAATGTGTTGTTGTAACCCACCATGTGCCTACCTTAAATAATTATCCAAAAGAATACTTGGGAAGTAAAATAAATGAAGCATTTGCCACTAACCTTAATGACTTTATCGATTCATCCAATATTGATTTCTGGATCTATGGACACCTCCACTATAATACTCCTGATTTTAAAATTGGGAGCACTATGCTAATTACAAATCAATTGGGATATGTCCATAATAGAGAACATCTACATTTTGATACTGGGAAGATAATTGAAACCTAAAACAATAATAAACGTATATTTGCATAATAAACAGAGTATATTTATTGTGCAATATTTAGTTTATTGACAAGATGAAAAGATTAGATAGCTATATAGAACAAGTCCTAGGGCAGGATATTGATATTAGTCCTGTGAGAGACAACTTTTTGAATAGCCTACCGCTATACCTAAGTGAAATGTATAAATTCTATCAAACAAATTTGTTTGGTCATGAATTGCTGTTGGTTGAACACAGGGAGAGGGAACCAATAAGTATTCTACAAACCCAAAAACATTTTTCACTACTTAGAGAAAGCAGCAACAAAAGCGTAGTTCTTATAATGACAGAACTGACATCTTTTAATCGCAAAAGACTCATTGAAAAGGGCATCAATTTTATTGTTCCGAATAAACAACTTTTTATTCCAGATTTAATGATGGATTTAAGAGAAAGTTTTTCGCGCCAAAAAACAAAAAGGGAAAAAGAAAAACTTTTACCAACTGCTCAATTCCTATTAATCTATCATATTCTACATAGGTATAACGAATTTAATATAGAAGCGTATTCTTTTAAAGATTTAGCCAAAAAATTAGGATATACTCCTATGGCAATTTCAAAAGCTGTTGAAAACCTCAAGTACTATGAGTTAATAACTGTTGAAGGCGGAAAAGAAAAATTCATACGCTTTCAAAATAATAGAATGGAATTATGGCATATTGCTGCGGAGCAAAATTTATGGATCAACCCTGTCTCAAAAACTGTATTTGTAGATGAAAAACCTGCAGAATTATACCTACTTAATTCCTACACCTCAGCTTTACCGACATATTCAGATATGAACCCCAGTAGGCAAGAATATTATGCAATTGAAAAAAATACATTTTATGGCTTACAAAGAAATAACCAATTGGTGAATGCAAATAAGCATGAGGGCAGATACGCTTTAGAAGTCTGGAAATACAACCCTTTAATATTAATTGAAGATTTAATTTTTGATAGACCTGTTGTAGACCCAATATCGCTTTATCTGAGTTTAAAAAATAATCCTGATGAACGAATTGAAATAGCGCTGGAACAAATTAAAGACACGTTTATATGGTAAGAGGACTAGATACATTTAAAGAATATTTTGAAAAATTTCCCGAAAACTACATCATCATTGGCGGAACAGCTTGTGACATAATCATTGAAGAAGCTGGATTTACACCAAGGGCAACCAGAGACATTGACATGATATTGGTGGTAGAAGCGCTAACATCCGATTTTGTTAAACAATTTTGGAAATTCATAGATGATGGTAATTATGAAGTCACAGAAAAAAGTGAAGACGAGCGCAACTACTACCGATTTATGAAGCCTGAAAAGCAAGAATTTCCATTTCAGATAGAATTATTTTCACGAACGCCAGATGCCGTCGATTTAGAAGAACCAGGGCACCTGACTCCAATACCAACTGAAGGAGAATTATCCAGTTTATCCGCAATTTTGATGGATGAGGCTTATTACAATTTTATGCTTGAACATAGAATGTTAGAAGGCGATTTACATTATGCGAATAAAGAAGCGCTAATTTGCCTAAAAGCGAAGGCATTCATAGAAATATCAGAACGCATAGCTGACGGTAGCACAGAAGATAAGAAACACCTTAAAAAACACAAAGCAGATATTTTTCGATTGGTTGCCATGTTTGCTCGACAAGATGAATTTGAATTACCTGAAAGCATTAAAGCAGACATGCAGGATTTTATTAATATGATTTCTGAAGAATTACCCGACAAAGCCATCTTTAAATCAATGGGGATGGGTAGCATTGATAGTAATAAATTGTTTGAGCAATTAGTTAAGAGTTTTGGGCTAACGAAAAAAGAAGGGTAACAAAATAAGTATCGAGAATAAGCTTGATTGATCTTAAAAAACTCTTCCCAAAACCTGCTCTTATTTTCAAATTTCAGTATCTTCATTTGCTATAAATTAACGCTATGGCTGTAATTCATTTAAATACATTTGAAGAAGAAATTGATCCGACCATCTTGAAACGTGGATTATCTTATTATTCCAGCGGTCATGTTATTGATTTTGTTGAGATCACGAATAATGAATACCAAGCCACCGTCGCAGGTACTGAAGATTATAGTGTATCCTTAAAAAAGAAAGGAGATTCTATTCATGAATGGAATTGCACATGCCCTTATGATTACGGTTGGGTATGCAAACATGTAACTGCCGCCATTTTCCACCTATTAAAAGATACATTGACAATAGACATTAGCGAAGTTCCTAAACAGAAGCGTCGCATTGAGCCTGTCGTAATGAAAAAAAGAACCAAATCTATAAAAACGCAGACTAAAGAAATATTAAAACAAGTTCCACAAAATGAAATGGAGGAATTCATACAGCAGAGTCTCTCCAAGAATCGAGAATTCAGAAACGCTTTTCTAGCCACATTTGGGCATTTGAGTGAAAACAATTCTCCCCGTGCCTTAATTCAAGCCATCTTAAAAAGAAGAATAGGAAATAAACCATGGATTGACAGGGCGCAAATGACTGCTTTAGTTCAGGACATTGAGCCATTTTTGAAAAATGCACGACATCATTTACAAACGGCTGAATACGAGAAGGCATTTTCAATTGCCACAGCACTTTTAGAAGGAATCGTCAAAAAAATTAGTTATTGTGACGATAGCGGTGGCGATTTAGGAAACATAGCTTGGATGTCTATGCACATTTTACAAGATCTAGCAAAAACAAAAATCCCTGATGAGATCAACCAAACACTTTTCAATTATTGTTTAACGGCGTTCAATAAAGGTGTTTTTGGAGGTTGGGATTGGCATATTGAGGTAATCGAACTAGCTGGTTCAGTTGCTAAAAATAAAAAGGACATCAACCGAGTTTTGGTCTCATTAAAAACATTGACAAATGATTATGACAGAAGTAAAGCAGTTGTTATAGAACTTGATTTGCTAAAACGATTCGGAACCCAGAAGGATGTGGACAATTTAATTTCTAATAACTTAATTCATTATGAAGTTCGGGAAATTGCCATTATACAGGCCATTGAAAATAAAACTTACGAAATAGCAATTGGTCTTTGTAAGGATGGTATTGAACAAGACCGAAAAGACAGACCTGGATATTTAAAAAAATGGTATGACCTTCTGTTAAGAATAGCAGTATTACAAGAGGATATTGGGTTTATCATTTCATACAGCAGACATAATTTTATAAATTCTTATGAAAATGCCGAGTACTATTACGAACTTTTAAAAACATACGTACCTGATGATGACTGGAATCCGTTTTTGGAAGAACTAATAGCTGAAATTAATGCCGCACAGAATTGGAGAAATATGGATCGTGTTCGATTTATATGTATTAAAGAGGAATGGTGGGACAAGTTGTTGGACTATGTGAAAACGAATCGCTCTATTTCGCTCATTGAAGATAGCACCCAATATTTAAAAGCAGATTATCGTCAGGATTTGATTGAATTATATAGGGTTGAAATTTTAGAATATTTGGACTCAAATGTTGGACGAAATCATTATAAAACGGCTTGCAGACACCTCCGTAAAATGAAGAAACTAGATGCTGCGGCGGAGGTAAATGCATTGGTTGAGGAATTACGACAAAAGTTCCCCGCTCGGTATGCGCTGATAGAGGAGTTAGAGAGGGTTTAGGGGGAATTCGAAGGTAAATAAAAATTTACTTGACACACTTTGTAGGGACACTAATAGGGAAAACTCGCTTTGGTAAATAACAAAAAAACTCTCCTTAATCAATCAACCCCAACTGCCTACTAATATTTTGCGTAAATTTTGACATTGGTCGTTTGTGAATATCTTTTGGATCGGTATAGTTTCCAGTTATTAGCCTGTTGAAATTAATCGCATTGTTTTTGTACAAGCTCGGAATGGACTGACTTCAATTCTTTTCTAATTGTCTAAACCCCTCAATCCGCTCCAAACAAATTTCCTCCGCCAATTTCAAAAAGGCTTCCGTTTCCTGCTTCCAAAATTCAATTTTATCCATATCCACAGGGAATTCCTTTTCATTACGATAACGTCCTCCGATATAAGCATAGTTCAATTGATCAAACATTTTCTTTTGTTCTTCAGCTTCATAATGAAAAACGCCTTTAAGTCTATTGTGGTGACGAACGTTTCTATCTCGCAAAGCAAATAAGTTATGCTCATGCGGATTGTAATGATTGAAAACCATTTCAATTGCCGTGTAGCACATTTCAATGGTTTGTTGAAGCATGAAAGAGGCTCTTAGTAGATAATCTTTGGAAAGACTAAATTCGGAATTATCGTAAAACTCTTTAGCAGCATCAAACCATTCCTTAAAATCCGTTTCAGCAATCTCTCGTCGTCGAGTTGCAGACAACCCTTTAAAAGAAGCAAAATCGTAACGTCCGGAATTAAACAGCTCAATTCCTTCTTTCTTAATGTCAGAATAAAAATATTGATTTTCTTCCAAGGCTTTGTTTACAACACTAATATTAACTACAAGCGATTGCACAACAATTTCCATATCCTTAAAAGCACCTCGTAATTTAGAAACAACATGTTTTCTTCTATCCCCACTTTCAACAACAATCAGAATATCAAAATCACTTTTCTTTCCTTGTTCTTTGCCACGTTCAGTTTTGAAATCACCTCTTGCATAACTTCCAAAAAGCATAATGATGTCCACACGGTGGGTATCCAATATTTTTTGAGTGATTTGCTCTAAATCGGCAATCCTTTCAGATGTTAAATGGGATAATATTTGGGATAAATCGGTCATTTCTGTTTTCAATATATCAAACTTAATCAATTTTTAGGATAAAATGTCAGGTCGGAGTGTGAGGGAGCGTGCCTAAAACATTAGGGAGCCTGTGCGCCGAAGCGGAGTGAAGGAGTAGCGTGTTGATTTTAAAAATTTCTATGCATACAATTTTGCGTATTTGAAAAAACGATACTACTTTTGAGAAGAGACCCTCTTCTGAATTACTTTAAATTGGAATAAGCCTAAACTTGGAACGTATGACTGAAAAAATAGAAATATTTGGATACAACATCACAACAGATCCTAATTTCATGGATAAAGAAAACTACATGACTGATGAGTTATCCAGAGAAATGGAGGCGCTTCATGAAATTGCTTTGAAAGGGAAACAATCAGGAATAAAAAAATTTCATAGGTTAATTGCTAAACATCCTAAAAATCCACAGCTTAAGAATTACCTTTCTGTGTTGTATAATAGCATGGGAAATATTGAAAAGGCACGGGAGGTGAATAATTGGATTGTAAAAGAACATCCTAATTATCTTTTCGCTAAACTTAATGTTGCGCATGAACATTATATAAATGAGGAGTTTGAAAAAATTCCTGAAATTCTTGGAAAAGGTATTGAACTAAAAACATTGTACCCCGAACGCGACACCTTTCACATTGCAGAGGTTGTAAGTATACTTCAAATTGCGGTTTTCTATTATGGAGGAATTGGAGACTTTGATCAAGCCGAAATAAGATTGAATATGTTGGAAGAATTGGCACCCGACTACCCATCATATTATGAGGAAGCTGCGCACGAATTAATGATGCATAGAATGGAGGGGGAAGAGAAACGTTTTGAAGAAGAATATAAAAATCGAATTACACCTGTAATTACTCCTCAAAAGAAAACAACATTAATCACAAGCCCATCTTTTAAACATACCATTATAAAGGATCTTTATGCGTTTGGATTGGATATTGATAAGGCTATTTTAACTACAATTGTAGAGCTCCCTAGGGAAGAGGTAGTAGCAGATTTAGAAAAGGTGCTGGAGGATAGCATTAAACGTTTTTCTTATTTCACAGAGCAGGAATGGGAAGAAGAAAATACACAATTTGTACTGCACAGTGTTTTTTTGTTGACAGAATTAGAAGCATACGATAGTCTTGATGCTATACTCAAAACCCTGCAACAAAGTGAAGAATACATGGAGTGGTTTTATGAAGACAGTTTAACTGAACTAATGTGGGAGCCCTTGTTAAAAATGGGTAAAAACCAACTCGATAAACTATTCGACTTTATGCTTTTGCCCGGCGTTTACACCTCTAGCAAAATACAAATTTTGGAAGCTATCAAGCAATTGGTTTTCCATTTCCCCCAAATGCATGACGAGGCTGTTGAGTTGTATAATAAATCACTTCAATTTTATAATACGGCTGATCTAAAGAATAATGTAATAGACAGTGATGTTATTGGTTTTATAGTATCTGGCCTTCTAGATATTAAAGAAACCTCGCTTATTCCACTTATTGCGGAACTTTACGAAAAAGGAAGAGTTAGTTTAGGGATTTGCGGATCGTTGGAAGATGTGAAACATAGTTTTATCGAAGAATACAGATTGCATGAAAAGGAGGAATTAATGCCTATGATTGAGCGCTATGAAGAAACTCTTGCTACTTGGCACGGATATAATGATGATCCTATAGAAATGCCGCTTTCTTATTATCAAGATGGAATTGATAGTTTACTTGGTGAGGAATCGATAGGAACAAGCTATAAAAGAGAGGAGAAAAAGGTAGGACGAAACGAACCATGTCCTTGTGGTAGTGGAAAAAAATATAAAAAGTGTTGTTTGAATAAGAACAGTTAATTAGGGTCTACTGACAAAGTAGAGTTATAAACGTATTCAATTTCCATATTTTTTGAGGGTGTTTCAAAAAACGGAAAAAATGGTCTTATACAATTTTTGAGATATGATTTTAATCTCATTATGGGTGCTACCTGGCACAAAACAGGCACGAAAGAAAAAAGGGTTTCAGCAATACTGCTGAAACCCTTTCTGTTGTTAAGCTCCTCCTCTAGGACTCGAACCTAGGACCCTCTGATTAACAGTCAGATGCTCTAACCAGCTGAGCTAAGGAGGAATTTTGGTGATTCTTATAAACTAGTTAAAAGAATCATTGCAAAAAAGTCGCTTAAAAAAAGCCATTGCTTTTTCGTTTAGCGAGGGCAAATATATGCAAATTAAATTTATGAAAACAAAAAAAGCGAGAAAAATTTCTCGCTTTTTTTGTTTTTGTCTGAATCTTAATAAATTCCTTCTGCCATTGCAATTTCTGTGTTCTCGAAATTTTCTTCTTCGTCGTAGTCTTTATAGAGACTTGTGCTCTCAGAACTGGCTTTTAAAATGTTGGTTTTAGAGACATTTAATCTGATTTCAGATTTGATACTTTGGTCGTCTTGCAGGTAACCTTTTGCGAAGGGCGTGCCGATTACTTCAACGAGGCTGCCTTTCTTTAAAAAATCTAAGATTCTGAGGTTGGTGCCGTCCTTTTTCCAGATGGTACAATTTACCCAGGTTGTTTTGGTGCGTTGTTCACCTGTTCTTTTATCACGCCAGTTTTTATTGTGAGCAACTGGGAAGTTGAGCGCTAAAACTCCTTTCTCCATTTTTCTCACTACTGCGTCTTTTCCGATATTGCCGATTAATCTTGTTTCAAATACTGTTGCCATAGTTTGTCAATTTCATATAATCCCGTAGTTTGTTAATTTACCTTTGCTTCTCTTTTTCGTTGGAACAAAAGGTGTTTTTGAGATATCTGGGATCTTCTATTCCCAATTTAAGCTATTTAAATTGAAAATCAAAACTATTAATCGGTAAAAAACATAGATTAACTATTCGAAATAGACGATAAAGGCATCTTTATACCCGTTCGACTGAACTGATTTTTGCGCCTTTTTGGCTTCTTTTTTAGTATCAAACGGCCCTACATAGTATTTGTACTTATACATACTTGAGCTTTCAACTAAAACACGTTCAACGTCAAAACCTAACTTTGTAAATTCACGAATGTCTGTTGCAATCTCATCAATTGACGCCATTATTTGCACTTTATAATGTGGTTGATCGGGCTGATCGGTTAGGTCTTGCGGAGGACTAAAATCAATTCCTGAATGTTTGCTTTTAATAAACTCGCGGGTGGCTCTAAACACGGCCGAAGCAATAATCTCTTGCCCATACGGCGAGTTTAAATAACGGCCTTCAGCTGTATTGGTAATAAAACCACATTCTACCAAGACAGTTGGCATTTTTGTATGTTTTAAAATCTGTAATGAATGTCCAATATCTGCCGCAGTTTTAACACCTCTACTCTTTCGCCCTGCACGAGCTTTAAATTGCTTTTCAATTAATTGCGCCCATTTATAAGAGGCTTTCGCATCATAATTATGAATATGTGTTTCTGTTCCGTAAACCGCAGAATTTGGGCTGCCGTTAACATGAAGACTCAACATATAATCCACTTTATTATTGTTGGCCATCTCCACGCGGTAATCTAAGGTTGGATAAACATCTGATTGTCGCGTATACATCACCACAACATTGGATAGGTTATACGTCAGATATCCTCCAATTTTCATGGCTATTTCTAAGGCAATGTCTTTTTCCTGCATCAACGTGTCCGTCAATGGCAAATGTCCCGGATCTTTTCCTCCATGCCCCGGATCGATCAATATGGTTACACTTGTTTTATTTGCAAAGCTAATGCTTGCAATTAAAAGGAATAATATGGAAAAAATATGTTTCATTCTTTTCTTTGGTGCTTAACGTACTCTAAAATTATAATTTGTTTTCAAGTGTTTTATCTACATCTTTACGTTTAATACAAACTTGTTGTTTATAACCTCAACGAGGTCATCATTTTTAACTGGATATGATAGGTGAAATCAAGTATCAGGCCATTTGGGCTAAAGTCTATATTTTATTGGGTGTTTTGTTTGGCTTGCTTTTTATTTTTGCTGGGATTATGCTGGAGGATTACACAATCATATTGAATGTCATTGCGGCGGCGATTGTTATTTATTATGGCTATTTCATGTTAAATAATCCTTCTGCTAATTATTCTGAAAAGGAAATAAAGGTTTTTGGAATTTTTGGATCGGTGCGCAAGCATTATAAGTTTGAAAATGTGGATGCAATCAAAATCCGAAACAATCGGCTTTATTTGAATGGAAAAAAATTGCAATTGAGTCCTTGGATGGTGGATCAACAGGATTGGCAACGTTTATTGGCGTTTTTTAATGAGGAGGAGGCGTTACTGGGAGAACTTGAAGGGTGATTTTCGATTTGACACGGGTTTTTGATGATTTGATTGCGGTTTGACGGGTGTTTTTGATGATTTGATGATTCGATCATATGATGGTTTTGTGTTTGATGCGAGGTTTTGATGGTTTGATTGCGGTTTGACGCGGGCTTCTCGGTATGCTGCGCTACTCGAAGGGACGGTTGATGATTTCATAGTGATTTGAGCTAAAAACTATATTTTTACAATTGATGACAACTAAAGGTTCAAAAATAAAAGGCTGGATTAAACTAGAAGATTACAAAAAAGTCAATTTTCCGGACAAATGCCCCTTTACTGGACTCAAAGCTGATACTACGAATGAGTATATGATTTATAACACATCATTCTTGTGGAAGATTATGGGTGTGCTGAGATGGGGGCAATACATTTTGCTTGACGTTCCCTTTCATGAAAACGGCATTAGTCAACTCAAAAAGATTCGAAATAAAGCTATTTTAAAAGGCTTCTGGATTGGACTTCTCGTTTGTGTTATTAGCCTCATCCTTACTACAAGCATAATGGCAGTTACCTTTTACTCTTTTGGTAGAGATGAATTAAAATCGATATCCTTTCTCTTAATCCCGATTGGGGGCGCTATCGCTGGCTTTAGTTTATTCCTTGGGCCAATTTTAATGTATAATCGTGAATACAAACGCTCTTATCCTTTATATTTCGACAAGAAAGGGAAGAACCTGTTGGTTAAAATTAGAAATAACGAATACCGCAACGAATTCTTTTTGATTAACGAATTAAATATTATTGAAAATAAAAGCGAGAACGCGGAGATTTTGAATGATTAGACGGGGGAGCGCTTTGCTCACAGATGAAAGATCGCTGCGCTGATAGATTATAGATCACTCGCGTGACTCGTTGTTAGATTTCGATTTGACGCGGGGTTTTGATGATTTAATGGGCGTTTTAATGTGGGGGTTTGATGACGGTGTGGTTAGGTTTGAGTTCCTAGATTAAAATGCTAATGCAAGTTTTAGTTAAAAAAAAATCCCTTGATTGTAAAACCAAGGGAAAAGCTAAAATTTGTATTTATGAGAAACAAACATTTAACTTTTACCCAAAGATATAGTATT
>WTCE01000099.1 GCA_013138735.1 Crocinitomix sp. | reverse complement strand
TCTCCCTGCTCTGCGACGGGAGCTTCCTCTCTTTTTAGCGCAGATCAGTTCGTTGCTATTCATCAAAAAATATAGTCTATCAAAATTCGAGTCAGCATCAACTTTAACTCAGAGTAGGTGCTTGGACCGACCTCGTTTTATATAATCCCTAGTTGGAAATAGGTCAATTTTTTTTTCGTGTATTTTCACTTGATTTATATTTTCTCCCACTAATAATTATGTTGACCCGTTTCTATTTCAGTTTTACCGAATCATGTTTCAACTCCTTTGCGCATAAACTCCATAATTCTCAGTTTAGAATACTTCTTACGTCGTTTATTAATCCGAATCGGCACAATATGTCCTGCTTTCTCCATTGACCAAAGTGTTTTCCCACAAACTCCAAGTAATTCTAAGACCTGTTTCGCATCTAAAAATTCTTCGGAAACTTCTTTTATTCTTTCATTTGGAGCAACCTGATTCAGTTTGCTTTGAAACAATTCTTCTAAATTTTTGTATTTGGTTTTCAGCTCTTGAAATTCATCATACAATTTCTCAAAAGCCATTTTTAGCATCTTAATCTCCATCTTCTTTCCTCCTCCTTAAATTCAATTAAATTACTCCCCCATATCATCAAAAATATCCATCTCACCGCCTTGGTTGAATCGACCATACTGAATCGCCTTACCCTTTTCAGGGATTTCAATCACCACATCAACTTCATGCTGAAAACCATTGTTCCCTCTAAAATTCCCCAATTTAGTTACTTGAAAAATCGAGATAAACGAAATGTTGGGATAGTTAGCTTCTAGCACTGCAAGATCACTAGGCGTTAATTTTAACTTGGTGATACTATCCAAAAAAACAAAATCATACATTGATAAGTCTTCAGGCATGTAATTTGCCACATACAAATCTGGATGCATTACCGCCTTTTCTCTAAGCTTCATTTGCAAGGTTTCATCAATTCCTTCTTCCTTGGCAACGTATAGAACTGTTCCGTGATTATTTGCTAAATACCCTGCCCAATCAACCGACATATAAGATTTACCCATCTTTGGTTTGGCAAAATCATTGCAGAAAATCCTTTAGATGGATTGCCTATAAATTCACGCCATTTGCCTTTAAAGTCTAACTTTTTAAAGTTGAGTTTAATAATGTCCATGCTGTTCATTATTGTTCTTTCCGGTATCGTGTCAAATCCATCCAACGAATCCTGATCACAAGGACAGCCTAATACAATTCCTGAAAGACCGTTTAACGCTCTGGATTCAATTCTCAATAAGCCTTGATTGGGGTTTTTCTCAATGAATGCTGCAAGCTGCTCCATGATTGATTCCAATTCTTTCCAGTACTTATCCCGTTTTGTGACTTTCCCTACGTTATACGCTCTTACAATTCGTGTGTGTAACCTATGCGCTTGTTTGTTGGTTATTAGTTTTCCTTGCAAGGTGATATAGCTTTTTATAAGCTTGACAGATAGCATTTGGATTTGTTTACCTAATGAATGTAAAATTTTAGTCCGTTTATTTTCTGAAACACTAACAAGCAAAAATTCGCTGTCATTTTTAAAACTGCTGTGCAATGTGATTAATGCAGTCTGCATTTCACTTATCTCTTTTGCAAACTTAGAGGTTTTAGTAATTTTTCTTTCTCGAATCGCTTTTTGAAGTGCGCTGATAAATAATCGAATTTGCGATCTTTTCTTTTCCTTGTTGTGCAGATTGATATAACGTTTTAGAAATTTCAATTCAATGCTTAGGTCTTCAACTTTTTTAGCATTCGAATTTGCACTTGGACGGATCACTTTTTTAGTACGATTCGATTCTTTCTTTTTTGTGACTGATTCACGCTTTACTTTAGACGTGTTGCTATTCTTTTTCTTATCAGAGGTTACAGGTAATAATTCCCTTGCCTGACTTAAAAAAAACTGGTGAGCTCCTAGATAATCAGCCCAATCACTTTTTTTATGAGGTTCTTCATGATCTTCTACGTATTTGGTCAAAATCTTGAATAACCTTTCGGTTTTATCCACAAAGGCTTGGAACGACTTAATATTATCGGTTGGTTGCCAATCATGAAATTCCAACATTTCTTTTTTGAAATTTCTTAACCCAGCAGTAGATTTCAATTTTTCATTAACCCAAACGTCCTCAATTTTACTAACAAAATCAACCAAGAAATCTTTAAAAACCTTATCGGCTTTTACTTTTGAATATTCTTTAGAGTTTGTTTTTGATTCGTTTTGTATTGCTTTAGGTTTTGATTTTTTTTTGTCTAAAAACTCATCCAATTTCACGAAATACAAATCAACGGTTTTTTTGATTAGTGCGCTTGCTTGATAAACGTCCCAATTATCATCTCCTGAAGTGATTTTATTCACAAAATCCCAAGCCTCACCAAAGCCATGGGGCATAAAAAAAGCTTCCCTAGTGAGGAAAGCTTTTTTTGTCTAAAGGGCAATTAAATATTTCTTTTAACAAACACTAATTTATACCGTTTGAGATTGAGAATAATTGACGTCCATCCAAGAACCTCCATTATAACATTCTTTACCTAATTGCGATAAATAATGTGTTGCCTGACCACTCCTTCCACCACTTGCACAGCACAAAACATAGGGTTGTTCCAAATGATCAAATTCATGAATTCTTTCTTGTATTTCTTGTAAGGGGATATTAATAGATCCTACCACATGCCCTCCCATAAATTCACCTTGTGAACGCACGTCAATAATGGTTCCTTTTTTTTCTCTAATGATGTTTTCTAAACTCATGATTTAATTTTTTTTATTATGACACAAAGTTCCGAATTGAAAATAGATTCTTACGGAACATTTGTTACAGAACTGAAAATAAATTAGAATGTCGCTAAAAAAGAAATCGTGCGGAGGTAAGAAGCAAACAATAATTCTGCAGCGCTGACAAGCGGAATGGTATAAATGTTTTTGTAATCTCCTGTCACGAAAATCCGTTATAGGAAGTGCTTCCATTTAGAATTTTCTTTAATACTAACTCAGGTTAGTTGACGAGTTCGATAACATTCAACGAAAAAATGATCCGCATATATTTAGATATAGCTTTGCTATTTCACCACGAATCATCTCAGAATCTTGAAAAAATCCTGCTTGCTTTCACGAAGTTTTAGCAAATCAAAACCGGGGTCTAGAAGTCAATAGAATAAAGGATTGAAATGTAAGGTCCAAGAATAATCTAGCTCTGTTTCACACAATTTCACTTCATTAATATTGCACAGTGAAATGATTTGAGGTTTGATGATCAACCAAATTCCCCTCCAAGTCAACTATCAACATAGATAAATGAAAACTCACTTCGGGCAGCATCCCTGATCGTTCTTGAATCCATATTTCACTTACAATCAAATCTTTATCTATGACAGTGCTCGGCTCACTAAATGCGTGTTTTGACTCATCAAAATCGTCAGGCATTGTTGACAAAGAATATTCATAGTGATTCGTAACCCCCTTGTGGTAAGCTTCAACAGCCGCTATGTTATCCTGCTCAAAATTTCCGTTCATCAAAATTTTCTTAGTCGCCTTTTTATCCAATGTGATTTCTTCACCTTCAAAGTAATAATCCGGGTTACCACAACCTCTGTCATGTGCAAAATATCCAACTATGAAAAAGGCTGAAAATCCATCAATTTCATCAATGCAGATATCGTCTTCATCAAGATCCTTGTGCTGCTCTTTTAAATGGCTTAATATAGCGTCTACATTTGTTAAATTACCTGCACCTGATTGACTGCAGCCAAAAATTAAAAAACTGTTTATTAGTATCGCAAGGAATAGGTTTTTCATGAAGTTTAAATTAAGAGTACTCCTTCTAAAGATAAACCTTTTAGATAATATTTTGGTATGTAATTCTTGATTTGGTATTAAAGAATGAATTATTACATCACAGTATATGGGATTACATATATCTCTTTCTTGCTAATGTCAACATTGCACATTCCTTTTTTTGATTTTCCATGAAAGTCTGTTCGAATGACCTTCTCTTCTTCGTTTCTAACTTCGCATTCTAATACCCATAGTCTATTATCTCTCCATCTGCCATTACTATCGTTCTGTCGCTCTTCTTTGCAAAATCCGTGTCATGGGTTACAACAATTATAGTTTGGCCGCCTTCTTGAGACAATTCTTTAAAAGTATCCAGTACAACTTTTGCGTTTTTACTGTCAAGATTTCCCGTTGGTTCATCCCCCATAATTATTTTAGGATCATTGATTAATGCTCTTGCTATTGCAACTCTTTGTTGTTGTCCGCCTGAAATTTTAGAAGCGGGTTTTAAGGCCTGATCTTTAATGTCTAAAAGTTCTAATTTTTGATAAGCTTCATATTCTATTTGTTCATATGACTTAACTCCAAGTTTAAGCGCAGGAATCATTATGTTTTTAAGACATGTGAATTCAGGTAATAAATAGTGAAATTGAAAAACAAATCCAATGTTTTTGTTGCGGATCATAGCAAGTTGGTCTTGGCTTTGTCCAGATATTTTTTTTCCATCAATAAATAGTTCTCCTTCATAGTCACTATCCATAGTTGAAAGTATATACATTAATGTAGACTTTCCACAACCCGACTTACCTGTAATTGTTAGAAACTCACTTTCCTTTATTTCAAAAGACACATCTTTTAAAGCCTTGAATTTTACAGGTTCGTGAAAATATTTAACAATATTATTGGTCTGAAGTATTATTTTCTTTTCCATTATTTTCTAAATATTTCGATTGGGTCAATATGTGCAGCACTTCGAGCAGGTATATAACCAGCCATTAATGTGATAAACATTCCTATAGCTGCTCCCATTATGAAGACTTCTGGTTCAATCCAGATCGGAAAATATCCTATATTTCCTCCAATATAAATGCCGCTAACGGCTTTGATGAGAACATAAGCCAAAATTAAGCCTAAACTGGTTCCAATCAATCCAATTAAAAAAGTTTCTTTTAAAAAAATACTCAATACATCTTTGCCTGAAAAGCCTATTGCCTTAAGGATTGCGATATCATTTAATTTTTCTTTAACGGTCATGTTTATAATATTATAAATTCCAAAAGCAGCCACTAATAATATTGCCAAAGAAATTGCACCAAACATTACACGCCTAGTTTTTTTACTGGCCATTGCAGCTTCATTAGCAGTTTGCCAATCTTCAGCATTATAGCCCGTTATTTTTTCTAAATGATCAGTGTATGCAACGGCTTTGTTAGGGTCTTTTATATTGACAAAAATGTCTGTAACGTAACTTGAGTTTTGTTTTAATAACTGCTGTGACATGGGCAAGTTTACATAAGATTTAGATTCATCTAGTGCTGCATTGCTTGTTGAGAACACCCCCACAACTTTCAATATTTTTGAAACACCAACAGCTGAAATTACACTGATATTGTCATTGAGTTGAATATTGAATTTATCAGCTATGCCTACACCAATAATTATCCCATTTGGTGTTGAAACAAGATTTTGAATATCACCTGCTAGCATTGTTGATTCGATATCAAACATAGCATTTGCTTCAATGATATTTACACCTGAAGCTTGACCCGTTATTTGAGAATGTCCGTTATTGTAGAATAGACTAACCGATACGTGTTCTGTTGCAGTTACAACGTCTTCTTCATTTTTTAAATCCGAAATAATTTTTGATGGATTAAGGAGAGTTGATGATAGATTAGAAATCGTAGGATTGATAATAATTGGAGAAACATTTGTGTCTACAATGTTTAACAATGGCTGACTGAGTTTATCTTCTTGAAAGATTCTAATATGTGGCGTTGTTTTAAAAAAACCTTCATCCGAATTGCGGTTAAACCCAACAACTAATGAAATCATAAAAATAAAGACCCCTATGCCAACAGTAACCCCCATAGAAGCAAGCATTGTTTGCTTCTTGTTAGATTTTAAATGAGTTTGAGCTATATCTGTGTTAACTTTCATACTACTTTTCGGCTATTATAATTGTGTTTTCATCTATTCCTCCTATTATTTCAACCCATTCACTTGAAATAAAACCGGTCTCAACCTTTATTTTTTCTCCGCCCTTGAGTATTACTATATTTCCATAGCTTAGATATTCCCTTGGTATTACCAGTACATTTTCTCGGTTTTGAATAATAATATTAGCTTGAAGTTGAGTTCCTGATATTTTAAAATTTAATGGCTCTGTAAATTCAACTTTACAATAAAAAGACTGTGATTTATCATCAAATGCCGGATAAATTTCTGACACTATACCGCTATATTTTTTGTCTTTTTCAGTATTTAACTCAATAATAACTTCTTGCTTGAGTTGTATTTTGGCAATATTGTTTTCGTCTATATTCAATAAAACAAATAGATTGTCCGGACTTCCTATCTCAGCAATTACATCTCCTTTTCTCACATAATCTCCCAGCTCTTTCTTCTTGCTGTATACTTTTCCGCCAATAATAGCTCTAATTTCATTATTTTTTTTATTCACGATTGTTGCATCTTTTTGTGATTTTTGAATAATTAATTGTTGCTCTGCTTGTTGTTTTAATAAGTTATAATTTTCTTTAAGAACGTTCAGATTTGTTTTGGAATTTTCAAGATTTAATAAAATATTTTCATACTCCAATTGTGATACACTTTTTGATTCAAATAGAGTTTTGTACCGATTGACTTGTTTTTCATCTTGGATTAATTTTTGCTCTGCTAATTGAATATTAATTTTAGCTTGCTTAAGCGCTGGAGCACTTGCCTTTGTATTGCTAGCTGCGATAGCTAATAATTGATTTGCACTCTCTGCATTAATGACGTTTTGCTTATTGTCTACAACAGCTAATAATTGATTTTCTACAAGAGTATCTCCTTCTTCAAAATTTAGTTGAATTAGGTATCCATCAGATAAAGAAGTCAAGTTATATTGGTCATCTGGAATTAGAGTTCCTGATGCAAAAACAGTTTCAGTAATATCTTTACGAATCGGTTTAGTTTCTGTAGATTTTTGGCCACAAGAAGCAATAAAAAATAAGCTCATTAAAAGTGTAAGCGACTGAATTGAAATTTTCATTTTATGGTATTATTAATTTTAATTTTAGATTGACTAAATTGTAATGCTGCTTGCGCACTACTATATTCTAGCTGGCTAATTAGTAAATCGTTAAATGCTATTAAAAGTCTGTCTGTAGATAGGATTCCGATTTCAAATTGTTGTACGGCCATTTCGTAATTCTCTTCTTTTAAAAGAAGAACATTTTTTGATGTTTTCAACTGAGAAATTGCTTTTTCATAATCTAGCGTCATTTGTGTATTAGTCATTTCGTTGTAGAGCTTCGTATGCTCTGCATTAATCAGAGAGATTTCTCTATTAATGACTAAATTCTTAGACAAAATAATTTTATTGATATCAGGAAAAGGAACATTCAGTTTGATTCCTACATATTGAGAATTAATCCATTCTCTATCTTGATCAAAAAAGGTCACAGTACTATTTTGTTGCCAAGCTGAAAATCCTAATAAAGACAAAGTAGGAAGTTGAGAAAAATTGTTAGTTCTTAAATCAGCGTTTATTAGATCCGCTTTTAATAATGAGGCGTTATAAAGTAATTGATTATCGGTGTATAAGCTTGATTCAAATTGTGAATTGTAGTCTAAGTCATCCTTAATTATTATCTGAGCGTCTGGCGGGATGTCACAAAGTATATTAAGCCCTAAATACTGTAGTTTAAGCAATATCTCTAGTTGTTCTAGTTTACCGGTTAGATTAATTTTATTAATTGTAACATCATTTAAGTCTTGTTTTCGAACCACACCTTGCACGTATTTGTTGTTAACTATTGAGAGTAAAGTATCTGAAGACTTAAGGTTTTGTTCAGTAATTCGAATTTGTTCTTCTAATGAAAGTATGTTATAGTATGCTGCAGCAATAGACTCGCTGAGTGTTTTTTCTGTGATTAAGTTGTTGATTTCGGTCAATTCTTGATTGATTTTAGTACTTTTTAATTTGGACCAATTCCCCAGGTTTACTAGGTCTATTTGAGGAAGAACCGAAAGATTTCCTATATAAGGTTGTCCTGTTGTTACCTCTTTAAAAGTACCTGGCTCACCACTAAATGCCTCTCCCGGTAGAAATGTTACGGGAAGCAAAATATTGTTAATTAATGAAAATGAAGTTTGTATTTTAAAGTTTACAATACCAAACTTTGCTGACGTATTTTGCCAATTAGCCAGTAATTGTAATTGCTCACTGTTTTTAGATGTTGCACTATTCTCTTGAGCATAATTTAATATTGAGTCAATATTTGTGAATGTTACTGTTGATTGAGCACTAGCAAATTGAATTGAGAATGTACAAAAAATGAAAACGAGAATTTTGTATTTATTTCGCATATACAAATGTAATGAAAAAATGTTAGTAAACGCTCACTAACATGGTGGAAACTTTAATTTCAATTAGCCAGTCTCTAGAAAAGATAGACCAATCCAGTTATTGAACGACAAAATCAGTGTAGAAAAAGACGATAAAATAAAATGTGAAATTCTTAATAGAATTAATTTGAAAATCCATTTAAGGTTAGCCGAATTATTTGTTTTATCAATTTTTGATCAAAACCTAAAAATCGCAATCCCTTTATAGAGTAGGAGATTCCAAAAAGCAACTACTACCACACCAAATCCCCCAACACAGTTCTGCACAGCATCAAAATCACACACCCATCAAGCAAACATCAAACGCTCAAACCCACAAATCCCAACCATCATTCACCAACTTAATTTTAGTACTTTAGCTGAAAATTTTTACTTGAATTTACGGCTGTGAAACAGCTCTAATTTTTGAAATCGAAGAATGTCTTTTATTACAGCAGTTTGGGAAGGTATAAAAGCTACGTCAATCATTGAATGGTTAGCTGTTGTCTCAAGTATCATTTATGTTATTCTTGCTGCGAAAAGATTAATCATCTGTTGGCTCTTTGCTTTTATAGGTTCTGCTTTATTTGTTTACCTCTGTTATATCGGTGATTTATATATTGAATCGATTCTTCAACTTTTTTATGTTGCCATGGCCGTCTTGGGCTGGTTGAGTTGGAAAAAATCAGCATCAGAAAATTCGAATATTAAAAAATGGGGAATGAAGAATCACTTCCTTAACATTTTGATAAGTGGCCTTGTTGCTATAATCCTTGGATTTATTTTCGACAATTATACCAAGCACCCGTATCCGTATGTAGATGCATTTACAACTTGTTATAGTTTAGCCGCAACCTTTATGGTGACCAGAAAAATATTAGGAAATTGGATTTATTGGATTGTAGTTGATTTGGTTTCTATTTATCTTTATGCCCAACGTGATTACAATTTAACAGCTGTTCAATATGGACTTTTTACCATTTTAGCCGTATTCGGCTTCTTTGCTTGGCGAAACGAATATAAAAAGCAAATAGCATGATTCGAATCGCTATAACGGGACCTGAATCTTCAGGTAAAACAACTCTATGTCAGGCACTTTCTGAACATTTTAAGGTTGCTTTTATTCCTGAGTTTGCACGCACTTATTTAGAGGGAACGAAGGGCGAATACGAGCAGTCAGATTTAGATCAAATAGGCCGGGGGCAACTAAAAAGCATCCAATCTTCACAGAACAAAATTGCTGTTTGTGATTCTGATTTCTCAGTATTAGAGATATGGTCACATTATAAATACGGAAACGTCTCTGATTTTATTAGTGAATTAGTGGACAAAGAAATTTTTGATTTACATATTTTATGCACCCCTGATATTCCATGGGAGGCAGATCCGCTTCGAGAAAACCCTGATAATCGCTCGCAACTGTTTGAGCTTTATGTAGCATCACTAAATAAGTATAACAAGAACTATATTATCGTTTCAGGTGAGCATATAAATCGCGTAGAAAAAAGTTTAGAAAGGATAGACCATCTTTTAAAAGTTTAATGTAATTTTGTTCCATCTCTAAGGGGTGCTGCTTTAATTAGCGGCTGAGATTATACCCATTTAACCTGCTCAGGATAATGCCTGCGAAGGGAAGTGATTTAAAAACTAGTTGTTAATTACATAGAGAATTAACCCCTTGTTCTTTGTTTTATATATATAAATATGAAAACAAGAATTTTGTCTAAAATCTTTGGCCTGCTTATGTTCATGCCAATGGTAACATTTGCACAGCACAACATCAAAGGAATTGTAAAAGGAGATGATGGAAATCCTATTCCTGGAGTTAAAGTGGAAATTCAAGAAACCTTTTTTAAGACATTTACAAACCTTGAAGGAGAGTTTGTGTTTACTAAATTGAAGCCAGGAGAATATGACCTTAACTTTTATATGGCTGGTTTTCTATCGCAAAGTGAAATAATACAAATTGACAATAGTGATAAGGAATTATCCATAAGTTTAGCAGAAGATTCAAGGCTGATGGAGGCGATAACTGTCTCAGCAATTCGTGCAGACGTAAAAACACCAACAACCTATTCAGAAATAAACAAAGAGGCAATTGAGGACAGTAATTATGGTCAGGATTTGCCTTATCTACTAAACTCAATGCCGTCTACCGTGGTAACATCTGACGCAGGCGCGGGAGTTGGTTATACTGGGATTAGAATTAGAGGAGTTGACCCAAGTAGGACTAATGTGACTATTAATGGAATTCCTGTTAATGATTCTGAATCGCATAGTGTGTATTGGGTAAACATGCCTGACTTAGCGTCATCAGTAGAAAATATTCAAGTTCAACGTGGAGTAGGTACATCAACAAACGGTGCGTCTGCATTTGGTGCAAGTATTAATATTAAAACGGATAATATCAATAGAAAAGCGTACGGAGTGTTAGACAACTCTTACGGTTCTTTTAACACCTGGAAAAACACAGTCAAAGCAGGAACAGGTTTAATTAATGACAAGTTTACTATTGATACCCGTTTATCGCGTGTTAGTTCAGGTGGCTATATTGATAGAGCAGAATCAGATCTAAAATCATACTATGTTTCTGGTGCTTGGGTAGGTGAAAAATCATTATTGAGGGCTACTGTATTTAGTGGGAAAGAGAAAACATACCAAGCTTGGTACGGTACACCAGAATCTCTTATCAATGGAGGGGGAGATGAGGCTGCAATTAATGCCTATGCAGATCGCAATTATATTTTTGGAAGCGATAGAGACAATTTGTTGACATCAGGTAGAACTTATAATTTCTATACTTATGAAAATGAAGTGGATAATTACCAACAAGATCACTATCAATTGCACTTTAACCATCAGTTTACGAGAAACTTGAAATTAACAAGTGCTCTGCATTATACAAGAGGGAAAGGATATTTTGAGCAATATAAAGCCGGTGAAGATTTTAGTGATTATGGCTTTGCGCCACTTAATTTTGCTGACGATACCATTACAACAACCGACTTAATTAGAAGAAGATGGCTAGATAACCATTTTTATGGTGGTGTATTTTCATTGTCGTATGACAAAGGGCCACTTAATATCGTTTTTGGTGGAGGCGCAAATCAATATATTGGCGGGCATTATGGTGAGGTTATTTGGGCAGAATTTGCTTCAGATAGTGACATTAGAGACCGCTATTATGACAATGATGCCACGAAAAATGAAGCGCACGCTTATTTAAAAGGAACGTACAAATTGGGTAAATTAACATTGTTTGGTGACGTTCAATACAGACATATCGACTATTCATTTTTAGGAATTGATGATGTGAGTGGAACAATTACAGCAGTTGACCAAAATTTAGCCTTTGATTTTATTAACCCAAAAGCTGGATTTATGTACGACTTTAATTCGCGTAATAACGCGTATTTTTCTGCTGCAGTTGCTAATCGTGAGCCAGTGAGAAGAGATTTTAGAGAAAGTACACCAGAAAACAGACCTGACGTAGAAAATTTATTAAATTTTGAATTAGGCTACCGTTATAAAGGTCAAAAATTGATGGTAAATGCAAATGGATATTATATGCATTATAATAACCAATTAGTGTTAACAGGACAGATTAATGATGTTGGAGATTTTACTAGAACAAACGTAGACAAAAGTTACCGAGCAGGAATTGAGATTGAAGCGGGCTATCGAATACTTAAAAATTTAAGTATTACAGGAAACGTAACACTTAGTAGTAATAAAATTAAGAAATTCAATGAGTATGTTACCAATTACGATATTGGAGGTCAAGACACAATTGCACACAGCAATTCTGATTTAGCATTTTCTCCAAATATTATAGCTGCTGCAGGTTTAAAATATGAGCCAATAAAAAACATGAGTATTAGTTTTATGGGGAAACATGTTGGCGATCAATTTTTAGACAACACGTCTACACAAACACGTAAATTGAATGCATACACTACATTTAACCTTCAAATGAAATACACAATTAAGGACGTCCTGTGTAAAGAAATAACGTTTGGTTTAATGGTAAACAATTTATTTAATGAGTTGTATGAAAACAATGGCTACACTTGGGGATATATTTCTGGTGGAGAAAGAACAGTAGAGAATTTTTACTACCCACAAGCCGGAAGAAATTTTATGGTGAGGGTTTTATTTAAGTTATAGGCTGCAAAAAGGGATTTTCAATCATTTTTTTTAAATGAATTTGAAGGAGTGACAGAAGCCGTACTTCTTTAATTAAAATCCCCTTTTATTGTTTGAGCACTTTCACAAATTCACTTACGTTTTCGGACTGAATTTCTAGAAAGTAAATACCATCAGCAAATTCGCTCAAATCCAAAGTTGTTTGGTTTACAGCTTTTGTTACAGATAAGATTTTTCCGTTTAAAGAAACAAGGCTATAATTGAACTCACCTTCGAATTCGATTGTTATGTGATCAGAAGTTGGATTTGGGAAAACTGTAATATTGTTGAAGTCCAATTTGTCCGTTCCTAGTTCAGTGTCAACTTCAATTGTTCTCGTTCCTGTGCAACCCGTCTCGTCTTCTACCACAATTATATAGGTTCCACCTGGAATAGCTGTCAAATCTTCTTCATCATCAAAATCACCTGTCCCGTCATTATCCCAATCAAAACTGTAGGCCGGATTTCCACCTGTAACGGTGATGTTGATTGCAGCGTCATCTCCAAATAGCTCATCCGAGGTCGCGAATGATATATATATCGCTTCATATAACACAGTAATATCAATACTGGCAGTATCAAAACAGCCCTCCAAATCCGTTCCGATTACTGTGTAGGTGGTTATTCCGAATGGCGGAATAAATGGGATTCCATTAGTCACACCACCATCCCAAACATAAATTGCAGCACCAGCTCCGGTTAACGTTACCATATCCCATTCGCAAACTTCTAAATCATCTGCAATGGCGGTTATAATAGGTAAACCATGGACAATTATTTCAATGGTTGCTGTATTCTCACATCCATCTTCATCCGTTCCGATCACAGTATAGGTACTTGTTCCTAATGGTGGAGTAAATGGAATTGCATCTGCTATACCGTCATCCCATGTATATGTTGTTGCACCTTCTCCGCTCAATGTCACCGTATCCCCTTCGCAAACTTCTAAATCATCTGCACTTGCAGTCACTATTGGCAGTGTCCAACAAGCTTCAAAGATATACGCCGAGCCACTTTTGAAACCAGCATCATCATCCCAGCTTGCACCAACAATAGCTCTGTCACCAAAGATAGAAACAGAGCCTCCAAAATGGTTCTCCTCTCCTGCATCAGAGGCCGTTATTTTTTCAATTTCCACCCATGTATCTTCTATCATTTCAAACATGTAAGCGGCACCGCTGTTACCGCCTTCAGCATCATTGTATCGCGCGCCAACAGCAACCTTATTGCCTGAAATCGAAACCGAGCCCCCGAAATGATCAAAAGCCGAAGAATCTGAGGCGCTTAGTTTTTGAGTTTCTACCCACTCGTCTTCTACTAATTCAAAGATATAAGCCGAGCCACTATTTGTGTAATAACCATCATTCCAAACTGCACCTACAATTGCTATGTCACCAGAGATAGAAACAGAACCCCCGAAAAGATCATCTTCCGAGGCATCCGAGGCATTTAGTTTTTCGATTTCGACCCACAATGCATCTGTCAATTCAAAGATATATGCCGCGCCGCTCATTTCGCCAAAATCATCCTTCGTATACGCTCCAACAATAATTCTGTCACCAGAGATTGCAACAGATCTTCCGAAAGCATCCCCAAATTCGGCATCTGAGGCTGTTAGTTTTTGAGTTTCTACCCATTCGTCTTCTACTAATCCAAAGATAAAAACTGAACCGCCAGCCAATCCATCATCATCATTCGAGTAAGCTCCAACAACAACCGTATCACCCGAAATGGCAACAGACCATCCGAAATAATCATATTCCGCAGCATCCGACGCGGTGAGTTCTTCAATTTCAACCCAAGTGTCACCTAGCAATTCAAACACGTAAGCAGAGCCACTAAATGATCCATCTCCGCTGGTTCGAGGCGCTCCAACAATCACTCGATCACCCGAAATAGAAACTGCTCTTCCGAATTGATCATGCTCTGAGGCATCTGAGGCCGTTAGTTTTTGAGTTTCTACCCACTCGTCTTCTACCAATTCAAAGATGTAAGCCGAACCGCTATCATCTCCATCATCATCATTCGTATAAGCACCAACAATAGCCCTATCGCCAGAGATCGCAACGCGGGCTCCGAATCGATCTTCTTCCCCAGCATCTGAAGCGGTTAATTTGATCATCTCATCCCAAGTTTGACTTATTGAAAAAGAAGACGTACATAAGAAAAATGAAACGAACATGAGAAATGAATAGATTTTACTTTGTTCTAATGCTGTTTTCATGTTTTTTCTAGATTAAGGGCGACTTAAATGGCTTACGACAAGGTCAATAATCTTGATGTACTCAAAACACAATCACTATTTTTTCTATCCAATAATCGCACAAATACAATGGAGTTTTTTCTTAAAATTCCATTTATTGTTTTACCAATTTCACTAATTTACTCAAATTTTCGGACTGAATTTCTAGAAAGTAAATGCCAGTTGCAAATTCGCTTAAATCTAAAGATACGCGGTTCACTGCTTTTGTTGTAGATAAGATTTTTCCATTTAAAGCTAAGAGGCTATAAGTGAATTCGCCTTCCAATTCGATTGTTACTTGATCTGAAGTTGGGTTTGGGAAAACTGTAATATTGTTGAAGTCCAATTTGTCAATTCCAAGTGAGCTATCCTCAAAAATATAAGCTGCACCGCGATCATCTTCACTAGCTCTCCATGCACCAATAATAGCTTGGTCACTAGAGATAGATACAGAGAGTCCGAATGCATCACCTGCCGCAGCATCCGAAGCTGTTATTTTTTCAATTTCCACCCACGTATCTCCAACCTTATTAAAGATATAAGCTGATCCGCTATTGGACCCGCTATCATCATTCTGGTACGCCCCTACAATAGCTCGATCACCAAAGATCGAAACAGAAAACCCAAAATAGTCATTTGTTGTGGCATCAGAAGCTGTTAGTTTTTGAGTTTCCACCCACGTATCTCCAACCAATTCAAAGATATAAGCCGATCCACTATCATCACCATCATCATCATTATAGCGAGAACCAATAATCGCTCTGTCACCCGATATACAAACAGAATTTGCAAATTCATCTACTGCGGCAGCATCTGAAGCCGTTAGTTTTTCAACTTCTACCCAAGTGTCTCCTGCCAATTCAAAAATGTAAGCCGAACCACTATAGAGTGCGTCATCACTATCCTGACGAGCACCAACAATCGCTCTTTCACCAGAGATCGAAACTGCGATTCCAAATTGAATGTTTTCCTCGGCATCCGCGGGCGTTAGTTTTTGAGTTTCTACCCATGAGTCCCCTATCACTTCAAAGATATAAGCTGAGCCACTGCTCAATCCTTCATCATCATTAAAATAAGCTCCAATGATAACTCGGTCACCAGAAATCGAAACAGAACTCCCGAATTCATCACTTTCTGCCGCATCTGAGGCCGTTAGTTTTTCAATTTCTACCCATGTGTCTCCAACCAATTCGAAGATATAAGCTGCCCCGCTATTGGATCCATCATCATCATTCAAGTTAGCCCCAACAATAGCCCGCTCACCAGAGATAGCTACTGAGGTTCCGAAATTATCATATTCCGCAGCATCCATTGCAGTAAGTTTTTGAACTTCTACCCATGTGTCTCCTTCTAATTGAAAGATATATACTGCTCCACTTTCTGCACCGTCATCATCATTCAATTTAGCCCCGACAATAGCCTGCTGACCCGAGATTGAAACAGAATTTCCGAACCAATCATTTTCTGAGGCATCCGAAGCCGTTAACTTGATCACTTCATCCCAAGTTTGGCCTATTGAAAAGGAAGCCGTTCCTAAGAAAAAACAAACGAAGGCTATGACTGAATAGATTTTACTTTTTTTTAATGCTATTTTCATAATTCAAAAATTTACTTATTTAGAATAAACCCGGCTTGAATCGTTCAAGACACAGGCCATATCTAATTGTCCTTACTTACTAGTTAAAGATAATGATTTTTGAGCAATTTTCGGCTAGTAATACCCCTTAATTTGGGCCATTTGATTCTAGAAAAAACAGAATTATGGTTAACTCGGTCTAAATGCAGAGGGCTGTCATACCAGAAGATGGAAAGGGCCGTTTAGCAACTAAAATGATTGAAATATCTAATCTGTTGTACTACATTTTTATAATCAATTTACAGAAAAGAACATAATTCTAAAGGACCTTTTTTTAGTTGAAAAAATGTTCCCACTTGAATGTGAGTCATTTAGTGATGATGCTATGCATTTATGCGTTTTAATATTGAGGAATATCATAGTAAGGCTTGATGACAGACATCCTTCAATGAATGTATCCTGTGTAACTTAGTATTGCGGAGTCCAGAGACCACTAAAAAAAAAACGGGGCGGCACCGAAAAGCCAAATGAGTAGGGCAAGTAGTAAAACTAAAATAGTTATTATGCAAAAGTTAAAATTTATTTCAGGATTATCGATTTTTACGGTCATTTTTTTGATGGGTTGTAGTGGTGGTTCGTCCACAACGGATAATGAATTTTTGGGTGAATTTCCTTCAATCGAAAATAATTATGCGAATCAATTGGATGAAAAGGAACAGGAAATTGACGAATGTACTGATTTTGCTGAAGCCTTTAAATTGGAGAAAGAGAAAAAACTGCTTAAAGAGGAAAAGAAACAAGCAGTTGAAGAGTATTTAGCGGCAAATCCATTAAATAAGGAATTACCATTCCAAGCTTTAGCGGACACAAAATACACAATTAATAAAGTGGAAGTCGACAAAGCTTCAGAAGGTAATTTAAATATTAAGTTTTTAATCACTATCAATGAAGATATGATGGGAGAATATGGCTCAGTTGAACAAAGCTTATACATTTATTACAAAGCGCTGGATTCAAAAGGGGAATATATAGCTAAATCAAGAACAGTTGCAGTAAACTTTAAAAGAGTAAAATTAGTTTCAGGAACTGAATACGAGGTGGTTGGCACTTGGCAAAACAATTCTATTCGAAATATGGAAGACTTTGCTGAAATTGTTGAAGTTACAAAAGAAGAGTATGATAAAAACAGCTAAAAACTCATAACAATTTTAAATTCTCCATAAGGTTTGAACTATCAACTGCTGGGGAAATGAATAATAGGAAAGCCCGATTGGTCATTTGACAAGTCGGGCTTTGTTCTTTAAATAGGGAACGACGAAGGATCATGAGCGTAGGGAATACTCCTGCCCACCAGAATTCAGTAGATCAAAAAAATACAAAAAACTTTACAAACCCTAACTTCTGAAGCAGTAAGCTTTCGATTATTGGTTTGGAAAAATAGTTGTTTTCAGTTAGCTGGATAAACAACTAGCAAAATGCAGCGCATTAGCTGCATTACTAGGTCTGAAATGCCAAATATGTATCAAAATGAATGGGGTCTTTTGCTTATTTCGCAAAGGCAATATTAATCTGCGCAAATCAATTAGCAAAACTCTTAGAATCAACTTAAATTTGTTTAGACCTGTTACCTAATTTATTCAAAAAAATTATGATAACACTTGAAAACATTTTGATTAAAGAAACGAGGATACACGACCTCAATACAATCTTATACGAATTAGCAACTGTTAAATTGTATGCGAATTTTTCTTATTCTGTTTGTGTAATAGACAAACTATTGAAGAATATAAAGGACCATAATTTTGATCAGTGCCAATTTAAAATTGGGCATATCATTCAACTAGTCCTTATTAAAAGTAATGTCGTTTTGGACAGCTTGGAACTAAATAGTAAACTAAAAATCAGAGAGATCATTTCTTCGATTTTAGGAAGGCTTTACAACGAAATTATTTTAAATCTTCCCTGCGGAAAAAGAATTTATTTTATTAAAAACATGGAACAACTCTGGGGGGAATCTGCATTTATTTTTGATCTGAAGAATTGCCATTTTAATTGTCTTTATAGACTTAATAAATTTTGGGAAATAGTTGAATCAAATAAGGCAACACAAATTAAAATTGATCCCATATATATACCAGTTAAAAAAACTTGCGGGCTAATTTGGAACAATCGAACAAACGATTCTTATCAAAGTTTTTTAAAATTAATTGTCGAATTGGGTGTCGCAAAACCTACAATTTTTAGACAATTATTCGAGAATCCATGTCATAAATTGGAATTGGAATTAAATTCGTCTAATCCCAATTTTGTTTTGCAATTCTTATGCTGTCTAAAAGAATCAAAATTAGTGTCCTACTATAATACCAATGGGTTCTATCAGGTTTTTCGAACACATTTCAATGATTTTGACCAAGTTTTCCTTAAAAATAAAAAACCCAAAAGACGTGTTGATACCGTAAAAAACTTAGTGACCTGGCATATCAATAAAGAACAAGTTGAAAGAGCCTTCAAACTCCTTTTGTAAAATATGACTTTTGGTATGCCTTTCGGTATGTCATTGATAGAAGGCACATTTTATTATCTCATTACAGTATTAAATTGGTTGAAATATTTAGTGATGTTTTGACCCAGAACTCCCAAGTGCTTAAATTATCTCTTGTCTGTGTTCGAGTCAGTTAATAAATACTAACATGATCAATAAGGCCATTGTATTTTTAAATCAACAGATTAATGACTATCTAAAGTTAGTCTTAGATCTAGAACCTTTAACTAATAAAATAATTTTGGGTAATGTGGTTGATTCAGAAGGTAAAGTAAATGTAGAATCGAACACCTTGAAATTAACTTTAGTCAATATTGAAGAGGAATTTGCAATTCAACCAAACAGGTCTTTTGTTAAACAAGAAAATGGAAGCTTAGGCAAATTGAATCCAGGTTTACATTTAAATCTTTACCTACTCATTACTGCTCATTTTAAGGAATATGATGAAGCCTTAAAATGTTTATCCCACGCTATAGCCTTTTTTCAAACTAAAAACACCTTTCGTAAAGACAATACGCCTGAATTGGAAGCTCTTGGCGTTGAAAGAATGGAAGTGAAATTATTCAAAAATTCCTTCGAATTACAAAATCAACTATGGGGGGCTTTAGGAGCGAAATATATGCCTTCAGTAATGTATAAAATGGGTGTCATTCAAATTCAAAATGAACAAATTACCGAAAGCATTCCGCTAGTTGAATCTCTAAATACAAATCTAACAAAACTGTAACGGTGAGTCGAAATTTTGAACATATCCTGAAATTAGAACTATTCCACGATTATTATAGAAACGGAATTAGTCAAGATTTTACTTGCGTGCCTACCAAACAATGCCAAAGAGTAATTGATCGTCACCAAATGATCTATCGGAACACTAATAATGGCTTTGAATTACTTAACCAGTCGACCAATAATGACATTAATTCTGTCCTTGCATTAAATAAGAATACTAAACTAATTTTTAAACTAATACTAAAAAACAATGCCCTTTTAAATATTACTGATCTGCACCGTGAAAATGGATCTATCCTGTATTTTTTTAATCAAAAATGGAAGAATGTATTGAATATGAAATCTATAAAACTGCGTCCAAAACTATTTAAATATAAAGTTAATTTGAGTCGAGATGTACCTGTTGAATTAACCGTTAAAGATTCATTTGGGAATGAGATTATTTCTAAAATCGTTAATGGCAAATCAGGCACTTATGAAACGGAAATTAATTTTGAATCTTACCGTTCAGGAATCTATCATTTTACGCTTGTCAATCAAGACACTATTGTTCAACAAGAGCAGATTTGCATTGACAATCAACTCTTTTCAGAACAGCCATTAGGATTGATTGAAATACAGAAATTCACGCATCAGCTAGTTCCAAAAAATTATAGCTATTCATTTATATCAAAATCGGTTCCATGGACATTCTGTTTGAACCAGCGCAAAAAAAATAATGATGCAACCTACAGAATAGAACAAAAAGAGCCGAGTGTATCAAACAATAGGTATTCAGAGATCAATTTCAATTTTGAAGAAAAAACTGACGATAAAAAACAAACATCAATAGTTTTTGAATCGGGTCATTTTAATAAGGTTGGAGAATTCACCGCTATGCCAATTCCTTTTTATGAAGAGGCAGTGCAGCTTCAATTGGTGCAATATGAACAAGAATATGATAAACCTAGTAAACCTAGTAAACCTAGTAAACCTAAAAAACCGAGAGATGGTCATGGACACAAACAACATCACCATGATAAACCTAAACCAAAACATAAGGGAAAGGTCCTTATCAAAAAATTGGCAGAACCTTCAATTTATAATCTAAAACCAGAAGTATTTATCTATATCTAAAAACAAACATTATGGAAACTTATAAGACCCCAGGCGTCTATGTCGAGGAAATCCCAACATTACCTGCATCAGTCGCACAAGTTAGTACAGCCATTCCAGCATTTATTGGCTATACAGAAAAAGCCGCAAATACTGAAGGCGTTAGCTTAACTGAAGTACCAACGAGGATTACTTCTTTACCTGACTATGAAGCTTTATATGGCAAGGCAAGAAATGAAATATTTAATGTGCAAATAAGAGACAGGTTTTCAGGGGGTGACGCGCCAAAATTGATCAATCGAACAATAAAGCCTTTATTGACACCTTCTCCATTCAATATGTACTACGCGCTGCAAATGTACTTTATGAATGGTGGTGGCCCTTGTTACATAGTTTCGGTGGGTGGATACTCAGAAACTCCGCTTGTTAGTTTGACTAATTTAGGTGATGGTTTAGAAAAGCTCGAGCAAGAAGATGAACCAACTTTGATTGTATTTCCCGAGGGTGTGAACTTATCAAGCTCCGCAAATTATAACACTCTTATTTCGAATGCATTAAATCAATGCGCTAAATTGAAAGATCGGTTCACAATTGTGGATGTGATTAAAACGGAAAATACGAGAGAATTATCAAGCGATTATTTGAAGTACGGTGCGGCTTATTATCCTAATCTAAACACAGTATTAAATTTTCATTTTAAGGAAGAAGATGTCACGTTGGAATATGCGGCTGAAATTAGCGGAGTTGCCTATGAGAATCCGTCAATTGACTTAATTGGAAAAGATCTCATAGATATTATAAATACTGAAGGTGCCTTATACAATGCTGTTAAATCTGAAATTGCAAAAATCAAAGTAATTCTCCCTCCTTCTTCTAGCATGGCAGGAGTATATGCACGAGTAGATAATGATAGAGGGGTTTGGAAGGCACCAGCAAATGTATCATTAAATGGTGTTATAAGTCCTACTATTAAAATCACTAATGAAACTCAGGATGGATTAAATATTGATCCCATTGGTGGTAAATCGATCAATGCTATTCGAACGTTTACAGGTAAAGGCATATTAGTTTGGGGTGCAAGAACTCTGGCGGGTAACGATAATGAATGGAGATACGTCTCGGTTCGTCGGTTTTTTAATATGGTGGAAGAATCCATCCAAAAGGCAACAGGCTGGGTAGTATTTGAACCGAATGATGCCAATAGCTGGTTGAGAATAAAGGGAATGATTGAAAATTACCTTAATGGACTCTGGCGTCAAGGTGCGTTGGTTGGTGCCAAACCGCAACAAGCCTATTTCGTTAATGTAGGATTGGGTACAACCATGACATCCATAGATGTTTTAGAAGGAAGAATGAATGTAGAAATAGGATTGGCAACCGCCCGTCCAGCAGAATTCATCATTCTTAAATTCTCTCATAAATTACAAGAAGCATAATGCCTATTTCTAGATACAGCTCCAACTACGGAATCCTTGAAATGATCGGTTTATTGCCAAAAACAACTTTTAATTTTCACGAATCAAAAACATAATATTATGATTACATATCCATTAACAAAATTCCATTTTCAAGTAGAATGGGGTGGTACAAAACTAGGTTTTACAGAAGTTTCAGGTCTAAGTGTCGAAACTAAAGCCATAGAGTATAGAGATGGCGCCAGTCCAGAATATACAAAAATGAAAATGCCCGGCATGCAGGAATACGGGAATATCACGCTAAAAAGGGGGGCATATAAAGGGGATAATCAATTTTTCGATTGGTGGAACAAAGTTCACTCAGATGAATTTGAACGACGGGATATTATTATATCCATGCTCAATGATAAGCATGAACCTACAGTAGCATGGAAAGTAAGGCGAGCTTGGGCCATTAAAGTCGATTCGGGTGATTTAAAATCTGACGGGAATGAAGTTTCTATCGAAACGTTGGAATTAGCGCATGAAGGCATTAGTATTGAACATGTCTAAAACTAATTCAATAATAGAGCCCTATGTTGGTTTTCACTTTTTAGTGGTTTTCGAATTGACGCCATTACTTCCAGTGGATTATAAATTCAAGGAAGTCTCTGGTTTGTCAGCAAGCATTACTCCTGAAATTTTAATTGAAGGTGGAGAAAACAGGTTTAAGCATAAATTGCCGACCCAGCCAGACTATAGCAATCTGGTTCTGAAACGAGGTTTGTTTAAGGATTCTGGTGTAATTAACTGGTGCAGGGATGCCATTGAGAATTTTGATTTCAACCCAACGAATTTGTATATCAGTTTGCTTAATACAAACCACATTCCCGTTGCCAATTGGCAAGTTATTAATGCTTACCCAGTCAAATGGAGTGTCTCTAATTTCAATGCTGAAGAAAATAGCCTAGTGATTGAAACCATTGAATTGGCGTATAAATATTTTAAACCAATAAACCTGTAGTTATGGCGATTGAAATTAAAGAATTGGAAATAAAAGCGGCACTTATTGGTGAAGATGACAACAACAAAACGGAAGAATGTAAACTTGAAAAAGAAGAAATAATTGAAGAATGCATTGATAGGGTTTTACAAATTTTAAAAGATAAAATGGAATTATAAAATGAGTGCCGGGATATTAAATACAGACGGAAAATTAGCCAAATTAACCATTATGGCTTTTAAAGATGAAAAAAGGATGATTCCCATTCCAGGGGATGAATTCAGAGTCATGTTTAATCCCAAACATTATACGAAAAAGTATAACCTCTGTTATGACGAAAAGGACAACGTTGCGAAATCAAAAACGAAGCTCATTTTTAAAAAATCTCAGCCCCAAAACTATAGTTTCAATTTTCTGATAGACGGTACAGGGGGGACAGGAGAGAAAGTTGATGTCAGTCAAAAAATCAAGGAATTTCTTTCTGTTGTTCATAATTATAGTCCTGAAAAAAACAAACCTAAACCTTTAAGACTCTTTTGGGGAGATGAAATTTCAAAATGTATCTTGACAAGTGCTGAAGTCAGTTATACCTTGTTCAAACCTGATGGAAAACCCTTAAGAGCGACGATAAAAGCCACCTTTAAGGAAGATGCTGATGAAGAATTTATCAAAAGAATGAGCTCAAAAATTTCGTCCAATATGGACAGAGCTAGAAAAATTAAAGACGGTGATCAATTGGCTACAATAGTTCAAAGTGCTTACGGGAAAATTGATGCTATTAGTGCCGTAGCCCAGTTTAATCAACTTGATAACTTTCGGCAGTTGCAAAAAGGAAAAAACCTCCGCCTTCCGTCACTGAACAAAAACAAATGATCTCAAAGCAAAACATATCAACAGATTCGGTCACTTTTGAAATCCAAATTAATGGACAAAAAATAGAAAATGCCTATCAGGTTAAAACAATTGGTATTACTAAAACTGCCAATCGAATTTCGGCAGCAAGACTTATTTTATATGATGGAGAAGATACTGAGGATGGTTTTAAAATTAGTAATTCAAAGGATTTTTTACCGGGAAATAAAATAGTGGTTTTAGCAGGGTACAATTCAGACAATAGTTCCATTTTTAAAGGAATTGTCATTAAGCAAGGACTCAAAAGAACAGTTGGACGGTTTGAATTATGCATTGATTGTAAACACGTTGCTACAGCCATGACAATCAATCTTAACAGTCAGTATTTTTATAATATAAAAGACAGTGGAATCATTGAAGAAATAACGCAGTCCTATGGCATCACTACAGAAGCTACGCCAACTAAAGTCACACATAAAGAAATGGTTCAATACCAAGTCACAGATTGGGAATTTATGGTCATGCGAGCTCAGTTTAACGGACAATTGGTGTTTTCAGAGGCCGATAAAGTCTCAGTTAATTTTCCTGATTTCAAACAGGAGCCAGCACTCATACTAAACCCGGAATCAATTCTTGACATTGAATTAGAGATGGACGCCAGATACCAATTAAGCGCGGTGAGCGCACATGCTTGGAACCCTGCTGATCAAACTGTAAGTCAAGCTGAATCTGATGACCCAAAAATCAATGAGCAAGGTAATTTAAGTGCTGTAAAATTAGCGAAAAATCTCAACCATGACGAGTTCAAATTGGCTCATAATGGAGCAGTTAAAGACCTTGAATTGCAAGTATGGGCGGATTCAAAGCTATTGAAGAGTCGCTTGGCTAAAATCAGAGGAAGAGTTAAAATACAAGGAAATGCGGCTATTGCTTTAGGAAGTTTACTAAAGTTAGAGGGTATTGGTGATCGCTTTGACGGCCCCGTTTATATCACAGGCATCCGCCACCAAATTAACGCTGGAAATTGGGAAACAGATCTACAATTTGGTTTGTCGCCTGAATGGTTTCAGGTCCAAGAAACAAAACAAACAACATTAGTGCCTTCGGTCTCTGGTTTGCAAACTGGAATTGTAGTGCAATTAAAGGATGATCCTGAAGGGGAGGGCCGTATTTTGGTTAGATCCCCATTAATTAGTGAACATGAAGACGGTATTTGGGCCAGGGTGAATTGTTTGGATGCCGGAGCCAATAGAGGCGCCTTTTTTCGACCTGAAATTGATGATGAGGTACTACTTGGTTTTATTGATGACGACCCAAGACATCCAGTAGTAATAGGTATGTTGAATAGCAGTGCGAAGCCTGCGCCACTTCAAGCTACTGATGAAAATCCAGAAAAAGGTTTCGTTACAAAAAGTGGATTAGAACTACTCTTTGATGATGAATTAAAACAAATGACATTGAAAACACCAGCAGGCAATTCTATCATCATAAGTGAGGCTTCGGAAAGTATTTTAATTGAAGATAGCCATACCAATAAAATTGAAATGACTGCAGATGGTATTTCCATTGAAAGTGCAGGCGATTTCAATCTTAAAGCACAAGGTGATATTAATATTGAAGGCACAAATATTTCTCAAAACGCAAAAGCCGAATTTAAAGCAGAAGGCGGTGCTGGAGCAGAATTATCAACGGGCGCAATAGCCGTATTAAAGGGTTCAATTGTACAAATAAATTAAAAAGATGGCAGCAGGGGCAAAAGTTGGCGATATCACAAATCATGGGGGAACCATTACCGGACCCGGTGTGCCAACAGTCTTGCTTGAAGGTATGCCAGCGTCCGTTGCTTTGGATATGCATGCTTGCGTTTTGCCACCACCCCATGTTCCAGTTAGCGCGTTTCCCATTGGAAGCATGACTGTTTTGATTGGAGGGAAACCAGCATTAAGGGTTGGGGACACGTGCATTTGTGGCGCATCAGCAATAATTGGTGCACCAACAATTTTAATTGGATAAAACTATAATTATGAAGACGGAAAAATCTTTTTTGGGTATGGGTTGGGCTTTTCCTCCCACTTTTATTAAAGCCAGCAAAACGGTGGTGATGTTGACGGATGAGACAGATATTAGAAACAGTCTTGAAATATTGATTTCTACCCGAATCGGCGAAAGGGTTTTACAACCTCAATACGGTTCTGGTCTTTCAGACTTAATTTTTGACTCCTTGGACACCGGGAAGATCACGTTAATTACTGACCTCTTAAAAGACGCGATTCTTTATCATGAACCGCGGATTAAGCCAGATAAAATCATTTTAGAAAACACGAGTTTAGAAGGTTTGGTCAATATTCATATTGCGTATACCATTTCAGCAACAAATAGTACTTATAATTTGGTTTACCCTTTTTATTTAAATCAATGAACAATTATAGAAACATAGCGGTCCCTGTAAAAAGAAACGGAACCAGTCAACATGAGCGGTTGCCAAACACGTTATTGCCTGACTATGTTTTAGTGGATGAAAGAAGCTCAGAAGATTTAATGCGTTTTGTTTCTGAAATGGCGAAAAATCTCAAATATTTTAATCTTGAAAATCAAGAAGACGGCACCTGGGCCGATTTTTTTCCGGCAGACCAAAGTGAAATTGATCAAGATTCTCCTCAGTATGCACTAATACGGGCTTTTTTAGAACTCTTCAAATTATCACAGGATAACCTCAATAATTTTACCAAAAGGCATCTCGATTTTTACTATGAAGATGTCCTGCGATTTAATAAAGAAAAAGCAAAACCGAATCAGGTTCATTTGATTATGGAATTGGCTAAAAACGTGCAGACGCATTTCTTAAAAGAGGGTGCCCTTTTTAAAGCGGGTAAAGCTATTGACGGTAAAGATATGCTTTATAAATTGATGCATGACACGGAATTAAGTCAGGCTGAAATTACAGATAGAAAAACTGTGTTTCTTCAAAAAAAGACATTGGAAGTTGGATCAATAAAAACTGTAAATGGGCAAGACGTTGAGACTTTTCGTCAATTGGATTATGTACAAGGTATATTTGCCGCTGCCCATCAAGGAAAGGATACTATTTCTGCTTTAGGCAATGATTCCTTACCAATTGGCGATATTGGATTTGCCATTGCTGCACCCGTTTTACTAATGCGCGAAGGTGAAAGATCAATCAGAATTATTGCAAAGGGTGTTTTTAATGGTGATGACTATTGGTTGAACCATTTGCCCAATGATTTTCCAAAGCTAGACGCTGATGAAAATTCACCTGAAAATGAATTAATCCCGCCTTTTATCCTGAAATTTAGTGGTAAAAATGAATGGATCGAAGCGCTACCTCATACGGCAACAATACGCAGAGATGAGGATGAGCAATCAAATTTAATCGTCAATATTGAAGTAAAACTCGGCAAAACGATCGAGCCTATAGTTCCATACGAGAATAAAAATTTAGGAGGTCAATTCAAAACGGAATGGCCAATGGTGCAAATCCTTTTAAATCCTGCCGGAGTGTATCCTTATTCAATTCTAAAGGATTTGGACTTACAGACTACTGAAGTCATTGTGGCAGTTCAAGATCTCAAGACGTTGATTTTGCAAAATGATTTTGCCAAATTGAATTCAAATAAACCCTTTCAACCGTTTGGTCAACAAGCAGCTGTTGGTGCCAATTTTTATATCGGTAGTGGTGAAGTTTTTCAAAAGGAATTAGAAAGTGTTAAGCTACATTTAAACTGGTATGATTTACCAGGTAATGATCTATCGGAACATTATGTCAACTATACTAACGCAACTAGAAATAATGCAGACTTCAAAGTAGATTTAGGCATCCTGAAAAATAAAAATTGGATCGATTTAAATCAACCTTCAGCGCTATTTGAGCCTGATGCGAATAGCCAAAAAACGATTGAGCTGATTCATGGTAATATCGAATCAG
The DNA here is from genome assembly GCA_013138735.1 of Crocinitomix sp. Lineage (GTDB taxonomy): Bacteria > Bacteroidota > Bacteroidia > Flavobacteriales_D > Crocinitomicaceae > Crocinitomix. Next base: position 20,718 of record WTCE01000099.1, on the reverse strand, counting down.
ATGAAGCACCCGATTTTAAAGAACTCGAACCTTATGGGATTGATTCTGTCAGAGGATTTATCAAACTGACCTTACAAAGTCCAGATTTTGGACATAAAGCATATCCAAATCTTTATACTAAGGCTATTACAGCTCTTAATTCTGATGTTGAGCTGCCTAATCAGCCTTATACACCAACTTTGCAGTCCATCTCATTGGATTATACAGCCAGAACGGAAATAGATGTTATTGATGATCAAAACCATCTATTTCATATTCATCCTTTTGGCTGGAGTCCACATACGGTCTTAAATGACACCCCATATCTTTTTCCAAATTATGAGGGAGAAGGCAATCTTTACATTGGCATTGAAAACCTGCAACCTCCTTGTGAATTATCCATTTTATTTCAAATTATAGAAGGCTCAGCTAATCCCAATAGTCATAAACCTGAAATTAATTGGACCTATCTGGCCAATGATGAATGGTTTCCTTTGGAAGGCCCCGCCATTTTAAGAGATGGTACCGATCAATTTAACAGCTCTGGCATTATCACGTTTTCAATTCCTGCTCAAATCAATATGCAGAATCAGACCTTGGAAAAAGGCAAATATTGGTTGCGAGCTTCTGCGGCAACAAGCAGTAATGGCACTTGTTTATTGTCTGATCTCCAGGCGCAAGGAGCAACACTTGTGGAAGTCATTGATATGCAAAGTACACAACTCAACAATGAACCTTTAGCCCCCAATAGCATTCAAAAAATGCTAGTTAAGGATATGGCCATTAAAAGCATTAAGCAGCCTTATGTATCAATTCACGGCAAGGGAGCTGAAACTGATCATGCTTTTTACAGAAGAATAAGTGAACGCCTGCGCCATAAGCAACGCGCTTTGACGACATGGGATTATGAACGTCTGGCGCTTGGTCAATTCCCTGGCTTATATAAAGCCAAATGCTATAACCATGCATCTTGGGAAAAGGGAAATGTTGCTGGCCATGTGCTAGTCATTATTATTCCCGATTTACGAAATAACCCTGAGGTCAATCAATTAAAACCCTTGGCGTCTTTGGGTTTGCAAGAACAGGTCAAAACATTTTTGCAAAACCTAGCTCCACCACATGTTCAAATTGAAGTCAGAAATCCCATATTTGAAACTATCCAAACTCAATTTTTGGTCAAGTTTAAGGCTGGTTTTAACAATGGCTTTTACGAAAATCAATTACAAGCTGAGCTAAAGGCATTTTTGTCTCCCTGGGCTTATTCCGAAGGGAAAGAAATCAATTTAGGAGGACGAATCTATAAGTCATCTCTGCTCAATTTTGCCGAAGAACGACCTTATGTGGACTATGTGACTTTTTTTAAAATGAGCCATATGGATGCAGATGGCAATGTCCGCATCAATGTAGAAGAAGCTGAAGCTATCAGTCCAATCTCCATTCTAACATCTGCCTCAAGTCATAAGATTACAGTCATTGATGATGAAGCTGCCATGTGTGCGGATGGAATTGGGCATATGATAATTGAAGAAACTTTTATAACTATTAAATAATACCATTATGAGTGATAAAATAGGAAAAGGAAGGGTAACATTGAAGGAATATTTTGAGTCAGATAAAATGCCCACAGAAGGTGATTTTGCCGACTTAGTGGATTCATCTCTTAATAAAACAGATGACCAATTGTTTATTAAAGCTGAAGGTGACGAAGATAATCCTGCCCGTTTTTTGGGAATTGGTTCAGTTGACCCTGAAAGCCCTTTAAGTATTAGGAACAGAGCCAATGGTGATAAATTAATTGGATTCGAAGATACAGGTGGTGATGAAGAATGGCATATTAGTATCAACCCAGAAGAGGACAATCCAGGTTTTTTAATCCAAAACAATGACAATTCTGATGCCGCTTTGTTGTTAGATGCTACTGGAAGAGTGGGTATTGGTACGAAGCAGCCTGAAGAAGATTTGCATGTTGATGGCAATGCAAAGATAACTGGGGAAATTACAGCAGATAAATTTGAAGGTAAAGTAAGTTGGAATAATCTAACCGAAATGCCTAATTCTTTGGTACCAATGGGTGTTGTCGTTATGTGGTCCGGAAACACTAATAATATTCCTTTAGGCTGGGCAATGTGTAATGGCAAGAATGGAACGCCAGACTTAAGAGGTAGGTTTGTTTTAGGAGAAGGGAAAGGAATTAACTTAACAAAAAGACTTAATGGAGATATTGGTGGTAAAGAATCAATTACATTAACAACAGATCAAATACCTGCTCATAAACATACTTTATCAGAAAATAATATCGGTTCAATTGATAATGGGGGTGGTTGGCTAGATAATCAAGAAATTGTTAAGTCAATCTCTACATCCTCTAGCGGGCTAACCACATATTATAATGATGTTTATGATGGAGATGAGGATACGGCTAACCATGCAAGTACTGGGTCAACTTCAGCTGCAATAACATCAGTTACACCATCTAAAATTAGTACAACATTAAGGTATAAAGAGGGCGCAAAAACTGATAGTACTGGCGGGGATATATCACATGATAATATGACTCCATTTTTTGTTCTGATTTATATAATGAAAACAACCTAATTATGAACAGATATATAAAATCATACAATCAGGCTATTGAAGAAAAATTATGCAAAGAATTAATAAACTTCTTTGAAAATAACCATGATAATCATTTTTGGGGAATGATTCAACAGAATACAATAAACCTTAAAAAGAAAAAGGTTAGAGAATTAGTCCTAGTGCCTGACAATGATGTCTCGTATAACCTATTACTTAATCTTCAAAAGTCTTTAATAATTTACTTGAAAAAGTACCAAGACAAAAACGAAATGATAAACATCCCTTTAATCCCAACGCAATTCAGAATTAAGAAATACGACAGTGACGGTGAATCTAAATTTGATTGGCATATTGACGCTTCTCAAATTTCAAGAAGTAAACGGATGTTAGTCGCTATCTGGTATCTTAATACGGTTAATGTTGGTGGTGAGACAGAATTTGAAGGCCCAAATTGCAAAATTAAACCTGCACAAGGAAAGATCGCCTTATTCCCTCCTTTTTGGACTTTTAAACATAGGGGGAATCCACCAATATCGAATCCTAAATATACAGTATCTACATTTTTAGAAATGGCACATTAGTACATAATTGTTTTAAGAAAACGTTAATGAATACTCAATATAACTATAACAAATACTACTATCTACAGGATGTTGAGGGGTATTTTATAAATAACCTTAGCATTGATGTGATACAAATTAACTTAAGAAGTTGTATAGATATAATTCAAGAAAGCATTTTATCATTTTGCTCAAATATAAATATCCATAGCATATATTTAAGAGGTTCAATCGCAAGAGGAATTATATACCCTCAGTACTCTGATATCGATATAATAATAATTGGACTCCCTAATTCACAAATAGACATCAATTCTTTAAGGCCTTTCCTAAATAATGTTGTAAATAAAAAAAATCTGCCCTTTCAAAAAGTTGATATCTACCTCCAAAACAGAGATGAAATTTTTCCTAGCACAGCGTTCAGTATCAAAGTAAGCTCAATTTGTCTCTATGGCACTAGTTTGGCAGAAAGTTTACCTAAATATAAAGCGGATAACTCAGTCTGTTTTACAATTAAATCTCTAGAGTCAAATATTGATATCGCAATTAATGATTTAGGCAAAATAATGAGTCTGCCCAAAGAATTTCAAAATAAAAAAGGGGTCAGTAGCATATATAATTGGATTGCAAAGAAATTATTACGCTCTGGAATGGAATTAACCATTCCTATTCAAAAAAAGTATACACGTAATCTTTATTGCTGCTATACTCTGTTTGCCGAAACCTTTCCAGAAGAGGCATCTAAAATGAAAAAAATATTAGACTTCTTCATAAATAAAGAAACTAACTGTGAGATACTCATTGCGGCGATTAATAAAATCGAGAAGTTCATTATTTGTCAAATAATCAGTAAAAATAATTATAATGCTACTATCTGAAACATCTCCCATCCAATCCCCAACTACCCTCGTCAAAGAAGGTATCCAACACCTCCATGAATTCGCTGGTGAATCTTGGACAGATCATAATGTCCATGATCCAGGGGTGACTATATTGGAGATATTATCTTATGCGCTTGCCGATTTAAACTACCGGACTTCGTTCGATATTAAGGATTTATTAACCTTATCTGCAGACAGTCAGGACAAAGCACATGAATTATTTACGGCAAGGGAAATACTACCCGCTCATCCTACCAGCATTTCAGATTATCGTAAATTAATTTTGGACTTGCCGGGGATTAGAAATGTTTGGATTGTGACAGCTAAACAATCAGCACCAATCTATAAAAACACAAGCCAAACAAAGCTCAGTCATTATTCAGATCAAGTTATTGCAGATAGCAAGGATACAATTCAATTGAAAGGCTTATATCAAGTGTTGTTAGATTTTGATGAGAGCATAAACATTGATTCAGAAGCAAAACTAATATTAGAAGCGGAAGTCATGGGCTTATTAATGGCACACCGAAATTTGGGTGAAGATTTTTTGCCTTTAGCAACGGTTAAAAAAGAGGCCGTATCATTGGCTACTGAGATTGAATTGGAAACTAATGCGTCAATGACTGATGTCCTAGCCGAGATTTATTTTCAAATCGATCGTTTTTTATTGCCACGGCCAAAATTTCATGGCTTAAATGATTTATTAGAAAAAGAAATGCCCATTCATGAAATTTTTAATGGGCCTGCCCTCAAGCATGGCTTTTTACTCACTGAAGAATTGCCAAAACACCGTGCCGCAATCCATACATCCGATATAATTCAAATTATAATGGATGTCAAAGGCGTGAAAGCCGTGCGAAATTTCCATGCCGCGACGAACCCTGAAGGGACGGCTTTCAGAACAGGACAACGTTGGTGCCTGAAATTGAACCCCGACTTGAATTATAGTCCCAAACTTGCGCCTGAAAAGTGTGACGTAATATTTGTGAAAAATGGAATAGCTGACCAAGCCAATCAGGATGAAGTCATCCACCTATATGAACTCAAAAAAGAAAATGACCGCAATCAGCAATATCCTGATTTGCAACAAAGCGATTTAGCTATTCCAGCAGGACGCTATCGGAACCTACATGCTTATTTTTCAGTTCAGGAAGACTTTCCACAAAACTACGGAATTGGCTCAGATGGTTTGCCGAGCACGGCCACCCCAATAAGGCGAGCTCAAGCGAAACAGTTAAAAGCCTATTTATTATTATTTGAACAATTAATGGCTAATTATCAAGCGCAACTGGGTCATGCCGGCGCATTATTGTCAAACCATTATACCGATCAGCAAAGCTATTTTTCTTTAAAAGTGGAAGCCATTAACACCAGTCATTTATATGTCAATCCAGATCAAGTAATCAAATCAGACATCATGGATGAAGGACAAAGAACAGTTCGATTTCTGGATCATAAACTAGGGCGTTTTGCCGAACAGGTTAGCGATTATCCTTTATTGTCTACTGGATTATTAAATGAGGCAAATATTACAGACGAAATCAATAATAAAAATGCCTTTTTGCAGAATTTTCCTTCAACTAGCCGCGAAAGGGGGCAAGGCTTTAATTATACTAAATCACAATTGGAAACGGATAATGTTTCGGGTCTAAAAAAACGGGTTTGTGGTTTAATTGGAATTGATGCCAATAGCGCCAAATTGGGTAATCGGAATGGCAATACTGCTAAAGGATTCCACATCATTGAACATCTTTTGCTTCGTCCAAAAAGTAATGCGGATAAATTTCTTAGCATATTTCCTGTTGGACAACATTATTTTAGTCCGTGGAAAACTGATCCTTATTCTCAAATTATAAGTATAGTTATCCCTGCTTGGCCCAGTCAATTTAATCAAAATGGATTCAGAGATTATTTTGAGAAAGCCGTACATCTGGAATCACCAGCCCATTTACAGGTTCATATCCATTGGTTAAGTCATGATCAAATGAGAGGTTTTGAAATAGGGTATGAAAACTGGTTAACGGAGAATGCAAAACCTGATTTTATACCAACTGCTTATGCAGATGCTTTAAATCCATTAATTCAGGAATTAAATCGGTTATATGCCATTGAAAACCCCATTCATAGTCCACTTTTAATTGATGACTCCGAGACTATTGCAGTTAAAGCTTCTGGAGATGACCCCGAAAACTCAGTCGAAAAACTCAGTTTAAAATTTAAGATGGGAAACAAGAATACTTCAGAGTCTGGTTTGGTCTTCGACTGGCAGGATTCTCAAAACTATTGGTTATTTCATTATTCCCAAATCAATCAAAAAATGATGATCTCCAGCGTAGATGACGGGTTTTTGCAAACGATTTTATCAACCCCAGTTGTTGATCTTTCTGAAAAAATAATAGAAATGACTTTAGAAGTAAGAGATGGAAAATGGCGTTGTAAACAAAGAAGCACGAATACCATTGGTACGGAATTTATGATCAATACTGGAAAACCTTTAGATGGATTGAAAGTAGGCGTGTATAAATTAAAAAATGATGGCACAGAGTTTCAAAAATTAAAAGTGACAGACCATATCAAGGTAGTGACAATTACGCAACCAATTAACCAAAGTAATTATGATAACAGCATTACATAAAATAGAGAAACAACGACTCAATATCACCTATTCAGCAAATCAAAATTTATCTGATATTCAAATTGAATTAGCGCAAATATGTTCGACTACATTACCTGCGGTGCTTGATAAAATATGTAATCAAATTTGTATGGATGATTATACAATTAGCTTGGATAAAATTAGTCTTGACCTTGGCGAGATTTCAATGGCTTCACTCGAAGAAGATTTGATAGAAAAAGTAACGAATCAGCTCCAAGAAGTACTTCTCAACGCTATTCGTATTGATGAGGTTAGTTTTACAGAAACTGAGCTGAAAAGAACAAAGACGGTTTCAATAATCGATATCGTAACCTGCTTCTTGTCAACTGGTAATTTACCCGTATGGATCAAGCCTCATTCCGTCAATCTGTCCGAGTTATTTGACAAAGTCTTGACAAATAATCCAGAAACTGTGGCGCACTTCCTTCAAAGAAGTGGTAATCTTAATGACATTTCCAAGCGATTCATACAAATCTCAAGCAAAGGACAATTTGAAAAACTAATACTGATTTTAACGGAAAAACCAGTCATTATTGACTTTGTAGCTGATTTAAGTAAGGTCTTGAAATCAGCAGCTGAATTATTCAAACTGAGTATTCCTAAATTAAAAGAACTCGTTCTATTAGCGGCGATAGAATCAGGTCTAGATGCCTTGCCTTTAAAAAAATTGTTGCGCTATATTCTAAAAAAGTCAGCTTCTATTGATCACGCTCCAATTGATTTAAAATTAATTGAAAGCAGCATTATTACTCAAGTGAAAAAAGGCATACAATTCAAAAGCAATTTACCTGAATTAATAACAAGCATAATAAAAGACAACAAATCCAAAGACATTCAGTTAGACACTAAAAAGCGCAGAACAGACACGAAGCAATCATCAGTTGTAAAACAATGCACTATTCAAAATGCAGGACTTGTTCTATTATGGCCAGGATTGACGTTTTTATTCGCCGAATCTGGCCTAACAGTAGAAGATTCTTTTATAAACGAAGCCGCACAAGAAAGAGCAGTTTTGCTTTTACAATATACTCTTGGAGACCAAAGTGAGACTATAGAATATGACTTGCCGCTCAATAAATTGCTTTGCGGTTTAGACATAACCGCATCATTGGGGATGGATTTTAGTCCTACTAAAAAGGAAAAAGAAACCGTTGAAAAATTATTGACATCTATTATCGCAGAATGGAAAGCTTTAAAAGGTTCTTCATCAAAAGGCTTACAAGAAACCTATTTGAATAGAGTAGGAACGCTTGTCAAAAAAGATAACGATTGGCTCTTGGAAATAGAACGTCAAACTTGGGATGTTTTGATTGATAAATTGCCATGGGGCATTGGTATTGTCAAATTGCCTTGGATGGAAAATATGATTCATACGGAATGGTAAGTGTAGAATTAAAACATAACGCCCATGATCTGAACCTTGATTTAGTCTGGTTTGTAGAAATATTGCAAATCCGTATGGACTTGTATTTTGATCGGGAGTCAGAATTTGAAAGCATCTTTGATCTTTTACCGGCGCCTTTGGAAAAAGGGCAGTCTTTTTATGCTGATTTTTTAGACCATTATAACTTATCGACACCAGAACGATTGACCTTATTATTGGCGTTGATTCCTCATATTCAATCCCGACTATTGGATGTGTTATTTACTCGAAATGCTACTTATGATAAAGATTTTGCAGAATTTGGAGGATTAAAAGGTCGTAATCATAAAGGTTTTTTACCTACTGGGGAAACATTGGTTTTCTTATTGGCAGGTGATAATTTAGAAGCTAGCTTCTCCGTCTCTCAACTTTTTGAAAGTGACCATCTATTTGCCCAACACGATATTCTAAAACTAGAAGCGGTACCTGATGGAGAACCGCTAATTAGTGGAGCATTGAAAATTTCACAAGATGTGATTGACTACCTTACTAGAGGTACTAATCGGAAACCAATTTCGGGTAAAAACTTCCCCGCGCGTGAAATTACCACAACGTTAGATTGGGATGATTTGGTTTTAAATCCAGCTACCCATCAACAAATTGATGAAATCCGCACTTGGATGCAATATGGTGAAACTCTAATGAACGATTGGGGCTTGGGTAATAAATTGCGACCCGGTTACCGTTGCTTATTTTATGGGCCACCTGGCACAGGTAAATCAATGACGGCATGCTTAATGGGCAAATCTATGAACCGACCCGTTTACCGAATTGATTTATCAATGGTGGTGTCTAAATATATTGGCGAAACTGAAAAAAATCTCTCTAAAATATTTGATCAGGCAGAAAATAAAAACTGGATCCTCTTTTTTGATGAAGCAGATGCCCTCTTTGGTAAACGAACTGGTGTCAGTGATTCCCACGATCGTTACGCCAATCAAGAAGTTTCTTTTTTATTACAACGCATTGAGATCTTTAACGGTATTGTTGTTCTTGCCTCTAATATGAAAGGCAATTTAGATGATGCCTTTACCAGGCGTTTTGAAAGCATCATTCATTTTCCTGCACCTGGAGAAGAAGAACGCCTGCAACTTTGGCAAAAAAGCTTCTCAAAATCATGCCAATTGGAAGATGGGATAGAACTCAATGATATTGCTAACCAATATCAATTATCAGGTGGTTCCACTATGAATGTGGTGCGGTATAGTTCATTAATGGCTTTGAAACGGAATAGTAATACCATTACGCTCTCAGATTTGCAAGAAGGTATTAAACGGGAGTATTTAAAGGAAGGGAAAACGACTTAAAATTTTGGATTATGGGAGGAGCGAAAGTACATAAAAGTATGGATGGAAAAAGTGCGGTAGTTAGGAGGGAAGGGACTGAATTAAGTTCAAAATCAGACAAGTGGAAAAATGGATTACCAAATAATTGTAGAATTTCAATAGATTACCCTTGTGAATTAGTCATTGGCAATTATCAGAAATATTCTGTTCTAAATGAAAAATTCCCATATAAAAATAGACATTATGTATGGAGCGTTACAGAAAACGCTAAAACGGTCTTTCTCAAAAGAACCGAAATTCCAGAAATTACGATTAAAGCCTCAAGACCTGGGAATTTCTTTGTTAATGTTAGAGTTTTTAATCGAAATAAGGTTGAATGTTGGAATTATGTAATGCAAACTGTTTATGAAAATGATCAGCAACGACCAAAAGTAGAACCAGGATGCCATAAGGTCACAATTTCCTAAATTAAAGTATTATGTCTAGATCCAAATCATCCCCGCTTCGCTGGATTTGCAATCCTGCGGACTACCCATAGAAATAAAAATCAACACCATGCCAGTAACTAAAAAATCTCAAACTGAAAATAAATCAAAAACCAAAGGAAGCCAAAATTCCAAAACTGGTTTATCAATTGCTGCTAAAAATTTAGGCATTCAACCGAAACTCACCATAGGCCAGCCCAATGATAAATATGAGCAAGAAGCTGATAGTATTGCAGACAAAGTCATGCTCATGCCAGAGCGAGGAACAATACAAAGGAAATGCAATGGATGTGAACAGGAAGACGTGTCATCTGTAGCTTTAGCGAAAGACGAGAAAATTCAACAAAAACGGTTATCTACAAGTATTATTCCGTGGGTACAAAAACGAGCTACTGGTGAGAACGAAAATAGCACGCCTAGTTTATCCTTAGAATCCCAACTCAACAGTAGCAAAAGTGGTGGAAGTCCCCTGCCCAAAACGACCCGTTCCTTTATGGAAAATGGCATTGGAGCTAATTTGAGCAATGTTAAAATTCACACGGATAACAATGCCATACAAATGAGCCAAGAATTAGGCGCACAAGCTTTTGCACATGGTAATCATGTTTATTTTAATTCGGGGAAGTATAATCCTTCGTCTTCTCAAGGCAAGCATTTATTGGCGCATGAGTTGGTGCATACTGTGCAGCATGGGAAATCCGCTAAAAAAGAAATGGCTCAAACCAAACCAATGCCTCCTGATCATGGAAAAAAAGCATATGAACAATTTAAAAATGAGTTTGATCCACTTTCAACTGGACTAAATCACTCATTTGTAAAATACCTTACACCTAAACAAGCCAGAAGAGCTTATGAAATTATGTCTGAAACTGATAGTTTTCATAATTTCTATTACAATAAAGTTATTTTGGCTGAAACGTGGGGGTTTCCTTTTGTACAAAACTTCATATCTCCTGTAAATGGCTCTGTTAGTTCAACTTTCAATGATTTAAGGGGGCTTAAAAAAACTCCTCATGGGGGCTTAGATATAGCTGGTAACAAAGGATTTGTAATACTATCAGTTGCATCTGGACGAATTGTTAGGTCAGGGATTCGAGGAGGATATGGAGAGTCTGTTGAAATTGACCATGGTTTTGGTATAAGTTCATTATATGCTCATATGAAGAAGAATACAATCGGAGTGAAAATAGGACAACACATATCAAAAGGACTAGTTTTAGGATTAGTGGGAAATACTGGATTCGTAAAAGGACTTAATGGAGGATATCATTTACATTTTGAGATAAGGAAAAATGGAATAAAAGTGGATCCTTTAAAGTATTTAAATAAAAAAATACAATTATAAAACAAACAATGTAATTACGCAGAGCAGTAACTGTACTACTGTGCCTTCGGTCGGCGTTCCATTAACTAATCTTACGAAAACAAGATAATATTTAGAATTATGACAGGAAAGAAAATACATAGAACGGAAAAAACGAAAAGTGAGGGTGTTAGGACGAGGGCGGCTGGATTACCAGCAAAAAAAAATAAAAATGAACTGCAAATAGAGATATGGGATGAAAAGACTCCAAAAATAAAAGGACCAGGAGCAAATCAAGATTCTAAGAAAAAAACAAGTTATTATGCATTACATGAAGGACGATACTACTATCTGGTAAAATCCACAAACAAATGGACTCCTGTTACGGGCCAGTTTATTAGAGGAGCTATAATTGCTTTTGATGCAATTCGGAAGACAGAAAAAAAGAAAGCCGTAAAAATAAAACCGATAAAAATTAATTCTATTGATGATTTCATTGCGTTTGTTGAAATAATAGAAATGATGTATCCTAATGCTAAGCCTTCCAATATAATTGGTGAATTAAGGCAGGTTTGGTTTAGTGATTTAAAATGGGATACCGTTGTCGCCGGTAATGGAATTCAGAAAAAGGGAGAAAGAATTGATATAGAAACTAAACCTAACAGAATAGCGGAAATATTTGCAATGTCAAATCTAGCACCAATAGATGAAACAAAGAAACCGTCCCCAAGAAAGACAATGAAATTAAATCTTGGAAATGCTGACATAGGGCACCTAATTGCCGGAGTTGATGCTACTTTGAATGGTTATAGAAAGGAAGTAGATGTGGATTTGCCGACATGGTTTACTCCTATTGATCGCAGGACAGCCGTATCCGTACGAAAAGCATATAATCGAAGTCCTCATAAAGTAATTTCAGACTATCAAACATGGTCAGGGGATTTGGGACAAGCTTATGCTACATATCTGTACACAAGATTTGAAACTGCTGGAAAATTTGAATGGATTGATGAAACTAAAATTTCAATAAAATCTTTAAAAAGAAGTAAGGAACTTTTTGCTACGACAGCTGAATTAACTGGAGACATATATGGCTATATATTGGTAGAGTTGGTAAAAAAGAGCGCTAATATTACTGACGATAAGAATATTAAAGAAATGAAAATTTCGGATTTGTTCAAGCATTTTATAAGGCAAGAAAGATTAACAAAAAATAATAAAGAGATTTATAAAAATACTTTCGCTCGCGTGGCGGGAGTAAAAAAGGGGGGATTAAAAAGTTTTATTAAGAAGAGGTCTATCGTGTTTTCTAAGATTTGGATCGAAAAATATGGTAAAACGTCAATGCAAGAGGATTGGAAAGAATACCATACGAAGAATTTAAAACTTAAAGAAGATGATCAAAAAATAGATTGGTTAGTTGATGAGTTCTTAAAAATATTTGAAAATAAATAGCTCTAGTGATGCCCTCAGCTTCGCAGTAGCTTCACCTTCATAGAATTTCAGTGAAAACATGTGCTACTGCGCTAACTCAAATCGCAACAAACCCCAATCTACACTCCTACACGAATATTCCGCGCACCATTTTACATTTTTCAAACCAAATTTCATCAACCTCACTCCACGCAATAACTGCACTACTGAGCAAAGTCAGCAAGGCCCTGCACAACTAATACGGGGCTTTATTTGGTATGTGTTTTCGTGCTATTGGAAATGAACATTTTATACACTTTATAATAGATGTTTTATTAGTAAAAATCATTTAAAATGTGATTGCAAAAGCAATTTTAACAATGATCACGCAAGCGGAGATTCGATCAAGAATGGATATAATGTTGCATTTTTAACAGTCAATTAGTGATTTGTTTTTTTTTTATGAAATTTAAAAATAGTTCAAAAATATTGATAATCAAGGCGTTAATGTTATTGTTGTCAAATAATTAACACCTGCTTTTAAAAATCTATTCAGCGAACTATAAATGTAACTTAGATGCCCTTTAAAAAGAGCATGATCCTAATACCTCTTTGGACATTGTTTTTTTTGATCAAATAATTAATATTCCGTAATAAAATCTCTTTATTTAATCGATTCAGGTGTGCGGTTTGTACAGGCAGTTCCCCTAAACGAGATGATGAAAAACAACTCGAATACGACTTACTGAAAGCCGGAATTATTGAACTAAAAATGTGGGAGTTAACGTGTCATCCTAAATCTAAATTGAAATTTGGAATTATAAAAATTTATCTCTACAATTGCTTCAACTAATTTATTAACCAAAATTTATACCTTATGAAAAAAAGTTATCTATTGGTGGCAGCAGCCACCTTGCTAATCTTTGGTGCGTGTGAAAAACAAAATACCGCCGAAGAAACAGAAAATTCAACAGTTAGTCAAACACTGGATGAATATTATCAAGAGAACAGAGACAACAGTATGCAAACGTTTATCGTTGATGCAAACACTCCAATTGAGGTTACAGGTATGCAGGGAACTACGGTTACCATACCAGCCAATAACTTTTTGGATGCGAATGGAGATGTTTTAACAGGAAACGTTGAAGTGAAACTAATCGAAGTTTTCTCTAAGTTAGACATGATTAAAACGGATGTAACAACCCTAACAGCTGAGAATGAAATGTTAGTTTCAGGAGGAGAGTTTTTCCTAGACGTTACTTTACCAGGTAGTGATCAAAGCCTTCGTCAAGTTGAAGCTATGCTAGTTAATGTTCCAGCAGAAGTTGAAGATCCAAAAATGAAACTTTGGGTAAACAACGGTGCAGGATGGGAACTTGCAGGCGCAGAGGATAGAGATCCTGATGGAATGATGGAGCCATATGATGGTGGTTATGTAGCTGGTATCATGTCAGGTGGATGGTACAATTTTGATTGGTCTCCTCCAGGACCATGGTGTGAGATTTGTATTAGAGTACCAGAAGGATCAAGTCCTGATGAAACAGATGTATTTATCTCTGTTGACGGTCAAATGACATTGGTACGTGTTGATGATATGTACTATGATGGTTCTTCGTTATATTGTACAGAAGTACCAGAAGGTACAGTTCTTACTTTCATAGTAATTCAAAGAGATCCAATTACTGGAATGAACATGTATTCAATTGTATATTCAGTTCATATCGAATGTGGAATGACGATTGACGCTTCACATTTAGATTACAGTTCTATTGGACAAATGGATGATGATATCATGAATTTACCATAGTCTAGAAATATTGGTCTAGCTACTAACTAGCTAGAAAAAGAACAATTGAACCCGCTCAGATTTTTTTTGAGTGGGTTCTTTGTATTTAGAAGTGGCAGATTTCCTTAAAGTATGTCAAATTTCAGTCTTGAATATTTCGAAACGGTTTTTTCCAATCGAGTCGGGATCGCTATAATTCGTCTCATCCGTGTTTTGTAGTTTGCCCACTTTCAGGTTTGCGCCTAGGACATTTGTCAAGGTTGATACAATTAAGGAACAATCAACGCAATTCACCTTTTCTCCATGTCCATTTCCTTCCATATTGGGCTCAATAACTTTCGAAAAGTAAAAATAACTGAGGTAGACAGGTTCGTTGTTTTTATCCGGAGTTGTTGCAGTTGCATCTGAATTTTTGACTTTGCTACAATGTATTCAGCAATGACAAATGGCTGTATCTCATTGAGTTTAACAAAATATTCACTATATTCGGTACGAACTCAAAAAAGACCTCTATGAAAAATTCGATTAAAACGATAAAAAGGAATGCAGCAATAAATCAGCTTTCCAAATCGCATTTATTTCAGATTAAAGGAGGAGGGAAAATCAAGCAACACGATCCAGGAGGAGATTAAACATGTCAAACAGCTTTAGGAAAGAACATAAAATTCATAGTTCCAAAATATTAAGTTAATAATTTTTATTTTTACACACTTTTTGGGATACTCTCGATAAAAGTCCCCCAATCTCTACTAGTTCTCCCAAAAACACCCTACCCCACAACCCCCATCAAACAATTGATAACAACCACCTTATCATCCACAACAACAATCAACCCCAAACACCCCCACCCCCCGCCAAACACAAACCCTTAACAATCCTCAACATAATAAATAAAAATTCCATACATTTACCCAAGATTTTAGAAACAAAATCTACCTAATATTTAAATAAATAACTATGAATACAAAATTTTTACTCAAAACAGTCCTGCTTTTTATTGTAGGATTTGGTATGACCAATTCTTGGTCGCAAGTAACCTTTGATTATACTGGAGGACTACAAATGTATACAGTTCCAGGTGGTGTTACCTTAATTGAAATTTCTACAACTGGAGCTATTGGTGGTAACGAAATCGGAGGTGGAGCAGTTGTTTCTGCCCCAGGAAACGGCGCACAAATGATTGGTGCATTTGCCGTTACGCCAGGAGAAGTTCTAACACTTATGGTTGGTGAAGAAGGTGGATCTGCAACTTACGTCGGTGGCGGTGGTGGCGGTACTTTCGTTTGGAACGCTGCTGATGAATTATTAATTGCTGCTGGTGGCGGCGGTGGAGCAGGTTATACTGATATAGGCGGAGTAGCTTATTTTGGATTGGACGCTTCAATAGATGAAGACGGTGTGATTGGAAACGGATTGCCTGATGGAGCTGGTACTGGTGGAAACGGTGGTGTTGTGCCAACAGGTTTCCCTGATTACGGAAGTGGAGGAGCAGGATGGTTGTCTAATGGAAACAACGGTACCATTTATGGTTGCTCATCTAACTCAACTGGTGGACAAAGACCGTTAGACGGCGGGGCAGGCGGAACTGGTGGCGGATCTGGAGCAAGTATAGCGCCAGGTGGTTACGGCGGCGGCGGCGGCGGTAACGCACGTTGCGGAGCAGTTAGTGGCGGCGGTGGCGGTGGCTACAGCGGCGGCGGTTGCGGTGGCGAACCAATTACTAATGGATATAACGGCGCTGGCGGCGGTGGTTCTTTCAATGATGGAGCTGATCAAGTGAATACTGCTGGTGTTGGTGTTGGAAATGGACAAATTATCATTACTGAATTGTGTAATATCATTGATATTACTGCATCTGAAACTGAAATTTGTTTTGGAGATGAAGTAACACTTAGTGGTGTTGCCGTGAGTGGTGAGGATGTTACTTGGTTAGACGGTGTTGTAGATGGTGTTGCTTTTACTCCTGTTGATGCGGGTACAATTACATACACAGCAAGTACTATCGATCCTGAGGATTGTGTTACAACAATAGAGATTGAAGTAATAGCAGCGCCTATTGTTGTACCGACAATTGGCGGTGAAGAATATTGCGACGGTGATGTGATTGTTTTAGGTGCCGGTGGAAATGCTGATGAGTATTCTTGGGATCCTGAGGATTTTACACCTCCAGTTGGAGTTACGACTTATACTTTAACGGGTACTTTTGATGGATCAGATTGTTCAACTTCTGAAACGATTGATGTAACTGTATATGATTTACCATCAGTTAGCGCAACTGCAGATGATGATATAATTTGTATTGGAAATTCAGTTACTTTAAATGGAACTGGTGCTGAGGATTACGTTTGGGATCCAGCTGATATTGAAGATGGTGATTCTTATACGCCAATGGCTGTAGGTACCTATACTTATACGGTTACTGGAACAGATGAAAACGGTTGTACAGATACAGATGAGATTGACATTACAGTGGCTGAAGAAATTTCAATCACATATACTACAACTGAAGAAGTTGCTGGTGATGACGGTGAAATTGCTATTGTTATTACTGGTGGTGCTCCAACTTTCACTTTCGATTGGGACAATGATGGAACTGGCGATTTTGATGATACGCAAGATTTGACTGGCCTTTCAGGTGGGTTTTACACTATTGTAGTTATCGGTGAAGCAGGTTGTACTGCTACTGAAACAATGCAATTAGGTTCACAAGTTGGAATTAACGAAATTGAAAATTCTGTGAATGTTTATCCAAATCCAACGGTTGACATCTTGAATATTCAATTGGAAGGTAATTTCACCTATTCAATTACTAGCATTAGTGGACAAATTCTTTACAATGGAAGTGCGATTAATAGCACTGAAGTGAATTTAGAAGAATTGGCTAGCGGTGCTTATATCGTAGTGCTAAATCAAAATGATAAAACAAGCATAGTTCAGCTTGTAAAGCAATAAATATTGACGCTTAAATAAAGCGTAAAATAGAAAGGGTCGTCTATAATATAGGCGACCCTTTTTTTAATTTAAATTGTTTAGTCCAAAACTAAAGCAATAATCTCGATTAATTATTTAGATTTAGTCCGTCAATACAAAAAATTATGAAATTCATAATCACCCTATTCCTTTGCATTCCTTTTTATCTCAGCGCTCAAAACGTGATATTTGAGAAAGAACTAAAAACAGACCTGCAGAAGCCAATATCAAATGCGATACAGAATTATGTGCAATATGTGAAGACAAAAGATGAACAAATTGTCCGTGTTGATAAAGATGGAATTTCTCTCTATTCAAATAATATGGATCTAATTTGGCGTGTGAAATTAGAGCAAGTAAAATCTGTTGGGAATGAAAATTATTTTTATTGTTCACCTCAAGATGATTATATTTATTTGGCGCAATATGGCACAGCATTCAGCAATGATAATTGTATCAATAGACTGCATCAGTTTTCGTATGAAACGGGACTTCATACTACACGAGATTTAAATGAAATCATTCCCTTTAGAGCCGTTTCGAATATTGAAACCATAGACGATAAAGTATTTGTTTTTGGAGTTGGGACAAAAGGTGTATTTACCCCGTATGGCAATAAATTTGTTGCTTTTCAACCCATTATCGTCTTAAATCAAGATTTAGACATTCTGGATACAAGTAATGTTTTACCAACTTTTATCGAAGGAACCGATTTTAATTCAACTTGGGGTTTTGATCGTAGAAGTAAAGATGAACTCGTTTTTAAAACTTACTATATGGTGGATAAAGATGGGAAGCCAACCAAAAAATGGGAAAATGCGGTGAATGAATACCGACAATCAATTATTATTAATGTTGCGAACGAAGTGAAATTAGGAGAGAAAAAGGATTATGAAGGTCGATATCGATTAAATAGCTCGGTTACTTCTTTATTTCCATATAAGTTTGATACGGAAAAATATAATATTTATGTGCAAGATAAATTAGCGGAAACTACACGGTTTTTTGGTAAAAAAATTCAAAAAGATGTGAGAATAGAAACATTTGGGGCAAGTTCAGGTAATCTAGTCGAAGAATTCTTAAAAATGACAGGGAACGATTGTGTTAGAGACGAACACAGAGGCTTTAAACTTTATGAGGTAGTAAGTGATCCGATTAATAATAATTTACAGCTTATTGTAAGAGGGTTTGCACCTAAAAAACCAGGGAAGAAAAACGGCTACGGAAAAGGCTATGTGATCACTTTAGATCAAAATTTAAAAATAGCTCATATCCAAGAAAACAGTTCATATTTTGCGGATTGGTCGTATCCCAATTATACCGAAACTATTCTTGAGAAAAGAGAAAACTATAGAAGTTTTGGAACTTTCCCTGCCGATTATAAAATGAACGGAATTGATTATGTCTATCAAAGAGAAATTAAATATGCAATAGTAACGGTTATTAACTTAGAAAATAGCCAACTTGTTTTATTGGATGAATTTGACACCAAAACAACCACTGCAATTAAGGTCGGAGGATAAATCCTAATGTTTATAACTGTGAAATCACCGCGAATAGGTTAATCCGCTAACTTTCATCTCCCAAGTTGACGTACTTCCTTCACACAGTTGTGGAACTTCTTCAATTGCAAAAGTTTGCTTTTTAATTTTTAAAATACCGTTAGAGATTTCAATATCTCCGGAAACTTTGTCATCATCAATGAAACCATCTTTTTCGTAATTGCCCGTCCCGTTTGAATTAATGTTGAGATAGTAATAAACGTTAATTCCAGCAAAAGTTTTTGCATTGCATTTCCAATTGCCGACATAATCTTGAGGAATCACGGGGCGTTCTTTTGAACAACTTAAACGGCTAATGTTAAAACGAGTAGTGTTATTATCTTTTTCATACTTCAAAAGTAGCGCAATCGCTTTGATTCAGATAATTGATTTTTGCAAAGCCAACCTTACTTTTGCGTTTTTTGCATATGATTAATGAAAGATGATGATCACCGCTTCGCATTCACCTTATCTAAAAATTCGGGCGTTACTAAATCTATTCCTTCAGTTTTTGCTGCCTCGTTAATTTTACCGATTACCATTTTAAGGAAAATACGCGGAACCTTAACCAATTTTTTATATGCGTCTGGATGCCATTTTACCGCTCCTTCCATCCGTTCTACTTGATATTGTACAGCATCTGTATTGACACCCTTTCCCTTTGGAATTGGTTCGGCATAAGGATGCGAGTGTTTACTAAACCAAAATTGTTTGCTGTCGCGATAGCCAAAATCTACAGGTAGTGTAGGGAATCCTTCACCCGCCTTCAAATAGTCGGCGTATTGTTCTTGCATAATGATTTTGTCAATTTTTAATAGAAAATGAGCCTCAATTTCAGGGCCGTCATATTTAAAAATGTCTGTTTCGTCAACGGTACATTCAAAAATTTGAACCGATTCCTTGATGATGTCAGGATATTCTAGGCCAGCCTGTTTTTCAGATTCATCTCGCGAGGTTGGAATGAGGGTGAAAATGCTCTCAGCCAATTTTTCTTCTGTTGTCTCACCAGGATAACCTAATTCTACCGCATTTTTTAAGTAGGCCTTATCGTATGGAATAAAATTTAATGCAATGGTCTTATGCTTGCGGATATTCCCAGCAGTATTAGATGTGCTGCGACTAATTAGCATCATATAATGATCCTTTGAAATCCCAAAAGGAAAGCATAACGAATAAGATCCAAGATTTGTCAACCCACTATCGGATAGCGTACTGCAAATCACAACCGGCATTGGGTAGAATGATGAGGTTTGATAAAAATTATCGAGTATCTTGACATTTACAAAGTCTGTTTTATTATTGAAGAACCAAGACATACTATTTGTTTTTAAGATAAAACATCCAACCATTAAGATGCATGTAATTTCAAATTTAAATAGAATGACTGCTATTTTAAATGACTTTCGTTAGTTCGAGATATGAGTGTCGATTGTATTAGTCATTAGTTGTTAGTCAATAGTCATTAGCACAAAAAAATGTTCCTTAGCTTCGCTGGTCCCGATTTGCTCCGCTGGGTTTGCAACCCTGCGTTTAAACCAAAATTAAAGGGATTGTAATCCCGACACCAAACCGTGCGTCATGCACACAGTTCTTTCGTTTAGCACCGCTTAAAAATCAGCGAAAATCAGCCAAATCTCCGACATCCGCGTTCCATTGACTAAACAATTATTCACAGTTTAAAAAGTACCCAACACCTGTGATTTGCATCCGCACGTCAACCACAAAAAAAAAGTCCTGATAGCTCCTAAAATCCGCATGTCTAATTTCAGTCGGCATTTTCCCTCAACTTTGGATATAAAGTTAAGTTGTACACGATTTTTTGTATCTGATTTCTAATAGGTTTTAGCTTTCAAAGCAT
>WTCE01000073.1 GCA_013138735.1 Crocinitomix sp. | reverse complement strand
TGATTTTGAAAAAAGTAGAGCCCAGAAAAATCCGAGCCCTACGCAGGATAGAATAAATCTTCCTTTAGAAGTTTAAAAATAATCATATTTTTATTAGGATATTAACACAGAATCTCGATACATCCGCTAGAGGCGGACACTCGAACTGACGTTCTGGCTATTTCCTGGAAGCATAGTGTTATAAGAAATAACTGCTTGGAATTTTAGCTTTTGCCTCTATTTGCCTATTTTAAAAATGCCTTGAAAAACATGACTAGAAAAGAACTAAAAGAATACCTCGATTTTAAAAGCGAAGAATTCAATAATACCGCCTTCATTGAGGATGACCCTATTTCTATCCCGCATTTATTTACTAAAAAAGAGGATATTGAAAGTATTGGCTTTATCATGGCGACAATCTCTTGGGGACAGCGCAAATCAATTATTCGAAACGGGCATAGATTGGTAGAAATAATGGGCCACTCCCCTTTTGAATTCATAATGAACGCTAGCGAAAACGATTTAAAATCACTTAAATTTGTGCATAGAACTTTTAATGCAGAAGATTTACGCTTTTTTATTTTGGGCTTGAGGTCCATTTATGATAGGACGACAAATGGATTGGAGGATGCTTTTAATCGTGGTGAAAGTATGGCCGAGCGAATATTTGGGTTTAGAGAATGGATGTTAGAAGTTCCGCACGATAAAAGAAGTGAAAAGCATATTTCAAATCCTTTGAGTGGTTCTGCTTCTAAACGTATTAACATGTATTTACGTTGGATGGTCCGTGATGATAATAAAGGCGTTGATTTTGGGATTTGGAAATCAATACCGACTGCTGACTTATACATTCCGCTTGATGTGCATACAGGAAATGTGGCGCGAAAACTTGGCTTAATCAAACGAAAAGCGAATGATTGGAAAGCCTTAGAAGAATTAATGACGAATGTGCGCAAATTCGACCCACTTGATCCGTGCAAATATGATTATGCCTTGTTTGGATTGGGTGTTACCGGTGAGATTTAAGGTGAATTCAGATTTCATTCTTATTTATTTCATCATAGTAAAATACTAGGCCAGTTTTCATACATCAGTTACTTTTTTAATGTGATTACATCCTTATGTAAACACATTAAAAAAAATGATTATGAAAAAAATAGTATTAGTAGCCGCATTATTGATTACGGCAATCGGTTTTGGCCAAAATAACACAAGGCCAATTTCAAATGTTATAACAACAACTGTCAATGAAAGTATAGAAATTAGTCCCTCTCATTACACTATCCTTCTTTCATTATCTGAAAAAGTAAATATCGACGAGGAAACTCAAGTTACAAAGCCTATCACAATGGACATGATTCTGAAAAGGTTGGTTGAGAAAATGGCACCTTATGATCTTGAAGAAAGAGATTTAGAACTTTATTCCTTTAGTGAGTCAACCTCTGCAACCATAATGAATGGTTACAATGCTTATAACAATTACTCAGCTTCTAAGAAGAAACTTTTATCGCGCCTGTATCAGTTAACTTGGATGAAAGACGTTTCTGCATTGGAAACATTCTTAAGTAGTTTAAGGTTTAATGGCTTTGAAATGGCTCAAATCATTCCTGAATACAGCGAGTCATTAATTGCTGATGCCAAAAAGAGGTTATTAGAAAAAGCATTAGCAACTGCTAAGCAAAATGCAACAATAATGGCAGAAGTATCTGGAATAAAAATCGGGAATGTTCAGGCCATTTACGAAGGTGATTTGATTTCGGAAAACATGAATTACCCATATTATAACTACAATAACGGATATGCGAATGTCGCTGCAAATGGTACAAGTATTTTTGTGATTGGCAATACGATTAAGTCACGAGAAGAAACAGTTTCACTAACCGTAAGCTATAGCATAAAAACTGAATAGGCTGATTATTAAGCGGAGGAGCTATTTTTTATGATTTGCTCCTCCCATTTTAAGGATATTCGATTCTGAATTTGCATATTTGTGTTATGAGTTTTGTATACCCCAATTTTCTGTGGGCATTTTTCATTTTACTGATTCCGATTATTGTGCATTTGTTCAATTTTCGGCGCTACAAAACCGTCTATTTTTCTAGGGTTAAATTTTTGAAAGAAGTTGTAGAGGATTCCAAGTCAGGCGCCAAATTAAAACACTTGCTCGTCTTACTTTCTCGACTATTATTGCTTTCCTGTTTGGTTCTTGCCTTTGCGCAACCTTATATCCCTGCAGAAGAAGGTGAAATGACGGAGAATTTAACTTCAATTTATTTAGACAATAGCTTTAGCATGCAGTCTGAAGGGACAGATGGTGATTTGTTGAATGAAGTTAAAAACCAAGCCATAGAAATTGTGAAATCTTTGGCAGAAAATGAAAGAGTAAACTTATTGACAAGTGATTTAAATTCAGTTGACCAACGCTTTTATGCAAAATCTGAAATTATAGACAGGATTAAAACGGTGGATTATTCAGCTAAATCAACCCAATTGAAAGCGGTATTGCGGATGCAAAATGATATTTTAAATAATGCACCTGAAGAAGGCAATCGACGGCTATTTATTTTAGGTGATTTTCAAGAAAAAACAAATAGTTTAGAAGGACTTGAACTGCCTGAAACACAAGCTTATTATTATAAAGCAAATGCCGTTAATGTTGAAAATATTTTCATAGATAGCGTTTGGTTTGAAAGCCCTGTGCACCGAGTGAATAGTCCTGTGGAGGTTCACTTTAGGGTTCAAAATAATTCAGTAGCCGATTTAACTGATTTGGTTATCCGTCTTTCAATTAACGGAAATGAACCAGGTCCAAAACGCCTCTCAATTCCTGCCAATTCATTTATTGAAGAAACAATCACCTTTACAGACAGAACGCCAGGTATTAAAGAAGCCAAGCTGAGCATTGAAACCGGACAATTGTTTTTTGATGATGATTTCTTTTTCACATATACAATTAAAGAATCAGTTGACATATTGCTTGTTGATAATCGGGAACAATCTGCCAGAAACTTAAAACAACTGTATGGTTTAGAGGATTATTATAATGCGTCAAGCGTGAGTATTGAAAGTATAGTGCCAGAAGATTTTGTAGACAAAGAATTAATTGTTTTGCAGAACATCAACAAAATTCCGAGTGGCATCATGGAGCTATTAGATCAAGCCATGAAAAATGGCGGCACTGTAGTGTTAATTCCAGGAGAAGAAATTGACGCCACCAATTGGAATAGTTATTTGGGTAGACATCAACTCCCCTCTTTAAATCGTAAAGACACAACTACCCTAGAATTGTCTTACTTCAATTCAGATGATCCTTTATATACAGGAGTCTTTGAAAGTACACCTGAAAATTACAAACATCCCCGTTTATTCTCTCGCTATCAGTTAGGGTTGAGTAATAATCAACAATTTATTACCTTATTCGGCACAAGTCCTAGTTCACCATATATGTTGTATGGACAAAGAGGGAATGGAAAAATTGTTCTTTTATCTGCCCCACTAAATCCAAAGTATACCAACTTTCAAAATCATGCCCTCTTTGCAGCTACTTTTTTAAGAATGGCTGAAACGGCCTCCTTCCAAAAACCGCTCTATATGACAATTGGTGAAATGGATAACTTTCCATTACAAACAGCAGTGTCTGAAAAGGATCCCATTCATTTAAAAAATGAAGATTTAAAGGTGGACGTCATTCCATTACTTATTAATGTCGCCAATGCGCGCGCCATTTCTTTTAGTCATTTAGAAAATACCATCTCCTCTTCAGGATTTTATGAACTGACCGATCAAAATGAATTCAGTGAGACAGTTGGATTGAATTATAGCCGTGCAGAATCATACGTTGCTCCTTTTACAGATGAGGAAGTGAGTGCGCAATTTCAGAATGCTGGATGGTTAAACGCTAAGGCTTTTGAATTAAACGGACAGGGAAAGGTTCAAATTAATCAATTAAAAGCAACGGAATACTGGAGAATTCTGCTAATTTTGGCCTTGATTTTTGTAGGAGTTGAAATACTTCTTTTAAAATTTTGGAAACGCTAATGTGCACCATGTGACTATGAAGATAATTCTAAAATCATGTACAATCGTATCAACGTCAAATCAATATGACGGTAAGCAAGATATTTTAATCGAAAACGGAGCAATTGCTGAAATTGCACCAACAATCACAATTGAAGCTGATCATATCATAGAGCATGAGAATTTACATGTGTCTGCCGGATGGTTTGATGCACGCGTTAATTTTTGTGATCCAGGTAATGAGGTCAAAGAAGATCTTTATTCTGGTCTTAAAGCGGCTGAAGCTGGTGGAATGACAGCAGTAGCTATTACGCCAAATACTAATCCTGCGGTTTCCAATAAATCACAAATTGAATATTTGAAAATGAAAGGGGCTTTTTCTCCCGTTCGTGTTCATCCTTATGCCACGCTTACTTCTAATATGGAAGGAAAGAACTTGGCAGAAATGTTCGATTTATTGAATGCTGGAGCAATTGGTTTTACAGACATGCATAATCCTGTGAGCGCCGGCATGTTATATCGCGCACTACTCTATGCAAAGAACTTTGATGGGAAAGTCATTTCATTTCCTTTGGACAATAGCATTTTTGGAGAAGGGTTGGTTCATGAAGGAGCATTGAGTGTAAGAACTGGCTTAAAAGCCATTCCATCATTGGCAGAATTTATGACTGTTGAGCGGGATTTAAACTTATTGCGATATACAGAAGGAACGATTCATTTTACGGGAGTTTCCACTAAGGAAAGCGTTGAACTTATTCGAAAAGCGAAAGCAGAAGGCTTAAATGTAACTGCAGATGTTTATGTTCAAAACCTGATCTATTCAGAAAATGATTTGATGGGCTTTGATTCAACTTATAAAGTATTACCCCCACTAAGAGCTGTTGAAGATCGCACGGGGCTTATACAAGGTCTTAAAGATGGAACAATTGACTTTGTTTGTTCTGATCATACACCAGAAGATATAGAAAGCAAAGAAGTTGAATTTGATGGCGCAGCATTTGGAATGATTGGTGTACAAACCTTATTTCCATTGCTAAACAAAGTAGATGGATTAGATTTAAATGAAAAAATTGCGCTAATTAGCACAAAACCAAGAGATTTATTTGGCTTACCAGACAATTCTGTTAACGTTGGCAATATTGCCGATTTAACACTGTTCAATCCTGATGAGGCTGTAATAATAACAAGTGACGCTCTTTTGTCCAAATCAAAGAATACTCCACTAATTGGAGAAACATTAAAAGGTAAAATTTACGGGTTAATTAGCGAAGGCGTATTATCACAACAAGCATAGTTTGGAAAACGAAAATAAACATAAGGGAAACTTTTTAAAAACCTTTTTTAAGGAGCGTAAACAAGTTGGTGCATTAGCGCCTAGCTCACGTTTTTTAGTAAAAAAAATGTGCGATAAAATCGACTTTTCTACTGCTAAAAATATTGTAGAACTGGGGCCTGGTACAGGCGTTTTTACTGAAGAATTATTGAAACGTGCTTCAAAAGATTGTCGCATTTTTGTAATTGAGTTAAACGAGGAATTTTATATCTTTCTTAAGAAAAAATTCAATGATCCACGTATTGTTTTGTTGAAAGAAAGTGCAGATAATCTGGACGATATTTTGGAAAGAAATGGTGTCGCAGAAGTTGATGCGGTACTTTCATCCTTGCCGTTAACGGTAATTCCAGATCAAATTCGAAAGCGCATTATCATTAAGTCATACGAAGCGCTCAAAACAGGTGGTGTTTATGTGCAGTATCAATATTCATTGAATGCTAAAAAGTTGATCGAAAAAAAATTCGGTAAATTAAAGATGGGTTTTGTGGCGATCAACATTCCCCCAGCCTTTGTTTATTTGGGTACGAAGTAGGTTTCTTTTCAATTATCAATGTGCTCCCCTCAGCCTGGAAGTATCGAAGGATACAATTTTCAATAATATCTTTGCAATAAATACCTAGGCTTGTATGATTCGTACTCGAAAACCACAGCAATTAAAAAAACGCTTCTAAAGCCCGAAATAATGTCCGCACATTTAAATTGTATAAACCAGCACTATTTATGCAATTCACTTCTACGATTTTCCATCCATCATTACATAATCCAATATCCATTACGAAGGCGTCTGCTACATTAAAAATAGCTATCATATCTTTGGCAAATTCAATGCCCTCCTCTTCCACTGTTGACTGAAATGGTACATCTCCATGAAATTGATAATAGATTGAGCCGACAACTTGCTCACCAACAATCCAAAGCCGGGCTTCTTTATAAAGTTTTTGCGGTGTTGATGCTTGCACAAGTGTCTGACTGTTTAATCGATCTGTTTTTGGGTTAGTCAAAGCCTCATGAACGAAATCATTCCACTTTAATTCAGTAAAAACTTTTCCCGTAAACACTTTTGCATCTTGATAAGGTTTAATGAATTTTGATTCACCTTTTTTCCATTCAACATTTTGTTCAAATTCAAAGACCTGCGCATTTGCATTTAGAAGGTGATTTGAATAGTGTTTCGATATCACTTCAAAATTGTGATTCCCTCCATAAAAAGACCCTGGATTCCAATCTGTATTTGCCTTCGCTAACCGCGCTAGCTTAACGGAGCCATAAATGAATACATCTTTTCTGTCGCTTTCAATTTCAATACTAGTCGCATCTGGCTGCAATTCAATTGTTTCGTATGCCAACCCTAAATCCTCGAGCACTTCAAAAACCATAAAATGCTCAGGGTCAAAATAAATATTGGATTGAATTAAATAATACACAATTAGCGTTCAAAGTTAAAAATAAAAAAATATCAGACTTAAATGAGCCCGTTTAAGCTGTTTTGGATTTTGTTTTCAATTTCAGCTGTACGGCGGCAGTATATACAAGAGTAGCTTTAGCGATACAAATAATGGATATAAAAGAGCGACAACAAGTAATGTCCTGAGTTCAGATTTTTGATTTGAAACTGAAAGAGCAATTCCAGCAATTAGGATAATAAGATTTATGGAATAGTAAGTGATCGCACTTTTGTAAACAGGTAATGAATGGATAGCGTATGTTAAAGTAAAATAAATGTTGTGAATAGTCAGGATAAAAATAAAGCTGAACTCCAACTTATTGGATGAAAACAAATTCGGAATCACCTTTATAAGATATATTAAAACAAGGACCAATATCAGAACAGAGAATAGAATATGTAGCACATTTATGTCCCAATGAAGAAATCTGCACATACTTGTTGCGGCAATCGGTGTAGAACAAAATAGTGCGATTTTCAATAGCACTCCATCTACCTTCTTCAATTGAAATAGAGTAAAAATTGGAATTAATAGAAATGCAGCCAGTATAGCAAAATAACCAACTTGTTCAATTGGGTCTTGATTAATTTTTAAACCAATTATTCCAATCGCGAAGCACAGCGGTATCATCAACATTAAAATGATATCAGTCTTATTCAAATAAGAACTATTGGAATTTGTCATCTCGGGTAATAAGCATTACGTCAGTTTGTCTAACAAACCTAAAAATAAGGATTATGAGACTTAAATGAGCGGTTTTAAGCTAACTTTTTTAATTCATGTTTTGTTCTTCGACTTATGGCATTCAAAGCAAATAATTCTACACTTTTCATTATGTGTCAAGCCAAAGGATCCTATATTTTCATTCTTTAGATTTAATTTTTTATCAAGACAATGGTCCCCATCCTCTATTGGTTCATTGCATATTTCGCAATTATCTGGGAAAAGGTTTTTACACCATGATTTACGCGATTCAAAACAATTATCACACACATACAAATAATATGGAAAAAGCCGAGAATTAATATTCTGCCAAAAGTTAATTATTTGCAACAGTCCTACTTCTTCTATTGCTAAACCACAATTTTCACATTGACCATTTTTGTGATGAAAATTTTCCATTGCTTTTTTTCCACTCAGACACTTTTGCCTTTTGCTAATTTTCTTAAGTTTTTCAGTTTATCGGTTATTTCTTTGGCCGCTTCCTTCTTCTTTTCTTTTCGGAAACTATCTCTTGACTTTTCGAATATCCCAATATAATAGTCAAACACCTTTTCCTTAATTAATGGATCGTCTATGACTTTATATAGTCCGCTTAAAGTCCATTCAAACACACCATAATGTTTCAAGCTTGCAGTTAAGAAATTGGTTAGTCCAACGATCATACCCTCATTCCAAGCGTCAATTCTCATGATTGCTCGGAACACATCAGTTGTTCCACTATAGCTATCTAAGAACCATTCAGAAAGATCATTAAAATATGCTGACTCTTTATCTTTCCCTTCATCTTTATAATGCTCCGAAATAGAATCGCATGCAGTACTGGAGCACATATATCCATTGTTACACCAAATAAAGCCAGACACATCAAATTCTCCATTAATCAAACCATTAACAAACAAGGAAAGCCCCATAAAATCACCCTTCAATTCATCATTGTTTAATAAATCTAAATGATTAGGTAATTGAGATGTAATCTCTTTAAACTTTTCTTCCAGGTCTTCATGCTTAGACCATAGTGGAAGTAAATTCACAAACAAAGCACGTTCTATAATCTCTTGATTTAATTCGCCCCCATCTTTTACGTAGTCTGATAAATGATTACAAGCAATCAAATATTCTTTGAAAGAACTTCCTGCTAACTTTTTAATTAAATCGTCTTTATTCATTTTTAATCTGATTTTATATTGGCCGTGTACTTAAGCCTTGTTTTTATACTCTGTTGAACTCAGCTTTTAATTTTATCTGAATTGTTTAGGTTTCATTTTTCTACTTGCATTTTCGGCTATTTCAATACTTCTTTTTTGTCTCGTTTCAGGTCTTTTGGCAAGATCAGCCCATGCTAATAGAATTTTTTTTACCAATTTACTTAAACTCTCATAATATTCTAAAGACCCCAATCTATTGTTAAATTCTTTTTTTAATTCTTCAGGAATAACAAGTGCTTCTACTCCATCTAAATTAAACCAAGCCCCATTTTTCTTAGCAAATTCAATCGTTTTATTCCCCGCTTCCTGCATCAAATTTTCTGAATTTAAATAAGCCACTTCATCCTTATTTATTTTGGACCAATTACTATTTGCTTTTCGTTTGCTGAAATATTGTCTATATTTCTCACTGTCTATTGTTTTTTTTTACGCTATCAATCCAACCAAAACAAAGTGCTTCATCAACCGACTCACTCCAGTTTAGGTTATGCTTGGATGATTTTTTCTTATAGTGGTTCAATTCGAGCCATTTTCGCCAATCTTGTTTGTTAGCAGGACAATAATCTTCAACGTCATTCATACTTTTGTTTATACTTTTTTTAATGGCTTACGATTAGTATATGGTGCGTTTTAACACG
>WTCE01000176.1 GCA_013138735.1 Crocinitomix sp. | reverse complement strand
ATTCATTAAGCACTAAGATTTTAATTAGTCTAATCTGAAAAGGGCGTCTCGATAATTCGAGACGCCCTTTTTTATTGCTCAAAAGAATCCTTATTTTGAATCTATTATTCCATACGCTACCGGGTGTCCAGATAGCTGTCGGGACTATCGTGTGGTAAAGTCAAATCGCAACAAGAACTAATACATTTACTAAGTGCTTTACTTCACAACAATCCTGTACAATACCATAAACAATCGATTCTCGCAAAATAATTTCATGTACACTGACAATTATAATACTTAAGTCTGTACATTTTTTCTAACATGAAATAAACATTGTAATTATGCTCTAACTTCGCCAAGGTAAAATGCAACTGAAAAATTTCGAATTTTAATTTAACAGGCCCTCTACTTTTAAGCCTCAAATTGTTAATTAAAATTCACCAATATATAGGATATATTTGACAATTTAGTTGTATATTGTGCGGATGAAAAT
Source organism: Crocinitomix sp. (assembly GCA_013138735.1). Classification (GTDB taxonomy): domain Bacteria; phylum Bacteroidota; class Bacteroidia; order Flavobacteriales_D; family Crocinitomicaceae; genus Crocinitomix. The sequence continues at coordinate 2,564 of WTCE01000176.1, read as the reverse complement.
GCGCTTAGATGAAAAAATTTAATATGAAGAAAAAAGCACTACTATTAGGTTCATTACCGGCACTTGCAATTGCAGCCGGCCTATTCTTTTATGCCTCAGATAGTTCTGAAGGTGTTTACGAACAGCGACTCTCCTCTCACTTTGATGCTGACGAAGCATTAATTGATGGAGCTTTTGAATATTTAGAATTATTAAAAGGAGACTATACACAAGAACAATGGGAACGCGCTCGCGCATCTGCTAAGGCAGTATCTCAAAATCGTGCTAGTTTCAACTGGATTGATCAAGGCCCAGATAACGTTGGTGGTAGAACAAGAGGTATCGTTGTTGATAGAAACAGCGTGAATCACTTGTATGCTGGATCTGTTTCTGGTGGACTTTACGAGTCAATCAACCGTTCAAGTACTTGGAGTCGCGTTGATGAATTTGACGTGAACTTATCGATTTCATCTATCTGTCAAACAGTTGATGGAAACTTTTATCTTGGTACAGGACATAGTGCTGACCAAATTGGAGGTTTTGAAGATAGTGGTGGAAATGGTTATGGTTTCTATAAAAAAGAAGCTGACAATTCATGGACATTAGTTGACGGAACTGAATCTTGGCAATACATTAACGAAGTTGTTGCAGATGACGTTAACAATATGGTTTGGATTGCAAGTAGCAACGGTTTAGATAAATATGATCCAGTTTCTGGAACTATTGTTGAAGTTGCAGCATTCCCTTCTGGGGCGTGTAGAGCATTATCAATCTCTAAAGACGGGCAAGTGCTAGTCGCACATTCAACTGGTACGGGATCAAAAGTTCTCGTTTCTAATGATGGTGGTGGAACTTTTACTGAGGTTTCTGGAATTGGAGAAGATCCTGGTATTATTAATATGATTTCTGTAGGACGTGTTGAATTTGCAATTAGTCATGAAAAAGTAGACGGTAAATATCGTGTATATGCTTCATGTGCTTCAGGTCAATTAGAAGGTATTTGGCGATCAGCTGATAGTGGAATGATTTGGGAGCGTATCGCTCCAGCTTATGACAATACTCCAGGTGGATTTGCTCCATTTACTTCAGGTGGATCAAACGGTCAAGGAGGATATGACAATATTATTACAGTTGTGCCAGGTGCACCAGACAGAATTATTTTAGGTGGAATTGATTGTTATTCATGGTCAGTTGGCGGTAATTGGGAACAAATTTCACAATGGTTCTTACCTCCTACTTTCGATCGTTATGTACATGCTGATAACCACGAAATGGTTTGGGATCAGTGGGGAAGATTTTATATTGGAAATGATGGTGGTATAGCGTTCTCGGACAATGCAAACACATTAGACCCTGACTTTCACCCTGCAAACAGAGGGTATAACGTAACACAATTTTACGCAATGGGAGTTTCTGCTCACGGAGATGTAATTGGTGGTGCACAGGATAACGGAACTCAAGCAAATTATCATACTGGAACAACTTATCAAGAACATAGAGAAGTTGGTGGTGGAGATGGATTCTCATGTGATATGTCGTTTATCAATAGAAACATAGCATTTGGATCAATTTATTATTCAGCGGCTTATCGTACTTCTGATAGAGGTGCTAACGGAGCCCCATTTGGACCAGATGAATTTATTGACGGAAATGGAATTCCTTGTAATGCGGGTGCAACTGACGGAACTGGATGTGGCGAATTTAATACAACATTCGAACTATGGGAAAATCCAAAAGATTTAGCATCAGAGGATTCATTGAATTATATAGCCTCTCAAGCATACAGTGCTGGTGAAACTATTATGGTACCATCTGCTACTGCTCAAACTTTTATTCCTTATGTAACGCCTATCGATATTATTTATGACGATACGTTAAATGCTGATCCAGATTTAACCATAGAAGATTTTGTCATTGTTGATGAGATTACGGGTGCTTCATTTAACCTAGGAGTTTTAGATTGGACATTTATTTTTGGTGGACCAACTTTATCTGTAGGTGATAGTTTATTGATTATTGGCGTTGAAGTAGAAGATACTGTAATTGTAGAAAGTATTACAACACTCGATCATTACTTTGGTACGAATGACGACAAACCAGGAGAGGTAATTGACATGGGTGAAGATGATCAAATCTACAACGTTACTTGGGATACCTTGGCAGTTCAAGATTATTTCCAATCATGGTTTGCACTTGATATGGGTGGATCAAACGGTTTATGGATGACACGTAATGCTTTAAGATTCTCCGCGACTACCCAAGGTTGGATAAAAGTTGCAGACGGTATAGGAGGGATTTCTATCATGGAATTCTCTAAAGATGGAAATCACCTATTCATTGGTACCTCAGGAGGTGCAGTTTGGAGATTAAGTGGGTTTAATAGCGCTTATTCACCAACTGAAGCACTTGATGGCGGTCCAGCAATGGGCGGAATTACACGTGATACGTTAGTTGACTTTGAAGGCGTCAAGCACGTAATGGAATTGAAACAATTAACTTCTTTCGGATCAATTGTTACAGGACTTGCTACGGGACCAATTGGTAATCCAGATTTATTAGTGGTAACATTAGGTAACTTCAGCTCA
>WTCE01000068.1 GCA_013138735.1 Crocinitomix sp. | reverse complement strand
GGTACTGAAAGGCTAATTGCAAAATACGTAAAGGAGCAAGGAATTGAACAAGAGTATAAAAAGCTAAAAGAAAATCATCAATTGAAGCTATTTTAATGCCTCGCGGGCTTGCCCCGAGGATTATTTCCTTAACACACTCAATTCTATCTATTATGAAGTTGTTAAAAAGTCGGATAAGGGAGCCGATTTAATTATCCAATTATCTGATATGTTAAGGGCTGTTTTGTATGAGAGTGAAAAGGATTTTATTGCAATAGAGAAAGAAATAGCGCTCATTAATAATTATATCAAAATAGAGCAAAGTCGCTATGGTGAAAGACTTTCGGTTGACTTTAATATTGAAGGCGATATCAAGGCTAAGATTCCGCCATTCGTCTGCTTTTCTTTAATAGAGAATGCCTTTAAACATGGCGCTTCTGATAGTGTAGGCGCCGTCACTATTCAAATATCAATGCGTATTACTGATACTGAATTATTTCTTCATGTCAAAAATCCTTTGGCACAGAATTTAGAACCTGATTTTTTGGGAGCTTCTAAAGGAATTGGTATAAAGAATATTACAAAACAATTGAATTTAATTTTCCCCAATAACTATGTATTGAAAACAGCTCAAAAAAATGAAGTATTCATTAGTACACTAGAAATTCCTTTAAGCTAATTATGAGCAAAATAAACTGCATAATTATAGAGGACGAATTTCCAGCATTGGAAATTATTAAGTCCTATCTTTTTGAAATACAGAATTGGCATATTGCTGCGGAGTTCACAAATGCGATTGATGCCATCAATTATTTGTCGGAAAATTCTGTTGACGTTGTTTTCTTGGACATTCAATTGCCAAAACTGTCAGGGATAGGCTTTATTAAATCTTTAGATAAGCCACCGCTAATAGTGATTACAACTGCGTATAACGAGCATGCGGTAGAAGCATTTGAATTAACCGTTTTTGATTATTTACTAAAACCATATCCTTTTGAGCGCTTTTTTAAAACGATCAATCGAATAAATAATCATTTACAATCAAAGAGTTCTACTGAGATGGTGAATGATTTCATTCATGTGCGAGAGAATAGAGAGAATGTCAAAATTGACCTAAGCAGTGTGCGTTACATAGAAAGTCAAAAAGAGTATATTTCTATCGTCTGCGAGAAAAAAACTGTTAAAACAAGGCTTAGTATGAGTAAGATTGAATCAATGCTCCGTGATTTTGGTTTTTTACGGGTTCACAGATCTTATTTGATCGCAATAGATAAAGTAGATTCTTATTCGAATAAGCAAATACGACTCGGAGAGAGTAGCATACCAATCGGTCGGTATTATCAAAAAGAGGTGAGGAGTCGATTGGAATAGGCGTGAAAAGCTGTCTTTTTTATTAAAATTTCATAAAACTGCTCCTAAACACATTTATAATAGCGTCAAAAGACCATTACGATTGAAAAATTACCTAGTTTTGTAATCATATTTGTTATCAACGGATATGAAACGTTCTTTGGGGCCGACTTGGATTTGACTGCAACTGCGGTAGATGTACAAGCATGTCGAGAAATGCAATATACCTCGTGAAAAGTATTTGTAACATGAATAATTGACAACAATAATTCATACGCGTTGGCTGCGTAATCTGAACACAGTTTAGATTCGCTTAGTTCACCCCAAGTTTAGTAAGGGAACCTCGCTGTTTGCCAAACTTCTGATCATCAAGTTTGGATCACAGACATCATATGCATGATCTAGTCAAGACGGAGCTGCGACGTTTTGATGAAATTAAGTAGCTTAGGTTATTATGTGGGGTGTTTGTGCCCAGCTTTTAACTGAAGTTCAATCACAAAATAAGCATGTAGAAACTATATAGACTCATTGTTAGGACGAGGGTTCGATCCCCTCCGGCTCCACCACAGCGAACAACTGCAATTTTTTCAGCAGTTGTTCGTTTTTTTTTGCTCTGTAACCGTTGCTATGACTAAGAACCCAAAAAAGGACTTCTTGCAAAATTGGGGTTCGACATTGATTTCCGTCAAAGCTTAATTTTTTTGGAAAGATCGAACCCACGAGACGTTGTTTATACTCTGTAGTGTTTGTCTGGTAAGTGTTGCAGAGGTTTTTGATGAGGTTTAAACTGGACATTAAGTACTGCTCTCTACCTTTCTTATTTTGGTTGATTTTCTTCAAATCCTTCTGTAATTCCTTAATATTCTCACTATACCGTCCACGCATATCTTTGTAATCGTCTGAACCAATCACGCGATCTGCCAATAAGTCTTGCAAGTTTTTAATGCGCTCTTTTTCGACTTTAATTTTTGTCTTGATTTTAGGAATGTCTTGTACGTTAGTATCTTGTTCTTTTTCCGCCAATTGGAGTAACAGGTGATCGTAAAACCGTTTGATGTCAGCATTGAAATCAAATTCGGCTAATAAGGCTTCAAATTGATCATTCAATAGGGGAGCGGAGTACCTTTCTTTTTTGCAGAAATTACAGTGATAATAGAAATATCGCTTTCCTAGTTTTCCTCTTGATCCACTTCCTGTTAGCGTTTCACCACATTTAGAGCATGCTAAATGTCCGCGTAATGGAATTTCGTCCCTACGGGTAATTGTTTTGGTAACACGTCTGCTTTTGTGTTGCACGTCCGCTAGTCTGTTTTGGACTTTATAAAAGATGTCTTCATCAATGATGCCTTCATGCAAAGCATCTACCATCACTTCAGGTTCATCTTTATAAGCAGGGACAATCGTTTTGCCGATATAGGCTACTCTGCGTAGCAATACCGAAAAATTACTTTTCGCCATTTTAATTCCTTTGGCTTCCAATTCCATGCGAATATCAACTTGCGTCATACCGTTTGCAAAGGCTTCAAAGGCAAACTGAATATGTTTGGCTTTGTCAGGATCAATAACCATAATCGGTTTATTGAATTGATCTCTTTCATTTTTATACCCAATAATTGCACGACGAATCCAACGCCCTTGTTTTAAGGCTTGTCGGATTCCATCTCTTATTTTGCCTGATCGTCTTTGATTATCGACATCAGGACTTGCTAAGTAAATGGATAAGGTTAATAAACTTTCAGGTATATCAAATTCCACAGGCTGTTGAATAGCCTGTGGAGTGATTCCGTAATTATCTCTTAAATTATAGATGGTTGATACGGCTTCTGAAAAATTTCGAGAAAACCGATCCCATGAAACGAATATAATTTCGTCCACCTTTAATTTTTTCTTTTTGATTAAATCAAACCATTTAT
>WTCE01000133.1 GCA_013138735.1 Crocinitomix sp. | reverse complement strand
CCTACACGCAATAAATACAGCCATACAATTTGAGTGGAATCCCACGCCAATACTGCAATTGAAGTTCAACGGTTGAGTATAGTGTCGTAGCTAACTCGCAGGGTAGCTATGCTCTATACTTTGTGTTATGCTTTTGTTTTCAATTTTCATTACACACATTTAGTCCGACAAAAGATCCTCTAATTTATAGTTATCATATTTTCCTTTATGATAATTTTTAGCTTTAAGTAAATCATTTTTAATTTGGATTTCGAGAAATGTTTCAGCATGAACACTAAACATTTTCTCTAGCTTTAATGCGTGATCTATATTGAACTTTCGTTCTCCGCTGAAATATTTATTTATATTTCCAGAAGAAATTTCAATGTATTCTGCGAACCGTCCCTTTTTTATATTTATTTGAGAGAAAAGCGAATTAAAGAATTGTCCCAAAAGAATAATGTCTTTAGGGTTTTCCTTTTCAGCATAATTACTCAGTGTAAATCTGAAACTAGTTAATATGTCATCTAATTTATCCTTAGAAGATCTCTTTTCATAGAGATTGCGTCTATACTCCCTTATATTGTCGTGCTCTTTTTTTGTTAACTCGCTTGGCTTTTCAATTCCTATAACATCATCAAATTCTATATTTATCTTACCTTTTTTCATCTTACAATCTTTTAATATTCTCGTACAATCTTATTATTTCTCTCTATACAGGTATTCTTCAATCAGTTCTTTACTCTTATCCTGGTGTATTTCCATATATCCCCATGGATTCTTTATCGCTCCGTATCTGTCATGATATAATATCTCAAGCTTTTTAGTTGACTTTTGATTTTTTCCAAATGCTTGAAATGTAAGTATCCCTTTATCCATGTTGTCTAATTCGAAAGAGAGCCCACAAGCATATGCTATCAAACACCCAGCCACATATTTATATTTTCCCTCATCTCCTTTATTGTTTGGAGCCACTTCTAAGTAGTTCATATAGGGCCCAAACGATTCATGGATTGAATAAATCATGCAGCCTTCAATTATCTTTGGTGTATCTTCATGAACTAAGATATAAGCTGTTACTTTGGTTCCCTTTGCGTGTTTATTAAAGTCAAATATCCAATCCTCATTGACTGTAGGGAGCTTCTTTTTTTCTCCTTCTTTTATAATTGCTCTAGTCAATTCATTAGAACTAACCTCTAATATTTTTACATTCATATTGTAATACCATAATTAGTTTTTTAATGTTGTATAACAAATATACGAAAAAAACGTCAATAATGTATGGTAAATGATTTGAATCAGTCAAAAATGTACGTAAAAAATCTAACTATCATTGTTTTTCCTCCTTTTAGGCGTAATCGTCAACTTCCCTTTCTGTTGTTTTACAATTACCTCACCGCCCAACTCAAAACCTAGTTTTTCCAACCATTTACCTTCCAGTTTAATTTCAGGAACAGTTACGTAGTTGTTGTATTCTCTTCTTTGGGATTTGGAAAGTATTTTTAATCTCCTAAGGTTCATATTGATCTTTTTTAGTGAGTTAATGAAATCAGTTTACTACTTGATGGATAAAAAACTGCTTGAACAAATGTAAAACAAAATTACATTAATGCAATAATTATTTACATTTTATTATTTCATTTATGAAAATATAACCTACATAAGTGTATATATACTTCACATTATGTACATTTGGAATGATGGATAAAAAATTGAACAGACTAAAAGAAATTTTGGTCAGGGAAGAGGTTAGTCAAAAAGACTTGGCGGCTAAACTCGAAAAGAACGTACACACAGTTTCAAATTGGTGTATTAATAAATCTCAACCTCATTTAAAGGATTTGTATAGAATTGCAGAGGTTTTGGATGTGGAGGTTTGTGAATTGTTGATTTTGAGAAAAGATTAATTCTAGTTTATTTCGTTAAGCTGTTGCCTAATCATTTTCTTTTTTTTCTCTTCTTCTATTTGAGAAATTTTTTCATCTAAGATTAATTCAATTGATGTTCTTAGAACGGTGAAATGTTTAAGACATTCTTTTTCGGATAATTCGTGTACACCTTTACTTAGGATCGAATAAATTTTTGAGTTTTCGGATAAATATTCTGGTAAATAAGACTTTGCTAAAGCCATTTTCTTTTTAAAATCAATATTCACCGTATCTTCCTTTTCAATTTCACCGTCACCTAACATTTTTTCTAAAGCTGGAATTACCATATGTTTTTCGATAATTCGTCTCAAGTATACGAATGAACCTATTCCATTTCCGTGTGTGTATAAACCAATCGCGGTGTTTAATTCTTGATATATTTCTTTTTTTAGTACTCTATATTTTTGAATGGAATATTTCTCTTTGTCAACAACTGACGGGTATTGTCCAATCTTAGTGAATAGATTATCTGTGACTAAAAAATGATATTCTTGATTATGTAGGTGATTTTTTGGATCTCTTGGGCAATGGAATATTCTGTGAAAAGTACCAATATCGTTTAAAAAATCAATCAAACCTTTCTTTCTAATCACATCTTCATTACTTGGGTTGCCTTCTGATTTGGATTTAAGATCAATCAGTATTTCTTCAAGATGACGATTGGATTTATCCGCGCTAATAAATGTAGTTTGTTGATTGCAGATCACGCAAAAACTATCGAGTGATTTTATATGATTTAGTACTGAATTTTGCTTGACGTGAAAAAAAATGTTCAATATCTGTTCCTCGGTAAAGTTCTCGAAATCAAACTTTTCATAAAGACCACTTTTATTGAAAAAATCTTCTAATCCCATATTTAGTAATCATTTATTCTATCAATTATAAAATCCAGTCTTTTTTGAAGGATTTCAGTAAATACCTCTTTTTCTTTTTTTGTTGCTATGATATGTTCAAAAGAACAGCATAATAGGCTTCCTTTATTTATAGATATACTGATTTTGGATTTGACTTTGTTCAATTTTTCGAAGCTAGGATTATTCTTTAATAATGCGCCAAAATCAACAGCTCCAATTGTTAAACCGGAAACTAAAATTAATATTTTTTTTTTCGATTGATCAATAACTTTGTATTTATCATTTTCAATGACTGAAATTAGATTTTCAGGAAATTCAGATTCCTCAAAATTTATACGAACCTCTTTAAGTACCTCTAATTTAGGTGTGATCTTATCTAAAATTTTTTCTAAAATATTCACTTATTAATTCTTATTGTTTATAAAGCATAACATTGAAGCAAAGATAGCGTTAGCGTCGTTTGCTTCGATTCAGGATTGAATATATACATTATTAATCACTACTGACCGACTAAAAAAAAGACACTAAAAAGGGGAACCTTTGAAAGCTCCCCTAAATTCATACCTTAAGGTTCTGAAATCTTATAACGTATGCAAATCAAAAATAGCAAAAAGAATTTTG
>WTCE01000111.1 GCA_013138735.1 Crocinitomix sp. | reverse complement strand
TTGACTTCAAGGAACTTCATTCAGACAAACGTCATGAACATAGAGGACACGTGACAGTAGTCAAGTAACAGAATTAAAAAATAATATAAAATCCCTGTTCGCTTAAAGCGGACAGGGATTTTTTTATACCCAAATGTTTTAGGCGACAATTGATTTCCCCAATTTTGGAATACCGAATACAGGTTAATAATTCGAGGATCTGTTTTAAAGGATTAAGATCATTTGTTGGGGACTAGAGGTGAAATGTAAAAATTATGAGTCTCCAAAATGATTTCCTTTTACATTCAAATTTATTCTTTTAATGAATATTTCGTACTTTTTGCTCGTACTTCGACAGGCTAGCATAAACGGGTGATCTCTCTGCTTTGCGACGGGAAAGTTCCCGATCTTTCTAATGATGTGCTGCAATTAATTTATAAAACTTATGCTGTGTTTGCTTAAGCAAACTTCAAGTACTGCTTACTCACCCAACTGTTTTCAAAAATAACTTTTGCCCATCCACCGTCAATTTCTTCAATCCATAATTCACGGTTTTTAGGGAATGAACCAATACGTTTGAAATTGGTTCCAGGACCCGAACGTGCATTCAATTTACTTGCAGTAACTGTGGTTCGGAATACGTCTTGTGTGTAGTGGCCATATACCCAATGCTCAGTAGAGCTAGATATTTTATACCAACCATTTTTGATTTTATAAACCCGAATATTTGAGCCAAGAACAGCCGGTTGCCGATCAGAAACCTTGCTATAATTAGTGCCAGGCCCTTTACGAATGTTTAATCTTCTTGCAAGTACGGCCACATATTTAATCAATTCTGTCTTTGGTTCTTTTGGAGGTTCTCCGCCTAAAACAGCTTTTACTTTTGGAATAAAATTAGCGGCAGCGTCTGCGACTTTATTGCCACCAAAAAAATTGGTGCCTGGGCAAGATTTATTTTTACCTGTACCGTCGTTTCGTTTACCTGTAGCCAAATTAAACCAATGATGATAGACAATTTTATCCGTATTAACAGCAATGCTAAACTTACGGCAAATGGCCGCAGTCATGCGAATGGCCGTGTCTTGATGTGCAACCGACATTTCGTCTCCACCTTTATCAAAATGCCCTAAATGCTCAATACAAATTGAGTTAGAATTAAAGCCGTAAATGCAGGCCGGCGTTTTTTCTAAACTCCGCCCAGTAACAATTGTACCATCAGGAAAACTTGTAAAGTGTTGTCCAATATCTTGCCAACCATTCGAGTTAACATGATGGTTTTTCATGCCGCGTTGCACCTTAAAATGATTGTCGCCATGAAAATGACTATAATTAGGTAAATAGGTATGATGTTGCTGCACTGTACGTATGGTTCTTGCCACTTTTATTTGCGCAATCCATGCTTCAAATTCAGCAATTGTAAATTTTTTAAATCCGTATTTTGATTCCATAGGTAAAGGTTAGTGAACATTGAATATACGAATAATCTATTTATTAGAATGCGAAGAGTCGCTCAATTGACTTGCACAAAGCGTTAATTATGAACTTATAAAGACGTGTTATGTCGAAGACTAGTCCAAAACGAAGCGTTAAATTGGTTGGATATGATAGATTCCTGCGCAAAAAGAAATTTTGGTGTAAGTGGCCTTAAGATTATGCTTCTTTAAGGCATCCATAAATTCGTCTCGTCTCCAATATCCCATTTCTTCATCTGCATCCCAACGATCGCCTACTTCTGATTTTACTTTTTGTAATTCAGACTCGTTTTCAAATGAAATATCAGCAATAAGAAAATGACCAGTCGTCTTTAGAAATGGAAGATAGGTTTGAATAATTTCGATTTTTTTCGGAAGTTCAAAATGATGAAATGTATAGGCCGAGTAGATGCAGTCGAATTTTGTTTCAGTGATTTGATCTGGAGCTTCAGCCTTTCGAATGTCATGCTCAAAAATTGCATCCGAATTTAATCTGTTTTGAGCATAGTTGACCATCTCATCTGAAAAATCACAACCTCTAAAGGAATAGTCGTTTCCTTTTATAATTTCTGAAAGCATTAAGCCCGTTCCCACGCCTAAATCTAAGACTGAAGCAGTTGGCATTGGGAGCAATGTTTTTCGAATATGTACAATTACATCAAAATAGCCAGCAAACGGGTAAACATCCTTTAGGGCATGAATATCGTTTTCATATTTACACGCCCATTTATTAAATAGTTCTTTTTCAATCAGCATATTCTTCTTTTATTAACTCAGCGATCTCTTGAAAGAATTCTGATTCAGGTTTAAGACCGATACTTTCTTCAATAAGAGCGTTTACTTCATCCGAGCGCTCTGAATCATTTAAGAGTGCAATCACTAAATTATTAATTATTATTTCTCCATTATGTTCATTTGAGAATTTAAAATGAAAGGTTTTAAGACAGTTTAATACGGCTTCGTAATTCTCTTGGCTATTGTATAAGCTGGACAAATAACCCAACGTTCCAGTGTCAAGTGGGTTGAGTTGGTGTGCTGCTTCAAAGGCTTTTAATGCATTGTTTTCATCTCCTTGCAACAATAATATTTTACCTTTTAAATAGTGAAAATGAAGGTGGTTTTGGTCCACTTTAAAACTATCTTCAACTGCTGCTGCTGCTTGATTGATCATGTTATTTTCAATATAGAATTCAATTAAATATTGATGATAAAGGTTAAACTTTGGATCGATTTCAATCAGTTTTTCCAATGTTTTTTCCACATTCTGAATCTCATTTTTTGCCTTATAACATTGTGCCAAATTGTAATATAAAACAGATTGGTGAAAGATACTTAAACTCGAATCTATTTCGTCCAAAGTTGCTATGCCATTAGAAACTAAAGTTTGTGCTTCTTCCAGTTTTCCGCGCTTGAAGGCGGCAAGCGCATAACCATTGCGATTAAAGACTTGATCAAATTGGATTCTAATTCGATCTTGTGTTTTGTCATTAAGCAATTTTTCATACCAATCATTCAAAAATTTTTCAGCCAAATCAATATCTTGAAATTGTTTCGGTAAATGGCGTAAATACATTAATCCTAAAGCATAGGAAGATCTGCTTTGAGGATTATAGTTTTTCTGTTTGTAAACTTCATTCCAATAAAAAACAGAGACTTTTAATTCATCAATAGAACTATGACATATGGCTAATAGACTTAATATTTCTGTTCGGAAAAGACTGTCATCATACTGCAAATTATGAATGGATAGCAATAAATTAATTCCAGAATAATAATCACCCGTGTTAATACAGATTCGTGCAGCATCAAAAATGGCCTGTGCATTTTCTGTTTTTTTCGTGTCGCTTGAATAATAAAGTGAATCAATTTTTGAACTAATGTCGTTTATATGGCAAGGTTTCCCTTCATCAGTTTCAATAGAAAGAAGAATTTCATTGCCTGTTTGAAGTTTGAGGTGTTTTAGAAAGGTGTTAAAGAGTTTATGCATCTCAAAATGAGGACTCATTCGAAAAATAATAGTCTCATTTTTTAATGTTGTTGCTAAAATACGCGCCAAATCAATCATTTTACTGTTTAATTCAACGTTACCTAGGTATCTTATTTGTTCTTCTTTAGTTTGCGCATCCGTTAGGTGTGAATCCGCTTTAAAAAGGCTATTTTTTTCATTAAATGGATCAAGAAGGACCAAAATCATTTTTCCACGACTTGTTGTAGGTTCAAATCGAAGGTGATTTAATAATTTTAAAATAGGTTTAAAGATAAATGGAGATGCGTTACAATGAATTTCAATCATACTATTGTTTTGGGTTAAAAAAAGAATCAGGGATAAACAAATGCCACCCCTGATTCTAAAATAAGGCTGTTAAACCTTAAATTTATGTTAGACTAGCCTTTCGCGTCGTTGCGCTTAATCTAAGCTATTATTAGGATTATTGTATTTTGGCAGATTACCCGTTCCACCCTTTATAGTGTGAAGGTTAGTAATCGATTTATTTAATAATACACGCATCAATTTCTTCGTGTTTTTTTTTGAATCTTTCATCTTGTATAAATTTTGATTAAAATAAAATCCCGAATTTTTCGAGTTGTTGGGTTAATTCTCGTGTTTCTTGCAAGAGACGCCACAAATAAAAGCACAATTTCAGTTTAAATTCATCCCCTTTAAAGGTGATTTTGAGAAGGAAAAGGCCTTTATTATGCGCAAAATAGAAGAGTAGGCAATTCCAATCCGACTAGGAGGAGTAAAACCGCCATGTCTAAACTATTTTTAATTCGCTCTGAATTATTATTCATAATAAATCTTACCATGAATGTTCATTCTACACTTCTAAGACTGCGATTATGCTCAGAATAAAATCTAGCATTGTTTTTGTATTACTCTAATCAATATGCAAAAAACTATGAATCTACAACAGATTAAAGCGCTCAAATTAATCGAGCGTTTCAATCCAAAATGTGTGAAAGAAAATTGGGCTTTTCCTAGAATTGAAAAATCAGAATTTTTAGAATCTTTAAAACTATTGGTGGCAAATCCGTCCAGTATCAATCAAGGAGTACATCCTTTATGCGGTATTGCATGTGCCTTAAAAGTTGCTGCCGAGCTCGACCCCGTGGGTTTAGTAAAAATGGGCGCTTATTTTTTCGCCAATGGCAAGTATGAACCGCGTTCTTTTCTAGAAAAATCAATTAAAGTACCCAATAAATTAAAGGAAATGGAGCCTACAGCTGGTTTATCTGCTGCAAGTCATGTTTTACAAACAACAATAAAGGCTTTTTATAATCCTGTAACGGGATATAATAATAAGCCCGGAACAAAATATAATGAATGGCAAGGAATTACATTTCCGTATCAGCTTAAAGGCTTTTTAAAAGCCTACTTTAATATTCAACAAATTCCAGCGCGCACTTATCGTCACACGGTTGAAGAAATTCAAGAACTTTTGACAAAACCAACTATGTTAATGGCATGGACTTCTTGGAATCAAATGAAAAATTCTGGCGGAAAGTTTAAACTGTTGGAACAGCATTATGTTATCATTAAAAAGGTAGATCGCGTAGGAGATGAGGTACATTTAATTTTTGACAATCCGCGAAAATCGCATGATAAATTGCAACGTCTTAAGTTTAAGAATGAAAAAGATTTTTATAAAGCGATTATTGGAATTTATGCTTTTCGTAGAAAGGTGATTGATTAAATGCCTCGAAAGGGGTTTTTTGAAATCGAATTGAGGTTTAAAATAAAAGACACTATATTTATTGCACAAATACCTAACCTATGAAATTTTTATTATTCCCGTTTTCTTCAACTGCTCAAGAAGAAGTTTCTGAGGAAAAGGTGTATGATTTTGTTGAAGAGGATCCTGAGTTTCCTGGAGGGACAGATGCCATGACGAAATATATTGTGGAACATGTGGAATATCCAGATAAAGCGAAAGAACTTGGAGAGCAAGGAATTGTGTATGTGAAATTTGTTGTAGCCAGTGATGGTTCTGTTACAAACGTGAGCATTCGAAAAGGGGTTTCGGCGACATTGGATGCCGAAGCAACTCGTGTAATTTCTGCCATGCCCAATTGGATTCCTGGGATGCAAGCTGGTAAGGCTGTTGCTGTAAATTATACCTTACCGATTCATTTTCGATTAAGCACTAATAAAGATGAAAGACGCGCAAAAAAAGAGGAAAAGAGATTGAAGAAAGCGCTAAAAAAAGGCGGCTAAACAGAAGAAAGGTTAGGCCATTTGAAAACCGAGTAAACAGACATCATCCACTTGTTCATAATCACCTTTCCAAATCTTGAATTCATTTTCTAAAAACGCTTCAAAACTTCCTTCGGGATTTTGAATATAGCTGAGTAATTTCGTTTTTAACTGTGTGTATTTATACTTTTTACCCTTCGGCCCACCAAATTGATCCGCAAAACCGTCTGAAAACAGAAAAACCCAATCTCCTTTTTCTAATTGATATTGATTGAGCTCGAATGCTTGTGTTTTATGATAATTACCAATAGGTTGTTTTGTTCCTTTTATGATATGAATTTCATTATTGCGGACAATCCAAACGGGGTTATTGGCGCCAGCAAAATCAAGCGTTTTATTCTTGATATTTACACTGCAAAGGGAAATGTCCATCCCGTCTTGTACATTACTATCTTTTTTATCAAAGGCCTTTTGAACGAAGCTATTTAGGTTGTCTAAAATTTCATTCGGTTTTTCCATGTGCAACTCGTTCACCGATCGGTTGAGTCCGTTATTTCCTAAAACAGAAACCATTGCACCTGGCACGCCGTGTCCTGTGCAATCAGCAACGGAAATAAATACATTTTCTTTATCTTTACTGGCTTCAATCCAGTAAAAATCGCCCGAAACAATGTCTTTGGGTTTGTAGAGAACAAATGCGGATGCGAAATAGGTTTCGAGTTCAGCGATATTTGGTAAAAAAGACTCCTGAATTCGCTTTGAATAACGAATGCTTGCTGTAATGTCATTGTTTTTTTGCTCAACCAAATCTTTTTGATCTTCAATTTCATTTTTTTGTTGAACCACTTGCTGGGTTCTTAGTTTGACCTGTTTTTCGAGAACTTTATTTTGTCTTTCTATGGAACGAATCCGCCATTTATAGATGAGATAAATAAGGATTAAAATAAGCAGCATTACTGAGATTCTAAACCACCAAGTTTCCCAAAAAGGCGGCATTACTACAATTTTCAAAGAGATTCCTTCTTCATTCCATAAGCCATCATTATTACATGCTTTTACTTTTAATGTATAGGAACCTGGTGATAGATTGGTAAAAGTAATGAAACGCCGTTTACCGATATACTGCCAATCGTCATTGAATCCTTCCAACATATAAGCATATTCATTTTCTTCAGCTAGGGTATAATTTAACGCGGCAAATTCAAATGAAAAAATGGATTCGTCATAATTGAGTTTAACGATACTGGCCTCCTCTATAAGGACTTCAATACTTGGGATATCTCCTCTTTTGAAAGATTCATTAAAGACTTGTATATCTGTAAATACAATTGGTGGAGGATTAGGGTTTGTTGTAATGTCATCTGGAAAAAAAGAGTTGAAGCCTCCTACACCCCCAAAGAATAATTCGCCGCTTTTACTTTTAAAGTGTGCCCCGTTTCGAAAGACATTGGATTGCAAACCGTCTGATTCGTAATAATTTTGAAAACTCATTTTATCCGGATTAAAACAGCATAGACCAAAACTAGTACTGATCCACAAGTTTCCATTGTCACCCTCTAAAATACCATGAATATTATTGTCTGGCAATCCGTCTGATTTGAATAAAACGGTGGTAGTACTGTCTTCAAAATGAAATTGATTTAAGCCTTTTCCCGTTGCAATCCATAATCTATTTTTACTGTCAAGGCAAAAGCTATTCACTGAATTGTGACTCAAATCGCTGTTGTCTGTATTATACGTGGCTTTAAGAGTATTGTCCTGAGTATTGAAAAAGTAAAAACCATTGCGTATTGTTCCGACTAAGAGGTGGTTTTTATCGAAGGGATATATTGTATTTATGGGTTCTTGGCAACTACTCTCAGAGTTAATAGTTCTGCGACAATAAATGGAGAAAACATCATCCTTTTTTTTCTCAATACTACTAGCACCACCAAACCAGAGTTGGTTCTGTTGATCAAGCGCTAATGTGAAGATGTCATGTTGCTTTATGTCACCACTACCCTCAATGAAAGGAGAATATTGTTCAAGAATAACACCGTTGGTGTCAGCTTTTGCGAGCCCACCCATAGTTGTGGCGATCCACATATTTCCATTTCCATCACTAATAATATCTTTAACGAACGTATTCCCACCAACAACTTGTGCACTTTGCACGACATATTTTTTATACAAATTGGTTTTACGATCGTATGAAGCAAAACCATTGTTTTCCGTTCCAATCCATATGCGTCCACTTTCATCCTCATATAGTGCGTTCACAACATTTCCGGAGAGGTCACTTGCAGTATTGCCTCGTTTTTTAAAGAGATTGAATTTACGCGCATTAGGGTCGTGTATGGAGATGCCTCCATTTTCAGTTCCTATCCACACAATACCAGATTCATCTACAAACAGTTCGCCCACAAAATCATCCGAAATACTGTTTTGATCGACTGGATTAAAGTGATAATTTTTTTTAAACTGTTCCGTTTTCTCGTCAAAAATATAAAGACCGCCACCATTCGACCCCAGTAACAGTTCTCCAGTTTTTATTTGATTGATCACCATGATTCCATTTTTAACAGTCGCTTCTGGATTGTTGGGGTTTGGAATGACCCTAAAATTTTCATTTTGTGGTTCGTATACTGCAAGACCGCCTAAATACGTTCCTGCCCAAATGGTCCCGTTTTGATCTTCATAAAGAGCAAAGGTATAGGCAAGCTCGCTGGGGTGTTTTTTATCTAAATCATTCGCATACATGATCATCTCTTTGCTGTCTAAATTGTATTTCACAATCCCATTACCATTCGTTCCAATCCATAGGTTCTTATTTCGATCGATTAAAAGAGCACGCACCCATAATTCATGAAAATCTTCATTAATCATGTTTAAAGGACTCAGTGTCTTAAATGTGTTTTTTTCCGGATCAAATTCGATCACGCTATTATATTGGCTTCCTAGCCATAAAACCCCATTAGAACCCTCTACAATCTGACTGACATGTGAAGGGCTTGAGAATTTGTTTTTTGTCGTGTCTGACTGCCAATAAACAAACTCTCCAATGGAACGGTCATAAAGGTTTAAACCATTGTTGGTTCCAATCCACAAATTCCCCTTTCGATCTTCGTAGATGCAATTAATAATATCCGAACTAATGCTTGTGCTGTCCCTGGGGTCGTTTTTAAAGATCTGATATGAGTATGCGTCGTATTTATTTAATCCGTTGCGTGTAGCGACCCAGATAAAACCTTTTGAATCTTTGATGATATCAGTAATATGAGTATTCGATAAGCCATCTTTAATGGTTTGTCGATCAAATATCCACTCGCTGACTTGGCTTTTTGCCGCAACAAGAAAGAACAACGTTAATAAGAGTAAAGTGTTTTTCAACATGCTCATAACTGATCACTATAAATGTAATCATTTATTTTTTGTCACTATTTTTTAAATAGTGCATTCATCCAAACCCGAAAACGGGTGATAGCGCCTCGTCTATCTTTTGAAGTGTCAGTAAGCTTTTCGGAATTAGAGATTTGATTTTGTGTTGGATCTGATTGCGGATTTGCAGTGAATGGAGATGAAATAGCATTTAAAACACCATTTACAACAGCCGCCATCCTTTTTAAATCTAAGGTCTCAACCGTGTCTGTAATTTGATGATAATTTGGATTCCTAAACTTGGCAGTATTATTAATCATTACCGCGTCATAACCAAAATACCAATAATTACGGTGATCTGACAATCCTGCAATACCGTCGTTGCTAGGGAAATTTATGGTTTGCACATCAACACCACCTGCTTGTTTCATTCGCTGATATATTGCTGTAGCAAATTCTGCGTGTTTTTCTAAACCCACCACCGCAATATAATCTCCTGTAGTTGGAAAGCGCTTTGATAACGATTCGACAGGGTAGTGCTGTGAATTAGGTTCATCACTAAAATAACCAATCATGTCTAAACAAATCATCCCAACCAATTCGGTATTTTCATTGCATAATGATTCGGCATGGACATAACTGCCCATATTTTTAGTGCCAAAATGTGGCGGTTCTTCTAGGCAATAGGCAATAAAATCTATTCCATAAGGCAGTTCGGGTTGGTTTTTGGCAATGGCCTTGGCCAAATATAAGAGTCCTGCAACACCGCTCGTATTATCATCTGCTCCAGGCTGATCATTATATACATCATAATGTGCACCAACAATGAGGCGTTTTTTAAATTGGGGTTGATAGGAAGCAATTACATTAGTATATTCAAATGTGCCGTAATTCCATTTTTGATGTTGAATAGTAAATCCGTATTTTTTGAATTCGTTTTCAATATAATCGGCGGCAACTTTTAAGGATTCTAAATTTCTCCAATTTCTAAACGGTCGAATACCAGTCAAAAATTCTAGATGTTGTAAGAGTTCTTTTTCCATATTTCGGGGCTGTTTACCTGATTTCGACCGCAACCTACAAAAAATAAAAACTTTTTTTTAAAATAAAGGTTACCTTTTTTTTATTCTGACATATAAAGATGATATAAGCAAAAAGATTGGGTAGCATCTCAAAGTGGGATGCGCTTAATCTAACTTCAAAATTCTTGATAACGATTAAAAATTTTGAATAACAATTGATACGGAAGAATGAAAAATGTTTAAACAAATTTAAGTCTAACAATTTACCATTTAACGACCAAACAGTTCAAACGACAAAGTTCTTCCACAAAAAAAAGGCGTCTAGGTTTTAACCCAGACGCCTTTTTTAATAGATATAAAAATTCTTATTTCTTAACGAATTTTTTCACTTGCTTACCATTTGAATTTACTAATTCAATAAAGTAAACTCCAGCAGTCATATTGTCTAAAGGAACTGTAATTTGTGTCGTTCCATTCACAGCACCTAATTGAATTGTATTTACGATTTTACCCGCAATATCAACTACATTGATTACTGTGTTTTCAGAATTGTTTAACGCTAAACTTACGTTTAATAAATCCGTTGCAGGATTTGGATAGAATGCAAAGAACTCAGGATTAGAATCCTCATCAATACTTACTTCTCCTTCATTTAATCTTACACGCACAATTGGCGCTAAACGATCAAAGAATCCACGTGCTAAGAATTCGTCATCAAATCCTTGAACATTATTGAATCCAATATCACCTTGACGCTCGAAAAGTGGCATAGGTCCATCAGAATATTGGTAAGCGCAAAACGCATAAGTTGAAGTTGGAAAAACATCAAACTCTTCCATATCCATTGTTACAAAATTTCCAATATCATCTGGTTGAATTGAATAATCATCTGTTTGAAAAACTAATCCCCATTCAGAACCGCCTTCTGGAAATTCCCAAATTGCACCTAAAATCACTTCTCCTTCGTTTTCAGAATGGTTTGCTAATTTAATTTCCATTGCTGTTACAACATCCTCTGTCATAAATGTCATTAGGTTACCAAAGTATCCTTCGCCTGTTTTTAAGGGCCAATTTTCTGTTTCAACAACTGGTCCACCATCATAATCTAATGCCATTGTAAATTCAGTTAACCAGAAATGGTCATCTTCCATAGCATTGTCAGATTCATCACCATCTTCATCATCAGCTGTTGCGAACCAAGAAACTGTATAGTTTCCTATTTCATCTGGTGTATAACCAGTAGCTTCGAAAAGCGTGTCTTGTTCTCCGTTGAATAAAGATGGAATCACATCAGCAGATGTTCCCGTAGCAACAACACTTCCGTCAGGTCCAACAATTGCATAGTCAAAACCAACATTTGTTTGCTCGATATGACCAACATTTTTGATGATTCCACCAACAATAAATTCTCTTGCATGTAATTCAGCTACTTGCGAAAAGACAATCCCGGCATCATACGTTCTATATGAAGTTACCATTTGAATATCTGATTCATTGATATCTTCAACCTTAATATTATCAAGTTGCCATCCGTAATTCCAAGCGCCTTCCCAACGGAAACGAATCCATACAGTAGCTTCTGCACCTGCAATGATATCTGTAATATCCCAAGACATTAATTCCGGATTTGCACGTGCTTCACGTCCAACGCCTTCATTAATTTCAACTTCTGTCCATTCATCACCATCTGTTGAAATCGCAACATAACAATGGTCAGAAGTTTCAGCTGGTTGCCATTCCGCAAAAAATTGCTCAAATGTTAATGCAACAAAGGCACCAGTTGCGCCTGTAAGGTCTAACATTGGAGAAGTTAAAGATGCTTCCTCTGCAACATCATAACTCGTCCCATCACCATCAGAATCTAAAATAACCCATTGAGTTGGAGTAGAACTGGCTAATGTTGGAATTTGAAAAGTATTTTCTGGATCATTTTCGTGACCAATATCAGTTAATTTGAATCCTGCAGGACCTGTAGCGATCGCATCTGCCCATCCGCCGAAACCAGCATCAAAGTCTTCTTCATAATAGATTGCGCGATCCGCGTCAAGATTAGCCGTTCTACCATCAATAGTAGTTATAGCATTGGGCGCATACTTTTCATTTGGCGCATAAGAATAGTCGTGACTTATAAATGGAGCCTGTGCAAATGAGCTCCCCGCCAAAAGGAGTGCACCCGCCAAAGTGTATAATTTTTCCATGAAGTTTTATTTTAAATTCGCTTAAAGGTATAAAAATTGAATCAGTCAAGCAAAATAAAAGGCAGCACAAAATGTCCCTAACTATTTAACGGCTAAAACACTTGATTAAACGGTGAAATTAAACGTGAGATCTAAACAGTTGTTTCTAAATACGCCTCAATAGGTAAACAACTACACACTAAATTACGATCTCCATAGGCATTATCCACTCTTCTAACAGGTGAAAAATACTTGGAAGACTCTAAATAATTAGCAGGGTAAGCTGCCTCTTTTCTAGAATATGGGAAGTCCCAATCGTCTGCGATTAAACATGCCGCAGTATGTGGTGCATTGTGCAATAAGTTGTTTTCATGATCCAAATCAAGCGTTGCAATGTTCTCAATTTCCTTACGGATAGAAACCATAGCTTCAATAAAACGATCCAATTCTGCTTTATCTTCACTTTCTGTTGGCTCAATCATAAGCGTGTTTGCAACAGGAAAAGAAACAGTCGGTGCGTGGAAGCCATAATCGATTAATCGTTTAGCAATATCACCAGCCTCAACGCCGGTGTACTTTTTGAAATCACGACAATCTGCGATCATCTCATGAGCAACTGTTCCATTAGCACCCGTATATAAAATTGGATAATGTGGTGCTAATTTAACGCGTAAATAATTGGCATTTAAAATGGCAGTTTCAGTTGAATCTTTCAACCCATCAGCTCCTAACATTTTAATGTACCCGTAAGAGATTAATGAAACCAATGCACTACCATATTTTGCAGCAGAGATTGATCTAATTTCTTTATCAGCATCTGCCGGATTAGCATTTGGATTTCCAGGTAAAAATGGTACTAAGTGCTTTGCAACACCAATTGGTCCCATTCCTGGGCCACCACCACCATGTGGAATGGCAAATGTTTTGTGTAAGTTCAAGTGACAGACATCCGCGCCAATGTTTCCAGGATTGGTTAAGCCAACTTGGGCATTCATATTTGCACCATCCATATAAACCTGTCCGCCATTGTCATGGATAATAGACGTGATTTCTATAATTGATTCTTCATAAACACCATGCGTTGATGGATATGTTACCATTAAGGCAGATAAATGTTCTTTATGTAATTCGGCTTTTTCGCGTAAATCAGTTACATCAATATTTCCATTTTCATCACATTTAGAGACGACTACTTTCATACCAGCCATAACTGCTGAAGCAGGATTGGTTCCGTGTGCAGATGAAGGAATTAAGCAAATATTACGTTGATGATCACCATTTGATTCGTGATAAGCGCGAATAACCATTAGTCCTGCGTACTCACCTTGTGCGCCAGAATTTGGCTGCATTGACATACCTGCGAACCCTGTAATTTCACAAAGGTCTGAAGCTAATTCTGAAATAATACCTTCATAACCTTCTACTTGGTCAACCGGCGTGTGTGGGTGAATATTTGCAAATTCAGGCCATGATAAAGGAATCAATTCTGAAGCCGCGTTCAATTTCATAGTACAAGATCCTAAAGCAATCATTGAATGCACCAATGAAATATCTTTATTCTCTAATCCTTTAATATAACGCATCATTTTTGTTTCAGAATGATGCGATTGGAATACTGGGAAGTCTAAAATTTTATCAGAACGAAGCAAGTCAGCGTCTAAGGGGCATTTTTCCGATTTCCAATTAGTACCAACTTCAACAGCATCTTTATTATTTGCCGCAGCAAATACATTAATTAATGCCTCTAAATTGCCATCAGTTATTGATTCGTCAATTGAAATGGTTACTTCGTTTTCATTTACATAACGTAAATTGATTGAAGCCATTTCAGCCGTATTTCTTAAGTCAGTTGTTGATATTCCGCTAGGCATTTGAATGTGCAACGTATCGAAATAACTTCCGTTTAAAGAAGTATATCCAAGTTCTGTTAATTTATTTTCGGCATGCACTGCTCTTAAATGCATTTCAACGGCAATGTTTTTTAAATTATTAGGTCCATGATAAACGGCATACATACTAGCCATTATTGCCAATAAAGCTTGCGCTGTGCAAATATTTGAAGTTGCTTTGTCTCTTTTAATGTGTTGCTCTCTAGTTTGCAAGGCCATTCTTAAGGCTTGGTTCCCTTCAACATCAACTGAAATTCCGATAATTCGTCCTGGAATGTGTCTCTTAAAATCTTCACGCGTTGCAAAATAAGCAGCATGTGGTCCGCCCATCCCCATAGGTACGCCAAATCGTTGCGTATTTCCATAAACCGCATCAGCACCGCATTCACCCGGAGGGGTTAATACGACTAAGGCCATAATATCCGCAGCCACACCAACTTTAATCTCGTAAGCATGTGCGTTTTCTATAAATTCAGATAAATCTGCAACTTTACCAAAAGTGTCAGGATATTGAAGTGATGCTCCGAAAAATTCAGCACTCGGCGTAAAATTTTCTGGTTTGTCTAATACTACTTCAATTCCCATTCCTTCTGCACGACCAACAACTACATCAATGGTTTGTGCATAGCTGTTACTTGAAAGGAAAAATTTATTGATGCCTGCTTTCTTTTGATCACGACTTCTTAAGTTAAAGAACATGATCATAGCTTCTGCGGCAGCTGTACCTTCATCTAGCAAGGATGCGTTGGCCAAATCCATTTTGCATAGATCCGCTACCATTGTTTGGAAATTCAAAAGTGCTTCCAATCTTCCTTGTGCTATTTCTGCTTGGTAAGGCGTGTAAGCCGTATACCATCCTGGATTTTCAAAGATGTTTCTTAAGTTGACACTTGGAACAGTTGTTCCATAATATCCCTGTCCTAAAAAGTTAGTGAACAATTTGTTTTTTGCACCCATATCCTTCATGTGTGCCAAATATTCGCTTTCGGACATGGCAGGACTTAGGCTCAGCGGGTTAGCTAGTCGAATTTGACTAGGAACTGTCTTGTCAATCAATTCATTAATTGAATTTACTCCTACTGCCGCTAACATGTCCGTTTTTTCGGAAGTGTTTGGACCAACGTGTCTATCTTGAAATTTCATCTATTCTAAATTATTTAAAGTAGTGTGCAAAAAGCCTCACAAATATAAATAGTTTGAAACGAATTTTGTTCAAATATGTATTGATATTAACTGAATACTCTTGGAATGTTATAAAAAGGTGGGTTCTGTTCAAATGTGGCATTCTCAATTAGGGTTTGAGAGAAGTTAAATTTGACTTGTTGCGGGTGCGAAAAGAAGTGCTGTGCAGGATTTGTAATCCTGCACTTATTCTGGTTAAAACTTAACTTGAAGCGATATCACACAATGCAACCACCCAAATAATTTTTTCTGTGGTGCCAAATGATTTCGTTTTGCGATTTAAAGTCACACCAACGGTTTTATTTTCAATTACTGTTTCAATAATAGTTCCGGCCTCATCATAACAAGTTAAAGTTTGCACATAAGTTATTGTGCCGGCATAATCACCCGATTCAGTAAGGGTCAAGTCATCTTGCAAAACAATTTGGCTTGCTTGCCCTTCAATTTGTTGAAAGTGTGTTGCATAAACGGCATCCAAGAAATTGGAAATTGTAACAAGGCTGTCAACCCCAGTAACTATGCTGTCGTTAATCACACATTGGTCCGAATTGAATAATGACAGTGCTGATTTTTGTGAATGCTGTCGAAACTTAGTGTCAAAGTTTTTATTGGATATCAATTGAATATAATTGCAAAAATCTTCTACTTTTTGTTTGGCGCGTGTTTCAAAGGCGGCTACATTTTCTGCCCCTAATTTGGACTTGCTAAAGTCGTTTTCTAAGTTAGTCCCCATGTTTTGGCTCGACTGCCCAAAACTGAAAGCTGTACTAAAAATGAGTGCTATTGCTATTATAATTTTCATATCTAATCGTTTAATTTTGAATGAAACGGAGATTTATAATTTGGTCATTCTTGTAAATCGTTTCTATAATTTCAATGTTTCCTAAACTTTTTAACGGAGTGGTGAGTTTGTCAATGAATTCCGTTTTATTGTACATTTCCATTCCTGTATTATTTGCTGTGATTTGAAAAAACACGGCCTCTTCACTGATCATTTTATCCAATTGCGTCCTTCTTTTTTCCCAATCTTGTACGTCAGATGTTGCAAAAAGCAAAATCATGAGGGCATAATCATCTCGGCATAATTCAATTTTTTCGGCGCTATCATTATCCCATAATTTGCGTTCAATTGTATCGGTTTTATAATAAGGCGCCTTTACAACGAACTTTATAAATGTCTCCTTCGTGTTAATGCTCACGCAACCGGCTTCATTGCTAAATAATTTCAAAGGCGATTCATTTTCATTAAGCACAGTTATCTCAACGGTTGAATCGACAATTGATTGATGTGTATCTTGATCATAAAAGCAAAAATCATAAGTCCGTTCATTTTCTTTATTCAGAAAAATTAAAATAAGACCAATTACTGCTGCAATTCCGATCAAAACGAACCATTTTCGACCACTTTTGATGGTTTTTGATGTGTTTTTCGGCTCTTTTGGTAAAATATCAGCGTTTTTCACCTGAAACGCCTCCCAGTTTTTATACCCTGCATACTTGCTCAAAATATTAAGCATATCAATGCGCGGTAATTTTTCATTCTCAACAGGTTTTATATGACTGTAAAACCAGCGTTCACTAATGCGTTCATTCAATTCTTGTGACAGATCATCTTGAAAATTCCGAATTTCATTTCCCGTCCAATCATGAATGCTTTTATTGAGTGAGGGATTCTTTTCATGATACACTTTCGCTACCTCTTCTTTCAATAAATAAAAAAACGCGATCGCATTAGCTTTCCCCATGACTTCAAAAATAAGAAAAGATGTGCTAGCAAGCTTGATTTGAGCTGGAATTTGCTTTGCAAAACAATTTGCAAAAGTTGTGCAAGCCTTGTGCAGCGAACATTTGTCCGGTAACTGTTAGAATTGCAGGAATCATTTAACAACCATAGAATCTTACAATAATTAATCATGAAAAATTTTAAAAACATCCTCTTGTTTGCACTGGTTATTACTACTGGAATTGTTTTGTCGCAAGCCTCAGGAAATCAGGTTTACGGTAATAATAACAACGGGTATAACAATAATTATTATGCGCAACCTCAGACAATTCAAAAAAGAGGAATTCTCACCACAGATTCTACCCTAAATATCAATGTGAATATATTGTTGAATAAAGAGGCAGATGGTTATTTAATTACCGTAGGAACCAATCAAGAGGCAAAAACAGTTCTTGAATGCAATAAGAAGATTAATGCCAGAATAAATAAATTAGTGGGGCAACTTGCTGTATTTGGGGTTGAAGAGGATGACATTTATGTAGACTTTATTTCACAGACAAAAGTTTTTGATTATGAGGTCGGAGATGATCGGGCTGAACAATTTCAAAGTGGCTATGAAATCAAAAAAAACATCAACATTAAGCTGCAAAACATTGACTATATCGACCAACTAATTGAGTTAGCATCAGAGCAAGAGATTTATGACATTATTAAAATTGAATACATTGACGAGGACATTGAAGAAACCTATAGTAAAATGTATAAAGAAGCTGTTTCTCTCGTGAAATCGCGTTTAAAATTATATGATGAAATGAATGATTTTGAACTCTCGGGTACGTCTCGAATTTTGGGAGATAATTTTTATGCGGTGTCGCCTAAAACACAATATAGAAAGTACCAAGCTTTTGAATCTTCGCAGTTAGATGTTTATAGAAATCACGATTACTCAAAAACCTATATCCAAAAGGAAGCAAGAAAAAACAACACCTTTTATTATGAAGGCGTTGCAACGGGTGGTTTTGATAAAATCATCAATGCCAATCAGCCAAAAATTGGATTACAATATGTGTTTAGTTTGAGTATGCTTTATGAAATTGAATAATTGAACTCACGGGTAGATTTTAAAAAAGGCAATAACAATCAACATTCGGTTTTCGATAAAAAGCTGCGTAGACTAAATTACTCTCGAAATAAATCGCCAACTTTAGAAGATCAACGCTTAAATTGGGCTCGAATGAATGTTAAATCACTACTTGCAAGTATTCTTATGGTTTTGGTATCCTTTGGTGCAATGGCACAAGGAGAGCAAGATTCCATTATTTTATTAAACGGTCGCGTTTTTCTTGGCCCAGTTACTTCGGTTGAAAATGGAATACTAAAATATCAAGAAACTACAAAAAAGGGAGAAACATTTACCGGTGAATTTGCCACATATAGAGTATTCTCTTATACACAAAAAGGAACTGAAACAATTCTCTATAAACAAGATGAAGCTTCAGACAATTATTTGTCAGTTGATGAAGCACGAAATGCAACGCTAGGAAGTTATGATGCGCGCCAAACGTTTAAACCGCGTTTTGTGTTTTGGTCAAGCTTTGCTTTGGGTTATGGCATGTCATTATTTGATACTTATTTAGGACAGGCAAGTATTGATCATGATGATTATATAGGGCCTTTTACGGAACCCGGATTATTCAAGTCACGTCCAACATTTGCACCTATATTTGTACCCTTAGTTCTTTCGGCAGCTTGGACATTTCCAAGTTTTAAGGTGAGGGAAAAGCAAATGATTCAAACCCATTTACTAAACGACGAAAGTTATTATAGAGGGTACCATAGAGTTGCGCGACAAAAACGAATTTTTAGCGCACTGAAAGGAAGTTTAATTGGAATTGGCGCAGGTTTAGTCACCTACGCTGTGTTTAAACCCTAATCACCTTGACTTTCCTACTCCGATTTATATCATTTTTGGCTTATTCAAATAGCTGGATTGGTTTAGGAGCTGCCGCTTTAATCTGGCAATATTACTTCATTTATGACTTGGTTTGCAATTGGCAATTAATCGCCTTTGTGTTCTTTGCGACTGTTTTGACCTACACTTTTCAGCGGTATTACAAAATTATTAGTGATACGAAACAGGTTGGTTTGCGGATGGTCTGGATGAAAAGAAATCCTAACTTGATAAAAGGCATTCTGGTAGTTTCTGCTTTAGGTTGTTTGCCATTTCTATTCTCAATGACTGTGACATCCCTATTGCTACTTTTTGGATGTGGTGTTTTGTCCTTGTTTTATGTGGTTAAAATTCCTGGAAAAATAGGGCGAAATTTAAGAGACATTCCGTCACTCAAAATATTTTTGATAGGCATTGTTTGGGCAGCGACAAGTGCTTTTTTACCCTATTTAAATGAACCTGTTGGAAGCGTTGAAATACCATGGATTTTGTTCATTGCAGATTTTCTGTTTGTTGTGGGCATCACCATTCCATTTGATATTAGAGACATTATTTTGGATGAATCTGAAAAGAAAACAATCCCACAATTATTGGGTGAAAAAAAAGCCTTGTGGATCGCAGTACTCATGTTAATGGTGAATTACGCCTTGCTAACTTTGATCGTCGATTCGCCTTTAATGTTGTCCTTGACTTGCCTTACGCTTTCAATAATTTTTGTACGAGCTAGCACAAAAGATTCGCCAGACATTTACTTTTCGTTTTTTATAGATGGACTTTTAATTTTGCAGCCAATCTTGCTATTTGTCGACTTGTTAGCTTTGAAAAACGCTGTCTAAAACGCCACAGAAACGGTCTGCTACTTCATCCAAAATTTCTTTCGTATGTGCTTTAGAAATAAAGCCAACCTCATAACCACTTGGCCCTATATAAATACCGTTATCCAGCAATTCAGCATACATGCGTCTGAAATTCACCATACTATTTGAGTCCACTTCATTCGCACTACGAATGGCATCATGTTCGCCAAAAGTCAACCAGAAAATAGAACCAATGGTAACCATTTCAAAAGCGTAGCCTTTTTCATTGGCATAGGCATTAATTTTGTCTACAAAAAATTGCGTTCTTGTTTCTTGATCGGCATAAAAACCATCTGCTAAACAGGCCGAAATTTGTGCAATTCCGGCAGACATAGCAACTGGATTCCCACTTAAAGTTCCGGCTTGGTAAACATCTCCTAGAGGTGCAATGCATGACATCAATTCATCTGAAGCACCATAGGCTCCAACTGGCAATCCGCCTCCAATAATTTTTCCGTAAGTAACAATGTCTGGTTTAATACCATACAACTCTGCTGCCCCTGCAAATGCCACTCTAAATCCTGAAATGACTTCATCAAAAAAGAGGAGAATATTATTTTCTGTACATACTTTTCGTAAAAATTCGAGATAGGTTTTTTTCTGTAATAGCAAACCGTTATTGGCTGGAATTGGCTCAATAATAATACAAGCAATATCGTGCCCATGTTCTTCAATACAAGCTAAAACAGCTGCTTCATCATTTAAGGGAAGTACAAGTGTTTCTTTTGAAAAACTTTCAGGTACTCCAGCAGATGAAGAAGTACCAAACGTCACTAATCCAGATCCTGCTTTTACCAACATAGAATCTACGTGTCCGTGATAACATCCTTCAAACTTGATGACTTTATTTTTTTTGGTATAACCTCGCGCCAAGCGAAGACCAGACATAACAGCTTCAGTTCCTGAACTCACAAAACGAATTTTATCAATGAAGGGGTTGTTATCAATAATTAATTGTCCCAACTCATTTTCTAAAACTGTTGGCGCACCAAAAGATGTTCCGTTTTGCAATGCTGCAGTAATACCTTCCCGAACAACTGTTGCGTTATGACCTAAAATTAAAGGTCCCCAACTACAACAAAAATCAACAAATTGGTTGTCGTCTTCATCCCAAATATGGCATCCGTCCCCTTTTTTAATGAATAGAGGTGCCCCATCTACTGATTTGAAGGCGCGAACTGGCGAATTTACTCCACCTGGGAATAGTTTTTTCGCTTTTTCAAATAGTTGTTCAGATTTGTTCCGTGATATCATAGCTTTTTTATCAATGTTAGTATCTTTGAATAAATTGCGTTTGCAAAACTAAAACAAACAATGATAGCATACAATAATTCACTCGATTTTGCGAAAGAAAAAGATGCAAAGGATTCTTTAAAGTCCTATAGAGAGAAATTTCATATTCCCGTTATTAACGGAATTGAAACGATTTACTTTACAGGTAATTCGCTTGGACTTCAGCCTACTAGCACTAAATCATATATTGATGCCGAGCTAGAAGCTTGGAAAAATTGGGGTGTTGAAGGACATTTTGAGTCTAAAAAGCCGTGGTTTGCTTTTCACGAATTTTTAACGGAAAAGGCCGCTAAAATTGTTGGAGCAAAACCAATTGAGGTTGTAATCACGCATAGTTTAACTACGAACCTGCATTTATTAATGGTTTCGTTTTATCGTCCAACAGGAAAGCGCAACAAAATTATTTGCGAGAAAAAAGCATTTCCATCTGATCAATATGCGTTAGAAACACAAGCACGTTTTCATGGTTTTGATCCAGCAGATGTTATCGTTGAAGTGGGGCCTAGAGATGGTGAACATTTAATTAGAGAAGCCGATATTTTAGCAAAAATAGCTGAAGTTGGAGACGAATTAGCAATGATCATGATTGGCGGAGTAAATTATTATTCTGGTCAATTATTTGACATGGAAGCGATTACTGAAGCGGGACATGCAGTAGGTGCAACTGTAGGTTTTGACTTGGCGCATGCCGCAGGAAATGTAAAATTGGAACTCAATAAGTGGGATGTAGATTTCGCGGCTTGGTGTTCTTATAAATATTTAAATTCAAGTCCGGGTGGTGTAGCTGGATTATTCGTTCATGAACGCCATGCAAATGATAAAACCCTTCCGCGTTTCGCGGGTTGGTGGGGTCATGATAAGGAAACGCGCTTCTTAATGGAGCCAGGTTTTAATCCAATGCCCGGAGCAGAAGGATGGCAATTGAGTAATGCACCCGTTTTAGGAATGGCAGCTCATTTAGCTTCTCTTGATATTTTTGATGAAGTGGGTATGGATGCTTTAATTGGAAAAAGAATTGAATTAACGAATTATCTCGAGTATTTGATAAATGATTTGTCCGCAAGAAAAGGCGACCAATGTTCATTTGAAATTATTACACCAAAAGACCAATCAAAAAGAGGGGCACAACTTTCAATTTTAGCACACGGAATGGGCAAGCCTCTGTTTGACGCGATTACCAAGTTAGGCGTTATTGCAGACTGGCGAGAGCCGAATGTGATTCGAATTGCACCTGTGCCTTTATACAATTCTTTTGAAGATTGTTATCAGTTTTGTGCCGCTTTAGAAAAAGTTATTGATCAATGATAGAAACCTACGATCCAGCAATAATAAGCCAGTATTTGAATGGTGCCGCAAGTGAAAGTGTGCCCATGATGAAACTTATGATGCAGGTAATTGTTATTTTAATTGTTGGAATTGTTCTTTGGCGAATAAGCGCCTCTTTTGGACGTAAGAAAAAGAATCGCCATCAAAATGTTTTTAGCGAATCTCGCTTTCAAAAACACTGGAGAAGAAAATAAAAAAATACCGAATGGAAAAAAGTGCAATTATTGTTGGAGCAGGATTAGTAGGTTCTCTATGGGCTGTTTACCTTTCAAAAGCAGGTTATAAAGTAACCATTTACGAACGCCGTTCAGACATTAGGAAAGCAGAGATTTCTGCAGGAAAATCAATTAACTTAGCATTATCTGTTAGAGGTTGGACCGCTTTAAAAGGTGCAGGTGTGGATAAGGATGTGGATTCAATTGCGATTCCAATGACAGGCCGGATCATGCATAGCGAATCTGGTGAAAAAACCTATCAACCTTATGGTGAGGAGGGACAGGCAATTTATTCCATTTCAAGAGGTGGTTTAAATGCCAAAATGATGGATATTGCTGAAGAAAAAGGCGGAGCTACAATTCATTATAATAAACAATGTACGGGTGCCAATTTGGAAGAAGGAATTGTTTATTTAAAAGATGGCAATACTGGCGAAAAGACGGAAGCTAAAGCAGACGTAGTTTTTGCTTGTGACGGAGCTTTCTCGGCAGTGAGATATGAAGCCATGCAAAAAACGGATCGTTTTGATTTTAGTCAAGACTATATTGATGATGGTTATCGTGAATTATTGCTTCCTGCGAATGAAGATGGTTCTTATAAATTAGATAAAAATGCTTTGCATATTTGGCCACGAGGCCGTTTTATGTTGATTGCTTTAGCAAATGAAGACGGATCATTTACGTGTACACTCTTTATGCCGTTTGAAGGAGAAAACTCCTTTGAAACTTTAATAAATGACGAAGCAGTAGAATCTTTCTTCAAGAATATTTTCCCAGATTTTTACAATATGTGTCCTAATTTATTGGAGAGTTGGCATGAAAATCCACTTGCATCATTAGCTATTGTTAGATGCTATCCATGGACAAGCGGAAAGGTTGCTTTAATGGGGGATGCGGCACATGCTACCGTTCCATTTTACGGACAAGGAATGAACGGCGGTTTTGAAGATTGCACAGTTATGGCTAACTTAATGGAAAAATACAATGAAGATTGGCCAAAGGTATTTGCCGAATATCAAACATTACGTAAGCCAGATGGTGACGCTTTGCAAGATTTATCCGTTCACAATTATCATGTGATGCGCGATTATGTAGCAGATCCTATGTTTTTATTGCAGAAAAAAATTGAAGGTCGCTTTAGTAAACTGTACCCCGACAAGTGGATGCCGTTATATAGCCAAGTGTCTTTTTCAAATATTCGTTATTCTGAAGCTTGGAATGCAGGAGTCCGTCAGGATGAGATTATGAAAAAAGTGATGGACCGACCGGATATTGAGACCGTTTGGGACTCAAAAGAAATTGAAGATAATATATTGCGTTTAATTGATACTGAATAGTAATTAAAGGTATTAAGCGAACTTAATTTCTCGAAATATGAAGTATTTAGTAATCATTTTATGTACGTTTTTTGCGGTGGAAGCTGCGGCTCAAATTGGAACTGACTTTGAAAAGCGAAACACCAAAAGACAAAAGGATAACCCATTTTCTGAAGAAAAAAGTTGGGGCTATTTATTGTGGAGTGAAAACGCGAGTCATTACCGTCCAATTGGATGGCATATTGATTTGGGCGTAACATATATGGCGGGAAATAATGCCAATGATGAGGTTGCAGAATATGAGCTGACACCGAGTGGACTTCCGGGCTATTATTTAGAAGGTGGAATGGAGCATCTTTTTAAGAAGAGACAACCTTTTGTGCATTATTTTGATTGGGGCTTGGGCGTAAAACATTTTGGCGGACAAGAAAAATATAAACTCGATCCTGTAGAGGATAGAGGGAGTTTTAATTTTGGTTCAGCTTTTTTGCGTGCAGGAATTCACAATGTTTGGCAAACGGCAAAATTCAACTTTATAGATAATTCGCTAGGTTTTAATTTAGATTATCGGATTTATGGTGGAAAGGACAAACAAGAAGAGGGTAAATACCTTTCTCCGCTCCCGTCAGACAATCAAAGTAAGTTAGTGGCACAATTGTATTATGCTTTAGGTTGGGGTATTAAAATGAAGGATGGTTTGTTTTTAGTGCCAACGATTCAAACACCTGTTTTAACACTGTTTCAATTCAATAATTTTAATCCTTCGCACAAATGGTTTAATAGCCGCTATCAACCAATAATTTTCACTGTGAAATTAGCATGGTTATGGCCAAAATCAGGCTGTCCAAAAGTTTTCAGCGTGGATGGGCAAACGCAAAGTGATCAATATCAAATGCAGTAGTTTTTTTAGGCAAAATGCAATGGTTTGTTGGCGTGTTTTATTTGTGTTTCAAATATTGCATGCCGATAAATATCGGAACCGGAGGTGATGTGATTATGAGAAGCGTATGTTATTAGGTAAAATTATGTTGATTTCCGTTTTGATTTCCCCCTCTATTTTTATAGTTAATGGTTCTTCGATTAATCAATTGGCTGGAGCGTGGCAATCAGATGACATAGGTGTGTTGACTACACTCATCTTTTATGATGATAATAGTTTTGAATACATTTTTGCCATTGATGAAGAATCTGAGCCTGAGATACTGAAAGGGCAGTATGTTTTAAATGAAGGGCAATTGCTTTTAACGCTAGAGCATGGAGCATCTTCTACTTATGAAATTGTGGAATTGAATAATAAGAGCTTGATTTTGCGGTATAAAGAGACATTAATCTCCTACAGTAGGAAATCTAAGTGATTTTTGCATTAATGCTGAGCTTCGCCCATACGCTGGTGCGCGAATCCCTTCGCGTTCCATATTACCCAAACCAGAACCAATTTCCTTAGCTGCATGGCCGCGCTACCCTACGACATCCATTAAACCATTTTTTAAAATTAATGCCTGCGGTTTCTTACACAAAAAAAAGAGGCTGCCCAAAATGGACAGCCTCTTGTATAAGTTGTTTGTTAATTTTATTTTCCAGTTCCAACAATGGTTACTGTTCCTTGTCCAGCGAATTTCTCACCGTTATCGGCTTCTACACGATAGGTGTAGAAATATACACCGTCATTACAAGCATCACCGTTCATGTCAGTTCCATCCCATCCACTTGTAATGTCTGAGAATTCCCCAACTTGTATTCCCCATCTGTTTACGATCACGCATTCAAATGTTGAAACGGATGCAGCAAACTCAGAAAAAGTAAAGATGTCATTATCGCCATCACCATTTGGTGTAAAGATGTTTACAGGAACGAAAACATAAGGTTCAAAGATCTCGATAAGCTTACAAACGGTATCTGTACAACCATTTTTGTTTTGCGCTACTAGGCAAACTTCAATGATATAACTTACTCCTCTTTCTCCGTAAACTGTATCTATTTTTTCATCATAATCATCTGTAATATACCAATCACCTTGTGGGCTATCTATATTCCAGAAGAATCTTGGATCAGCTAAAGGGTTGTTTGGATTAGAGAAGTATAATGATGTATTTGTAAACTCAACCTCAACATCTGCAGTTCCTTTACAATCTTCATTTAATTGAGCAGAATTAACTGTGAATGCAGCAATTGGATTTAATGAATCAACAGTAATCGTTTCAGTGATAATACATCCGTTAGCATCTGTTGCTGTTATGATATAATCACCAGGGTTTCTACCACCCCATGTTGTATTGTCTGTTGTTAAACCAGTTGAAACCTCTGTCCAGATATAATCATAATCAGGTGTTCCACCAGAAGCTGATGCGTAAACTTGTCCGTTACCATTTTGGTATCCATAAAGTCTACAGTAAGCTGGATCATAACCAGTATCTGAATTAAAGTATAATTCATCTGGTTCGTTCATTGTAATATCAATTACAACTGAACAACCGTGAGAATCATTAATCGTTAATGTATAATCACCAGCATAAATGTTAACTGAATCTGCATCAAATCCATTTATAACGTCTGTTTCTGGAGCCCAGAAATAAGCCATTGGATTGTTAATGTCTTCTCCAGTAACAGAGTGAATAACAACATAACCCGGATCACCGAAACACAATGGATCAGTTATCGTATAGTCAGCAACCAATGGAACAGGATCAGTAATAATAATTGTAGCGGTTGCAGAACAACCAGAACCATCAACTACTGTTACAGTATAAGTACCAGAAGGCAATGTGTTTGCCGTATTTGATCCTTCAATGTTTACTTGTTCACCATCACTGTTTAAGATTTCAATATCAAACGTCCCACTACCACCTGCAACAAATGCTGTGATTGATCCATCAGTAAATCCGAAACAAGTAGGGTCGTTGAAGATTACATCTAAGATAGGTTCAGTATAGATAATGATTTCTTTCGTATAAGTATGTGAACAACCATCATCAGTAGTTACTGTTAACGTTATTATATACGTTCCAATTGAACTAAATGTATGTGATGGATTTTCTAGTGATGATGTTCCGTCTCCACCGAAATCCCAATCCCAACCAGTAATTACTGCTGGTGCAGGAATTGTAGAGAAGTCAAAGAAATCAACTTCGTTAATAATACACGTACTTCCTAATCCATCTGCTGATGAAACACCATCAACTTCATATTCGAAGTCTGCATCAGGTTGTCCAAATACTATAACAGTAAATGTAGCCTCATCATCAGGACAAGGTGCAATACCTTCAACAGTATATGAGAATGTATATGTTCCAGCTAATCCATCAACATCAAATTCGCCAGTGGCTTCATTGAATTGACCTGAGAATGTAATTTCATCAAATTCTCCAAGTGGGTTAGCCCCATCTTCAATCAAATCATGTAAATCAATAATTGTTTCAGGTGTTCCACATAATTCAATTGTAGAATCAATTCCAGCAGCACCAAGTCCACCAAAATCAATTTCAATTAAGATAGCATCAAAACATCCACCGTCAGGATCTCCAATCATTAACCAAACTTCATCATCAGGTCCCATTAATGGTCCTTCAAATGCTGGCTCAACTTGTGTTGCACTATCAGGGAATTCAGTTAAGAATACAACATTCGGATCTTCTGTATCATTTAAATCTTCAAAAACAAGGTCAGTGATATCAAAATCCTCACAGTATGGTCCTGGATCAACAATTGAAATGTCTGGTCCTTCAGTAAATACAACTACGATTGTTTTCGTAATAGTACTCGTTAAACAATCTGAAATAGGTGTACCTGTAACTGTATAAGATGTTGTTACGTCAGGCGATACAACAATTACCGGTCCGTCTACTGGTGCGTCTGGATCAAAAGGATCAGATGTCCATACCCAGTCATAATCATCAGCGTTTGGTCCATCAACAGTTAAAGTAACAGGGTTACCTGCACAACTTAAAGCAGTATCTTCAACTGGGCTACATTGGTTAATGATTCCACCACCAATACCACCAGCTGATTCATAATCGATATAATATAAACTTGAGAATGCACCTTCAACAGCATCCTCACTTAATACAACAGCAAATGTAAAATTAACAGTATCCCCATCATCTAAGTCATCTTTCCATGCTAATGAAATTGCTTGATCCGCAACAGCAACAGCTCCAATAGTACCAGTTAATCCACCAGTTCCATTCCAAATGTCAGATGCACTTCTGTTTGAGAATCCACCATGTGAAACACGAAATTTGTCTCCTAATGCACCAAATCCAAGATAAGAATCATGCGGAGAAGATTGCTCAGCAGAAACTAATGATTTTTGACAATCATCTCCTGGTTGAGATACAATCGTGTTTGTAGTAGTAAATGATCCACCAATAGATTGGTTGTTATCAGGATCCACATTACGGTAGTAATATAAATCTGTTTGATCAATACCTGAACCGTTAATTAAAGTAAGCTCAGTTGTATAGTATAATTGATCTCTAATTAAGTGATATTTAACGTTAACTGTGATTCCGTCAACTTCACCTTCCCACTCAACTGTAATACAGTCACCTTCTTCTTCATAAATAGGGAATCCATCATGTGGTGTAATATCAAAATCGGCACCACTTGCATTATTGGCATAATCTACACCTGCTACTTGCATTCCGAAACCATTTTCGGGTGAACCTGGTGTGAAAAAATCACCATCATGACCAGCAGGACTTGGATCCCAACCTGTATCTTCAGGATCGGATACGAATCCACATGGAACAGTACCTGCTCCACCTCTATAATGGAAACCAGCACCTTCTGCGGTTCCTTCTTTTCCTTTAGGTCCGTCAACGGCAATATTTACAAAATCACCCATCAGGTAGGCGTTACCACCCTCTAGTTGAGCAAATGAATTAGCTCCAAAGAATAAGCCTGCGGCTAATATCAATAGGGGCTTTAAATTTTTAATTAAAAACATAGTTGCGTTTATTTCTATTGATTAATATTATTTACAGATGCTTTGTAAATATTGATTCCACCAAATAACATCTTTCGAATCATACGTTCTATCCGTATGGATTTGAATTAAAATGCGATTATTTTCATAATCTGCTTTATAAGTCACCAAGTTATTGGTATGGAAACCACACTTTTTAACAGCGTGTGCAGCAGAGGTCCAGTTTAAACCGGTTGCATCTGCAGAATATTGTTCTTGAATTTCAGAATCATTATCTAGCACTAAACAATAATTTCCATCAATTGTAGCTGTTCCAGCATCAGTTGATTGAGAAAATGAAAAAGTGGCTACGGATAACGTTACCAAAAGGAAGATTTTTTTCAAACTATTCATCTTGTTTTTTTTAAATTTTTTTGACACCAAGCAAACGAATCGTTTAAAGAGTGCCTTTCATGTTATAATATTGTAGACTGTTGTGAACTTAAAAAAGTTGCGCGACTTTGAAAAAAAATTTCATAAGCAACACTAGTAACGAAACAGACCGCGACAAAAATACGCTTTAATACTTAAATAACATATTGTAAAGCCCATTAAATGGGGCGATTAGGGGAAAGAGTGTTTAAAATCAAACAAAAAGGAACTTTTGAGTGATAAAAATAAAAGATTTTTTAATTGGAAGGCTTGAACAAAAAAATGCCTTCTGCAATTTTTTGCAGAAGGCATTACCTTAATAACTTAATTTACTAGATTCAAGGTTTGGGTTATTATCTTAATAAAATGTTAATAGGAATAGTTAAGCGTGAGCGTACAGTTTTTCCAGCCTGCTCTGCAGGTGTCCAATTTGGCATACGAGCAATCACGTCTAGTGCGGCTTTATCCAATTCAGGTGATACGTGGCCAACTACTTTCGTTTGTTCAATTGAGCCATCTTTGTTCACTACAAATTCAATGAATACAGTTCCTCCTTTGGTGTCCATCACGAATTGGGGAATGTTAATGTATTTGTTGATGAATGAACTCATTGCTGCAGTACCACCAGGAAATTTTGGATCAACAGCTGGCACATCCCAAATTACAGTCGGTGGAATATAAGTTCCAGGTTCAGTAGTTCCGCCTGATGGATCTGGATCAAAAACAATTGGTCCTGGATCAGGTGTAGGAGTTGGATCCGGTTCTGGAACAGGATCAACTACAGGTTCTGGTGTTACAATAACTACTGTACTTAAATCTAAAACACGTTTCTTTTTTTCTTGTGTTTCAGGTTCGGGCAATGGTTGTAAATCTGGCTCCAAAAAATCTGTCGTATAATCAGCATCACTGCCAATTGTTGCCACAGGTACACTTTGTACACTTGAGAACTCAAATGCAGCTAGGCAAAGTGAGCCAGCTACAATGAGTCCGATTTGAAAGAAAGCGAACCGTTTTTTCTCCAGGTCGGCCTTCGGTTTTTTTTTTGCGATCATAATAGTTAAATTTTTAATTAAACATATTACGATTATTGCAATGGTTATGCCAAGATTATAAAAACCTGATATTCAATTGATTGAAAATAGTTTTTAGTTAATTATTTGTTAACGTCACGTTTTGAATTAAACCTTTTCGAAAAATCTCAGGCAAGTTTAATAGTCTGAATTCAAATCTTCTTATGCATTTCCTTTCACAAAAACAGAAACCAAATTGGCGGTTACGGTAATGGCGCCCATTGTGATCCAAATATAGCCCCATTGGCTAAAATCAAAATCATTAGGGTTTGCTAATGTTAGGATATTAAATACAATGACTATAATAATAGCAAGGCCAGCACCCATAGCCAAGTTCTTTACTTGACGAATTTGAGACTTAAGAGCAATTATTATTTCAAATACTAAAATGATTAAAAGTAGGGGGAGGCTAAATAATGCGGCTTGAAAGTTTAATTTAGGAATAAGTGCCACGTCATAATAGTTGATATGCTCAAATTCATTCAAATAAGAAATAATGTCATTTGATTTTGAACTGTGAATAGTTGCACCAAAATAGGCTGCAATAAGAATGACAAGAAAGGCAATGCTTGCACACAATAAGTTTTTAGATCTCATTTTAAAAAACAATTAAGTAGTGACACTAATTCATTTGAAGAAAATATCCTATTTCCAAAAGTATACAATTTAGCCAAGTGTAATGAGGATTCAGTTAAAAAAGCTAAGCGAACTCAGCTTTAAAATAGTGCGAAAATGACTGCAATAATGGGAAATAATCAGTTCCATTATCTTATAATCCTAAAATGAACACGTATATTTGTACCAAATTTCCGCTATGTCTGAAAAAATAAGCGCTTCAAATGCTCCAAAACCTGTAGGATCTTATCCTCACGCTAGACGTGTAGGTAATTTATTGTTTTTATCTGGTGTTGGACCAAGAGTTGCAGGATCGGACAAAAATGATTCTGCAGTTCCAGGATTAAAATTGGATCACAACGGTAATTTTATTGAATTTGATTTTGAAGCGCAGTGTCGGTCAGTTTTTGACAATGTGCGTATCATCTTAGAAGCTTCTGGTTCATCATGGGACGAGCTGGTTGATGTCACTGTTTTTCTAGTAAATATGAAAAGAGATTTTCATGTCTATAATAAGGTATACGCAGAATATTTTAAGGAAAACCAGCCCTGCCGTACAACTGTTGAAATTAGCAGTTTACCAACACCTATTGCTATTGAGTTAAAATGTATTGCAACTATTAAATAAATTTTTAAAATGATTGGATTAATAATAAAATCTCTTCTAACACTTTCATCATTATTCTTCACTGTTTACTTGTTCTACAGTGGGTCATGGGGATGGGGAATCGTGTTTATCTTTATAACAGCGCTTATAAGCTTGTTTTTATTCAGAAACGAAAACCTAATTTTAGCTGCCTTGCAAATGAGACAGCAAAACATGGAAAAGGCGCAAAAGTATTTGAATCGGATTAAGCATCCGCAGTTTTTAATTAAAGGGCAGCAAGCTTATTTCTTTTATTTAAAGGCTATCGCATCTTCCCAATCGTTGAAAACAGGGCAGGTTGAATCTTTGTTTCGAAAAGCGTTAAGCATTGGACTAAAAAAAGATCATGACCAAGCTATGGCTAAAATGAATATTGGCGCCATTTGTTTGTCTACCGGTAGAAGAAGAGAAGCCGAAACAATGTTGGGTGAGGCAAAAAAATTGGATAAAAAAGGTATGCTAAGTGATCACATTAAAAGTTTGAAAAAACAAATGGGTCGTGCTACTTCTCAAAATCAAATGCGTATGGCGCAAATGAGCAAGGGCAAGCGTGGAAAAATGAAATAGGTTTTCTTTCTTGTTAAATTTTCTGATTTGCGTATTTACTTGACGTAAAATGAAACCCATTTCATATTTTCTTCATCTTAGTATAAAACGAATATGAAAGTTTTTACTTGTATAATTATTCTGTTGGCAATAGTGAGCTGTAACAATAAACATCCGCAAATTGTAGAGCCGCCATGTGTGGCAGATCAAGTCATTTATTTTTCAGAAAACGAGGCCTGTGATACGGGCGCTTCGGTACGTGAATATAATTTCGAAAAGGATGTTGTTTATGTTTTCGACCACGGAATTTGCCCAGCAGACTTTGAGCATGCAGTAGTTAATTATGACTGCGATACAATTGGGTATTTGGGAGGGTTAGCCGAAAATACCGAGATAAACGGGAAAGAATTTTACGAAAAAGCCGAGTTCGTTCGAACCCTTTTCGAAAATTAGGCGATAATAAAAAACGCGGCGCCAAAGTTGAGCACCGCGTTCAAATAATTCTTAAGAGCAATTATTTCTTAATCACTTTAGAACTGTACACTTCTTGATTTTCTTTATCAATTACTTCAATAAAGTAAACACCAGGCGCAAAGTCTGAAATGTCTATTTGAAATGAATTTGCATTTCTGTCATTAAAGTTATTGATTGAAACTAAACCTTGACTCATACTATAAATACGTACATCAAAATTGTTAATCAAAGCTCCGTCATTTAACTGGACATTGAAAATGTCACTCGTTGGATTCGGGTATACTGTTAACTCAATTGCCGGTTGCTTATCGTCAAAGTACTCGATCATTTTAGGCTTAGGAGCTTTCACATATTCAGGATCATCTATCCCTTCGCCGCCAGTTTCAGGGGCAAGAATATAAGTACCTGTGCATGCTTCAATATAAGCCCTATAGGCTGATCCATTCAAGCTCGTAAATCCGAGGGTCATCAGTACTTCATCACCTGCGTGATAAATAGCCTCTCCGCCAGATGCGATATCATTCGAAGCTGTGATTGTTAGATCCGCTTCTTGGTGGTCTATTCCGCCAAAACCTACGTTTGTTGTAATTATCAAATCGGTGGCACACCCACAAGTAAAAGGAGATGTGTAAGATAATGTTTGACCTGTTCTATTATCTGTCCAGACAGGATAAACTTGACCGTCACGTGCTGCAATACCTAAATAATCACCCATATAGCCACCTGCCATTCCTGGAATTGGTGCTGGTGTAAAAGCAACGTCACTTACACGAATCTCAGACCAAGTAGCCCCTGCATCTGATGAGGTAGCAACCCAGGCTTCGACCATTGTGGAGGCTACGTTTCTATCATCATAGAAAATGGTATGTAAATCACCTGTTACTGGATCAGAGGTAATCCAAGGGAAATATTGAATATTACCAATTGGATCTTGATTAATACGAGTGGGTGTTGCCCATGTAGTTCCTCCATCTGTGGAGCGAATCATGTATGCACTCACATCAGGACCTACATTTATGCCCGGAACACCTTCGTTTGCCCAAGTAATATAAAGATCACCATTATTTGGCCCACCGCTAATATCACACGCCATTACTGGAAATGAATTTACACGTTGGTTTTTCCCAGTAGGATTTGTAACAGGATTGCCACGAACACCACTAATACTTGAGATAATTCGAACTGCTGTTGAATAGGTGACTCCACCATCTGTTGACATACTAAACCCTATGGCAGTTTCGACACTTGGCCAACTATCATAGATAGCCCATGTAACGTATACTTCGCCAGCTGGACCCGTTTGGATATTTACTCCTTGGTTGTGACTACCCGCTGCAACTGCTGAACTAATTTGAATCGGCGTTGACCAGGTTACACCATCATCTGTTGATCTAGAAATAATGATTTGATTTAAGTTTGGAGCAGCGCCACCAAGTTGGGACCATGAACTATATAAGTTCCCTACATGAGGACTGGCTGCTGAATTATCTACCCAAAGGTGGTTTTTATCCAAAGTTGAACCAACTGCAACAGAACTTGCCGTCCATGTTACACCATTATCTGGAGAAATATTTACACCTTGATTAAAGCTTGGACTAATATGTCCCGCGTAGCTTATTCCATCCAGATCTACTGCCATTGCAGGATCTCCCCAGTTTCCACTGAGCGGAGCACTAGGGCCTCCAGTCCATGTCAATCCGCCATCAAAGGTGAACATAGCGTTAGCACCAGAAGGGCTAGCAACACCTAAGAATGAATTGTTACCGTTTAGGGCAATTTGATTGTCAATTGGGTTAACAAAAACCGAGTTTTCACTCTGATTCATGCCAGCTCCAGAAACAATCAATATGTCAGGCCCATCAACTGCGGCGGCTTTCCCGTCTGGATTTAATCGGTAATCGATTATGGGTTGAGGTGGCAATTCTGGATTTAGGGGAACAATTCCTTGCTCCGCTTTATCTTGCCAATACCTCCAGTTATCTACTCGTGTATCTATATCCTTTTTTGTAATATCTGTTTGAGATAGCACCAAGAAAGGAGAACAAACGAATAGCATGACTGAAGTCAATTTTATGAAATTTTTCATACTATATTATTTTTTAATTAAACTGTTCTTAATTTTCTTGTGCTTCTAATCTTACTTTTAAGGCTTCGATTTCTTTTTGCATTTCAATCATATAAAGGGTTAACTCCTCTATTTTTTCTTGTTGAATGCGCGTGATTTCACCAATTTCAATACCTTCTTCTTCTACTTGTGCTGCAGAAGGTACATTTGGTAAATGTCCGTTTTCATCTATGAATTCTCCAACCTCTGTTAATGTTGGTAATTCATAACCATCAGCAAAAACATAATCTGCCCAACCTGT
Source organism: Crocinitomix sp. (assembly GCA_013138735.1). Lineage (GTDB taxonomy): Bacteria > Bacteroidota > Bacteroidia > Flavobacteriales_D > Crocinitomicaceae > Crocinitomix. The sequence continues at coordinate 32,963 of WTCE01000111.1, read as the reverse complement.
TCTAACACGAACTTCTTCAGTTAAGATTCCGCCTGCAACGAATAGACGATAAGCACTAATATTTTGTCCGCCAATTGTAGTTGGTGTATTGACTGTTCCAATTGCTACTCTACCTGTTGTTCCTGCTCCCGAAGAAGGCCCTACAAATAAGGAAGGAATGGTACTGTTAAAACCAATCATTAATGAATAAGGAATATTATTTTGAATGGCATTTAGGGCACCATTTCCTATTCCTGCTCCAAATGTCATTGATCTGTTGGCGTTCGCACGAACATCAATTCCTAATGCCATTGCATGCGTGCCACCGCTTCCTGTAACTGCTCTTGCTCCAAGTGCGAATGAATAGCGACCAATGGCTGAACTCCAGTGTCCTGCCGAGAATGATTGATAGCCGGTTGCTACACTTCGATAGCCGAATACAGTTGACTGACTGCCAGATGCTGTTGTATAGTATCCAGAAGAAAATGCTTGACTACCTGTGGCTGCTGTTCTTAAACCAATGGCTGACGCATCCGCACCAGAGTTGACACATCCGTTATCTTGCGTTTGTGCTGCTGCTTGCGTTGTGCTAAATAGTAATGCTGCTGCTCCGAGCAACAATAATTTAGCGTTTTTAGTAATGTTTAATTTTTTCATAATTTGTGTTTTGGATTAATGAAATTTTGTTATGCGTACTTTCAAAGTTAAGGCCACTGTTTCCGCATTTCTGGCCATACCTATCCTAGGTCAGTAAACTGACATTTTTTATCCGATAAAAGTGTAATTGATTGGGTCAATTAGTTATTTGAAATGTATTAAAAAAATCAAAGCAAACAAATTAAATTATTGAATTTAGAGAAAAATTATTTTCATATCTACTGCTGTATCAGGGTTTTGGGTAGAAAATTATTTTTATCAGTTAATGATGAGAAACTGAAAATTTTCACATTCTCTGGCTTAAATACCTAGGTTTGAAACACAACAATAGGTCTTTAACCTTAAGTGTTAATCTCAACTTGACAATTCCAAAATACTTGCATTTCTAATTTGGCATTGTTTTAGTGAAGCGGATTCGAAATTAATCTTTTAAATAAAGCTTGGTATAAGCTTAGATAACGATAATCCGCTTAAGTTAAGTGTAAAACGAATTTTTTCTCCATAGCTTGTTCCGTCTGGGAAGGACGCTTTTAAATTGGCAGACTCATACAAAGGAAAGTAAATCCCAAAACGGTCGGCAATTTTAATACCAAGTCCTGCATTTGAGGCCATAACCATAGTTCCGGCATTGTCAAACATTCCAAAATCTGCAAAGGCGCCAATTAATGGAATGTAAGGTAGCTCTGCATAGAAATTAGTTGTAAACATTGCCCCATTTGTAACGCCAAATGCTCCCGTAGTTTTAAAACCTCCATGATTCTCGAAGCGTTGATTTGCCCATAAACCACTTGTTTGATTTCTGCCAAACATGTACTGGTCATAAGTAACATCTTGCCATCCAGATTGTCCACCAAGTGCAAAACCATATCGGTTAGAAAGAGCGCCATTATAGAAGAGGTTTTGTCCTAAAAATGCGCGAACGGTAATGGTTTTATTCTTTTTATCCCAATATTCAAGGGCATATTCAAATTCAATTCCCAAATTCATTAAATCGGAAGAGAGTGGACCAACAATACCTCCCGAATTATTGACAACATCATAATAATCTAAACTTAAACTTGCATTGATTGAATGAACTCGTTTTGAATATTTAAACCCATAATTTAATGAAGCTCCCTGTAAACTGTTTTCAACCATAACGCCATTTTCGATAATATAATGCCCTTGTAATTGAACACGCTGCTTATAATATTTACGTGTGTTTGGTTTGCCAATTTCAAAGTTTAAATAAGGCTGCACCGTATAATATGTAACTGGATCACCACCATTGAAAGAAGGAGATAATCCATTTCCAAATGTTTTCCCTAAAACTCCAACAGTAATTGTGCGAACATTTTTTGCAGGAACCCATGAGTAATTGATATCACCAAAACCAGCCAAGTTTCTTCTTCCTACTGAGAACATTGGTGCCAATGTATATTCTAATTTGTTTTTAGGAAGGGTTTGATTATGAAAGATGGCCCCAATCATAAATTTGTCATACGCATTTACGCCAACTGCTGGAAGCCAAAAATTGTTCCAACTATGTCCTTCATTGTCTCCCCCAATAAATTCCATTTTAAAAGGTTCTGTGCGGTGAAAAAGGCCTTTTTTAGTCCAATGATTATTGTTTCTATTCAGCTCAGGCATTTGTTTATTCGCATCAATTATGAATTGATCATAACTTGTGCCTTTAAATTCTACTTCTGAGACTTTTGCGCCTGGTTCAATCCAAATGCTTTCGCGCACTTGTCCAAAATTTAATGCATCTACTCGCACCGGTGAATTAATTTGGCCAATGTTTTTAACCTTTACCGTTGTTGAACTTTCGCCTATTTTAACACCTTTTACTTTATAGTCAATTTGTTTTGTGGTTTGAATTAAATCCTCAAATAACCAAGTTAAATCCTTGCCAGTTTCTTTCTCTAATGTTCTTCGAATGTCTGCAGGTTGTGGATGTTTATAATGCCATTCATCATAGTAGGCTTGCATGGCTTTGTCAAATTCCGCATCTCCCAAATAATCTTTCAAATACATAAAAACTAAGCCCGTTTTTGCGTAAACAATAGCACCGTAATTAACTGGCGTATAATCGTTGGAACCTAACTCAATGGGTTGATCAATTCCATAGCCAGCCATCATTGAGTAGGTTATATCTGACATGTCCTGATGGTTATGATCTTCAAAATGAAGTTTACCAACAATTCCATTTGCCATTTCTGACATGCGCTGATTGTTGGGATATTTGGTTTGCATATACCTTATTTCATTTAAGGTATTTAGACCTTCATCCATCCAAGCATGGTCGCGTTCATTTGATCCCAATAAACCATAAAACCAGTTGTGCCCAACTTCATGTACAATAACTACTTCAAGCTCTTCTTTTGATGATGAATTACCAATAACTGTTACATTCGGATATTCCATTCCACCACCGGCGCTAATTGTGCCGTCAACAGCCGTAACATGTTTGTAAGGATAGTCTCCATTCCATTTTGAATAATAGTAAGTAGCGTCATTTAAATATTCAATTGCATTTTCCCATAACTCAGAATGATGGGGAACAAACATAGCCCAAGATGTTACTTTTTCGCCACTATTTGGGAGCTCAACTTCTCCTTTTAAAACTTCAAATCGTTTATCTGCAAACCACGCAAAGTCATGCACATCTTTTTGCGTGAATCGGATCGTTTTTAATTCTTCGTCAGATTTTGGACATTCTTTTAAATTGCGTCCGAATTTCGATTCAGAGGAAAATTTATCCCCTTTGAATTTCTCAGTAGTTTGTGCTACCTTTTCATTTAAAAATTCAATCTCCGATTCTGTTTGTAAATCGCCAGTTGCTGCAACAACATAGTTCTTTGGTAAGGTTATAGAAACGTCAAATGTTCCGTATTCTGAATAGAATTCGCCTTGTGTTAAATAGGGCATTTGATGCCAGCCTTCTAAGTCATAAACAGCAGGTTTAGGGTACCACTGTGTAATTTGGTAAGACTCGTCAACATATCCTAAACGTGAAATATCGCCTGAAGGAATTTTAACCTTAAAGGGAGTTGAAACTGTAATTGATTCGCCCGGCTTTAAAGGAGTTGCTAAGGTTAATTTACAAATGTCGATATGCTCGGAATCGTATTCCCAAGTTACAGTTGCGTCGTTAACCTTAAAATCCAATGAATCAATAAAACCGCGCTCTCCGTCGTATGCTTCTTCCAAACTCATATTGTCCATTAAGTACAATTGCTCTGCAAGTGCTGTTTCATTATTCTTATAACCATTTGGCCATAGGTGAATATAAATGTAGCTGAGTGCATCAGTCGAATTGTTTTGATAATCAAATTCCTCAAAACCTCTTAATATGTTTTCTTGATCATAAAGTTGTACATCAATTCTATAATCAACGTCTTGCTGAAAATAGGCCTGAGAAAAACTTTGAGTAACACATGTTGCTATAAGAATCAATAATAAATGCTTCATTTTATCTTTTTTTTGTTCTAAAGGTTGGTCAATAATAATCTATTAAAAAAATGAACTAAAATGTTAAAAGCAAAGCATTTTAGTTCATTTCGGATTTCTAACCGCTGCAAGTTAGCTATATTTACTAAAAATAAATGACCATTTTATATGATCGGCCAGAAATTCATTTCAATGACCAAGTTTACTCTTATTTTATTCACAATAGCGACCGTTTTTATAACCACAAGTTGTAATTCACAAAAAGAAAATCATACTGTGCAGAACGAAGAACATAAATTCACAAATGATTTAATAAATGAGTCAAGTCCTTATTTATTGCAGCATGCACACAATCCAGTTAATTGGATGCCTTGGGGAGATGCAGCTTTTGATAAAGCTAAAGCCGAGAATAAATTGGTATTGGTGAGTATTGGTTATTCGTCATGCCATTGGTGCCACGTGATGGAGCATGAGAGTTTTGAAAATGAAGAAGTGGCGAACATGATGAATGAAAAATATGTTTGCATTAAAGTAGATCGTGAAGAACGTCCTGATGTTGACCAAGTATATATGAATGCCGTGCAATTGATGACCGGAGGAGGCGGTTGGCCATTAAACTGTTTTACTTTGCCTGATGGTCGGCCAATTTATGGAGGAACTTATTTTCAAAAAGGGCCATGGATGGAGTTATTGGAGAATTTGGATTATAAATTTCAAAAATCACCTGAAGAGATTGCCGCTTTTGCAACTAACTTAACCAATGGAATTCAACAATCGGAGTTAATTGAAACACCTGTAACAGGAATTCAATTTTCGGCAGAAAAGTTAGACACCTTAATGTTGAATTGGATTCCAAATTTTGATACACAAGATGGCGGAAATCGCCGTGACATTAAATTTCCGCTTCCTAATAATTTGGATTTTATGATGCAGTACGCTTATCATTACTCTGATACGGCTGTAATGGATCATGTGGATTTAACGTTGCGAAAAATGGCATTGGGTGGAATTTATGATCAAGTTGGCGGTGGGTTTGCACGCTATTCAACGGATGTAAAATGGAAAGTGCCGCATTTTGAAAAAATGCTCTATGATAATGCACAGTTGGTGTCCTTATATTCGCATGCTTATCAACGCACAAAAAATCCATTATACAAACATGTGGTTTATCAAACTTTAGAATGGGCTTATCGTGAAATGATGACAAAAGAAGGTTCATTTTACTCGGCTTTAGATGCAGATAGTGATGGTGAAGAAGGAAAATTTTATGTTTGGACCAAAGAGGAGTTAAAAGAAACCTTAAGCGAGGATGATTATGACTTTGCTAATTCTTATTATAATATAGGAATGAAGACGTTGTGGGAAGGAAACCACATTTTGTTGCGTGAAAAAACAAACGAAGAATATGCCTTAAGAATGGCTATGACTGCAGCGGAAGTGAACGAACAAGCAGCAGCAATTAATAAACAATTATTAGAAAAAAGGGCGGATCGAATTCGTCCCGGTTTGGATGATAAATCCTTGACATCTTGGAATGCCTTAATGTTGATAGGTTTATTGGATGCTTACCAAGCTTTTGATGAGCCCTTATTTTTGAATGGTGCCATTTTAAATGCAAAATGGATGCAGAAAAAACAACTCAATGATGACGGTTCATTATTGCACTCTTATAAAAACGGCACGAGTAAAATCAATGGATTTTTAGAGGATTATTGTTTTACAATTGAAGCTTTTACCAAACTATATGAAGTTACGTTTGATGAAAAGTATATTGAAAAAGCAGATCAAATGGCAACTTATGCAATGGCACATTTCTATGATGAAAAAAGTGGCATGTTCTTCTTTTCTTCAGATGAGGAAGGCGCATTGATTGCTCGAAAAATGGAGATTTCGGATAATGTGATCCCAGCTTCCAATTCGGCCATGGCAAATGCTATTTATGATTTAGGAATTTTATTGGACAAGCGCGATTATAAAGAAAAAGCTAAACAAATGCTCGCTAATATATATGGAGACATGGATAGTTACGGAAGCAGCTATACCAATTGGGGAATTTTAGCTTTAAATGTTGTAAACCCTTATTATGAATTAGCCATTACCGGAAAAGATTGGAAGGCGCGCATGAAAGAATTGAACCAATATTATATTCCAAACCGTTTATTTATGGGTGGCGAAAAGGATGGTTTAAGTATACTGGAAGGTAAGTTTATGGATGAAACCACCATCTTTGTATGTATTGAAGGCGCATGTAAAATGCCAACAAATGCAACTGTAGATGCGGTGGAGCAGATGAAGGATTAGAGTTCTCTTAAAGGGCTTTGGAACTAGTGCGGTGCGATATAATAATCTTCTAAATGGCGATCGTAACTTGGAACGAATATATTTTTTTCCCAAATCAAACCAATTTCATTCGCATAAAAGAGGTGGTAATAACCTGTCAACCACTCGCCATCTTTCCCGTCATAACGGAGGACTTGAGAAATTTCCAGTACATCATAAAACCAATTGCCGTTTGGCAGCTCTAAAGAGTCATAATGCTCAATTACTTCTCTTTCTGGGTAGAAGGTATACCAAGGATTTTCGTATGCATGAGTATTGTCTATAAATTCGTACCATTGACTGCCAACTTCTGTACTTATTTGCTGAGCAATTACTGTTTCTCCCTCTATGTCTACTAAAATTGAATCCGCATATATGTATCCCTCACCACTGTTTCTTGTGTAATTGCCAATGATTTGAGGTACGGTAACTTCTGTATAATTATAATATTCTTCGCAAGTTTCAAAGTTTCTGCTGGTTAAATTTTTGATGTGCGTATGTCCTAATTCGCAGTATAAAGAGTCTTCATTTGAGTAAGTCCACCAACTGCCGGGGTAAGCTGCCAAATAGGGACCAGATTCGAAGGCGCCACCGTCAAAATAAGTAATTACTTCTTCGAATACACCTTCACAACCAGGATCTTCTTCTTCTACAACCTCTTCTTCATCCTCAGGTTCTGGAATGACGTCAATGTCATCCTTTCTGCAAGCTGTAATAAAAAGTAAAGTAATTGCGACTAAAAACGCTTGTTTAAAGGAAGGTTTTAATTGAATTATTTTAGAGATTGAAAGGGTCATAATTGTATTATAAAAGTAATGCTTATACCTCTTACACGTAACTTTTCGTTAAAAGGTTGATATAATTAACAGTTTCTTATTCATATCAACTGTTTATACCCGTTGAATTTACTGCAAAAAACAGTACATTTGAAATATATGTCAGAAATAGATTCATTAGAATACAATACGGCACGCCCTAAAATGCTTATTCCAGAGTATGGCCGAAATGTACAAAAGATGGTTGACCATGCGGTTTCGCTGGAAGATCGTGAGGAAAGAAATAAGGTTGCGCAAGCAATTATCAAGGTGATGGGGGAATTGAAACCTGAATTACGTGATGTCGAAGAATACAAACCAAAATTATGGACGCATTTATTTATCATGTCTAATTTTGAGTTGGAAGTTGACTCACCTTATCCACTTCCGAACAGAGAGGAATTAAAGGAGAAACCAAAACGAGTAGCTTATCCACAAACCAGAATAAAAATTGGTCATTACGGTAAAAATGTAGAGCTTTTAATTGCCAAGGCCATTGAGATGGAAGATCCGGATGAGCGCGAAGCCTTAGTGAAAACTATCGCTTGCATGATGAAGCAATTTTATTTAACGTTCAATTCTACATCAATTGAAGACGATATGATTATTGACCATTTAGCCAAACTGTCTGATGGAAAAATTCAGTTGACTGATGTTTCGTATTTGCCGTCTACTGGATCAATATTAAAAGCAAACGGAACCAATAAAAATTCGAGCAACAACAATAAAAAATCGAACAATAAGAACCGAAACAATAGCAACAACAAGAACCGAAATAAAAATAACCGTAAAAGATATTAATAAACAATGGGTGCATTCGAAATTCATGGCGGTAAACCGCTAAAAGGAGAATTAATACCGCAAGGTGCAAAAAACGAAGCATTGCAAGTTTTGTGTGCCGTGTTAATGACCAGTGAAAAAGTTACGATTAGTAATATTCCTGACATTATTGACGTCAATAAATTGATCAACCTCTTGCAAGCAATGGGTGTTCAAGTTGAAAAGGTAGAAAAAGGAACCTATAATTTCAAAGCAAAAGACATTGATTTAGAATATTTAAAATCGGAAGATTTTACCAAACGGGCCTCTGGTCTGCGTGGATCTATCATGATAATTGGGCCATTATTGGCGCGATTTGGGAAGGCGTATATGCCAAAACCTGGTGGCGATAAAATTGGTCGTAGAAGGTTAGATACGCACTTTGAAGGTTTTACACATTTGGGAGCCAAATTTCACTTTGATCCGAAAACTTATTTTTACACCGTTGAGGCCGACAATTTAAAAGGAACATTCATTCACATGGATGAAGCTTCGGTAACGGGAACAGCAAATATTGTAATGGCTTCGGTTTTAGCCAAAGGCGAAACCACTATTTATAACGCGGCTTGTGAACCTTATTTGCAGCAGTTATGTAAAATGCTAAATAGCATGGGGGCTAAAATCTCGGGCATTAGCTCAAACATGTTAAAAATTAAAGGTGTTAAGCAACTTGGTGGATGTTTTCACCGTGTATTGCCAGATATGATTGAAATAGGTTCATTCATTGGCCTTGCTGCAATGACGCGGTCTGAAATTACGATAAAAGACGTTAGCTATCCTGATTTGGGAATCATGCCTAACATGTTCCGTAAATTGGGAATTCAAATAGAATTAAAAGGGGATGATTTATATATTCCTGCACAAGATTCATATACAATTGACACGTTTATTGATGGTTCTATCATGACCATTTCTGATGCGCCATGGCCTGGTTTTACACCAGATTTATTGAGTATTATGTTGGTAACGGCAACACAAGCGAAAGGATCGGTATTGATTCACCAAAAGATGTTTGAATCGCGCTTATTTTTTACGGATAAGTTGATTGATATGGGTGCGCAAATTATTTTGTGCGATCCGCATAGAGCTGCTGTAATTGGTTTGAATCATGAAAGTAGGCTAAGAGGGATTAGCATGACTTCGCCTGATATTAGAGCAGGGGTTTCACTTTTAATTGCGGCTTTATCTGCCGAAGGAAAGAGTACCATTCACAATATTGAGCAAATTGATCGTGGTTATGAAAACATTGACTTCCGTTTGAATAACTTGGGTGCTGATATCCGAAGAATCGGGTAAACAATCTATTTACTTTTTATGTAGAATAAGAAGTTTATTTGCAATCCTACTGCTCCATATTTTCGAAATGGTGTATTATCTATAAAATAACTATCATTCATAGGGTGGATGAAATTATATTGAGCATACGGTATAAATTCTAAAGTTTGATCGCCTAATGGAAATGAATAGCCAAAACCTAGATTTAAGGTAGCGCCTATATTTGTTCTCTCAAATTTTTCAAGGTCCAATTCATAACCTTCTGTTCCTTCAATATTTAAATAGGATTGATTGGAAATATTGAACAAATAGCTCCCTCCAACTATGATTTGAAAGGACGTGGCAATTGTTCTATAAAAATTAAGAGGAAATTCTACATAATGCGTTTTATGCTTGTAACGGCGTTCAGTAAAAAATCCGCGCATAGGATCGGGAGGATAAACTAAACTTCGATCCCCAGTTTTCATATAAATCAATCCACTACTAATGCCAAAATTATTCTTGAATTGATAGGCGAATTTAATTCCGGCAGAATATGAAAAACTGGTAGATGCAATCCCAATATATTTATCGGCCTCCAAGTTGGAGTGCTTAGCAAAACCGTTTGATAAATTCGAATAGGTAGTGATTCCAAACTGAAATTTACCCGACTCTTCTTGACCATGAATCAAATTAATAAATAGAAAGGCAATAATTGATAAACGAAAACGCACCTTATCGTAATAAAAGTGTTTGGCCCTTACGTTCTACATAACTCATGTGATACATATATTTAATTTGCCACTTATAAATGCCAGAATCGCATGGTTTTCCTTCCTTGTCATCTCCATTCCATACCACGTCTGAAGACTTAACAACGTAAACCTCTTTATCAGACATATCCCAAACTTGAAATTCAAAAGATTCAGGTCTACAGGGAAAGTCTACAATAAATAGATCATCCAACGTGTCACCATCAGGTGTAAAACGCTGTGGTATTTTTAAATTATCCAAACAATTGTCAGGATCCTTATCGAAATCACTGTCAATTGTAGGTTGATTGAGGGAGGCTACAATAAACCCTATTCCAATAATAAATAGGGTAAATAGTAAGTTTTTCATATACACTAAGATACAAAAGCCTGTCGATTATTCCTCGTATTTCCCGAATTTCCGACAAGACCTTGAATATGTTCGCCCAAATATATTTAAATACGTATTAAAAGGTAAGTATCACCTTAATGTTATTCTTTTGTGACTTTTGATTGCTGCTGAATTTGTCGCTCTTATGAGAACCTTATGTTCTTTTATAACCTGCAGCTCTTTCCCCTGAAAAGAATAGCTGTTAAAATCTTCTGCCAAGAGAGGGAATGATACTAATTCGTGGACTCTTTTATCTATTGAAATAATCTCTTTGACTCTAAAATATTTCAAAGTTTCAATGATTTGTTTCGTCATACAGTACGGATAATTATTTTCCTTCCGAAAGGCATTTTCAAAACTTGAAGAATACTTAGTTTCTTTGAATTTTCCTAAGTTTGGAATCACGGAAACAAAATTACGCTCAGCCGGTATGTATATGTTTTTAGATTTTTGGCAATCTAAGTTTCACTATATTTCATTTTGCCGCTTTTTACTAATACTTTAAAGTTAAGAGTCATAATGCGTCATTTATTATTCCAAAAATTCATGGTACGCTCAATACCAATGGTTGCGAAGCTTTTAATAAACTCAGTGGCAATATCAATTCGTTCTGTCAAGGTTTCTCGTTCTTCAGCGGACCATTCACCCAAAACATAATCAATTTGGTTGCCTTTCGCAAACTCATTGCCTACACCAAATCGCAAGCGCGTAAATTTGGAATGATTTAAGGTGGCAATAATATCTTTCAAACCATTGTGTCCACCGTCGCTTCCTTTACCTTTCATACGAAGTTTGCCAAAAGGCAAGGCCAAATCATCTGTAACAACCAATACACGTTCAAGTGGTATTTTTTCTTGTTGCATCCAATAATTTAGGGCTTTACCGCTTAAATTCATAAATGTAGAAGGTTGCAATAGAATGAGGCTTCGTCCTTTGAATTTTGCGCGCGCCACAACTCCTAGGCGATCTATTTCAAACTCAGCTTTGGTTTGTCGCGCCAATTCTTCTAATACTTTAAAACCAATGTTGTGCCGCGTTTCGGCGTATTTTGCCCCTGGGTTACCAAGGCCAACAACTAAATACTTCATGCTATCATCAAATTTAGGCTAAAGATAATCAAATCGATTTTCTCATTTACAGTGATGCAAAATCAATGCCGTTTTGTAGAATAAAAAAAGGTTGTTTTGGCAAAACCAAAACAACCTTTGTATAAAATGTATTTGAAATTTGCTTATGCTTCAGCTCCTTCTTCAGCTCCTTCGCCTTCGCCTTCAGCACCTTCAGCCTCTTCTTCTTCTTCATCTTCAACAACTCCACGAGACATTTTAACTGAACAAATCACTGAGTTTTCAGCATTCAAAATGTTTAGTTTATCATTGTTAACGTCGCTTACACGAATCGCCATACCAATTTTAAGTGGAGAAATATCCACCTCAATAGAATCTGGTAAATCTCCTGGTAAAGCATATACTTTCAATCTTCTGAAGATTTGCTGTAATTTACCGCCATTCAATACACCTGGTGATCTACCGAATAAGTTTACTGGAATATTTACTTTAATTTTCTTGTCGTCTTGTAACTCAATAAAATCAACGTGTACAACTTTGTCCGTTACCGGGTGGAATTGAATGTCTTGGATAATTGTTTTAACAGTTTTTCCATCAACATCAACATTGATAATATGCACGTTTGGTGTATAGATCAATTTCTCCATATCTACGTGTTTAACGCTGAAATGTGTTTGCGTTCCTGCACCGTATACTACGCATGGTACATTTCCAGCAACTCTCACCGCCTTTGCATCCTTTTTCCCTACGTTCGTTCTTACCGAACCGCTCAATGATACTTCTTTCATTATTTATTTGTTTGTGTCCGCCTTAGGCGAACGGTTTATTTACTTATTAAAATAGTTTACTAATCGACTCTTGATTAATTAAACTATGCATTACATCTGCGTATAATTTCGCCACAGAAAGTACTTTTATTTTATCCGATTGTCTTGCCGCTGGAATAGAATCCGTAACCACTAATTCAGTCAAACTAGAGTTTTCAATTCTATCATAGGCAGGTCCTGATAAAACGGCGTGCGTACAAAGTGCGCGCACTGAAAGTGCACCATTCTTCAAAAACAAATCGGCAGCTTTCGTTAATGTTCCGGCTGTGTCCACCATATCATCCACCAAAATCACGTCTTTTCCACGTACATCACCAATTACTGTCATTTCAGCAACTTCGTTGGCAACTTTTCTTTGCTTATGACAAAGTGCTAAGCCAATATCTAATTTCTTAGAATAAGAATTGGCGCGTTTTGCACCACCTGCATCTGGCGCAGCCATAATTAAATTACCTGTATCAATTGATTGGATATAAGGTAAGAATATGGTTGAGGCATATAAATGATCAACTGGTTTTTCAAAAAAGCCTTGAATTTGATCCGCATGTAAATCCATTGTCATGACACGATCTACTCCTGCAGTCTCTAACATTAGAGCCACCATTTTAGATCCAATTGCCACTCTAGGTTTGTCTTTTCTATCTTGTCGTGCAAATCCGAAATAAGGAATTACCGCAACAATTGAATTTGCTGATGCACGCTTAGCGGCATCAATCATCAACATTAATTCAAACAAATTCTCTGTTGGAGGCATTGTTGATTGAATCAAAAATACATCTTGTCCACGCACTGTTTCTTCTAATGAAGGTTGAAATTCACCATCACTAAACTCTGTAACAATCACATTGCCAAGACTAACGCCGTAATGGCTGGCGATATCCTCTGCTAATGACTTTGTAGCTCTTCCTGAAAATATTTTGACTCCTGTTGACATGGTTTTCCTTTTTAGGAAGCGCAAATCTAGTGACAAATCTTTAATTAGCAGCGCAAATCAGGCAATAATTCATGCTTTGAAAGGAGTGTGGCAGTAATATTTGAATTAATTTCAGTTTTCTTTTGACTAAATGCTGCTGTACTCATGGGTGCGAGGGTCTGCATTTTTATTAATTTTAAATCAAATAAGGGTATAATCGGGAATGAATCAGGCAAATACGAAATATTGTTTTTATTGCAAAAAAGAAGTAATTGATACTGAAAATAACTTTCTGCATAAAATGTGGTTTGTGACTGATCGCACAATCATTCCTGCTAGCATTAAATATAAAGAACAAGAAGTGCCTATTGCGCGGTGTCGAAATTGTTATGAAAAGCACCATAAACCATATATGATGGTGATTTGGTTCGTAATACTTGTTGGCTTTTTTCTTTTGTATAGATTTAAAGTAGGAACTTGGCCGATAGAAACTGCTCATGTGGTTTTTGCCTATTTTTTATGCAGTATTGGTGCACTGGCAAGTGTTGGTTTGATCATAACGCTTTGGGAATATTTATTTTTTAAAATGATCAATAAAATCCCAAGAGAATCAGATGTTTTAGCGCATCCATTGGTTCGCGCTTTTGAAGATTTAGGTTGGTTAAGTTCAAAACCCGATCCAAAATCTGCCGAAGTTGGCAAAGCAAAAGAAAAATAAGGTAGAAAATATTCAAGGCTTGTTGATAAGCGCTTTAAACCTTTGTTTCATATAAATTCCTTGGCTAATCGTACTTCTCTTCATGCCTACAGGAATTTATTTTATACCTTTATCAACCGATTAAAATTTGTGACATTAAGAGAATCATAACCGAACTATGAAATACGACAGAATAAACAAAGCGCTTTTTATTAAAAATAGAACAAACTTTATAAGTGCAATGGCCCCAAAATCCATTGCTATTTTTAATTCCAATGATATTTATCCAATTAGTGGAGACAGTACAATGCCCTTTCAACAACACCGAGACATCTTTCATTTATCTGGGGTTGATCAAGAAGAGAGTATTTTGATGCTTTTTCCGGATGCGCATTTTGAGGAGCACAGAGAAATGTTGTTCTTAAAAGAAACGAGTGAATTGATTGCCATTTGGGAAGGTGAAAAACTAACTAAAGAGGCAGCATTAGAAACTGCGGGGATTAAAAATGTTTATTGGTTGGATCAATTAGATACCATCTTAAAAGTTGTTATGGCACAGGCCGACAATATTTATGTCAATACAAATGAACATACACGTGCTAATTCAATAGTTGAAACACGTGAAGATCGATTTATTAAACGATTGAAAACGGATTACCCTGCGCACGCTTTCAAAAAAAGTGCACCGATTATGCACCGCCTGAGATCGATTAAAGATCCGATAGAGATTGAGCTCATGCAAAACGCTTGTAACATCACGGAAAAAGCAGTAAGAAGAATTTTGCCTTTTATAAACCCTGGTGTAAAAGAATATGAAATTGAAGCAGAGATAATGCATGAATTTTTGATCAATAGATCAAAAGGGTTTGCATATACGCCAATTATTGCATCTGGTAATAATGCCTGCGTATTGCATTATATTGAAAACAACCAACCGTGTAATGATGGTGACGTTATTTTAATGGATTTTGGTGCCGAATATGCTAATTACGCTTCTGATTTAACAAGATGTGTTCCCGTAAACGGCCGATTTACTGCAAGACAAAAGGATGTTTATAATGCCGTTTTACGTGTTAAAACTGCGGCAGAAAAGTTGTTAGTTCCAGGTGTGTTTATGGTTGATTATCATATTGAAGTTGGTAAATTAATGGAAAGCGAATTATTGGGCTTAGGCTTAATTGATCAAACGGACATTACAAATCAAGATCCGAAATGGCCTGCATATAAAAAGTACTTTATGCATGGTACATCTCACTTTATTGGTTTAGACACACATGATTTAGGATTGTGGACGGAACCAATTCAAGCGGGTATGGCATTTACGTGTGAACCTGGAATTTATATTCCGGAGGAAAATTTGGGAATTAGATTGGAAGATGATCTGATTGTTCAACCTTCAGGTAATCCCTTTAATTTAATGGGTAACATTCCAATTGAAGCTGAAGAAATTGAGGATTTGATGAATTCTTAAGTGAAGCTATTAGATTTTGAAAATACTAATATTCATTACAGGGTTTCCGGCAAAGGTGACCCTGTAATTTTTTTACATGGTTTCTTAGAAAACAACAGCATGTGGGATGCTATTGCTGTTGAAATTTCATCCTTAGGTTTTAAAACCATTTTAGTGGATTTACCCTGCCATGGCGAAAGCCGTTTTGACGAGGAGGTTTGTTCCATGGCTTTTATGGCAGACTGTATTAATGCACTTTGCGAAGCTGAAAGATTCGAGAATCCATTCGTTTTTGGACATTCTATGGGCGGATACGTAGGTCTTGAATTGCTCAAAAAACGCCCAATTCAGTTAACATTAGTTCATTCTAACTTTTGGAATGATCCTGCCGATAAAAAAAAGGATCGCAATAGAGTGGTAACAATTGTGGAAAGCAATAAAATGCGTTTGATAAATGAAGCTATTCCAAATTTATTTGCGGCGAAGAATAGAACCAAATGTGAAACAATTATTGGTGATTTAATTGCACAAGCCACAACGATTCCATCATCCGAAATTATTGCGAGTACTAGAGGCATGCGCGATCGATTGCATAATGGGGGATTAATGGAAAAGCACGCTGTAAAAATGATTCATGGAAGTTTGGATACGGTTGTGAAAACGGAACAACTTGAACAGGAATTGAGTTTGCTTAAGAATCAACCAACAATTCAAACAATTGCCAATGCAGGGCACATGAGTTTGTGGGAAACCCCCAATGCGTTAATGAAATGCATTAAGTTGAATTTGGGTTTATAAGTTTAAACCAAAACAGCCCAGATCCACGTAAGGCGGACAGGGCTGTTTCAAAATTTTAAGATAGAAAGCGTTTTTTATCGCTTCACTATTTTCTCAGTTCTTTGTCCCTCATCAATTGTAATGGTGATAAAGTAAGTTCCGGCTTCACCTTCAAAAGAAATTTCTTCTGTCGCCTCATTTGCAAGATCTTGATAAACCAATTTTCCACTTATATCTCTAATTTCAATCAAGGCATTTGTTGGTTGATTATTAAAGTTGAGCGTAAAGTAGCTATCAAATGGATTTGGAGAAATTGAAATACCATTTAAAGGGCTGTTTTCATACAATCCAATGGTGTTTATTGTGTTACAGGCTGATGTGTCAGAACAATCGCCATCTGTTATTATAACAGCGTATTCACCATTGTCAGTTGCAACGAAATTTTGATCAGTTGCTCCATCTACTTCAGAATTATCTTGACAATTGATCCATTGATATGTTGCTCCAGCCATATCTGCCATTAATTCAATGTCAGAAACAACAGTAACACCAACGTCTATTGTGTTTATAGTTAAATCAATCGTCAATACACTATCGCATCCAAAAGCATTGTCAACAGTATCCATATAAACTCCCGTTTCAGTCCATGTATACAATCCAGAAGGACTGTTCATAAAGTCACAAGCTGAAACTGTTTCGCTAGATGCGCTATGGAAATTAACTGTTAAATCAAAGGTCATTATACTATCACAACCCATAGCATTGTCAATCGTGTCTGTATAAACTCCAGTTTCAACCCAAGTATATAAACCACTTGGACTCGTAAAGCTTTCACAAACCGTCAATTCTTCACTGTATATGGATGCCATATTTACAGTTAGGTCAAAAGTCATCACACTATCACAACCTGAAACACTTTCGAGTGTATCCATATAAACACCAGTTTCTGTCCAAGTATATAAGCCACTTGGACTAGCCATTTCATCACAAACTGTTAATTCAAAACTCGCTTCAATGGCAACAATATTGTAAGAAATTACAATCATTCCGCCACCATTTTGATAACCTTGGGTATGTACAATGTCAATTGCAGCAGGATCAGTATAGCTACTTCCGCCACCGCCACCACTAAAGCATGCACCGCCACCGCCATAATAGCCGCCACCGCCGCCTCCTCCGCCAGCGCAATCTCCAGAACCGTCACCGCCCAATCCTAAACTACCACCTGTGGTATATGTAGGACATGAACAACAAGCCAAGCCTGGGTCTCCACCAACATCTTGTGTACCACCTTTACCGCCAGCATCTGGCCATGAGGGCCAATTATCACCAATTCCACCAATTAATCCTCCACCTTGGCCACCAAGTATGGGCTCAGGATCCCATCCTCCTGCGCCACCGCCGCCACCAGCAACCACTACACGATCCTCTATTAGTTCTCCATTCAATCTTATATCTGAAGCGCCTCCACCGGTTCCGGCTTCACCACAGGTTGTATAACTAAATACACCACCCGAACCTACTGATACGCCATCTGAATCTATCGATCCGCTAATGCCTTCTGCACCAACATTAATGTAAAGTTCATCATCAGCCGCAAAAGTCATTGTTCCTTGAACTCTTCCGCCATTGCCACCTTCGACAGCATTAGCATCTCCGCCGCTACCAGCAATTACTTCAAAAGTTATTGGACCCATACAGGCTTCTACAACAAATAATTCTGCCGTACCTGTATAATAAAAGGTGTCAACTACTGCTTGCGCTTTCGCCTGTGTAAAGAATAAACACAAGGCGCATATTGTTAGGATTTTTTTCATTTTAGTAATTTTAAGTTTCATTCGCCATATAAATATAAGCCTTTTTAAGAGGTCAATCGTATTTCGACATGAAAACCAGTATTTATACCTAATAAAAGGAGGTTAGCAGCTAAAAAACAGTGCTTCTAATAGAACTTAAACTGGTCAGTTGCGGAAATTTTTAAAGTCTAAATTATTCAGAATAAATCTCGCGTGACACGAAACTCTACGTCAATCGTCAAATTAATCACCCGAATTAGCTAATTAAATGGTCTAAATTGATTGTATTTAAAGAAATTAAAATATTTTTGTTCTTTTTGAGTTAATAGAAGTCGAATAAGACACGCGAATGCAAATTAAATCCCTATACTTTAAGTCCCTTATCAGCATTTTTATAGTGCTAATAGTGACTTCATGCTCAACAGAAAAAGATGCCTTTATCAATAAGGGTTATCACAATATGACGGCCCGTTATAATGGTTATTATAATGCGGGTGTTATTATTGATGAAATGCTGGAGGGTTACCGCGAAAGCTATCAAGAAGATTATATAGACATTATTCCTTTAGATTTATATCCAACAGAATTGGATGCACCCAATGTATATCCAGAGTTGGAAGATGCAATTGAGCGTTGTTCAAAGGTGATTGTGCGTCACAGTATGCCAAATCCAATGTTGGTAAAAAATAAATCCAATGAAAATTGCAAATGGATTGACGACAATTGGCTGGTAGTAGGGCAGGCCTATTATATCAAAAGGGATTATAAAGAAGCGAGAGAAAAATTAGAATACATTTCTGAGTCGGATTTTTACCGAGGAGAGGAATCGGTTTATGAAGCGCGCATTTGGTTGGCAAAAACGCATATTGCAATGGGAGAATATCCGCAAGCAAAGCGTGTTTTGAGAATGGTTGAACAGTCTATTAAAACGACAGAAGCCAAAAAAGAGAATAAAGAAAAGAAAAAGAAACCCTCTAAATTAGAGAAACAAAGAGCAAAAAAAGCTGGGAAAAAGGCGAAAGACAAGAAACCAGCTGAATTTCCAAAAAGATTACTGGTAGATTATGAAATTGCCATGGCAGATTTATACTTGGCGCAAGAAGAAGATAAAAAAGCGATAGAGCATTTAGAAAATGCGGTAGAAATTGGTAAAGATAAAAAGAGACGCGCACGTCACATGTTTGCTTTGGGTCAGTTATATGCCGAGCAAGGAAATAACGAAGAAGCGTCAAAATATTTTGCTAAAGTAACCCGATCAAACGCACCGTATGAAATGCGTTTTAAAGCAAAAATTAAAAACGCTTTAACCTCTTCAGGAAATACAGAAGAATTAGTTGCAGAACTCAATAAGATGTTGAAAGACGGTAAAAATATTGAGTATAAAGATCAGATTTATTATGCCTTGGCCGAATTGGACATGAAGGATAAAAACGTGGTCAGTGCAAAATCGAACTATACCAACTCTGTTTTATGGTCAATTAAAAACGACCGCCAAAAAGGACAAAGTTACTTGCGCTTAGCAGACATTCATTTTGATGAACGCGATTATTTGAGTGCGCAGAAATATTATGACAGTTGTGTACAGGCTTTACCTGAGGATTATGAAGGTTATGAGATGTTGCAAAACAAAGCCATAGGATTGGCAGATTTGGTGTATAATTATGAGTTAGTTGAGTTTGAGGATAGCGTTCAGAGAATTGCTATTATGTCGCCAAAAGAGCGAGAAAAATTCTTGAAGCAGACCATTAAAGATATTGAAGCCGCGAAAGAACGTAAACGCATTGAAGAAGAACAACGTTTATTGGCGCAACAGGCTAGAATAAACAACCAACAAGGCGGAAATGGCGCAAAAAAAGGGAAAGGATATTTTTCTAATCCTAAACTGGTTGCGTCAGGCTTTAACGATTTTAGAGGGCTTTGGGGACAACGTTTGTTAGAAGACAATTGGAGGCGTGTCAATAAAAATACGTTTAGCGAATTGGTAAACGAAAATGGTGAGGTAATTGACAGCGTAGTCGTAGATGAATTAACGGTTGATATGTTATTGCAGGATATTCCTTTGACACAGCCTGCACTCGACTCTTCTAACTTTCGCATCTTGAATTCACTTTATTCATTAGGAATAATTTATAAAGAGCAATTAAAAGAGGAAAACGAAGCCATGGATTATTTCCAAGCTGTTTTAGATCGAAACATTGATCATCCGAGAGTTTTACCGGCCAATTATCAACTTTATTTAATCAATAAGAAAAATGGCAATGCCAAGGCAAACGGTTATAAGTCGACCATTTTAAAAGATTATCCAGAGAGTGAAATTGCTCAAATTTTGCAGGATCCAGATTACCTTAAAAAGAAAGAATTAAAGGATAGAGAAGAGTTGAATGAATATTCTGGTGTAATGAGAAATTACCGCAGAAGAAGCTATGGTGTTGTAATTTCTAAGTGTAATGATGTCATTGCAAATGACCCAGAGAATAAATTCATAGAGAAATATTATTTGCTGAAAGCGTTTGCAGTGAGCAAAGTTAGTCCTGGTAATAAAGATGCTATTTCTGATCCTTTGACGAAACTTTACCAATTGTCGCCAGATTCTGAAGAAGGAATTCAAGCGAAAATTTACCTTGATCAAATTAAAGGAGGCGGCGCAATTGTTGCACCTGATCCTGGTATAAAATCGCCATATAAGTATGATGCTGATTCTAAACACTTTTTTATGCTCGTTGTACCGGTAGGTAAAGCTGATATCGCTGAGGCTAAAATTAAAATTTCAAATTTTAATGGTGTCTTTTTTAAAAATGATGGACTTTCTATGCAAGATGCCCCATTGGGAGATGAGTATCAAATTTTGGTTGTACGTTCTTTTAAAGATTTAACGGGCGCAGAACCATATATCAAATCATTCCAATCTGAAAAAGCGAAGGAAACAATTGAAACGTTGGCAACTGACTTTGAAATTTGTTTGATTAATACCAAAAACTTTAGTGAACTCTTTAAAGCTAAAGACATTGCTCAGTATATGGAGTTTTATAAGGCGAATTATTAGGCTGCTTCGCAGCTAGTCATTAGACTTTGCTCTTTATTAACCGTCATTACAATAAGAATTGAAATTCGCGACTCAACTATTTATATTCAGCCTTACCACGATACTGTTCGGTGCGTGTTCACCTGAAACTAAAAATGAAAATAGCGGAATCAATTCCCAAGAAATAATGGAATTCTTTGAATCAGTTCTCGAATTCAATCATTTTACAAAGGCCGAATTTACTGACAACTATGATTCACAAGAACAGCTTTTTACGGATTTGATAACGTTCTTTGATTCAATCGTTCCAGATAATGCTCAAGTCACTTTAGAATTCGCCAAGAACAAAGATTTGGAAATTTTTCATGTAATTATTGATTCTAGCAAATCCTATAATTGGAATGTGGAGCTTAATTCGAAAAAATGTGATTCACTATGTGAAAAACTAGGTTGGAGAAATGGTGAACTTGAAATTATCAACTCAAAACTAACAGCAATAGACTGTATCTCAATTAATAATGGTAATAAGTATACCATTGGTTATAAAAGAGATGGAATGGGAATCTATTACTACAATATTCACCCAGCCGATCTTACGGAAGCTGAAATTGCAAACTGTAGCGGTTGCATCTCTATTTTTCACCGGAAGAATATTGTATTAGAATACGGTTCTGGAGCAACAGGTTCTTTGTGTTTCCCAGAACGATTTAGGTAGAAAACTACGGTTAATTTAATGGAGGGTAAGTGCACTCCCGTGTTTTATTCAACATCAGAGCGATTTAACTATCTTAGCCAATCAGAAACAACTGTGATGCTATGAAAGCTTTTTCTTTAATGTTAATCGGTCTATTTAGTGTGGCTACAATCCACGCGCAAATGGAGACCTATGGGTCAACAACTGGTACTTGTGATTGTTATCAATTGACGGATGAATTGCCGACAGAAGCGGGTTCAATTTGGAGCCCCAATTCAATTGATTTAGACAATTCATTTGATTTTACTTTTGATGTGAATTTGGGCGATATTGATGCCGGCGGAGCAGATGGTATTGTTTTCGTAATTCGTAAACTACCAGGAGATCCGGGTGGAGGTGGTGGAGGACTTGGTTATGATGGGATTCTGAATTCAATAGGGGTTGAAATTGATACCTGGTTTAATGGTATCTATGGTGACATAGCAGATGATCATGTTGGAATGCATTCGGATGGTGGAATTTTGCACGATTTAGTAGCACCAATTAGTTTAGGAGTCAATGTTGAGGATGGTGTTAATCATGCTTTTCGTGCAACATGGGATCCTGTTAGTTTTGAATTAGAGATCTTTTTTGATGGTACAAGTATGTTTACCTATACAGGAGATATGACAACCTTATTCTTTGGTGGTGATTCAGAAGTTTATTTTGGCTGGACAGGTGGAACAGGTGGTTCAGTAAATATTCAAACGGTTTGTTCTTATAGAGAAGTAGATTTTACAACAGATCATACCATTGATGGTGTTACAACGGTTTGTGCGGGTGAAGAAGTTGGATTCTTAGACAATTCTACCAGTGATTTAATTTATAATGGGATAGATATTATTGAATGGAGCTGGGATTTTGGAGATGGCGGAAGTTCGACTGATGAAAATCCATTTCATGCATTTGATACGGAAGGAACTTATACGGTTACACTTACTGTAAAAGATATAACGGGTTGTTTTAGTGAATATTCAATCACCGTTATTGTTGGTGGAATTGCTATTGACGCGATCATAAATGAGCCAACGTGTTTTGGATTTTCAGACGGATCAATCGTACTAAATATTCCAGATGGATTAGAAGATCCAACTTTCACGATTACGAATGCCGACGGAGAATTGATGAACGAAGATAATAGTAATGCGGCCAATGAGTTGCCAACAGGTTGGTACTATTTTGAAGTAGAAGATGATTCTGGCTGTGGGTCAGCAATAGATTCAATATTTATTGGACAGCCTGGTCAATTAGATGCTGAAATTACGGTGACTGATCCTCCTTGCCATGGTGATGAAACAGGTTGGGCGCGGATTGATAATGTATTTAATGCAACTGGTTCACCTGACGCTATCAGCTATTTTTGGAGTCCAAATCCAGCTGGAAATGAAGGCATTGGAGAAGATTCAACTTGGGCATTGGGCGCTGGTGATTATACCGTAACAATTAATGATGAAAATGGCTGTTCAACGGTATTGGACTTTACGGTGACGGAGCCTGACTCTATGCTTTTTTCTGAATTTGGTTTTGAGCACGCTTATTGTCGTTTGCATGAATATCAAAGTGGCAACGGTGTTGTTTTTGGTGCTGCAGGTGGTGGCACCCCAGACTATAATTATATCTGGACAAATTTAGACAATGGTGAAACCAATATCAGTACTACTTGGGGAGGTTTAAATCCGGGTAATTATGAATTGACAATGACAGATGCAAATGGCTGTATTTTAAAACAAGCCTTGTATTTAGATTCATTAAATCCGATAGCTGCTTTTACAGTTAATTCTGATCAACTCAATGCAGATTGTCAAGGAACTGCAGCTGTGGATGTTGCATTTGTGAATGCTTCATTGAATTTTGCTAATCCTAATAACCCATCAGCCGACACTACTTTCTTTTGGAACCTCGATTCACCGAATTCAGATTGGCAAGTCACTCACGATTATTCTGAAGTATTTGATACCATTTATGGTTCCATAGGTAGTTCTTATGAAATGGAAGTTTGTTTGGTGGTTTTGAATAAGAATGGTTGTACAGATAGTGCTTGTAAAATCATTACCATTTATGAACCATTAATAGTAGGAGGAGGGAATATTTTCACACCAAATGGCGACGGGATAAATGATGAGTTCACCTTTGAATTTAAATCGGCGTCCATTGCCGAGTTTAACTGTGTCATTGTAAACAGATGGGGTGTGCAAGTAGGCGAATTCAATGCTGTAACAGACGGATGGGATGGAACGGACATGAATGGCGATCCTTGCAAGGATGGTGTTTACTTTTATGTTTATACAGGACTTTCGGATAATAGCACTAAGATAGAGGGGCAAGGAACGATTCAAATAGTGAGAGGGAAATAGGTTTTGGAGAAAGGTCAATTATCAATTGTCAGTGTACATTGTGTAATTGGGGGCTTGATTTATTGGAGGGTTTAATTATTAGAATTCAAAAATGAGTGTTTTTAGTATTCGACAGGATAAGATTATCTGCGATTTTGGAACGGTTGATTCCAAAAAGGTTCCTAAGAATGTTCCGGAAAAACTTGTTATTTCGCATAGCAAAATACTTTTTCGAATAGAAGTGCTGATGGGGCTTGGTCTTATGATTTTTCCTGCAGTTTTTTTCTATAAATTTGAAGTAGAATCAATCATTCTTGGTGTTGTTATTACATCATTAATGGGGTTGTTGCTCATATTAATTACAATAAAGAAAAAGGAAGATCACAATTATATTCTAGACGAACATGGCTTCAAAATCAAGGATGAATTTGTGCCTTGGTCTGAAGTCGAACAAGCCATTAAGGTCATCCCGAAAAAGGCAAAAAAACAACATGAGTATCTGCGTTTAATTACAAAGTCAAAAACATACGATATTTGGTTGTGCAGTGAATTACGCCCACGTCCTAAACAGCTTGAAGAATATGTTATTTTCATGATGCATCAAACGAAAGCTCAGCCATAAGCTGTCGTTTGTCTTTCATCTTTGCTCTTTCATCTTTTATCTAACCCTGAATACTCTAAATAACCCCTCTCGCCTTCAACTCCAAATACTTATTAATTGTATCTACAGTTAATTTTTCTGGTGTAGTTAAAACCGTTTGAACGCCATTTTTACGTAATTCCAAAGCAATTTTCTTTTTGTCCATGCCGTATTTTTCAGCAAAGGTTTTAAAGTAAATATCGCGTACAAAAACGGGTTCCATTTGTGCGGCTTTTGCTACCTCAGTATTTTCAAAGAAAATTACGCAAAGCACATGTTTTTGATTAATGCGTTTCAATAAGGGTAAGATTCGTTTTAGGGCATATTCAGATTCAATGTTGGTATATAGCATTAACAAACTTCTGCCTTTAATATGATTGCGAATACCATGGTAAAGCATTTCATAATTCCCTTCCAAATACCGTGTTTTTTGTTTGTACAGCAACTCCATAATTCGCTGCAATTGTTTACCAGAACGTTCGGCGGCTAATTTGCTTCCCAATTTATCTGAAAAGGTCATTAAACCAGCGCGGTCACCTTTGCGCAGGCAAATATTTGAAAAGGCCAAGGTTGAATTAATGGCGTAGTCCAATAAGGTTAATCCGTCAAAGGGCATACGCATACTTCGGCTTTTATCAATAATAGAATAAATGTGCTGTGCACGTTCATCTTGATATTGATTCACCATGAGTTCGTTACGGCGGCTTGTCGCTTTCCAATTTACCGTTCTAAAATCATCTCCCTGAACATAATTTTTTATCTGTTCAAATTCATTATTATGACCTAGGCGTCTAATCTTTTTAATGCCAGACATAGCGGTTTTAGCAAATACCTTTAATTCGTATTGCTTCATTTGAATAATAGAAGGGTAGGTAGCGACTTTCTCAGTCGATTTTACAACTACTTTTCTTTGTGCAAAATGCGTTAATGTTGAAACGTAAATAAAAATATCTGAAAATTCATATTCACCGCGTTCGGTAGGCCTAACTTTATAGGTAAAGGCTTTAATTTTATTCGGCAAAAGAGTATCGCTAAAGCTTAAATCCCGCAATTGTAATTGAACAGGAGCATTATCGTATATAACGACAGACACACTAAAGTTATAATGATTCTGCACAACAATTTCTACCTTATTCTGGTCTCCTAACGACAATGGATTCATCACATTTCGTTTGGCCTGAACTGGCTTTTTCTTCCCGAAAAGAATGAATATTTCAAGCGAAAGAATTGATAAAACCAGCACCAATAAACCTTGTCCAACCACAAAAAAGATAGGCGAAACAAAGCCGTACACAAAAACAAATGCGACAATAATCAACGCAATAAAAAATCGATATGATAGGAAAAGTCCTCTTATTATCCGCATCTAATAATTCTACCTTGGCACTTCAATTTCGTGAACAATTTCTTTGATTAATTCTTCAATTGACATGCCTTCCATTTCAGCTTCTGGCGTCATGATTAAACGGTGATTCAATACATGTGGCGCAACAAACTGCACATCATCTGGAATAACAAAGTCACGGCCGCGAATAGCAGCAAAAGCCTTAGCAGATTTTAACATGGACAAGGATGCTCTTGGAGATCCGCCCAAGTATAACTTGGCATGGTTTCGTGTGGCATTTGTAATTTCAGCAATGTATTTTAAAATTTGATCTTCAATTGCCACTTTCTCCACCAAATTTTGAATCTCCTGCAAATCATTCGCAGTAAAAACGGATTGAACATTATCTAATGAAGGTGATTTAATATTGTTTTTGTAACGCTTTAAAATCTCTTGCTCATCTTCTAATGATGGATAGTCAATTTTAATTTTGAATAAGAAACGATCCAATTGCGCCTCTGGCAAATTATATGTTCCTTCTTGCTCAATTGGATTCTGAGTTGCCAATACAAGGAAAGGAAAACTCATTTTATACACATTAGAATCATAAGATATTTGGCGTTCTTCCATTACCTCAAATAAGGCAGCCTGCGTTTTTGCAGGAGCACGGTTTATCTCATCAATCAATACGATATTTGAAAATATCGGACCTTTCATAAAGCTAAACGTTCCCTCTTTCATATTGTAAACAGAGGTTCCAATAATATCCGACGGCATTAAATCGGGTGTAAATTGAATTCTAGAAAAATCGACAGAAAGTGTTTTAGCTAAAACTTTTGCAGTTAACGTTTTTGCAACTCCAGGAACACCTTCCAATAATACGTGTCCGTTTGAGAAAATAGAAATAAGCAATAAGTCAACCATTTCATGTTGTCCAATTACAAAATTCCCAATTTGTTCGCGCGTGGCAGAAACCTTTTTATTGATAAAACCTAAATTAAGCCCAGGCGTAAACAAAGCGCTGGCTTCAGAAGTATAAGCGCCTTGCTCAATTTTATCAGCAATTGAAGGGGCATTCTCAGCACTTATTTCAGGTGTCGGTATTTGATTTTCATCTGTCCCTATTGGGTTCACGTTTTGCGCTTGCTCTTCGTTGTTCTCTTCAGGCTGATTGTCGTTGTTTTCTTCCATCATCTACAGTTTTTGTAAAAATTTTCAATTTTTTGATGCAGCTGGATTAACGCTTGGTCAGAAACCTCTGCCGTGCGTTCAAGCCGCTTAAATGTTTTAAAAATAGCAATTATATCGTCTTTTGGTATGTGTGACTTGCTGGCCACTTTTGTAAAGAATTTATCATCCAATTTACTGCTATGAATATAGTACCGTTCTGCAATAAAATTAAGGAAGGTTTTTTCCTTTAATTTAATCAACTTATTGTGTTTCTTTTCTTGTAAATAAAGAGACGATAATGTATTGATGTATTGCAAAGACATGTTTTCTTTTGACTCATTTGGCGGCACAACTTTTTGCATGCGTTTCCCTTTAAATAGTCCATATAAAATTGCGCCAATGAGCAGGATTAGAAATGCCCACAACAAAGGTGGATTGTTCATAATAAACTGCAGAATACTTTCTCTTTTTTCACCGTCACCGCCGCCTTCATCTTCATCACCGCTAGAGCGGTTACTGTGATACCTCAAATTGTACTTATCCCATTGCACTCTGCCCGGTGGTACATGTCTTAAAACGTTTTCGGCATATTGAAAACCGTCCCGCTTCATCATACTTACATTGGTAAATACGTATGGGTTAGAATGGAGAAAAAGCTGGCCATCTCCGTATCTTATTTTAATAAAGTTAACTTGATCGTGGTTGTTTGATCCTAGGCTTGATAGACTATCTTCATCATATAAGGAAAAGGTCGTGACATCAAAATAATCCCAGGTTTTTTGTTGGATTTTATTGTTGTGCACAAACTTAAATTCATAACGTTTGCCCTTAAAGTTATCATGCGAAAATTTGAAAAATTGAGAGGAGTCAATGACCTCTGCAGCAAATATTTCATCAGGATCATAACAAATTAAATTGAGCAACGTGTATGGAAATTCTTCGGTGGCAATAAATCCAGTATTACCTGAACGAATAAAATCCATTAAAAAATCTGTGGACTCATCTGATAAAAAATTCTCACCTCCTACAAAAAAGTAAATATCATTGATAGCAGGATCATCCTCTAAAATTTCTTCCAAATTATCATCTAATTCTAAAAAATTACCGAAAAGTCCCGTTGTATCCAACAACTCTTTAAGCATATAAGTGCCATAAGGCCCTTTATCTGCGGGATCATAAGTCATGCTCCAATCATCCGTAATATAGGTTTCCTTCTTTTGGCTAAATCCAAAGAAATAGAGTAGTGCTACTAATAAAAGCACCACACCACCAACAATTGCTATTTTGCTATATTTACTCAATTACTTAACTCCCAATTTATCTAAAAACTGTGTAAAATTAGGCCTGACTTGTTCAAACTTATCGGCATCCAATTCTCTTTTTCCGTACCAAATAATTTCAAAATAACTAACGGAAACATTAAAGTCATGAAACTCATTTTTACCCGACATTTCGCGCAAATAATGGAAGTTGGTTTTTTCCTTTTCCCATTTAATGTGTTTTTTCTCTGCTAAATCTCTCACAATAAACATGAAATAGATTCGAACCGCACCACGGTAATCTTTTCTGGCTAAAGCCTCTTGTAATAAGCGTTGTAATTCTGTTAAAGGAATTTCAATTGGGTTGACATCTTCAATGTTAAAACCGCCTTCACCAATTTTTATTTTGGACCCTTTACGCTCTGCATTAATAAAGAGGTAATAGATGAGGTAAATTAGCCCAACTGCAAAAACACCTAAGAAAAGATATCCCAACCAAGAAAGCCCACCAAAACTTGGGGATTGATAGGTTGAGTTTTGTGGGGGCGGATTGTAATTTTCTTGCGGTCGCTGTTCCGTTCCATCATAACGTTGGCCAGCACCGTCGCCACCACCACCGCCATAGCCGTTGCCACCGTTTCCAGTTCCATTGCCACTTTCATGATTACGCCATTCGCGCTGATATTCTTCGTCTGACTCATAGGTCCACTCACGTCCAGGTCCTTCTTCTTGGCCTTCGTATCGAATTCCGTCTCGAATGTCCTGCCATTTATCCTGATCTAAACCATGGTCATAGATCTCATCACCTTGTCCAAATGATAGACCAGTCCAGAATAAAAGCGCTATGGAAATTAGTTTAGTCAAAATCTAAATCAGTTTCATAATTTCGGTTTCTTTTTCCAAAATGCGCTAAGCGCTCATATAAGCCCTTGGCCGTTTTTCGTTCTTGTACCGAATGATGGTTGAGTGAGAACGAGATCATACAAATGCTCAACATAAAAAAGAAATAAAGCATATAAATGGCCACATGCACAATTGCAATAACTACGCTATAATTATCTACTACCGTAATTAGTGTTTGCTTTAAAAAGTCATCTAAAATCATCATTATTCCCGCAATTGGGTTGTGAAGGATAAAGAAGAAGATAATGGTAATTGCAACTAAGGCTAAAAAAGAAACCAGCGAATCTCCATAACCACCTTTACCAAGATCAAAGGAACGAGTAAAGGCAGTAAAAAAGTTGGTTTTTTCGTGGATAATAATAGAAGGAATGGCATTTAAAAAAGGTCCGAGTAAAATCACGAAGAACAAAAGAACGCCTGGTGAGAATAAGAAAATACTGTAAATGAGCAAGGCGTAGATATAAAGCCAAATAAAATGCCTTACCATAAATTTCAAATAATTGCCCAATAAATTATCTTCTCGTTTATCGGTAATTACAAAATAAGCAGCTGCAATAAGCATGGCAAATGGAACGCACCAACCAAATAGTTTATAATATTCAAAATCATTTCCTGTGCCAAATAAACTGCCAAAGGTGTGGTACCAATACATACTAAAATTAAAGCGTTGATGTTCTAAATAAAAGATAACCGAAACCAATGCAATAATTAGGGGTGTTATTAGATTAAAGAAAATCCGCGACAAACGTGTCATATTGCTAATGAGTAGCGTAAACGTGTCGGTAAATATTTCGCCCGGTTTTCGAATTTTAAACCAATTAATTTTTCGTTTCGGAATAAAACGTGGCACCTCTTTCAACTCCACTTTTTCGGGATATTTTTTCGCCACCATGAAAGGGTAAATAACATAATAGAAAATGATAATCGAGAATGAGCCAAATATGATAAGCAGTTTAATGATAACGGGTATTTCTCTATACCAACGGGTAACAAAACTCTCTAAAGCGCCCGCCATAATAAAAAACGGAATCAAACTTAACATGATTACCAATCCTCTTTTTGCTGCAAAAACAAGAGATTGCACCCTTGAGTACGATTTAGGGAATATAATTCCGTTACCTACAGTTAAACCAGCGGCACCAGCAATAACAATAGCAGAAATTTCAAAAGCTCCATGAATCCATATTCCTAAAAAGGATGCAAATAAGAGACCTTTACCTTTAAACCACCATTGAAAAGCACCTAACATTACACCATTTTGCAGCATTACCCAATAAGTACCAAGGGTAAATAAAATACCACCAACAAATGCATAAAAGGACACCATTATATTGTGAACGGTGATATCAAAAAACATAGAACCGCCAGGTGAGTCGCCATAAATTCCCAAAGGATTATTGTTTGCAATATTGTCTTCCGTTAGCTCGATATAGCCATCACCTAATATGATACTAGCGAAATTGCTATCATAATGTTGCGATACAACACCAACAATTACGGCCAATACAAAAAACAGAAAGGCAGCAAGCATGTTACGACGTGCGCGGTAAACCTCTAAAGGAATAGTTTCGGTCCAGAATTTGACAAAATTACCAATAGGCTGTTTACGTGCGCGATACAAGCTTGTAAAAACACCTTGCGAAAGTTGATTCAGGTAAACACGGACTGATCGGCGTGGGTAAAATGTTCTGGCGTAAGATAAATCTTCTGTAATTTCAGTGAACAATTCAGAGACTTCGTCAGGGTCGTTGCTTTTATTCGAAGATAACTTTTCGAATCTCGCCCACTTCTTCTTGTTCTGTTTTATGAAATCCGTTTCCTTCATTTACCGCCTTGGAGCCTAAAAATAACATTTTTTATTGCTCAGAAATCAATTTTTAACAGTTTGTTCAAATCATATGATTTAAATCGTTTGAAGTCCTTCGTCGAGCTACACGCGCAACTCGACGATAAATTGCTTTAGTCTATTGGTCTAATTCCGTACATTCGCAGTTATAAACCAATTTAAAATTAAAAAATATGTTAAAAGAATTTAAGAAATTCATTCTTACAGGTAATGTCCTTGATCTGGCAATAGCGGTCATCTTAGCAGGTGCTGTTGGACTAGTAGTAAAAGGATTTGTAGGAGATATAATGATGCCAGTTGTTGGACATTTTGCAGGAGGAATGGATTTTGCGGAACTTAAAATAATTTTGACAACCGCAGTTGAACCAGTAATGGCAGCTGATGGCACTACTGTTATTACAGAAGCTGTTAAGGAAAATGCAATTATGTGGGGTAAATGGGTAAACGCCTTAATTAACTTAGTAATTGTAGGATTTGTATTATTTATGATGGTAAAAGCTGCCAACAAAGCAAAAAAGAAACAAGAAGAAGCTCCGGCAGCACCAGCAGGACCGACAAAAGAAGAAGTATTGTTAGGTGAAATCAGAGATTTGTTGAAGAAATAAAAAAAATAACTCAAATTATTATCAGATGAAAAGAGTACTAATGTTAGCCATTGGTTTGGCAACGACTATAGCATTTGGCCAAACCACAGAAGGGGAGGAAGATTTAGTGTCTATTAGCAAAGACACGGTTCAAGGATGGCAAAAAGGCGGATATTTTAGCCTAACAGGTTCACAAGTAAGTTTAACGAATTGGGTAGCTGGGGGACAGAATTCAGTCTCAATTAATACCATGTTCGGATTGTATGCTAACTTGAGAAAGGGGCCTATGACTTGGGAAAACTCTCTTGACTTTGGCTACGGTTTAATGAACCAAGGCGATCAGTTATTTAATACGGGTGACAAGTGGATTAAAACAGATGATGGTTTAGATTTAACGTCAAAGTATGGTCGGAAAGCGAGTGAAAACTGGTATTATGCTGCTTTAACTAACTTTAGAACTCAAACTACTGCTGGTTATGGTGAAGCTGATAATGTAACTGAAATTTCAGGATTTTTAGCGCCTGCCTATTGGATAACTGCAATTGGTATGGATTATAAACCAACCATGAAGAAAGGTACTGAGTTTAGTTTATTCGTTGCACCAATTACAGCCAAGTTAACATTTGTAAATGATTCAACTTTAGCGAATGCAGGAGCATTTGGTGTAGACAAAGCTTTTATTGATGCAGTTTCTGGTGAATATAATTCTGGAAAGATGTTTCGAGCTGAGTTTGGAGGCTATATGAGAATGAAGTATAAAACTAATTTAGCACCGAATATTACATTCACTACTAAATTGGATTTGTTCTCTAATTATATTGAAAATCCTTCGCGAATTGATGTGAACTGGGAGAATTTGTTAGAAATTAAATTGTGGAAATTTTTATCCGCAACAATTTCAACGCATTTAATCTATGATGATGATGTAGACATTAGTTTGACAGACGTAGATGGAAATTCTACTTTTGGTCCGCGTGTTCAATTTAAAGAAGTTTTTGGACTTGGATTGGCTTGGAAATTTGATCAATAAATTGAGTTAAGATGATATTTAGAAGCACTTCAGGTATTGACTTGAAGTGCAGGGCAAACGCATTTAAAATAACGCCATTTTATTAACAACTCAACAGTTGATAACTATCTAAATATCAATTCATTAATCCTTTTATGATCGCCTAAAAATGCGTATATTTATCTGGTAATCAAT
>WTCE01000062.1 GCA_013138735.1 Crocinitomix sp. | reverse complement strand
GGGCGTGGCTCCGAAAATCTGTAATCGTGCCTTAATCAAGCCCGTTCCGCTTTTGCAGCGTAATTTTTATTTGGATTCTCCGCCGCATGTTTTGCACGTTGTTTTTGCAAACAGTAGCCAAAAGCAGCTAGCTGCTCATTTTTCGGCAATCAAGCAGCTTGTGCTTAATTATTCGTTCAATTTAAACAAGCGTCATGCGCTTTTTAGGTTGCTGCGTTATCTGCGTTCATTGGGTGGCGGTTAGGCGCTCTTAGCACTTTGAAAAACGGGGTTAAAATACTGAAAATAAGTCAATTAAAGCTGGTGATAAAATAGGTTTACTGCTTGGGAATCAGTATATTGTAGTAGTAAAACACAACCCCAAAATTTACTGCTTTTTTCATAGAAGAAACGCAGTTTTCAACCCCATTTTTATTAATTAAAACTTGTAAAAAAATGAGTGTTTTAAACACGGATAATCCCGACTTTATCGTTTGGGAACATGAAAAACTATGCTTCGATATTTTGGGCGGAATCCGAATGGAGGGGCTTGACAGATTACGCGTGACACTTCGTGTCCGCTTTGATCAGGCGGTGATCCGCCATAATCTAGATTTGTATAATGATGATGCTTTGACAAAACTTGTCCGTAAATGTGCGGAGCGTTTTGAGATGAGTTCTAGCTATATGTACCCTGTAGTTGGGCAGCTTGTTAATCTTTTAGAAGATTACAGGATCAAGGCGATCCAAGAAGCCAAAGAAACCACGGTTGTTAAAAAGGAGTTGACATCTGAAGAGGCGGAGGCCGCCAGCCAATTATTAAATAGCAAAAACTTGCTTAGTGAAATTAGCTCGCTAATCGGACAAGGTGGTGTGATCGGAGAGGTCGATAATCGATTGCTGATGTATATTATTTTCACTTCGCGCCTGATGGCAAATCCGCTTCATATTATTTCAACGGGAGCAAGTGGGACAGGTAAATCACATCTTCAAGAGTCCGTAGCTGCGCTACTTCCACCTGAGGATTGTATGAGTATTACCGATTTGTCGCCTAATAGTTTTTATTATTTCAAACCAAATGAATTGAGCCATAGGTTGTTATTAATTGAGGATTTAGAAGGTGCAAAAAAAGTGCTTTATCCTATTCGTGAATTACAAAGTAAAAAATATATCACTAAAACTTTTGTCGAGAAAACACGACAAGGTTTACGGACAACGAGCCGCACCGTTTATGGTCCTGTGTGTGTTGCTGGATGCACAACACAAGAACAGATTTACGAAGATAATAGTAATCGAAGCTTCTTAATTTATATTGATGATTCAGCTGATCAAGATCAGCTAGTTATGGATTATCAAAGGATAATTTCGGCGGGCGAAAGGGATGAAGCAGCGCAGGAACAGGCGAAAGTACTTTTGCAAAATTCTCAGCGAATTTTAGAACCTCTAAAGGTTGTTAACCCTTTTGCGAGCCAGCTCGTTTTACCAAAGTCGGTTTTTAAGCCTCGGCGTACAAATGCACATTACTTGCACTTTATAGAGGCGGTTACATTTTTGCATCAGGCGCAGCGGATCAAGAAAACAAATAAGGAAACAGGAGAGCAACATATTGAAACGACAATTGAAGATATTCAAAACGCTAACGTTTTGATGAAGGATATTTTGCTGAAAAAATCAGACAAATTAAGTCCTGCAATCCGCAGCTATTTTGAACAGCTTAAAAGCCATCTAAAAAGCAAAAGACGTGTAACGTTTAAAAACGTAGATATTCGCAAAGCACTTGGGATAAGTCATAGTCAGCAAAAGCGCTATATGAGCGCACTTGTCAATGACTTTTATGTGCAAATTAAAAGTGGAGATCAAAAAAAGGGCTTTGTTTATAAAGTGACAAGTTTTGAAGAGTTCACCGCTTTAAAGTCTAGCATTAACAATGCTTTGGATCAAGCATTAGAGAATATTAAGAGCAGCAAGCTGCCTAAAAAGAGAAGCAGTAAGAAGTAGTTATTTAAATACCCGAACTGCTTTAAGCATTGCTATGACCGCGTTGCAGAAGCAGTTCGCTGAAAACACCCAAAATGAAACAACTTTTAATAAAATCACAACACTATATTATTCTGCTCCAATCTTTTCAAGATTGGTTGCAAACAATGGGCTATGCCCAAGGAACCGTTGAAACATTTCCCGTTCATTTGCGTGAATTTTTCCATTATCTAGAAGAAAGACAAGTCTTTCATATTCGGCAAATCAAACAGCGCCATTATGACGGCTTTGTGACGTATTTACAGATCAGAACTAACAAAAGAAATAAAGGCGGAGGTTTGAGTATAGCAACTATAAACAAGACAATGCAAAGCGTAAATACCTTTGCTAAATACATCAATCAGAATGGGCGTTTTACTTTAAATATCACAAGTAGGCATCTACAAAACTCGCAAGATATACCCAACGTTCTGAGTGAAAAGGAAATCAGGAAGATCTACGAGGCAACATTTACGCCGCACCGCGAAAACACGCAGGCAATCGGACAGCGTGACCGCGCAATCCTAGCCATATTCTATGGTTGTGGACTTCGCAAGTCTGAGGGTAGCGAATTAAATATAACAGACATTGACTTACTCAAACGCAGGTTGTTTGTCCGGAAAGGCAAAGGAAATAAGCAACGATATGTTCCAATTGCACCAAAAGTTGCGGAAGATATAAAGCTGTATTTAGAATATGGTCGGTATTGGTTTTTAG
This sequence comes from Crocinitomix sp., assembly GCA_013138735.1. Taxonomy (GTDB): domain Bacteria; phylum Bacteroidota; class Bacteroidia; order Flavobacteriales_D; family Crocinitomicaceae; genus Crocinitomix. The sequence continues at coordinate 5,913 of WTCE01000062.1, read as the reverse complement.
AAGCTCAATTGCAAGGATTGCAGAAGAAAATACTTGTCAGAAAGACAGACGAGTCTGCTGCTTTTTTCTTAAATCAAAGTGGGCAACGCATGAATGCGTTTTATGATCGATTTAAGTATCTCAAAAAGTACTCACGGATTACAACTCATTTTTCAACACATACATTTAGACATAGCATTGCAACGCATCTTTTACAAAGAGGAATGCAGCTTGAAGAAATCGCCCAATTTTTGGGGCATGCTAGTTTAGAATCTACTCAACTTTATACACATATAGTCGACAACCAGTTGAAGGTCGACAATCTAATAATTTAAACCCAAATCAATGAAACCAATTAATTTAAATACGTTCAAATCGTATCTTAAAACACAGCATCACAAAGAAAGTACTATCATGGAGGATCAACAAAACGTTAAGCGCTTTATTGATTGGCTCAAACCGCAAGATTTTGAAGAAGTAGTGCAATTATCAACTACCACTTTAGTGGCGTATATCAACTTTATGCAAAGCAAGCAGTTAGCTGCATCCACTATTAATATTCGTTTGCGTAGTATTCGGAAATACTACAAGTTTCTGGAAAGTGAAGGGCAGCAGACTGTTTTAAAAGCAGATGGTCTTAAGGTTAAAGGAGCAGTAAAAAAAGTAGTGATTGATCCGCTTACTTTTAGTGAACTAGAAGAGCTGCACAAAACGTATCTCAATTACCTTGAAAACAAACCGATTCTAAAAAAGAAACAGGTTAAAACCAATCAGCGAAAATCGGTTTTAATAAGCTTGCTTATTTTTCAAGGATTGCATGCAGGAGAGCTGCAAAAATTAGAAGTGAATCACCTTCGATTAAATGATGGAACACTTTATATTCCATCTACAAATAACGGTCAATCGCGCGAGTTAAAATTGCATCCTAGCCAAATAATAACATTTTACAATTTTGTAAATAATTTGCCTAGTGAACAGGCGTTTTTATTTGACTATAAAGTCAATGATCAGATTCACCGCATTTTTCAAGAATTGAAAGGTTTAAATGAGAAGGTACAGAATGCTAGACATATCAGAGCTTCAATAATTATGCATTGGTTAAAACTGCATGGCAAAAGACAAACCCAGTATATGATTGGCCACAAATGGATCAGTTCAACTGAGCATTACGAAAGACAAGATTTAGAGGCATTGACAAATGCGCTTGATAAATTTCATCCGCTTTTGAGTGATTATTAAAAACAACCCCATTAACTTAAAAATAGACTTATGAATCTAAATAATAGCCCGTAGTCGCAATGCGACTGATAACTAAAAAATATAATTGAGCTTTTAAGCTTTATTCGTCTTTTCAAAACCGCAAATTTTAAACGTAGATAGGATAAGGAAAAAGAAAGTTTTGCGTATCTATGTAATTCAAATACATGGTGCGTGGACTATTCTATTCTTCTACGTGGGCTTTTGCGGGCCTTGGAAAGAGAAAAAAGTAGTTCCACGTGCCACCTTTTGGCCGTGTTAATTTCCAAAAACACGCAAAAATGAAATACAAAAAAATAGATACTAAAGACTTTATAGTTGACTATTGTCAAACTTTAGAGCAAGATAAAGACAACAATTTTTTCCTTAAAATTCCAGTTAAAAATTACGAAGAGTTGAACCTGTTACGTTTTGCAATCATAAATGCAATTGCTAATACGGCAGCGTTGCACGAATTAGAAAATCAATCTAATTTGCCGTTAACAATACATTACTTAACGCAGATTTTAAACAGTATTGATTTGATTACTGAGTGTCAGGGTTTGAGTACTTTGTTTAAAGAATAATGCATTATTTTTCACCTGAAAAAGCGATTTTTCAACCTTGAAAGATCGCTTTTAATACACGTTTTGATTTTTACATGAAAAAAGCGCGTAAATATTGAGGTGTTGATTCAAAAAAACTTATTTTTACTACATAAGAAAACGTTCTTTGAATTTTAAAAAAGTACACCCATTGAAATGGGGAATCGTGCGCGCGCGGAAATTGTAGCTTTTTGTATGAACTTTCCAACCACTTAGGAAATGTGTTGGCTACTGTGAGTGATAGGAAGTTAGCTTCTTCTTCTGATGGGGTTAACGTTGATTATTATGATGCGGATGTAACTGGTACTACTGAATATTATCCTTATGGGATGGTGCTTAGATCGGAATCTGATGGTGGAAATTATCGTTATGGGTATCAGGGAAGTGAGAAAGATGATGAGATTAAAGGGAATGGTAATTCTTACACAACCTATTTTAGACAACTTGATCCTAGAATTGGGAGATGGTTAAGTATTGACCCTAAAGCAACATCATGGGAGAGCCCTTATGTAAGTATGGGGAATAATCCAATCTTATATAATGATGTTCTAGGTGATTCTACTTATCATTTTGATTCCAAGGCGGGTGTTTTTACTTGGATTGGAGCGAGTGGGGGGAGTGAATATACAACCATATTAATTGATGCTAAGGTTGATGAAAATGGGGGATGGATTGACGCTGCAAAAACTGTTATGTGGGCTGGTACTAATTTGTATAGTGGTCCAGCAGCTACTTTTAGCGGAGGTGTAAGTTATGGTGTAGCAAATTTTGATTTGTGGGAAGGCGTTCCGTCTAATTATCTAGGCCATTATGGTATGTTTAGTTTATTCCAACGCTATTCTTACCGTCAAGATTATATAAACAAAGAATCATCTGGTAGATATTTAAATGTTCTTAAACAAGAAAGTCTAGGTCTTTCCCGACAGGATATGATTTGGAGTATGACGGATGACTATAACTACATTGTTGGCAAATATGGTAGTGATGCTTCCTTCCTTATGGCTTGGGAATATGATATGATGCCTGTGCCAGGTGGAGGTACTAGAGGTGGAGGAATTCAATCTACAACGAATGGTTTAAATCGTGGGTTAAATGGTTTAAAAAGCCTAAAAAGTCTAAAGGCCGGGCAACAACCTAAGGCGTTTGGTTGGAAATTAAAGGGGATGCGTCAAGCTAACGTACCATCAAGTAAGACAGTTGCTACAACCGCGTCTACTAGCACTGGAGGTGGTAAATCTTATCAAATTGTTGGTGGTGGAGGAACAAAACCTCTTTTATTGATGCCTCCGAGTAGTCAGCTTAAACTTTCAGTTACTACACAAACAAAATCAGTTGTTGGTGGCGATTCATGGTTAAATTTTAGAGCAGCCCAGAAAGGAGTATCAAAGTATCAAGGTATCCCTGGAAGAGGTAATTACATGAAAGAGTTAAGTAATGATTATAAGAACACTCCAATAATTGGACAATAATTGTGGTAAGGGTAATTTACAATATTACAAAATGGTTATTATGAGAATTCATGGTAAATGTGTTCGGTGTAAAAAAAGAATTAGTGTTTATACACTTTATGGCACACGTGAAGATTATGATAAAAAGAACGGGAAGTATATATCTATAAAATGTCATAATTATAGATGTAATAAAAAGGCTGACTACCATTTAAATGATCTGTCAGCTGTTCAATCACCTTTCATTGGCTTGTTTTTTGGAATTGTATTGGCGATTTCTTTAATTCTTTGCTATTATTTTTATGATCTATGGTCGAGAACTAATTATTTATATCAAATAATTATTGGAATAATAATTATTCCAAGTACAGTTTGGGGAATTTGGTTCCGGGAAAATTTAGAAAAAGTTAAGAGGTTCAATGGAAATCAAATTAGAAGATGAATCATTTAAAAACAATTGCTTGGATCACAATTTCGTACTGTATTCTTCAGCTTATTAGCTGTTCCTATGCCTTCCTATTCCAAATTGCATCCTCAAACTTACTCATTCCTATACTTTATATATTCTTGCTTATTTTTTGTTCTTTTTCGTTATTGCAGAATCGATTTATTTGGGCTTTTGGAACCATTCTACTCCTTTTACCTTTAGCAATTAAAATTATGTTTGATTATCAGTTAACTCATAGATTAAATATAGGCTTTAGATACGAAATCAATTTTCTATTATCAGGATATGGGATTAAAATAGAGGTTTTATCATTTTCAATTTTAATTGTACAAGTTATTTTGTTAGTTCGCTTTTTTAAGAATAGAAAAAATGAAAAAAGTAATGATATAATAGATGTCCTAGACACTGTTTAAAGGTCTTCGGAAAATCCCACAGATAAATAAAAAATCAAACGCCAACCCAAAAAAGGGTTGGCTTTTTGTTTTTTATTTCCCGCCCTTCCATTTTCCTCAGTAGTAGCTTATATTATTTTTCTTTCCCACTCACTAGATTTTTAATTTTTAGCAGATGCAAAAAATTAAAAACACCTCCAACCCAAAAAATAAAACGCTCCATGTGTTTTGCTCGCCGCTTGGCTCGGTTTTGTTGGTGCGCTTTTCATCACTAAGGCTTGACACTTTCCTACTCTTAAAATCCCCAACTGTTGCACAGCACAAATAGCTACACGGTTAGAAACCGTTCCCGCTCTTTGGCAAACCTCGCTCTCGCTCACTTCGTAAAAGTCCTCATACTTCGGCTTTTACTCCGTTCTTTTTGTCTCGCGCAGCTGAAATAGCTGCTTTTTTTCTTTTTCAAGGGGGACGCGGGGGGAATTTCTGCTTTTGACGTGTTCAGGACTTTTTCTGGACGTGTACAGAATTGAAATTTACTGTCTTAGGGATTCGGGAGATTAAAAAGCCAAATGTTTCATTTTGTGATTAAAAACCTGAAAGAGTGGTTGAGGAGGAACGCCGCTTTTTCTTGTGGGTGGTTGTGTAGAATGTGTGAAAAACAAAGTTTAAAGAGTTATATTTGAAACCCGAAAAAGACTCTGTTAGGTTGAAGAGTAAAAAAATAGTTTAAACGATAACCATTAAGATGTTAAAATCAATAGGGTATATTCCACCAAAGAATAAAGCAATTGAATTGTTTCATAAAGATTTTTACTCAATAATTAGAAATAAATTCCCTGACACTTCTAATATAATTTGTGCCTTCTGTTGTACTATGAATGACAAAAATGGAGAATCATTAGGGGTGTTTTTTGCTATGCCTGACAGGTTTGTTTATGTAGCAGCTGTTCCTGATAAACAACTTATGATGGTTGAAGAGTTTTTAATTGATAGGATATCAGATTTCATAGTTCTCTCACAAAAAGGACAAATTCATTCAATTAAGTTTAAAATATCTGGAGAAAATGTTGTTGCTAAAGGCTATGAAATGAAAATCCCTAATAATTTTATTGAAAGGCTTAAATTGAGTGGAATTATTTTATTCAATTTAGGACCAAACTTGAATTGACATTTTTAATGTGTTGGATTCTCTATAGTTTCACTTTTACTATCTGTAGACGCGGGTTTTGATTTAGCAACTGCGTTGCTTTGATTTCGATTAGACAGGTTTTTTTTCGATTTGGCGGGGTTTGATTAGCAGCAAGCTGCTTTGATTTTAAATTACTGCTTGTTTCTTGTACAGGACTTTTTCTTAATGTGTCCAGATAGGAAAGTTACCGCTCAGGGTTTTGGTAAGTCTGCTTAACTGATATTTTTCTTTGCAAAAAAGTCAATAAAATCAAATCAGAAAAGGGTATATAAATTCTTCGCTGCGCTCATCACCCTTGTCTGTCTCGTTTTTATTGCCTGAAGGCAAAGCAAAAAAAATATGCAGTTAATCATTCATTCAAAAAAACAAAAAAAGTTATCGTGCGCGGCTTGGTGTCCTTTTTTCACAGTTGCTTGTGCTAAGTGTTCACTATCTAAAGCTTCTCACAATGCAAAATAGCCCGTTTCCCTTTAGTCGGTTTCATCAGGTGGGCGTGGCTCCGAAAATCTGTAATCGTGCCTTAATCAAGCCCGTTCCGCTTTTGCAGCGTAATTTTTATTTGGATTCTCCGCCGCATGTTTTGCACGTTGTTTTTGCAAACAGTAGCCAAAAGCAG
>WTCE01000187.1 GCA_013138735.1 Crocinitomix sp. | reverse complement strand
TTGACTTCAAGGAACTTCATTCAGACAAACGTCATGAACATAGAGGACACGTGACAGTAGTCAAGTAACAGAATTAAAAAATAATATAAAATCCCTGTTCGCTTAAAGCGGACAGGGATTTTTTTATGCCCAAACATTTCATCCCGCTTATTTGACAGTTCAGTAAGTGTAATTTTATGAATCGATCAGAAGAACTGATATTTGAGAAACAAAAGCTCAAATATGAAACGTCTTTTAATTTTATGCCTCTTTACACTACTAATCAATCACGGGTTCGCGCAAATAATAATTTCGGGAACGGTTATAGGAACCAATAATACACCACTTGCAGGTGCAACGGTTATGCTAGCCGGAAGCTTTGATGGCGACATCACCGATAACGAAGGTCAATTCAAAATTGCAACGGAACTAACGGGTGAACAAACGCTAATTGTAAAATTCATAGGATTTAACACAATTGAAACGCAGCTTACGCTAGCACAATCCGATATTGAATTAACATATGTGCTAAAAGAAAGCTTTAATGAGCTAAACGCCGTAACAATAAATGCAGGCGCTTTTGAAGCGGGTGATAAAAAGAAAGCTGTCCACCTCAATTCAATTGACATGATAACAGTTCCTGGCGCTCAAGGCAATGTGGTTGGCGCTATGCAATACCTGCCGGGCACAACTACTAATGGCGAATCAGGTAAACTTTTTGTGCGTGGTGGAAATAGTCGTGAAAGTCAAACGTATATTGATGGTTCAATTGTTCCTGTTGCCTATAACCCATCAGCACCAAATACAGCCGTGCGCAGCAAATTTAATCCCTTTATGTTTGACGGTACAGTTTTTAGCACGGGTGGCTTCTCTGCCGAATATGGGCAAGCTTTATCCTCTGTTTTATTATTAGAAACAAAAGGAATCCAAGAACAAGATCAATTGGATATTTCAATTTTAACCGTTGGTTTAGGCTTAGCTGGAACAAAAAGATGGGAAAAGACAGCAATAACCGCAAGTTTCGATCATACCAACCTATACCCCTATTTGCAAATAGTTCCGCAAAATATTGATTGGATAAAAACACCAATCGCAAATAACGCAGGTCTTAATTTTCGGCATCAAACAAAGAATGGACTCTTCAAAGTATATGGTTCCTACAACGATTCTTATTTTGAATTGAATCGGAATGATTTGGATAATAATAACGTCTCAACTCGCTATAAACTTCGCAATAACAATTATTACCTTAACACATCTTGGAAAGGGACATTGGGCAAAAAATGGCTAATGAAAGCGAGCGGTTCATACACGAATAATAACGACCAAATTGGTATTAATACTGATAAATTCAAAGAATCACTTGTATTAGGGCATTTGAAAACAGTGCTTTCACGTAAGTTCAATAAACAAATTAAACTAAAGTTAGGTACCGAATCGCTTTTGAAATCTTACCATCAAAGTTATTTGAGTAATGACGAGGATCTTAATTTTAAATTTGAGGATGCTACTTTTGCTGCCTTTGCAGAATCGAATATTTATTTTTCAAAGAAATTGGTGGCTCGCGTTGGTGGGCGCGTTGAATATTCCACTCATTTAAATAAAATGAACCTATCACCGCGTATTTCAATGGCTTACCAAACCTCCAAAAACAGCCAAGTATCACTTGCGGCCGGCACATTCTTTCAACAAGGTAAAAATGCTCACTTAATTTATACCGATCAGCTTGACTATGAAAAAGCAAACCAATACATGATCAATTACCAATGGTCTAAGAATAAACGCACACTTAGAGGTGAACTGTATGTAAAGAACTATAAAGATTTGGTAAAATTTAGCGAAGCTCCATTCTATCTACCAGAACACTATACCAATAACGGAAATGGTTATGCGCGTGGCTTTGATTTATTTTTTAGAGACAAAAAAACAATTAGAAACGGTGATTATTGGGTCTCTTACTCCTTTTTAGATACAAAAAGAAACGAATTAAACTATACAACAGAGGCCATTCCATCTTACGCTAGCAAGCACAACCTTTCATTTGTTTATAAGCATTGGATTCGAAAATGGCGCTCACTTGTAGGTTGTTCATTTAACTATTCATCTCCCCGTTTTTATAACGATCCAAACAAAGGGGAATTCAATAGTGAAAAAATGAAAGCTTATAATTCATTGAATTTAAATTGGACATTCCTTTATCGCGAAAATGTAATTTTCTATGCTTCCGCTTCAAATGTATTGGGTTACGAGCAAGAATTCGGCTATGAATTTGCCAGTACACCAAATGTGGAAGGTGTTTATGAAAAGAGAATTATTCAACCACCTGCTCCGCGCTTTTTTGTACTTGGTTGCTTTATTACACTGTCAAAAAGCGGCGATAAAAACCAATTAGATCAGTTGAATTAATCTAATAATCCGAGCTCGATTACAATTCATCCATTAGAATCTACAATTCAGTCACCTTCTTTTGAAAAAGGGAAATATAAACAAGACATTTAACTAACAATTAAAATTTAAAACTATGAAAACGATTATCACATTATCCTTATTAATACTGACAAGTCTTGGATTTACACAAGGTCAATATCAACAAAAAATGGGCGAAGCCATGCAAAACTATGCGCAAGTGGCAAGCGTACAAGACTATGCTACAGCCGCAAGTAATTTCGAATTGATTGCAAATGCTGCAAGCACAGAATGGCTGCCTTTATATTATCATGCACAATGTTATATCATGATGAGTTTTTCAGACCGAGAAGCTAGCGCAGCTGATAAAGATGCTTATTTAGAAGTAGCTGAGAGTTCTATCGATAAAATGATTACAATCGCTCCAAATGAGTCTGAAGTATATGCTTTAAAAGCCCTCTACTATACAGCCAAATTAGTGGTTGACCCTATGACGAGGGGACAAAAATATGGTATACTGACGAATACTGCCATTCAAGAATCATTGGCCCGTGATGCCCAAAACCCACGTGCAAAACAGTTGGCACTCTCGAATAAAGTAGGTACAGCTGAGTTTTTTGGAAAAGACATCAGTGAATTCAAAGCTGAAGCAGAGCAATTACTCGCTGATTGGGATAACTATGAAATAAGAGGTCCATTTCACCCAACTTGGGGTAAAGATCAAGTAGAAGGAGTTCTTGCTAAATTTGCTGAACCTACAGAAAACACGACTAGCTCTAATGCATCAGCACAACAAACATTGACGATTGAAATTAAAAAGCTAAAATCCGAAACAGGAAATATCATGCTTGAGGTATTAGATGAAAATGAAGAAATGGTGTTACAAACCATGGGTGAGGCAAAAAATGGATTTTCAACGATTGTAATTAAAGATTTAGAGCCGGGTACCTACGCTATTCGATTTTATCATGATGTGAATGGCAATAACAAAATGGATCAGGACAAATATGGAAGACCAACAGAAGCATACGGTTTTTCTAATAATGCACGCGGCTTTATGAGCGCTCCTAAATTTAAAAAAATGTTATTCGTATATTCTGAGAGTACAACGATTAATATGAAAGCCAAATAGAATTATGAAAAGCTTCAAAAAAGGAATTTTAAAAGTGTTAAAGTATAGTTTAGTTATATTTTTACTACTGAAAATCTATTTTGAAGCCGGAAATATTATTTACGATAATCAAATTGATCAAAAATTACTAAGCGAAATGAATCCACAAACAGACATAGAGTCTAACACTCTTGATGAAACTAACGGTAATTTTCATTACTATGTTTCTGGAAAGATTGATGCTCCGCTTCTTGTATTTGTGCATCCCGCATTTGCCGATCATAGAGTTTTTAATTCTCAAGTGGATTTTTTCTCAAAGAATTATCGTGTTATCACTGTAGATTTAATTGGACATGGAATGTCTCAACCTAAAAACTCAACGGTTAAGATAGATCGTTCGGCTGATTACATGAACAATCTAATGGAGAATGAAGGATATGAAAGTGCCCATTTCATTGGACTTTCCTTAGGCAGTCTTGTCATACAACAGTTTAAAGATTTATATCCAAAAAAAGTTAGCTCATTAACGGTGGTTGGAGGATATGATATACATAAAACAAACGATCAGGTAAATCGCGAACAAAACAAAACCAAGTTTGGCGCATTGTTAAGAGCTATTTTTTCCATGAAAGCTTTCAGGAGGCATGCTACAAGCATAGCCACGCACAGTCCAAAGGGTGAATTGCAATTTTATGCGGCCACTAGTCGCTACACAAGAAAGTCATTTCGAGTAATGAGTGGTGTAACAGCGATTCTGGAATCTCAGCAAGGTAATGTAACTCCTGTACCTTTATTGTTGATGATTGGAGAACACGACGTTGATATAGCCAAATCTTTAGTTCACGAATGGCATAAAAGAAATTCAGAAACTGAGCTGATAGAAGTCAAGGACGCTGGTCATTGCATAAATCTGGATCAACCAGAACAATTCAATAAAACTTTGTTGAATTTTTTAACTAACATTGAGAAAGATAAATTAAAATGAAAGAGCTATTAGGACCCTTCAAAAGTATTTGGCAATTCTTACTCATTAATTTGATTATCGGGGTGGTTTGCTGCATTATATTTGTTACAGATCCTTTCGAAAATCCAATAAGATTTTTTGTTGGAACTTTATGGGGCGCAATAATTTTTATTACACAGACATTAGGACATTCGTATATTCAGACCTTGATTTCTAGACGATATTCTTGGCTCGAAAAACCTATTCAGCGTTTAATATTAACCATTTTTTCAGTTGTAGTTTATTCTGTTGTTGCCTTTGTTATTGTGCAAATCATTATGCACTACCTTGTTTTTGGAACAGTTCCTGATTATCTACTCGAATTTGATATTCGAGCATGGATCATTCCAATTGTCATATCTTTCTTTATTTCTTTATTAGCTGCAGCATATGGTTTCTTTGTAAGTTTAAAAAATTCAATTATTGAAAAAGAAGTCTTAAACGGGCAAATGTTATCGTATAAATATGAAGCATTGCGGAACCAAATCAATCCACATTTTATGTTTAATAGTTTAAACGTTTTAAGTGATTTGGTTTACGAAGATCAAGACACGGCGGTTAAATTCATTCATCAATTCAGCGATATTTATCGCTACGTCTTAGACAGTCGTGAAAAAGAATTGGTGCCATTGCAAGAGGAAATCGATTTCATTGAAAAATTCATCTTTCTTTTAAAAACGCGATTTGAAAACAAATTGATTATCAATTTTGACATTACAGCAAAAGCAGATGAATTAATCGTTCCACTAGCCCTGCAATTATTGGTAGAAAATGCTGTGAAACACAATGAGGTTTCATCTGCAAACCCTTTGGAAATCAGCATTTCGCGCAGCACTAATTCAATAACGGTTAACAACCCAATCCGATTGAAAAATGTCGATCTTGATTCTAAGAAAATTGGTTTAACAAATTTAATGCAGCAATATGCTTATTTCAGCGACCGCAAACCTGAAATTGAGACTAAGGACAATCTGTTTATAGTCACCCTTCCCATTCTAAAGCGAGATTAAAATGAATATTATAATTATAGAAGACGAAACGCGCGCCGCAAATCGTATTAAGCGTCTTATTAGTGAAATAGATCCCACAATAAACGTCGTTCAAACGATTGAAAGTGTGGCCCTAGCCATTGCGTATTTAAAACAAAATCAACCGGACCTCATCATCTCCGATATTCAATTGGCAGATGGGCTCAGTTTTGAGATTTATAAAAACGTGACGCCTAAATGCCCTATTATTTTCACCACAGCTTATGATCAATACGCCATACAAGCATTTGAAACCAATGGCATTGATTATTTGTTGAAACCGATTGAATCAGAACGCCTTGCAAAGGCTTTGGACAAGGTGCAAAACTTAAAGCCGCAAATTGATCTTGAAAAATTATTGCAACTTTCAATCAATCGCCCCACTGAAAAAAAATATAAATCGCGCTTTATGATTAAAGTTGGCGATAAAATTAAAGCTATTCCTATTGAAGAGGTGCGCTTATTTTATAGCATGGAAAAAGGTACTTACCTTAACACGATTAACAATCGCAATTACGTGTTAGAATATCCTTTGGAGCAAATTCTTGAAATGCTGAATCCACAAAATTATTTTAAGATTAGCCGCAAGTATATTGTGCATTTTGATGCTGCTAAGGAAATAATAGCGCATAGCAATAGTCGCTTGAAACTAAAAATTGAAGGTTTTGAAACGGAATCGATTATCGTTGCCCGAGAAAAAGTTGGAGCGTTTAAGGCTTGGCTGGATCAGTGATGCGATTTGACGGGAGTTTTTGATGGTTTGATGCTTTGATGCTTTGATACGATTTGACGGGAGTTTTTGATGATTTGATGATTTGATACGATTTGACGGGAGTTTTTGATGGTTTGATGGTTTGATGGTTTGATGGTTTGATACGATTTGACGCGAGGTTTTTGATGGTTTGATACGATTTGACGGAGTGTTCAATGCGCCGCGCTGAGCTCGTCGGAGTGTTCAATGATCAATTCATTTTGACGGGGTGTTCAATTTTCAATGTACATTGAAAATTCATAAATCGCCCCTACTCCAGCAATACATCTTCGGCGCATTTTGTAAGCCTTTTATAGTAAATAATCCTCGGGGCAAGCCCGCGAGGCATTAAAATAGCTTCAATTGATGATTTTCTTTTAGCTTTTTATACTCTTGTTCAATTCCTTGCTCCTTTACGTATTTTGCAATTAGCCTTTCA
>WTCE01000085.1 GCA_013138735.1 Crocinitomix sp. | reverse complement strand
ATTGATTACCAGATAAATATACGCATTTTTAGGCGATCATAAAAGGATTAATGAATTGATATTTAGATAGTTATCAACTGTTGAGTTGTTAATAAAATGGCGTTATTTTAAATGCGTTTGCCCTGCATAGGTGGGTTATTGAACGACATTTAGAAAAAAATCAAAAACTACTATTAAATACAATTACATTTGTCAGTCAAAATTTGACCAATTTGATGATCCAAGTTAAAATTAGCCAATAGCCCCTTAGCGACCCCATAGGGAACACAATTTGATGTTAATCTCAGTATAACACGATTAAATTCTGAAAAATAATAAGTCACATCAGAAATAGCCCAATTATCTATATGAATAGGCTCAAATCCTTCTTTTGCTAAAAATTCTATTATGCATTTATGCGACACATTATGCATAACTGAGAACTACATTATGACTTATCACCCTTCCAATGTCTTTCTTCTCTTGTCGTTTCGTTTTGCGAGCTGCTTGACCAATTGTTTTTATTTCAAATCCAAGATTTAACATTTGCTCAATAAACGCTTGGAATTCATTTTTTTTTTGCCAAAAATTAAAAAAAGATTTTACAGATTGATTCGCTACTCTTTTAATCTCATTTTCATGATCAACATAAAAATGAATATTAAGTGCAGGTATATCTACTAGGTAAGTAGCGTCAATTTCTCTCACATTCATGGAATAGTTAATTTTCCATCCCTCCTCGCTCATTTCAGCAATATCATTACCATTTACAAACTCCAACATAATCTAATTCTTTATTTAAAGATACGAAAAATCTAGCTTATTTTTTTTTAAAGATGAACTATTTCTGTTCCAATGTCTGTGAATAATGATCTTATAAATCAATCTCTCTAACTTTTAGGTAGGATAGTTCTTAGGTTTATAGCAAATTATGGGGTCAACTGAATTTTTAGGGGGACTTCAATATCTTAATAATTTTTGAGTAAAATTATTAAGAACCAAAATGACAATCTAAATTGTCCGTTAGAGCCCAAGTTCATTGAAATAGAATAACTCTCCTAAAGTCAAGTTATTTCCATTCCAACAAACTTAACATCTCCACCACATTTCTTACTCCCCCTAGTTTTTAATGTGACCCAAATTATGCCTTCATGCGCTAATGATTTCATGGAGTATGTAATGAGTTTAACTATTCTCTTAAAGCTATGATTAGTGAATCGATTATTCCATTTATGTATTTATTGCGGTTGAACAATTTTACTTCTTAAATTCAAGTGGTAAATGAAACTACTTCAATTTCATTCGCAGAAGCAGAATTCAAATTAATTACAGAATTAAAGTCCCCCAAGTCAAACCAACTTCCCTTACCATCCCAAATCAACCGAACAGCATGATTTTTTATAGGATTTGTCCATTACCACAACCTTGTTTCAATGCCTTCCTTATTATGCTCATCTTTTATTAAAGAATACCCCTCTTCGCTTAAAAAAGCGTTTAGTTTTTGCTTTACTAGTTCCTGGAACTTGTCAATGTTTTTTCTAATATATTCAAGCATAACTAATTAAACGTCATCTAAATTTAGTGAAATCTATTCATTTTACGGTGAATCAAATTGGTTAAAACCAATCTCACCACCTCAAGAGCAAAAACCAGCACAATTACCGTCCAATAGGCTGTTGTACCGTAAATGCCGCCAAACAATTCAATTAAAAAACTAAAAGACATTGTCATGAATAATAGTCGCATTGGAAACTGAAAATAGTAAAGGACAAAAGCTTCCTTTTTTCTGAGAAAAAATAATACGGAGGAGAAAGCGAATGACACAACTAGCAATATCCTGAAAAATGTCAAAAAGTTGAATTGTAGCCAAAATCCACCATCCATAATATTAGAATAAAGGAGCATGAACAAGGTTAATACAGAAACCCCATCTACCAATGCAAAAATCGAGGTGGCGTATTTATAGCGCGGATTTTGTCCATAAAAATCGCTTACTGGTCTTGCATCTATGATTTCATCTTCGTTCATTTTTTGCGCAGTTTTACAAACCGAACAACTTCATAAATCAAAAACACAATGACAAAACAATAAGAGTAGAATTGAAGCCCGTACTTATTATAGGGATAACCTGCATTAAAAAATACGCCCCATATTAGAATAGCAAGCCAAATGATGGCCAAAGAAAGTATTGCATTATTCAATGAATCTTTTCCTTTTGATCGAAAAATATGATGTAGCGCATACGCGGTAATTGCAGCTGATCCTGAAACAATAAGTACGCCGTCTAAAGGCCATTCAATGGCTTTTAAAATTAAACCAAGCACTAATAATGCTCCCCAAATCAATACTGCTTTAAGCTTAAATTGATAAGGTTTAAGAGTCGATTTACTGGCTTGCTCAGTTTTTTGAGTCATTTACTAATTCGTTTTTAGGTTTATGCTCGCTCCTACTTGAACGTACGGAGCACTGAAACTTGTTTTAGTAAAGTCTTTTGCTTTCCCATCCAATCGCCAATATTTGCCCGAAATATCTAAGGCATAACCTATCTTTGCATTCAAGCTAATGACTGGCAAGGTTAGACGTAACTGTAAATTAGGATCTAATGTAAAAACGTCATTCTTATAAATTATCTGATTTAAATTGTCAATTTGAATGATGTTGGGCGGTGCAGTAGTTTCTTGTGTTTCTATCAACTTCATTTGACCGTATTCCACATCTAAACCAACGGCCGCTAAAATCCATTTACCGCCAACTGGGTAAGTTGTTCCCATTCCAATTTTATATCCCCTAAGGTTGAAGCGATCACCGTTAGAAATTTCGGGGAAATAATCATAGGTATAGGACACCCCAACCTCACCAGGCACAAAAAAATCGGCAGAAATAGAATAGGTTAACATTTTCGAGTCAAATGGGCTGAATCCATTATTGATTAATACATTATTTAATTTAGATAGTTTATTAAAATAAGTATAACCTAACCAGGGTCCCAAATGATATTCTGCAAGGTTGTCATCCCAATCATAGCTGTAATAATCTACCTCATCTTTACTACCATTGCATATTATTACAAAGGGCAAATTATTATAAAAACCAACAATAGAATGATCGCCCTCTTTATACGCCAAGTCAATGATAAAGGACTCTTTGGTATCAGTAAATCGGGTATCCAAATCTAAACTATTGATTACATCTCTATCAAAATCTCTTAATCCACCATAAAATATAGGGATAACTAAAACTTGATTTTTCAAAGAAGGATGAACATCATTGATGCGATTGGCAATTGAGTTCATATAATAATCATAACAACGTCCTGCATCCTGATCTTTATGTAAATGGCATCTTCCAAACTGACCATAATATTTTGATACCATATCTGCTGCATAAACTCTTTCAAATTCATCCGCCATAAAACGCTCACGAATTATGGGTGATTTAACATCTCCGTTTTGCTCTGTTACATACCACTCATGCCCTATTTCTAAACTTTCAATAATGGAATAAAAATTCGTGCTATCGGCGCCCAACACTGTGACTAAAGAATCTCTATTTTCAATTGCGCCTGTTAAGATAGATTCTAAAGATTCCCATGCGCTAACTTGTCCAAAACCAAAGCCAGTCACTTCGGGATCAGAATAAAAAGCTGCAGGGCCCGCATTTTTAAAATCGGAAGTTGCTAATGCTTGAATTTGCTCAAAAACTTCGCCCCCTTTAACACTTTTATCCAATGTGTCAATCATTTCGTTTAAGGCATAAATCGAAAAACTTGGAAAGCGCTCAATATCGATTCCATGCACTTGAATTTTATTGGCAGGTAATAAGGTGTCATTGTATTTGCGCAGGTCTTTTACCATATCATAAAAGGGGTCAAAAAACATATCGCGTAAATAGTGTAAATGCGTTGTTTTATCTTCCAACACAATTTTATTAATGATATAACTTAAACCTGGACTTTGCTCAAATATGAAGTGTTTGACGTTTTGCTCTTGATGCAAATATTTCAACAATTTCAATTGCAACTCTGTATTGTACGTTGCGTAGGTGTGATTTTCTCCAGTGAAATAAACGGAGTAATTATCTAATGTATCTCCAAATACTTCAAACTCTTTAAAGGTATCAACGGTTAAGTCAATTGTGCCTGAGCTTTCTTGTGAAAATGAAAATTGAGTCGTAATAAAAAATAGGCAAAATACTATGTTTGCTTTGAGATTGATTCTTGTCTTATATATCATTTGATCGATTAACGCCACTGATTATGTTCTTCTCTATAGGTTGTCTCTTACGAGTTGGTTACTCTTCTTCGTCAGATTTCAATTTCTTTTTCCGATTTTCAATCATGACTTTGGAAATTGCCCGTACTCCTTCTGTTATAGACTTTAACTGAACAATATAATCATTATTTGGTTCATCTTTCCCCAAATTAGAGAGTGACTTATTGATATCCCCCATCTTGCGAATGACCTGTACCATCTCGCCGCTGGTGTCTCCGTAGCCTTTTAATTTTTGCATTTCTACAAACTCTTCTTTAATACTAGACCAACGCATTGCTTCATCCTCATTAATGACTTCAATGAGTTCTTTTAGCTTTAATAAATTCGCCTCTGCTCCTGTTGTTAAGGTCTGTGCTTCATTTTGATAATGAGACATGATAAGGGTATCCAACTCTTTATCATTCATGAATGGGTTCAATTTTTCAACCAACTTATTCATGTCACGATAAGATCCTTGTAATTTAAAAGCAGGCTCAATACGATAACTATCTTCTTGCCCAGCAGATTCAATGTACATTAAATTCACTTTTAAGAGGATATCGCGCACTTTTAAGCTCATTCTAAGCAAGGTGTTTATGTCCTGCAATTCTTCTGATGAATACGAGGATTTGAGCTCTATTTGCTCAATCGGCATTCCACCAGCTACATGAATTAAATTATAAATATCATCCTTACCTTTATCCGTTAAGGCACCCAACACCGCATTAGAGGTTAAACTATTCTCTATATAAGATAGTTTAAATTCCGCTGCACTATCGCCTAAAATATCACCTAGGTTATAAATATCTGCACGGTTAGAAAGCATGTCTGGAACTCTAAATTTATCACCACTTTCGGTGTAGGGATTCCCAGCCATCACCACTACAATTTTCTTCCCTCTAAAATCATAGGTTTTGGTATTGCCTTTATAAACTCCTTCGATTTTACGTTGACCATCACTTAAGGAGATGAATTTTTGCAAAAATTCTGGATTACAATGCTGAATATCATCTAAATAAAGCATGACATTATCGCCCATTTCAAGCGCCAAGTTCAATTTTTCTACTTCTTCTCTTGATGCAGCATTATCTGCATCTAGCGGATCGAGTGAAACAACGTTATGACCTAATGCTGGTCCGTTAATCTTCATAAACACCAAACCTAAACGACTGGCAATGTATTCCATCAAAGTCGTTTTCCCATAACCTGGCGGAGAAATCAGTAATAACATCCCCATTAAGTCTGTCCGCTTGTTAGCTCCAGACGCGCCAATTTGTTTGGCCAGATTATCTCCAATTAAGGATAAATATACTTTGTCAATTAGCTTATTTCTTACAAAGGAAGAAAGTACACGTGGCATGTATTCTGTTAACCTAATTTCAGACTTAAAGGCATGTGTCAAGTCTTTTTTAACTTGATTATAAGTCTTAAACCAAAGCACTTCATTTTTATTATAATGAATGAGTTTGGTCATAAAAACATTGTAGTTGAGCTCATAAGTGCTTTCGGCAATCACCTCATGCTCGCCTCTTAAGCCTTCAACAGTCGCAGTTACATTTGCAGGACTATGATAGAAACGCTCGTCGTTATTTAACAACAAATAAAATGCTGCTTCAGCAATTACGGTTTCTGCTACAATTTTTTCTTTGGTTCTTAAAAATGCCCTTAACCACAATTCAATCAGGTTAAAATGATCATCCCAATTGCCTTCATTCTGGAAAATTGCGGTGTTAAACGTTTTTTCTTTTCGCTCGGTTTTTAAAAACAATTTAAATTGCTCTGTCAATTCTTTTGCCCGTTGCGAAATAATGTATTTATCAGCACTGCTGATCTCTTCCATGATATAGGCTACTGACCTATCCCAATCTGCCGTCATTGGCAATTTTTCAGCATTTGCAGTGATGCGCTCTAATAGTTGCTCTTCTAAAAAATCATTTGCAGATTTATCTTCGAAAACACTTTTGAGCATCCCAAACGCTTTGAGCTGGTTTAGAATGCGATTCTTTTCGTCAGCGTCAATACAATACTCCCAAAATAACAAGGCACTTACCCGTTCATTGGCAGAAAACTTTAATAAACCGATTGTCTCCTCTTTTCGAATCAATTCGTTTAAAATAAGTAAAGCATCTTGGTCATGCACCCCTTTTACATAGCCTTCGTTAAAGCGTTTTGCAATTTGCTTTTGAAGGTCTGCTAACTTTTCCTCTTCTGTTAATTGAATCCAAGGCAATAACCCCATTTTATCTGAAAGGATGTATTGGTATAAACCATAAGCCAAAAATTCTCCTCTATAAACGGCTTTATTTTCCGAGATGATTCCTTGGTCCCAAACACTGCGCGTTTCCTCTAATTCAGAATTCTCTATTTTTTCGTAGAAATTGGTTCCAGTTAAATGGAAATAAAGATCATCCCCTTTTAAAACAGTAGTAACATCCAACTTTTGCGTATTCACCAAAAATTGATGATTCCCAAATTTGATCATGTTTCCACCATCAACAAAGAGCTCATTTTTGTCCTTTAATTGACGAATGGCATCTTCTTTAACTGTTTTAAGTTTACTTTGAATATCATCTGCCTTAATAGAATCCTTCAATCCAATTAAGTTTTTAATGATATCACGGACTTTATCTACCATCAAATCTGAGGCAAAGTATCCGTTAATATCTACTACATTATCAAATGTTGCTGCTCTATTTTTTATTCCATTTAGAATTCTTTCTCCAGATGAATAAAGGGATTGTGCTTTTTTATTACTTGCCTCAACTAAGGCCGTTTTTTTACTTTCAAAAGCATTGTAAATCTCTTCTCGTTTTTCTTCAATCTGAATGAGGTAGGCTTCAAAATCCGAAAACTTACCTTCCAATTCCTCCAATTGAACAATGAGTTTATTCAAATACTCTCCTGCTTTTTCAGGCGTGTCTACAATGTCAATATAATTGATAAACCCTTGATTAATCAAACGGATTTGTGCATTAAACTCCGCTTTTCCTTCAACCAATAACAAGGCTTTTCGTTTCTTTCGAAGTGATGCCGTAATTTGATTAAACTCTGAAAACAAAGCTGTAATACTGTCAATAATTTGCGTTGTTTTTGTAGCGTCTAGAATTTTTAGATTGGAAACAATTTCAATTAACAATTCCAGTTCTTTTGAAAGGTCCTCAATTTCCTTTTCTAAGTCATTTGCCACAACAACTTTATCCAAAACCTCTAATTCCTTTGCAATACTTGAAACTTTCGTGCGATAAGGATCTAAAGCCTCTGGTTTCATTAAAAAAGTGACACAATTTTCTGATGCATGATTAAAGGCTTCTGAAATTTGTTCATTCAGTGCTTTAACGCGATTAGCATCTACGAATCGCAATGATTCTAGCCCAACAACCTCCCCTTTTGAATGCCGCAATTCTGCCAATAAATGAACGCTATCATCTACAGCTGCTACGCGCGTATTTTTCGCCTTACTCAACAATGCTTTCGCCCTTTTTTCTACGGCTTCAGTTTCTTCCTTAGCAGTTCTTTTAAGTCGTAAAATTTTATCAAATTCATCAATAGCGTTTGAAGCCGTTTTCTTAACTTCCTCAAGCGGTTCATGGATATTAGATGCTTCGGCATGAGATAACCAATGGTATGAATCATCTATATCTGTTGCTTTTTTTACAATATCAATGTATAAATTGGCGAATGAATCTTCTTTATAAATTAATGTAACCAACTCTTGACATTCAGACAAGGCCAAAACAATTTCCTTATTTCCAACTTTGAATAAATACCCGTTTTTATCTCCTTCAACCTGTATTAGATTCTGAGTATAGGTTGTTTGCCAAATTTGAACAGCATGGTGCTTCTGTGGTTCTTCCTCGGCTTTGAATAAGGCCAATTCACCGTCTTGAAACAATGTAAATCCGTTGCAAATAATTGGTGTTTCTACTTTTTGAGTAATAAGATTGTAGGATAGTAAAAAATACGCTCCTGAATCACGGTTATAGAAAACATATAAATAATCCTCACCATTGGTGGCCTGAACTCTTTTTTCAAAAAGCATTCCTTCCAATTGATTGTCGAATAATTTAAATTCACCTGTATTGATATAATATCCTTTAGGGAAAATAATTCCCTGATCGTTTGGCAAAAGAATGCAGGCATCTGCAATAGCATCAACTCTATGTGCTTCTTGCACTTTGTGATTGTAGATTAAATAGCGGTAATCATCCTCTTGATAAGGACGAATTTTCAAAACTATAATATTACCGATCCGAGCATAAAAAATATCGGCATCATCTAATGTTTGATCCTTATTCTTTACATCCTCAGCATAAATCCCTTTACCGGTATCCGTGTTATTTTCAACCTTAAGGGTTAAGTCTCCTTCTGTCGTCTCGACAAATACCACATCTTCAATTGAAATGTGTGGATGTTTCCCATCTACATGATGTTCACGTCCAACCTTAGTCCATGAAAACTGATGCTGATTGGGGTATTTATATTCATGCTCTGAACGATTTCCTTCATAAACGAATTTATCATCTTGATTGATCCATTTAAAGGTCTTCACATCCGTTACACTCTTTCCAATTCGGAAAACCATGTGCAAGTGCGGACCAATTTGCATAAACTTCACAAAAACTGTGTGTCGGTAGTATTTGTACAAGTTCGCAAAGTCCATCAAGAACGTTTCGTCTTGAAATACATCTAAGTTATCTTCGGTAAATGTATGTTCCTTTTTGTCGAATTGATAAACCGCAAAA
This sequence comes from Crocinitomix sp., assembly GCA_013138735.1. Taxonomy (GTDB): domain Bacteria; phylum Bacteroidota; class Bacteroidia; order Flavobacteriales_D; family Crocinitomicaceae; genus Crocinitomix. The sequence continues at coordinate 93,278 of WTCE01000085.1, read as the reverse complement.
ACATCTTGAAGAAAGGTTTCGGATTTCAGTCCAATATGCACGTTATAGCCAAATAAGAAACGGTTATTTCCAATAGAAATAATGTCGCGCGGTTGGCAATTATTTACTGTTGTAATGCGCTCGGTAGAAATCAGTTTAGTCTCAATTGAGCCAAAAACATCCTTACGATCCGTATTGAGCTTTAGCATCCGTTCGCGCAACGTTTCCCCATTTTTGGTTAATCGTTTACGAATAATGTCGTAGGCCCCACCTTCTAGTTGGATTTCTTCGTTTTCTTCTGGTATGTTATTTTTTTCTTCGGCCATTTAATGTCCTGAATGTTTTAATGGTTGAATGTTTTAATGTTTTAATGCGTTAATGGTTGAATGATTTAATGGTTTAATGGTTTAATGGTTTAATGGTTTAATGCGTTAATGGTTGAATGATTTAATGGTTCATTTTTGAGAATATTTAGTTACTTTTTTGCAGTATAACTTGAATTTCTTGCTTTTGACATAATTTTATTTAATTCAATTGCTTCCTTCAAAAGTCGATCCAGTTCCGCTGGCTTTTTTGATAAAAGTGAGTCTTTAATTACTTCCAGCCAATATTGTGACTCATCAACTTCTTCAACAACAATACTCATTTTACTAAAAAACTCAGCCTTGGATCGCGATCTACAAGCAGCTCTATAATTTGCCCCTGTGGATGTAGCGGATTTAACAATTTGATAGGTTATAACGGCCGAGGCTTTTTTCACTTCTAAAGAATCACAAAATGAAATGATCTCAACTGCAAACTGTTTCGTTCTAGCTTTCATCTTCTCAATAAACACTTCCTTTTCCGTCATCCTTTAATCATAATTAATCAAACTTTTTCGAGTCAAACTTCAAGTCAAACCGTCATTAAATCATTTTTTTTCGGATCAAATCGCCATTAAATCATTAAAACATTGTAACAATACTCCCTACAAACCTATACTCTCCGCATTGTTGCCCGCGATTCCAATTTCCTCGGCTAACTTCAAGAGTTGACCTAAAATTCCACGACGGTTACCATCATTTGTTCCAGACATCATTTTAGCAATAAGTGCGCTAATGGTCAAGTTTTTCACATCCTCGCTTTTAATATTACTATCCTTTAGCAAAGTTTTGAACTTATCCATGAATGTTTTTCCGTCAACATGGAGCAATTGATTTTTAACCTCTGTTAGCAAGTCTGAATTGTCAACAAAACGATCAATCTTTTTCCCCTTAGTTATGGAATCAGTAATTCTATCAAAGAATTCTTGCTCACCACCAACAATATCAATCTTAGCAGATTTTAATGCTTCTGCTAATACGAGTGCTTGCGAATCTGCAATATCTTTTTGAATGCCAATTTCAGCTAGTTCAATTTGCATGTCTTTATCCAATCTCAACTTGAATTCTTCGTGGTCTTTTCCAACACCATCCAGTTGCTTCATAGCATCTGCCTTTTGGTGAATGCCTTCAGCCTCAACTTTGAATTTCTCAGCAGAAACTTTCGCTTCAGCCAAACCTTTAGCCTCATCAGAAACTGCTTTAGCAGAAATCACATCTGCTTCTGCCAATCCTTGATTTTTATCAACATTGGCCTTAGCTTCTCCCATTTTCAATTCAGCAGAAGCATTGGCTAGTCCTTTCATTTCAATTCCTTTGGCTTCAGCCTCAGCTTTCATTTCCATTACTTGCGCAGCAGCTTCTCCTTCTTTCTCATGCGCGGCTGCTTTCGCCTCCATTACATGTGCTTCTGCAATTCCTGTTGAAGCATGTTCAGCAGCATGTGCATCTGCCAATACTTTTATAGCTTCTGCTTTTTGAGCGGCACTTTGTTGCTCGGCCTCTGCATCAATTAACATTTGTTTGGCTTTAAATTCGGCCGCATGTTTATCTGCTTCCGCAGATTTAATTTTAGATACCAATTGCTCTTCTGCTAATTCCTCAGCTTTAGTAATTGCAACCTTTTTAGAACGATCTGCCGTAGCAAACGCTCGTGTATCATTGATTCGCTCTTCCTCGTCAACTACAGTTTTTTCAATAGCAATTCGCTCACGAATAACTTCTTGAATATTTTTCTTTTCAACCTCGATTGATTTCTCTTTCTCAATTTGCGCTAAGGTTACGACGCGCTCTCTTTCTGTATGTTCAAGCTCACGTTCTTTCTCTACACGTTCTGTTTCAATCGCCTCTGTCTTTTCTTTATTCTTAGTTGCAACAATAACTTGTCGTTGCTTATTCTCCTCCGCAACCATTATTTCCTCTTCCCGTGCAATTCTTGCATACTCAGATTTCTTTAACTCTTCCTCATTTACTTTCGCAATTTCGGCTTCCTCACGTGCTATAATATTAGCTACCTCACGTTTTTTCTTCTGCTCTTTCTCTGCTAGTTGACGTTCCATTTCAAGAATCGCTTCTCTAGCATCAACATCTTGTTGCGTAATTGTTTTTTGCTCTTCACGTTTAATGAAGTTGGCTTTAATTTTTTGCGCTGCAGTTAATTCAGTGATTTTCTTGATTCCTTCTGCATCTAGAATATTAGCTTCATCCAATAAATTAAGTGGCGTTTGTTCCAAATAATCAATTGCTGCATCATCTAAAAGGTAGCCATTTAAGTCACGGCCAATCATTCGTTTAATTTCATCACGGAAATCTTCACGTTTATTATATAGGTCAACAAAATCAAATTGTTTACCCACCGTTTTAAGCGCTTCAGAAAACTTGGCGTCAAATAATTGTACCATGGCATCTTTTGAAGACGCACGAACGCAACCAACAGACTCTGCTACTGCTTTGACATCCGCGGCTTGCTTATTCACTTTAACGAAAAAGGTAACCTTGATGTCTGCACGCATATTGTCATTACAGATTAATCCGTCTTTTCCTATTCTCGCAATTTCGATTGTTTTCAAGGAAATATCCATGATCTCCAATTTGTGAATAACAGGAATAACAATCATTCCGCTGAAGCCAACTCTAGTCCCCCCCATTCCTGTACGCACAAGAGCCTCACCTTGAGACGCCTTCCGGTAAAAGCGGGAAATAATTATAATGATACCAAAAGCAACTAGTAAGGCTATACCAATTGACATGACAATACCATTTTGAAAAAATTCTTGCATAATTTTAAATTATATTAATTACGTTATTTAATTATAAGGTTCTACCAAAAATATTTTAGCATCTTCATCAGATGGAGCAATAACTAAGACTTTTTGATTTTTAATAAGCACATCATCCTTTGTTGCAGGCAATACGAATATTCGTATTTTTGATCCTTCATAATTGATTTCTACTTCTCCAGGAATAGTTCCTTTATTTGGGTATAAAACATCTGCCAGCTGACCGATTACACTTTTTAAACCGTCACTTTTCTCCATTGCATCAAACATTTTAACTAACGGAAAGGTTAAAGGTTTAGCGGCAAACATTGCGGCGATAAATGCGATTAAAAAGAAAGCTGTACCTATTAAAAAGGAATCTATATGAAGCAATCTATTCACCATAATTGTAGCAAACCAAGACATTAAACTAACAATTGAAAGCCAGATCATAAATGGAAAGCGTCCCAAATTAAAGAAATGCAAAACTTTGTTGAACCAAGCCACTCCGACTTCCGTTCCGCCTGTCACATCTACATCCGCATCAACGTCTACATCCACGTCTACGTCTACGTCAATCATGTCTAAGTCAATTATACCAACGATTACAATCAACCAGTATAACACACAAAAACATAAAATGAATGTGGGGAATAAGTTTGGTAAACTAAAGATATGACTTAAAAATTCAGACATTAAATAAGGTTAGGTTATGGGTAAAAAAAAGGCTGTCTCGTGTCAATTTTGATAATCAAAAAAGAGGTTGAGACAGCCCAATACTATAGGTTCTCTGTGAGAAATAAAAGGGTTTGAAATTATGCCCCTCCTACCATTCCCATTTTTGCTTTTAATGCTGCAAGACTATCAGAAGCTTTTACTTCTGCTGAACCTGAATCTAAAGCATTGTCAATTTCTTGATCGATTGAAGTGTTTTCTGAAGCAATATCTGCATAAGATTCAGCCAAAGCTTCTTCTTGATCTACTTTTTCCTTCATTCTTTCTAACATAGAAACAGTGCTAGTAGAATCGATATCAGCTAATTGTTTGTTGATGTTTTTCGTTGCTTTAGCTACTTTCGCTCTTGCTCTCAACGTTTTCAGTTCAACTTCGTATTTCTTAACGTTTGATCGTAACCTTTTAATGTTTCCGTCCAACTTATTTACGTTAACTTCAAACTTCTCTTGATTCGCTCTTTCCGTAGAAGCATTCGCCATGTATGATTCTTTTTGAACTAAACACTCACTTGCCAAACGGTCTGCATCTTCCATTGTAACCTCACCCTTTTCAGCCCGTTTCAATAAAAGGATAGCTTTCTTTTCGTAATCTTTTGCTTTTCCTTCACTAACATCTGCATCATTTCTAGATCTAATGGCTAAAGCCTTAACTTCTGCCAACGCCTCTAATGCTTTTCCTAAATCTGCTTTTAAATCACGGATCCCTTGTTCCGTCATTTTAATTGGATCTTCCAACTTATCTACTAATGAGTTCGCTTCTGCGGAACCAATTCTAAATAATCTTCTAAATATGTTCATTTTTTTATTTTTTTAATTCTTTGTTTTATTTGTTAGTTTTTCGAGAACTGGATGATTTCATCCGTGTACTCGCTTAATAAAAGACTTAAAGAAGTTAAAGTTCCCTCCAATTCATTTAAATCTAAGCTTTCAACTTGCAGTGTATCTCTAAAAATAACTTTCGTTCCTTCTTCATCCATTACAAATGCGCCATGCACAATATCTCGGTTTTTCACTAACAATGCTTTAGCCACTTCTCCAACATTAGCTGTTAGATCAAATAGGTACTGCTCGATTATCAAAATGGGATCAGCAATTCCAATTAAAACATTTTGGATGCCGTCTTCTAAAGACTCAATTATAAAAACTTCATTCTCTCTATCTTCCTTAACAATAGAATATTCTAATTCTAATAGATAATCTTTTACTTTATCAAAGTGACTCATAATTACTTGCTATTTATTTCTTTTTTTATTCAACCAAATATATACAATTTCTTCAATTTTTTCTTCGTGCCATCCATAATAAAATTACGGTGGAAAGTAATTTAATGCCGAATGTCGATTTTTTGTTAAATTCATCTCCTTATATTTACTGTTTAATTATCATTCATTTGAAATGGATTGTGCACTAGTTAGGAAATCGTATCCTGGTTGTTTCCGCCATTTTAAATAAGGTTTATTGTAATTGCTTGGCTAATATACTACTTATTTTAGGTATTTGCTAAAAAAATTGGTATTATTTTATGAAAAAAACGATTCTAGCAAAAAACATTAAGAAACTGAGGCTTTTTAAAAGCATGAATCAAACCGAGTTTGCTGAGTTATTTGATTTGAAACGATCAAGTATAGGAGCATATGAAGAAGGACGTGCTGAACCGAAGTTAGATGCATTGATTAAAATTTCAAACTATTTTGAATTAGCCATTGATGATATTGTAAAGGGGGAATTAACCGTTAACAAAATTGCAGGTTTCGAACTTCCGACAGTTGATACTACTGATATTAGCAATTTGAATGATAAAATAGATAGCATTTACCGCAGAATCGATTTAATGGATAAAAAATTGACGCAACTTAATAAAGACAAGAAATAAATGAATTTAAAAGAAGAAGTAATTGGTTTAATTGATGATTCAGCAGAAGATGATTTTTTAACGAAAGCGGAAAAAGCTCAAATTAAAACTGCCTTGAAGTCTTTGTCTCCTGATAAAAGAATAAGCGATTTATTAAGAAGTGAACTATTTAAAATAGCGCGCAACAATATTAACGCCGAAAACTACATGGAAGTGTTAGTTTGGACTGAAAAGGTGAACAAGTTGATTCTATCTGCCAATAAAGTTGAGATACAACAAGAGAGTGTCTATTTCTCGCCAGGTGAAGAATGTTTGCAAGCAATTTTGAGTAATATTCGAGGCGCAAGTCAAAAAATTCGGATTTGTTTATTTACCATAAGCGATAATAGGATAAGCGAGGCGCTCATTTCTAAAAGTCGTCAAGGAGTGAGTGTCAAAATTATTACTGACAATGATAAAATGTTTGACAAAGGTTCAGACATTGAAGAATTGCACCGCGCTGGTATTGCAATTCGGGTAGATGAAACGGATAACCACATGCACCATAAATTTGCTTTATTTGATGGCGACATTACCTTAACGGGGAGCTATAATTGGACCAGAAGTGCAGAGCGGTATAATCATGAAAACATATTGATTACTGATTCGAATAAAGTCTTGCGTGAATTCAATAAAGAATTTGAGCTTCTTTGGGATGAGTTTCCTGACCTACATATTTAATTGGGAATTAATAAAGGCATGAAAAAGATTTGGAAGCACGGTTCAACCATTCTATTACTTGTAATTATCACCATTTTAATCGTTCCTAGCTGGCGTGTTAGTTTTCAAGGCTGGTTTCAAGGCATTTTTATGTCTGATTTAGTTTTTGAAGAAAACTCTGCCGAGGAAATTCCATTTGCCGTTAAAAAATGGGAGATCTATGAATTAGATGGTCAATCAAAATTATTGGAAGAATTTATTGGTCAACCCATCCTACTTTCTTTTTGGGCAACTTGGTGCGGACCTTGCAGAACTGAACTAGTTGAACTTAAAAAACTACGAGAAAAATATGGTGAAGCACTTCACATTGTTTCTGTTAGCGAAGAATCAATTGAAACCATAAAAAAATCAGCATTAAATGAGACTTATGATTTTTTGTATAGCACGAATCAATATCCTAGGTTTTTTAGCGTAGACACCTACCCTACGCTTTGTATTATTGACTCAGAAGGAAAGCTGATCTTTAAGCACAGCGGTTCAGGCGGGCTTAATAATGAAAAAAACTACCAATTTATACAGGGTTTAATCGAAAAACCATAGCTTTGTTCCGCTTAAAAAGAGTACTTGATATACGCAATTGTAGACATAGAAACAACAGGAGATAAGCCTATAAATTTCAAAATAATTGAAATCGCTATTATTCTTCATGACGGTAAAAAGGAGTTAGATACCTATCATACTTTTGTGAATCCTGAGCAGAAAATTTCCCCATTTATTTCAAGATTAACAGGTATAACAGATGCCGACGTTTATGAAGCTCCAAAGTTTTACGAAGTCGCTAAGGACATTGTTGAATTTACTAAGGACACCATTTTTGTTGCGCATAATGTGAGTTTTGATTATAGCGTAATGCGCCGTGAGTATAGACGCCTAGGATTTGATTACCGATTGGATCATATGTGTACAATTCAATCTGCCAGAATTTTATTGCCTGGTCATGACTCATATGGATTGAAGAACATAACGCGCGATTTAAATATTGATTTAGGTAATCACCACCGTGCAATTGATGATACCCGAGCAACAGCCCAATTATTTACGATTATCCATAAAAAAGGGAAAGGCAATCTCGCTAATTTTATAAAAAGAGAGATTGACCCGGCGGTTTTACATCCTAATTTAGATATTAATGCATTGGATGAAATTCCAAACAAAGTTGGTGTTTACAAGTTTTATGATTCTGAAAAAAGCTTAATCTATATTGGCAAGAGTATTCACGTTAAAAAGCGTGTTGAGCAGCATTTTAAAAATACGAAAACGCCCAAAGCAATTGAAATGCGTGAGCGGATAGCTTTTATTGATCACTTTCTAACTGGGAGTGAACTTATTGCACTTTTGCGTGAATCAGAAGAAATAAAAAACCATCAGCCTGTCTATAATCGGGCGCAAAAAACTACCTCATTCTCACACGGGTTGTTCATGCATACTGACCAAAACGGCTATTATCATTTACACGCAAAAAAAAATACGCTAACTGAAAAGCCGCTCGTTACTTTTACCTCCTTACCTACTGCTAAAAAGTATTTAGAGTTTTGGATGGATGAGTTCGGTTTATGTCAAAAAATGTGTCATTTACATAAAACGACGAGTGCCTGTTTCAATTATTCCATTAAAAAATGTGATGGAGCCTGTATAGGTCTAGAATCAGCCGAAACCTATAATCTTAAAGTAACTGAACTTACTGAAAATTTAAATTTCAAAGGAGAAAGCTTCTTAATTTTAGACAAAGGACGCAAATCGAATGAATATAGTTTTGTTTCGATAAAAGAAGGGCAATATGAAGGATATGGCTATATTCACAGGTATATGCTAAAACGCAATACAGAAAATTTCAAGAAATTCTTAACAAAACAAGAGAGTAATCGCGATTTTCAATCCATTATAAAAATGCAATTGCACAAGGACAAAAAATTGGAAATATATCCTGTTTAAATGAGTGATAAGGACAATAAATCGCGCCCTTTAAGACCTTGGCAAAAAAAATTGCACGAAGTCATTTTTGAAGCGGATACACTTTCAGGAAAGTGGTTCGATCTTATTTTACTAGGTGCCATTTTATTGAGTGTGGTAGTGGTAATGCTCGAAAGTGTAGATGAGTACAATGTCAAATATGGGACTGTATTCACTATCATAGAATGGGGACTGACTATTTTATTTTCAATTGAATATATTATTCGAATAATTACCGTTAGAAAACCGTTTTCATACATTTTTTCATTTTATGGCATTATTGATTTATTGTCGATAATTCCAACTTATATTGGATTGTTGCCGCTAGGTGCAGATGCAAGTTCATTAACTGTTATTCGTTCATTGAGACTGCTAAGAGTATTCAGAATATTAAAACTGGGTAAATATTTAAAAGAAGCTAAAACGCTTTCAAAAGCACTAGCAGCTTCAAAAAGTAAGATAATTGTGTTTCTTGGTGCGATATTCACGGTTGTTATCATTTTGGGTACGGTCATGTATTTGGTTGAAACTCCAGAAGACGGCTTTACCAGTATCCCTCGAAGCATTTATTGGGCAATTGTGACTTTAACAACTGTTGGCTATGGCGACATTTATCCTGTTACGGCATTAGGACAGCTTATTGCGTCCGTTGTAATGATTATGGGTTACGCCATAATTGCTGTCCCTACCGGTATTGTAACAAGTGAGTTGATTAAGGTAGAGCATGACGACAATATTTCTACTAAGGCCTGCGAAAGTTGTTCTAAAGATGGGCATGATGAAGATGCTATTCATTGCAAGTTTTGCGGTGAACAATTGGAAAGTTAGTATCATAATCGTCCCATTTAATTCCAAAAACCTTCCCCAAATTCCTAAATCTTCCATGATTAGATTTACAAGAATCTTGCGATCCTCAAAATTACAAGAGATCTTCACTTTATTAGACTTCAATCGGAATTTCAAAATCAAATATCATATTAGCCTAAATTAAGTATTTCAATAGAAGATAGACCGTGTATATTTTTCTTGATTTAAAAACGTAATCGCCCGTAAATAGAGGGATTGAGAATTAGTGTCATAATAACACTAAGATATGTTTAGAAACCAAAAAGCCGCGCTATATATCACTAAAATCGTTGATAACATCTTAATAAGTCTGCCATTTTTTCTTGGGCTTAACCGTATAAAAGTGTATTTTTGTTACTCTAAAACGGAAAAAATATAACCGAATGAATAATTACGGAAAAAGAGCAGAAAATGCATCATTAGAATCAATTGGATTAACAAATCTAGGAAATTGCTTCTGGAATCTTACTCCCCCGGAATTAGTGGAGGAGTCGATTGTGCAAGGCGAAGGTATTTTAACCGATACGGGAGCATTAGCAATTGAAACAGGTGAGTTTACAGGAAGATCTCCTCAAGACAGGTTTATTGTTAGCGATTCGAAAACTGAAGATGCTGTGTGGTGGGGTGATATTAATAAGCGATTTGATACAGACGAGTTTGATGCGTTGTACAATCGAATGAAAGCTTATTTAAACGGAAGAGATCTTTATGTTAGAGATGCGTATGCATGTGCTGACGACGATTATCGCTTAAACATTCGTGTGGTCACTGAAAAGCCGTGGTCAAACATGTTTGCTTATAATATGTTTTTAAGACCTACAGCAGAAGAAGTTGAAAACTTCAATCCAGAGTGGCATATCGTATGTGCTCCTGATTTTATGGCTGACCCGATTATCGACGGTACAAGACAGCATAACTTTGCTATTATCAACTTTACAGATAAAATGATAATCATTGGTGGAACTGGTTATACTGGTGAAATCAAAAAAGGAATTTTCTCGGTATTAAACTTTGTTTTACCTCACGAGAAAAATGTACTTTCTATGCACTGTTCTGCCAATGTTGGTGAAAGCGGTGATGCGGCTGTATTCTTTGGTTTATCAGGAACTGGTAAAACGACTTTATCATCAGATGAAAACAGACATTTGATTGGTGATGATGAACACGGTTGGTCTGAGAATGGTGTCTTTAACTTTGAAGGTGGATGCTATGCTAAGACGATTGATTTATCTGAAGAGAAAGAACCACAAATCTATAAAGCCATTAAGTTTGGTGCAATTTTAGAAAACATTGGATTTGTTGAAGATACATCAACACCTGATTATTCAGATTGTGAGATTACTCAAAACACAAGAGTATCTTATCCAATTCACCATATTGACAATATTATGGTTCCATCAAAAGGTGGAATTCCAAAAAATATTTTCTTTTTAACTGCTGATGCATTTGGTGTTTTACCTCCAATTTCAAAATTAACTCCTGGTCAAGCCATGTACCATTTCATTTCTGGATACACAGCGAAGGTAGCAGGAACTGAAGCAGGAGTTACTGAACCACAAACTGTATTTTCAGCATGTTTTGGTGCACCTTTCTTACCATTACATCCTACAAAATATGCAGAAATGCTAGGGAAGAAAATGGAAGAAAATGATGTGAATGTTTGGTTAATTAATACAGGATGGTCTGGCGGAGAGTATGGTGTTGGTGAGCGAATTAGCTTAAAGTATACACGTGCAATGATTACCTCTGCTTTAGAAGGCAAACTAGATAACGTTGATTTTACAAATCATGAAATCTTTGGTTTAGCAATGCCTAATAGTTGTGAGAATGTTCCAGCAAATATCTTGAATCCTAAAAATACTTGGGAAGATAAAAATGGGTATGACGAAAAAGCCAATCATTTGGCCAACGAGTTTAACAAGAACTTTGAGCAATTCGCTGATAACGCAAATGCTGATATATTAGCTGCTGCACCAAAAGCAAAAGCTACTGTATAGTTTATAAATAGAATTAATTGGAAATCCCGTACACATCAGTGTGCGGGATTTTTTTGTACTTGTTCGATTCTTATAATCGAATCATATCCCCGCTTAAATTAAGGATAAGCTTTCACAAGGCTACCGGCATCATAAAGCCGTCGAATCTCATTTTTTTCATAGATGGCAAAAAAGTTAAGATCAAATTCATCCGTCAATATTTGATTTCTTTTTGGAACGGCATCAGAAAATAAATAGAGATAGTTACGCAAGTATAAATGTGTATCAGAAATACTATCAATGCGCATTGGGGCAAATAATTCTTCTTCTTGAAAAACATAGACACCACCTACTTTCGGGTGATTTACTAATTTTTCAGTATTATCACTATTTAAGAAATATAGTAATAACCAACCACCAATAAGAATACTAATGATGAGAATGGAACGACTGTTATTAGTTAAGAAATCGCGAAACATATATTATAAAATTCAATGGGAGATTTAAGGCTAAACCTTCACACCCATGATGCAAATATCATCAATTTGCTCAACGTCACGCATCCAATTGCGCATTGATTTCTGCAACTGACTTTTTTGCTCGGTTAGTGGCTCTTTTGCCCCATTCAAAATCAATTCTCTAAACGGCTTATACTTAAACTTTTTCCCGTTCGGTCCTCCAAATTGATCGGCATATCCGTCCGTGAATAAATAAACCGTATCACCAGGAGACAAATCAAAGCTCTTACATTCAAATGGATGCTGTTTTAAATATAACCCTACCGGCTGCTTACATGGCTTTGCAATAGTTATAGCGTCACTTTCTTTTGAATAAACATAGATAGGATTATTTGCGCCAGAAAACTGCATTTTATTCGTTTTCAAATTGAGTTTGCAAAGCGCTATATCCATTCCATCCTTCATATCTTCACCCTCACCTTTTCCAAGGCGCTTTATAATCATATTGCGAACCGCATCTAATACTTCGCCAGTATCTCGCAATTCCATTACATCAACAGCACGATTGAGAGCATTTGAGCATAATAAACTTAGAATTGCGCCCGGTACACCATGCCCTGTGCAATCTGCAACGGCAAAAAACAAATCGTCCCCATGTCGCTCAATCCAATAAAAATCTCCTGCAACAACGTCCTTTGCCTGGTGAAAAATAAAACCATCTACGCCATTATCTTTAAACGCACTTTTGGCCGGTAACATGGCTGTTTGAATTTTTAGCGCATAACGAATTGAATCCATGATATCTCTATTCTTCGATTCAATCACTAATTTTTGAGAAAGCGTTAATTTGCGTTGTTTATCATCTGAGGACAATACTTTGCGGGCGTAAGGAATTAAAAATAAAGCCAAACCTACAATTACACCTAAAGCAATGAATAATTCTTTCTGATACTGCTCATTCACTATTTCTTTGAATTCAGAAAATTCAATATCCGCTTCCAAAACGGCTACAACTTTTCCTTTACTATCTTTAATTGGATAAAATGCCGAGAGCCAGGATCCGTTTTCCGACATGTACATTGGGATCACTCCGCCCGTTTCCATATTTTCGGTTAACTCAATTGGCGGTTGTTCATAGGTGTTTTTATAATCTACAAAATCGTCCGATCTAATGCCGTATACAAATTTTCCCGTTTCTTTATCAGGCACCAATGTGTACATTGGACTTAAATTATTCTCCCCAACTACAATCCTCAATCGGCTGCTTATCGCTTTATAGAGCGGATCATTTTTAATGGTGTCTTCATGAGTATCAACCCCATAACAACTCATTAAGTTCACGTGCTCATCTCCATCAATATTTACGGCCATAGAACTAACAATGGCTGTTAACTTGTCGTATTGCCTTTGTTCTTGCAGCGCTAATGCATTGTAATATGAGAAAACAATAAAAAACGTCGTAATAAAAATAATGCAGACGTAAATTATCAGCATCATTCTCGTTGCGAGATTTCCTAAAATTCTATTAATTAATGAACTCATTAATCTATGATTACGGTAGTTTGGATTTGGAAGTTAGTAATTTTATTATCAATAATCTATGGTAAGTATTTAAATGCTTGGATTCCTAGACCAAAAGCCGTTTTCAAGGGATTAACTTACTATATTTCATGTTATCTTTCATGCTCGATTTTACTTTTTTTTACTTTTTGTGAAAATCGCAAATCAGAGAACCCTATTGCGTAATTCAATTATGACTATATTATACAACCTTAGTATCTTTGAGCTTGTAGATATTTGAGACATAAATCCTACTTATATGAGTATAACTAAATACAAACTGAATAAAGTTGTAGACGCTATCAAAAATGAAGCTGTCATTGATCGAATTTCTAAATTCGACACAGAAGCAACAAAAAAGATTCAAGGCATTTCCATGCGCCATCCCTTTTCTAAAGATGGTGTTGAAGGAAGAATGAACTATATCAGAGAAAACTTGGGTTATCAACTCCCTTATTTATCAGGCGATAAAAAGTTTGAGGACAATGATATGCTCAAAGGCAATATTGAAAATTATATTGGCATGACGCATCTGCCGACAGGTGTATTTGGACCTTTGGTTATAAATGGCGTAAATGCTTCAGGTGCGTTTTACATTCCTTTAGCCACAAGTGAAGGCGCATTGGTTGCATCTTACGCAAGAGGGGCCAGAGCGTGCAAAGATGCCGGTGCAATTGTTTCCGTTTGTTTGATGGAAGGAGTGCAACGTTGCCCTGTTTTCAAATTTAATGAACTGCTAGAGATTGGACAATTTGTTGTTTGGTTAATGGAACACACGGATGAATTCAAAAAAATCACGAATGCAAGCAGTAATTATGCCGAGCTCATTGATATGGAAATGAATATTGAGGGCAACCAAGTAATTGTCACTTTTGAGTTTAGCACAGGTGATGCTGCAGGGCAAAACATGGTCACGATTTGTACCAATGAAATTTGTAAATATATTATTGAGAACACTCCTGTAACACCCAAAGCTTGGTATATAGAAAGTAATTTTTCAGGAGATAAAAAAGCCACATCAATCTCTTATACTTCGGTTAGAGGTAAAAATGTAACCGCCGAGATTAAATTACCAGAGGAAATTGTAAACAACGTTTTAAAAACCACACCCGCAAAAATGTTTGATTATTGGCTAACTTCCTTTATGGGAGCGGTTAAATGTGGCGCAATGGGCGCACAAGGACACTTTTCAAACGGATTAGCGGCTTTATTCATAGCTTGTGGACAAGATGCGGCTTGCGTATCCGAAGCTTCGGTAGGAATTACGCGAATGGAAATCATGGAAGACGGCAGTTTATATTGTGCTGTTACAATGCCTAATTTAATTGTAGGAACTGTAGGTGGCGGCACCTCTTTACCTACCCAACGTGAATGTTTAGAATTAATGGAATGTTATGGCCCTGGAAATGCTAAAAAGTTCGCTGAAATTTGCGCGGGAGTTTGTTTATCCGGTGAAATCTCAATAATTGCTGCCATGTCCGCAGGGCATTTTGCATCAGCACATCAGAAATTAGGACGTAAATAATCAAAAATGTCTGAAAACGAAGCTTCATATTTAAAGCGCTTTTATATTTACCAAAAAGAGCGATTTCCAGTTCTAATGAACTTAATTGCGGTCATGGTATTTACCTTTTCTGCTATTTCATTTTCAAGAATTTGTAGAGGTGCTGAGGGGTTTGTACCATGGAGCACATATCTAATCGGTTGTTTTGCAACTTTCACGCTCTTTTTATTGGTTCGCATATTTGATGAGTTTAAAGACAAAGAGGATGATGCTAAATTTAGAAAGAATCTGCCTGTTCCACGTGGACTCGTTTCGCTCAAAGAACTTCGAAATATCGGAATTGTTGTAGGCGTTTTACAAATCACATCTATTGCGGTTTTTCAATTGCCAATGCTCCTACTCTACCTTCTTGTTATCGCGTATTTATGTTTGATGGGCGTTGAATTTTTTGTTCCGACATTTTTAAAGAAAAGACAAATTCTTTACATCACCTCACACATGGTTATTATTCCACTTTTAGATATTTACTCGAGTGGATTAGATTGGCATTTATCTGGCGAACAACCACACTTTGGATTAGTTTTCTTCTTTGCAGTTTCATTTATGAACGGAATTGTTGTTGAATTTGGACGAAAATTAAAAGCACCCGCAGATGAAGAAGAGGGAGTTGTTTCCTATACCAAAATGTGGGGAACTAAACGTGCCACCTATATCTGGATACTATCGGTTGCCGTGACTTTGGCCTTGGCAACTATTGCGGCCGATTATGCGCAATATGGTTTGCCCGCATTTATCATTTTGACAAGCATTGCATTGCTCACCATTATTCCTGGGATTCTGTTTATTCGTAAGCCATCCAAAAAAGTGGCAAAAGGCGTTGAAACCATGTCGGGGATATGGACGATTGGCATGTATTTGACATTGGGAGGCATTCCAATGCTTATGAATTTAATTCAAGGCGGATCATGAAAATTTATGATTCACAACATAGCAACTTGGCGGTTTCCGCAATTGGCGGCAAAGCATTAAACCTTTACCGATTATTGGAATTAGGACTGAATGTCCCAAATTTCGCGGTGCTAGATCAAAAGAATTTAGTTGATTTAATTCCACAAGACCTTAGAAATGCAGCAAGCTATCCCGCCATATTAAAAGCAATTGACGCCTATGAATTTCCTTCCAATTTTTTAGATGAACTCGCCCCTTGCTTTAATGATCCAATAGACAAATTATTTGCAGTAAGGTCTTCAGCAGTATTAGAAGATGGTAAACAATTTTCTTTTGCCGGACAATTTGAAACGCATTTATATGTGCAATGGCAAGACTTGCCTAAGTTCATAAAAAACATTTGGAAATCGAATTTTTCGGCACGTGTTTCCACCTATTTACAAACCAATAAACTAGAACCACAATTGGGCATTGGTGTTGTTATTCAAGAAATGATTGACCCAGATGTAGCCGGTGTAGCTTTTGGAATAAATCCAAATACAGGTGCAGAAAATTCCAAGGTTATTTGTTCCGTTTATGGCGTAGGAGAAGGATTAGTTTCTGGAGAATTGAATGCAGATACGTTTAATTTGGATGGAGATAAAATAGTCTCAGAACTCGTCAAAAAAGAACGAAAAGCTATTCGCGCAGCCTCTGGTCAAATTGATTTTGTTCCTGTTTCAAAAGAAGAACAAGAAAATGCCAGTTTACATCCCGATCAACTTCATATTATAGCCGAACAACTTGATTTGCTTGAAAAAAAATTGGGTGGGCCACAAGATGTAGAATTTGCGATAAAAGACGAGACACTTTATTTATTGCAAACACGTCCAATTACAGCTATAGTAAAAACAGCTGGGCAACAAACGGGTAAAAACAGAATTATTTGGGACAATAGTAATATTGTAGAATCCTATCCTGGCGTAACAACTCCTCTTACCTTTTCATATATTAAAACAGCTTACGAAAGCGTTTATCGCCAACTGGCATTGTTAATGGGGGCAAGCCAAAAAACGGTGGACGATAATGATGCCGTTTTCGCAAATATGCTGGGTTTAATCAATGGTCGTGTTTATTATAACTTATTGTCGTGGTATAAAGTTTTAGCCTTGTTCCCTGGCTTTTCATTAAACGCCCAATTCATGGAAAACATGATGGGTGTAAAAGAACGTTTTGAACTAGAAAAGGATACAACAACCTCGAAATTCAGTGCCTTTTACCGTACTGGAATCATGCTTTTTAAAATTGTAGGACATTCATTTACTATAAAAAAGACATCCCGTTTATTTTTAAAGGATGTAAATGATGCGCTTGATCGCTTAAAAGCCATGAATCTGGATGACATGTCTGCTTACGAACTAAAAACCGCATGGATTGCGCTTGACGCCGAACTTACGCCAAAATGGAAGGCACCTGTTATCAACGATAGTTTTGCTATGATCTATTTTGGACGCTTGCAAAAAATGATTGAGAAATATAGTTTTAGCGATAATCCAAATTTACAAAACGATCTGCTTTGCGGCAGTAAAGACATTATTTCTGTTGAACCCATTCACCGCAGTATTGAATTGGCAACAAGCATAGGTGCCGATCCTGAATTGAAAAAATTATTCCTTGAAAATGGTGTGGTTGATATTTGGGAACAATTGGAAAATCATCCATTCAAAGCTAATATTCAAAGTTATATAGACAAGTTTGGAGACCGCTGTGTGGGAGAATTAAAACTAGAAACGGTTTCATTCAAACAGGACCCCACTCTATTTTTAGGGACGTTAAAGGCATTCGTTAAGCAGAATGTCACGACAAAATCTACCGCTTCAACAATTGATCAAGATTTAAGAAACGCCGCAGAGGCAGAAGTTAAAAAAGGCTTAAAAAACAAACCATACAAGCGCTATAAGTTCAATAAAGGACTGAAGAAAACACGTTATTTCGTAAGTAATCGCGAGAATTTGAGATATGAACGCACGCGCGTTTTTGGAATTACAAGAGAGATTTTTACCGCGATTGGAAAATGCTTTGCGAAAAACGACGCCATTTCTCACCACCGCGATATATTTTACCTCACAAAAGAAGAAATTTTTGCTTTTATAGATGGTACATCCGTCATGCGTGATTTGAAATCGCATATTGAGATTCGAAAAAAAGAATTTGAGGCCTATAAGGCGCAAGATTCTCCGTCGGAACGAATTACGACATTTGAAACGGTAAACTACAAGAACGATTTCTTTAATTCCACAGAAGAAATTGATCCAAATGCAGATTTAAAAGGATTGGGCTGTTGCCCTGGTATTGTCCGTGCAAAAGTACGTTTAGTCAAACATCCAGATGAAGTCGAAAGTTTGGATGGCGACATTCTGGTAACTTCAAGTACCGATCCAGGATGGGTAACCCTATTCCCTACTGCATCTGCAATAATTGTAGAAAGAGGAAGCCTTTTAAGCCATTCAGCAATTGTATCGCGTGAAATGGGAATTCCATGCATTGTAGGAGTAACAGGTTTGTTAAAACAACTGAAGACGGGAGATTTGATTGAAATGAACGGGAGTACTGGAACCATAAAAAGAATTGAAGATGAGTGAAAAGCATTTAGAGAAGGTCAATTTCGAATTTATACGTTATGCTAACTGCTGGGAGGATGCTGACGTGCTGTTGGAAGGACTAAATCCGGATCAAAACTCCAAAATAATGTCTATTGCATCAGCTGGAGATAATTGTTTTTCATTACTTTCTAAATCTCCTAAAAAAGTTATTGCTGTTGACGTAAGTGAGGTTCAACTATTTTTGGTTGAATTGAAAAAAATTGCAATTCAGCGATTAGATTATTCTGACTTTTTAGAATTTATTGGCGTTAGGAAATCAAAAAGGAGACGCTCTATTTTTGCATTACTCAAATCACACCTGCGTAAAAACTGCCGTCAATATTGGGAGAAACAAGTTGAACAAATTGAACTAGGATTAATTCATCAAGGCAAGTTTGAAAAATACTTTCAACTCTTTAAAAATGACGTTTTACCAACTGTGCACGATCGAACGGTAGTCAATCAACTCTTTGCAAAGAAAAACAATGCCGCCCAACTTCAGTTTCATGATGAAGTATGGCATACAGCTGCTTGGGAAAAAATGTATCGGCAATTTTTTGGCGTTGAAATGATGGGCAGCCAAGGTAGAGACCCCGAATTTTTAAAACATGTAAAAGGTTCTGTTCCGGATTTAATTTTAGCACGGGAAGTGGAACATTTGCGCAAGGAAAACTGCCAACGCAACTACTTTCTTTATTATATCCTTTATAATGAATTTAATGAAGCCTTTTTACCGCATTACCTTAGAAAAGAAAATTTTAATACCATAAAAGCCAATATTGATCACCTTGAATTGCACCACGGACTATTAGATTCCGCAATAGATAAACATCCTGACTGTACTCATTTTAACCTCAGTGATATTTTTGAATATATGGATGATGATCTATTTCGATCCGTTTCTCAGGATTTGATTACAAGGTCTGCCAAGGGTGCAATTATCGCCTATTGGAACTTAATGATCCCACGTTATATATCAACAGAATTTTCCGATCAAGTTACTTATCTAAAGGACCGGTCGGTAACGCTTAAGGCGATAGATTTGGGTTATTTTTATGCGAACCTCATATTTGATCAAAAAAAATGACGCAGCAAGAGCTCATAAATATGGCCATTTACACAGGGCTTTTTCTTGCGCTGTTCGCAATTGCTGAGCTCTTGTATCACTATGCAAAAGTTTATGTTGAGATTACACGTAAAACAGTGCATTTAGGAACGGGCTTAATCACCTTGAGTTTCCCCATATTTTTGACCACGCATTGGTCCGTTTTAATCTTAACAGTCTCCTTTGTTGTGATTTTGGCTTTAAGTAAAAAGTTCAATCTTTTAAAATCAATTAATGGGATTACAAGAACCTCTAGAGGTTCTATCCTCTACCCGATCATTATCTATACAACCTATTTGATCTTTACCTTATTTGATGATGTCCTATTCTTTTACCTGCCCATTTTAATTTTAGCAATTTGCGATCCAATAGCCGCTTTAACAGGTAAAAAATGGCCCATTGGAAAATTCAAAATCTTTAAAGAAACAAAAACATTGATGGGCTCATCTTGTTTTTTTATTAGCTGTGTAATTTTAACCACATCATTTGTTATTCCATTAAGGGATAACTGGTTTGAAATTACCTGCGTCACCTTATTTATTAGTATCGTCACTACAGTTGTTGAAGCAGCTTCGCAAAAAGGGTGGGATAATTTATTCATACCTTTAAGCGTAACGGCTTCTTTATTATTGAGTCAATATTTATTTCATTTTTAGTCATGTCAGAAATTAAAATAATCAATCCAAATATCCCTGCTGAATTAGCCCATTTTTATGCGGTTGGAAGAGCCGTGCGTGAAAGTATCGCCTATCAAGAAATTGATTGGAGTGATGACCACGGTTTGGATCAAATTATTGGCGAAAAGAACTTGGAATTTCGAATTTTCACCGCTAAGTCTAGCGAGGGAATTGGTAGAATTGCTGCGATCAAATATAAGGAGCAAGAAGAAGGTATCATTGGTTGGTTCGAATGTTCAAACTCGCAATCTTTAAGCGATTCGCTTTTGAATGCCGCCATAGACTTTTTAAAAACAAAAGCATGTAAAAAAGTTATTGGGCCAATTAATGGAAGTACTTGGAATAATTATCGCTTCAATAAAACCGCAGAACAACCCCTTTTACCGGGCGAACCCTTTCAACCACTTTACTATGTGCGTTTATGGGAAACATTTGGCTTTAAAGAATACTCAACTTATGAAACGACTTTGGCTCCAAATGATCTTTTTGAACCTATGACCATGGCTGAGGGCCAAGAATTAGCTGAACAATTCAACTTAAAGGTTGTGTTTTACCCAGCCAAGCCAAGTCCTGAATTTTTGGATAAAATGTACGATTTTTATCATGCTTGTTTTCAAACAAATCCTTTGTTTCATCCGATTGAAAAAGAAGCTTACCATAAGTTGTCAGGTAAATTTGCGCAAATTTTGAATGCTGAACACTCTTTACTTGTAACTGATAATGAGGATAACCCCATTGCGGTTACACTCACCTATAATGACGTTTACCACGCCTATTATGAAGCTGGGAAAATTAAAAATCCCTTGCATGCTAAAAAGCGCCTCTTAATTAAAACAATCGCTACCCATCCTGAATGGCAAGGCAAACAAATAGGTACTTTAATGATTAATTTGGTACATAACCTGGCCAATGAATCGGGTTATAAGGAGATTTACCATTTATTGATGTTTAACCACAACTTATCCGCAACGAAAGGAAAAGAGAAATTTGTGACGAAAAAAGTAAGAGAATATGCTATTTATGCAATGGCTATATGAAACAAACTGCTCCACATCCTGTTTTTAACGATCTGCAAAATTCATTTGAACATTACGCAGAACGAATTGCTATTATTGACAAAGATGGTACGCAATACAGCTATCAGAAATTTGAGGAATATATTTTAGGAGCTTATGAAATTTTACTGGAAAAAGGTATAAAAAAAGGAAGTAAAGTTTTAGTTGCTGTGCCCATGTCAATGGAACTGTATGCTATTTTAGAAGCCCTTTTTGCACATGGCGCCATTGCAATCTTTTTAGATCCATGGATGAAAGGCAAAAAAATGGGAAGCGTAATTAAACAAGTGCAGCCCGATTTATTTATTGTAACGAAAAAGTTGAGCCGCATTACATGGCTCTTGACCGCAACTTGGAGATTAACTAAATGGAAAGTTAACGGCGCAGCAAAAAGTACGGACAAGAAACTAAATTTGACTGAAATTTATAATAAAGTTGAAATTGCTGATGAAGACAATGCCCTAATCACATTTACAAGCGGAACAAGCGGAAATCCTAAAGGAGCGAATCGTACTTTCTCGTTCTTATTAGCCCAAGCGGAAACCTTAAAATCACATTTAGGAAGCCATACACAAGCATCCGTCGATTATACCAATTTTCCAATTGTTGGTTTGGCCAACTTCGCACTTGGAAATACGGTAGCAATTCCGCAAATTAATTTAATGAAGTTGCAGCAATCAAATCCAATGGATGTTATTGCACAACTTGAAAAGCAAGCAGTCAATCGTTTAATCGTTTCCCCTTCACTTTTAAGAAAAGTATTAGAAGCTATTGCTAAAAACCACAGCATTAAAACCGTAATGACAGGTGGAGCGCCGATTTCCATTCAACTGGTAAAAACCGCGCTGGAAAAATGTCCATCCGTTTATTTTGAGGCCATTTATGGATCAACTGAAGCCGAACCAATTTGCATTTGCACATTTAAAGAAATAAATAGTCAATTAGAGCAACCCTTAAAAGGTGTTTATGTTGGCGCACCTGTTCCTGAAATACAATTAAAAATTGTTGAATTACACAATGGACCAATTCGGACAAATGAATTTGAATCGCTTGTATTAGCCAATGAAGAAATTGGAGAAATAGTAGTTACGGGAGATCATGTGAACAAACGATACTATGAAAACCCTGCTGCCTTCGCAAAAAACAAAATTGTTGATGCGGCAGAAACCATTTGGCACCGAACGGGTGATTTGGGTTATTTAGAGGCTGGAGTTCTCTATTTAGTTGGACGCGATCACAGGATTATAAAACGAAATAATCAACTCTATTATCCTTACCCAATTGAACAATTTATAGAACTTGAATTTGGGTTTTCAGACTTAGGATATGTTCAGAATATTGAAACCGAAATTTGTCTTTATTATTACAGTGAAGAAAATGTAAATGAAGCAAAAATTAAAAATGCGATTGAAGCCTGCGATTATCCAATCGATAAAATTATAAAATGTAAAAAGCCACTACCACGAGATGCACGACATAAAAGTAAATTACAAATTGAGCAGCTGTAAGGAACCAGGCATTTCGCGCGGGCTCAATGTACTCTTGCCACGGTGTTCTGATCGCGGTAAACTAGCCACATTTCGAGTATCTTGCCTGCGTGCAACCTCAGTGTTCTAATCTCAGGACTTAACACTTAATACATAACACTAAAAACTAAAGCATGAACCTACCTCCACAGCCAAAAGGCCATCCAATAATTGGACATTTAATGGGTTTCAAAAATGATCCTATAAATTTCATGCTGAATTCTGCTGCTGAACATGGGGACATTCTGCTTTTTAAACTCTTAAATAAAAAGATTTACTTTCTCAACAATCCAGAATATATACGGCACGTATTACAAAACAACCATAAAAACTACCATAAAAGTCCTGGCTATAGACCTTTGCGCTTATTAGGTGGGATGGGGATTTTTACAAGTGACGGAGAACAATGGCTAAAACAACGCAAGCTTTATCAACCTGCATTTAGTCATAAAAGCATTGAAACATATTCGCATTCAGTCATTCAAAACACCAATGAACTCTTGGATGATTGGGCATTGCAACTAGAAAAAGGCGAAACTATAAATGCTTCGAGAGAAATGATGAAAGTGACCATGGCGATCATCAGCGAAACACTTTTTTCAAGCAAAATTGATTATGAATCCAATTTGTGGGATGCCGTAAGCTACGCTTTGGGTTGGATCAATGATAGAGCGCTAAAAAATCCATTTGTTTTACCCGCCAATTGGCCTACCCCCAAAAATAAAAAGTTTCATGCAGCCGTGGCCGAATTAAACGCCTTGGTTTATAAGGTAATTGCCGAGAAAAAAAACAACAACGACAATCCAAACGATTTACTCTCACGTTTTATGAACCCTGGCGGTGATTTGGAAGGCTTAAATGCAGAAGAACTGAGAGATGAAGTAATGACAATCTTCATAGCAGGACATGAAACGTCTGCCAATGTTTTGATGTGGACCTATTACGAACTCTGTCGCCATTCTGAAGTTGAAGCGAAAATATTTGAAGAGGTAACTAAATTGGGAGATCGTGAATTAAATTATGCCGATTTGCATGAACTTGAGTATACGGCACAAGTTTTAAATGAAGTCATGCGCCTTTATCCACCCGTGTGGCATATGGGCAGACAAAATTTAGCGCCTGATGAAATTGGAGGTTATGAAATCCCAACAGGTTCACATGTGCGTATTAGTCCATTGGTTTTACACCGCCATCCAGCTTATTGGGAAAACCCAAATAGTTTTGATCCAGAGCGTTTTTCGAAAGAAAATACAGCCAAGCAAACACCCTTTTCATTCATACCATTTGGAGCTGGACCGCGCTTATGTGCAGGACGTAACTTTGCCATGATGGAAATGGTATTGATTTTAGCAAAAACAGTAAAACGTTTTAAAATTGAAACGAATGAAAACTATTTCGTTGAAATGGGGCCATTAATGACTTTACGTCCAAAGGACGATATTCAATTAAAGCTTGTACTGAGGTAATTCAGTTAATCAGTAAAATAATCCTACGTTTTTGATTGCGAGTAATTTATGTTAGTATATTTAACTATGCCTAACGTTAATCTATGAAATTTAAATGCATTCAACCACTCTTATTAGTCGCTTTATTTTCATTCTTTTCATTCCCTGGTTTTACACAAGACTATCCGGGAATTAAAGCTGGTGAAATTCAAAAGCTCGAAGGCACAACATACGGCATCATCAAACACAAAAAGAAAGTTGGACTCTATGATTTTCGAACGGAAAAATTCATTGTCCCGCTTCAAAAGTCCTTCTTTTATCATTATCCCCAAGATAACTTTTTGTTTATTTTAGATAAAGACAACCTAGTTTCCGCTTATGATTTAAAATTGGCCGACACAGCTTGTTTTATAGCTCAAAATGACGAAGAACTGCTCCTAAACATCAAAAACCGTACTTTTTCGCAAAAAAAAGGTGCTTCTCGTAAGGCAGTCTGCTATAATTATCAAATTCTTGCACCCCTTAGCACTTCGGGAAAAACAATTCTTCCGGAAGATGAACAATTAATTAGAGAGCGTAAAAATTTGAATTCCGCATTTACCGGCTTAAAATTGATGGGAAATTCTTTGATTATATACCATCATATTGGTTTATACCGCAACCCCAATGATGTTCCATTAAAGAGTTTACAATATACGGATGAAGATTCTGTTATTTACGATCCAAGAAGCGGTTTCTATAATGCCGTGTATCCACCAGATATTCCGTCGGTGAACAAAAGTGGTGTGCGCTCTCTGAAAACTGGAGAATGGCAAATTGAACCAAAATATCAAAAGATTTATTTGGCAAACGGCTATTATATATGTCTCTCAGCATACAAGCCCTACACTAAGGATGCTTATTACGATATCTATAAACAGACGGGGAAAGAAATTAATCCTACAGAATTTATGGGCATAAAAAGTAATAGCGAAATTGCAATGCAAATTTTTTCGCAAAATGTATTAACTCCGGATAGGGATAGTACATTTTATTATACCAAAAGTGATCAAGGTCTGGGACTAATTAATTTGCAATTGTTCCACGAAGAATACACCATTGATTATAGTAAAAAAGAAGATGGTGATCCTGATCTACGAAACGAGGTCATTTTTGATCCCACGTATGAATTCACCCATAAAATTGGCCCAATGTATAACTATGGCTCAACTAAGCACTTTTTCATGGCTTATGGCGATAATGGCTTTGAGTTGGCAAATTTTTATGATCAATCAAATTCCTCTCCAATAGTCATTAAAGATTCAGTCAAGTTTTATAGTGTAAATTACCAGAATTACAACATTTATGAAGTTGACGGAATAGCTTACAATGACACCTGTGAGTTTAAAGGTTTTGGTTACTGCTTAACGAAATCAGAAGATCAGAAGAACACTTATGAGCCATATCTGGAACTAAAAAAATATGGTGACTCACTTATTTCGGTTAAGTATTATGTTGAAGAGCTTGCTGACCCTTACGCCGAGCCAATGAAAGCTTGGCTCCACCCGGATGAAGATTCTGTTTCACTCAACCCTGTTACTGGATTTTATGAAGTTGTTTACCCACCTAATGACCCAGGGAGCTATGAATCAGGGATCTATGATTTGCGCACCAAAAAATGGCTTATTGATCCCGAAAATGCATGGGTATTAAGAAGCAATGAAGGGTTTTTAATATGTAAACCTGTACTTAATAATGCGTATAATATAATTCGATATGAGTATAGTTTTCTCAATAATGATGGCACTTATTTATTTGAAAACATTCAAGAAAAGGCATTGCAAGAAAACATTGATTATAAGCATTTATTGCCTCCATATTTAAAGTAGACGAACACTACTATTTTGGTATATTTAACTAAACCTTACCTTAAGCAACGAAAATCCTCATGAGTAAAGCCTTAATCCTTGCAACCCTTTTTTCTGTTTTTTCATTGATTAGTAACAGTCAAGAATACCCTGGCATTAAAAAGGGTGAAATTGAAAAACTAGAAGGTTCCGACTACCTCCTTGTCACCCATAAAAAGAAGTCAGGTTTGTACAATACAAAAACGAAGCAGTATGTTATTGAACCGACAAAATCATTCTTTTACTATAACATTTCAAACAACTATTTCTTTCAATTAGATAAAGATAGATTTGTAAGTGTTTATGATTTAAACAGAACAGATACAACATGCTTTGTTGCAAAAAATAAATCCGAATTAGTCTTTGACACAAATCTTGAAAATTTTAATGCGAATGGATACATTATACCTCCTCACGATTCTTCTGTGACATCAACTATCCCGACTGAATTATTGTCGGACAACTATTTTTATATGCCTACTGCAGGACTTCGATTAATTGAAAATTCTGTGATTATTTATAATTATACACCAAAAGAAGTTGACCCAGCGGCCGTCCCCCTTAAGAGTAAGCAGTTTTTAGGTGAAGATTCGCTAATTTTTAATGATAACACGGGTTATTCCGAGGCTATCTACCCTCCAGATATTCCCGCAATTTGCAATTCTGGTGTGAAATCTATAAAAACTGGAGAATGGCAAATTGAACCGAAATACCAAAACATCTATTTTGAAAACGACTTATTTATTTGCCTTTCCAATTCATTAGTTGGAAATAAGGATGTTATCTATTTCGATATCTATAGAAAGAATGCGGATGAAATTGTTGCTACAGAATATATGAAAATCCGATCGAATAGTGAATTACCGACGCAGCTATTTAGTGAATTTGAATTGACCATTGATCGAGATAGTACATTTTATTATACTAAAAGTAATGATGGAATGGGCCTAATAAATTTATTTCTTTTCGATCAGTATTATTACATTGATTATTCAGTACTCTACCAATTTGATTCACGTTTTACAAATGAAACAATTTTTGAACCCCGTTACGAATTTACCCACAAAATAGGTAATGGTCATCCTTATTTAGCTGCTTATGGGTCTGATGGATTTGAATTTGTTAAAAGTACTAGAGCTGATATTCGGCAGAAATTTAAAAAACTTCCAATGCCAATTCGCGAATCAATAAAAATATATTACGATAATGAACATTACGAAGACTTCATAGTAATCGACGGAATTGCATATATTGACACTTGCCTCGAAGATTTTTGCCTACAAAAAATAGATCAATCCTTCTCAGATTCCCATAGTTATTTGAGCTTGGAAAAGATTGGTGATTCATTAATTAATTTGGAATACACTATTTATGAACAATTAGACCTTTTTTCCGAGCCACTTAAAAGCTGGGACTATCCGGGTGAAGATTCTATATCGTTTGACCCTAAAACTGGATTTCATGAAATAGTTTACCCTCCTAATGATCCTGGGGTTTACGAATCTGGAATTTATGATTTACGGACTAAAAAATGGATCATTGCCCCAATAAACGCATGGATTTTAAAGAGTTTTACCGGTTTTTTAATCTGCAAACCAGTTCTTTTTGAGAACAGTTTAAATCTTCAACACTTTGTATATAGTTTTCAAAATAATGATGGCTCATACTTATTCGAAAGTATCGAAGAAGACGAATTATATGAAAACTCGGCCTACAGAAAACTATTCGTTCCTGATTATAAGGTGGATGAACTTTATGCTATGAATTCGATTTACACGGAAACATACTGCTATTTTAAGACGGACGGCAAAACAGGATTAGTAAATTTGAACAGACAGGAAATTTTGCATTCACCAGTAGATTACCTCTATGATCATTCAAGTTCGCAGAGCTTTATCTCAATTGACGAGGGTTTATTACGAATAGAAAACGAATCATCTGACACAACTTATGATTTGAATAATTGCACGAAACTGGAAGGCTATGCTGGATTTGAGAATCTAGCCATTCAAACTGAAACCACGAGCAAAGCGGATTACACTATCTATTATGATAATAGAGATGTGAATCGTGATTTAGAAATGGACAAACCGACTCTCGAACAATTTAACGCAAAGGAAGGACGGGAAAAAGACGTTAGCTATCAACTTTCACGTCTCAATGACTCTTTAATTTATATTGAAGATTGGTATGCTGATTATATCAGCCAATACCCTATGCAGAGTTATATTTATCCTGATGAAGATTCGGTAATTATAGATCCGAAAACTGGCCATTATTGGGCCGTTTACCCTCCAAACATCCCAGGCTATAATCGATCAGGAATTTACGATTTCGTCAATCAAAAATGGTTGATAGCTGCAGAAAATAGACTTGTTCTGAAATATAACGACGCGTATATCCTTTTTGTGCCTGTTTTGGATGAATTAGGACTGATTGACACTTATCATTTTAAGGTCATTGATGCAAAAGGAAACATAGTTATTGAAGAAACCTTATTTACGGAACTCCATCCAGATTATCGCGCATTTTTAATCGAAAGGGATGACTTTAGAGAGATTTTAGCGTTTTTAAAATTAGATGGAATAACTGAATAAAGAATCATTATCAGAGCTCAACGGGAATATCTTGAAAGAGAATTTTAAACTCGGCTCCATTCTTATTTTGGTAAGTTATTTCAGCCGATATTTGCTCCGTCAAGGCAGTAATAATTTCAGTTCCTAAAGAGTCTTCGTTATTTAAATCAAAATTTGTTGGAAGGCCAATGCCGTTATCCTTCACAATTAGTTCAAAGCCATCTGCATCACTTAATAAGGTAATTCTTATTTCTGGATTTTCTATACCTTTAAAGCCGTGTTTAACTGAATTCGTAATCAATTCAGATATAATTAAACCAAGCGGTACTGCAATGTCTAAATTTAATGTTACCTCTTCTGATTCGAGGCTGCATTGCAAGTGCGTGGTCATCATATGCTGCGAATTCATAAACTCTTCCAAATAAGATTTGAAATCAACGCGGTTAATTTTATCCTCTTGATACAGTTTTTGATGGATTAAGGCGATTGCCTCTACTCTTTGCCTGCTCTCATTTAAAACTGCTGCTATCTCATCAGATTCAACTTTTCTGCTTTGCAATGACATAAGCGAAGAGATAATTTGAAGGTTATTTTTAACACGGTGATGAATTTCTTTGATTAGAATTTGAGAATTTTTATGCTGGGCAGAAATCTTTTTGTTTTGAATTCCCAATTCATCATTGGCTTGAATCAAGGCTTCCTCCTTTTTATAGATTGTTCGACTATAATAAATCATAATCACCAAAACAATCCCTGCAGTACCCGTTGCATTAAAAAAGTTAATATAATCATTTTGTATGCCTATCGACTGATAAACCCCACTACTATTATGATAAAAATACCAGATTAAAACTGCACTCGCAGCCATAGACCCGTTAAATAATACAATAGCAAGCAATTTCCAAACTGGGTTTATTAAAAACACCATTGGTAAGAGAAACATGAAATAATAAAATCCGCAATCCCATCCTAAAAAATGGGTATGAACAATAACTTCAATTAAAACCGTATAGGCAGTAATGAAAAAAGCAGGCTTTGATTGTAGCAATCCTCTTTTCAAAAGCACGTACACGCCTATAAATATTATTGTACCAATTATGGGACTTATGAGAACTTCATAAGCGCCAGAAATCACAAGAAGTGTTGAAATATAAGCGTTGGTTAACACGCCCATAATGAGCGCAGGAAATAGGACCTCTTTAAATCTGTCCTGGATGAGTTTATTGTTTTTCAAAAAATAAAAGTGTTATAGCGGGAGCCACGTTTTATCAATTTATCTAAAATTAATGGTTTTTCACAGCTATTACTCAATGAATTAGTATAAAATTTAATTAAATCGTGCATAACTGGCGTAATTGAACTGGTTACCATATCTAAAAGATGACATAAATAAATATGAAAAAAAGTTTATTATTGTTTTGTATCATCTATTCAACCGGGCTTTGTGCTCAAAATGTAGATACCGTTGTATTTAACAATCACGGGAAATATGCCACTATTAATGGACCCGGCCAAGGCAAAGTATTGACGCAAATAGAAATCGCCAAAATGAACGACTCGCTTTATTATAATGGCCAAGGTTATTTTAAAAAAAGTTTTCACAATTACATTATCGTAAAAAATTCGATTGGAATTATTCGTTTTGCGGGTGAATATTTTCATCATTATCATGATGGAATTTATATTGAATATGATCAAATGGGCAGGAAAATTATGGTTGGCAACTATCAATATGTACCTGCAACAACTACTAAAATCAAACGGAAGTCCGTTAATATGCAAGCTCACTCAGTCAAAGTTGGCCGCTGGGATTACTATGAATATAAAAATGCAAAAGATACCGTTGGAATCATTACTAAAACAGGAAATTACGGCACTGGTTAAGTAATTCGAGGTGTATTTGTTATAAATCTGTTATAATCTTGGTTGCCTTCCTTGATTTTGATACTTTAGGTTCATTAAATCTCGTAAATATCCAATTTGAGCAATTTTAAATTCATAGTACTCTTCATTTTAACAGCTGTTTTGTCAACGGATACTTATACCCAATATGTTTTTGGAAATTATAATTTGCATGATCAGCAATATCAATTAGTTTATGCGGGATGTAAAAATGAAATTATTATTTCTGGTTTGTCTGAAGTAAAACATGCTTACCTCACCTCATCTGGTTCAACGGTTACACAGCTGAACGATAGCACCTATATTTTGAAACCAAGGTATCGATTGCATATGGATACACTCCGTCTATTTATTAATGATGAGCTGGTTCAGAAAGAACTTTTTATGGTGATGCATCCGCCCACAGTTAAGGTGCAACTCGGTGAAATTGAAACTACCGCCGTTGCAATAAAAACCATCCTAAAAAACGCCTATTTAAACCTAATTATTGATGGTTTCTATAAAGATTATGAGGTTTTAACTGCATTTAAACTGAATATATTAGATCAAAATGGTGTTATAATAAAAACCTTTGAACCGAATGTAAATACGCGTTTAACCAAGGAGCAAATTGAATTTATTAAAACGTTAAAATCAGGAAATCAATTAGAGTTTAGCCAGATTATAGTGAGCAGTGCACAAGGTATGAAAAGGAAAAAACCTGTTTATGTCTTGACGATTAAGTAAAGTTGAATTGACACGATCAATAAGTATAAGATTTTAAGTACTGTGCTCAAACTTTTCTTTTTCTTCGTGAAATTTCTGTTGTGTCAGATGAATATTTAATAGTAAGAATAAACACATGAGTTTCATACACAAATAGACCGCTGGCGTAGATCCGTTGAGCATAACAAACAACCCACTTACTTTTGCTCCTGCCACAGTACTGTTTACCATTTCAGGGTTACTGTAAACAAACTCCATATAAGTTTGCGGCCAACCAAAAGCAATAAATTCAAGTAAAATTGCCGCACTTGCAATAAAGACCAATATTTTAATGTTTTCAAATGCCATTTTTGCATTCAAACCAATAATATAAAGTGCAACGCCAGTTACTAATGAAGAGAGACCAAAATTGAGGTTTTCATTCATTCCCAACATAGCAGTGATAGCGGTGATTAATCCTAATATAAATATGACGACGGCAATTGTTTCAAACTTGTCCTTTGCAGTAATGTAGGAAGTGTGTTTTAACTGAACCCTTAAAAGTTTGGCGCGTCTTTTCTTTTCAACTTTATCGATTTGATCAAAAGGAACATCATATTTAAAAATCCCTTTTCTAACATCTTTACGCAAGCGTTTTTCTTTAACGGATTCTATTATAGCATCAGGGAATCGACCTTCATGCAATAATTGCCTGCCTTCCTTAACCTTTTGCTGTATAAGGCTCATTTATTGAGGGGGTTAATAGGCCAATGGAATGGCATGTCCTTCCATTAATTTGACGCCGTATTTTTCCATAAAATGAACCTTATTAATTGCGCTACCAACATTAATGATTCGACTTTTAGGACTTGCAAATCCATGGATGGCAAATAATTCGCGACCGCTAAAGTCGACACTTTTCATACGCAAAATAGTTGCTTCCAATTGTTTAACTGCTCTTTTTCGCGCTTGTTTGCGTCCTTTAACAGTTGTATCTTTTATTTCAACATAATAAAATTGACGCGCATTATAGACTAAGGCATCACAGCGTTTTTCCTTATCATTAATGATGCAGGCATCTATCTTTACAAATGTGAACGGCTTTTTCTCTTTATTCAATATTGTAATTTGATGTTTATCATCTTTACCAACTAGTTGGCAAGGTTGTAATTTATCTTCTTTGTCGTCATCAAAAATAAATACTTCGCGAGCTGTAGTTTCAACAAAAGGTTCATTAATAGATGAACACTTGCAATTAGCATTCGTACAAGTTCCAATATGTTTAATGATTTCTGAGCGCATTAAATATCCATCAATCGATCAAAATCATCACTCATTTCATCCGAAATTTCGTCAATCACATTTTCTCCTATTAAACCTAGTTCTCGATCTAGGATTTGAATCGCAGTTCCGTCTTGGATTGAATAGGCGTTGAAATTTTCTGGGTTTAGCCAGTTAGCCTTTGGCAATACCATCCCCAGTTCTTCTTTCATGGCTACAGACTTGTCTGAATCATTCCATTTTTTGAATGCGTAAAGCATATTATTAAAAGCAGATAATATATATGGACTATGTGTAGTGTAGGTATGTGAAAATGTTGAATCTAATGTTCCGTCTCTACGTTCTTCCTCCAAATACTTCATTAAATTATATTGTGCCTTAGGAAATAAATTAATTTCAGGCTCTTCAATAACATAAGAACGGCTGCGGGCTTCAGAATCAAATTTTATTGGTAGTAAAAGTGGGATTAAACTTTGTAAACCAGTTGCTGATTCGGCAAGTGTTACACTTCTTTTTGGTGAGAAAAAAATATGATCAACACCATTGACTTGCCGATAAGATAGTCCGTTTTTTATAAATGATAAGTCCAATTCTTTCACCTTACTAGTGGCTCTCTCGTAAGTAGCAGCGAAATTTAAAATATGCTTAGGAATTGCAACATTATGTTGCATCAATCCAAAAGTTGCCCCTTTTAATATAGGGATCAAAACACGTTCGGCAGGTATGTAATTAGCCGTTTGAGAAAGCATATTCTGCTCACACCTTTCTAAATCCTCACTCAATCGCTCTAATTCAATAACACTAAATGTTTCTGATTTAAAATTAAACTGTTTCGTGAATTTGAAAAATTCATCATAGGTTTTCGGTGGTCTCTTCTTTCGAATTTTAAATATGGACATCATAGCGTCTATGTTAAAGCTCAAAATGTTTTCACTGAATAAAACTATAACCTCTTTCGCTCCGACCAAATCCCCTATAACTATCTGTCTATCTAACTCTCTTATGATCGCCTCAAGTTTTCTTTCAAAACCTATCTTCCCTCTGGAATACTTAAAATAATGTAGCTCGGATTCAAATTCTACAACTGAGGTCTTGTTCAAGAAATTCAAAATATTTAAGTCTTCCAAAGCACTCTCAAATTTTAAAGCTTCGAAACTTTTATTGCCACTATTATTTATTTTATTCAGAGTTAAAATATCGGAATCATCCAAAAAACTCAAAGGCGACTTACAAATCGTGTACAACTTCGCCAATGTACTTTTCCCGCTTGCCTGCGGTCCAATAAACACATTTACATTACGCAAATCCAATTCCGCATGTTCAATGGGTCCAAAATTTTTAACAATTAGCGTTGCCTTCATCTTAAATCAAAGTTAATCAACTTTATATAACTACATCAAATCGTAATAAAAGCCGCTCGCGGCTACATATTTCTACGGTACTGACCTCCTACTTGAAACAATGCTTCCGTGATCTGCCCCAAAGAGCAAAATTTAGTCGCTTCCATTAAGTGTGCAAAAATGTTTTCGTTTTGCACGGCAGCATTTTGAATGGTAGTTAAAGTTTCAGCCACCTTATCCGCATGTGCTTTTTGCAATTCAGAAAGCATAGTGATTTGGTATTGCTTTTCAGTTTCCGTTGCACGAATAACTTCCTCAGGAACAATAGTCGGCGATCCATTTTTACTCAAGAACGTATTCACTCCAATAATTGGAAATTCACCGTTGTGTTTTAACGTTTCATAATACAAACTCTCTTCTTGAATTTTACTGCGTTGATACATGGTTTCCATTGCACCAAGTACTCCCCCACGTTCAGTAATACGATCAAATTCCATCAAAACAGCCTCCTCAACCAAATCTGTTAGTTCTTCAATTATAAAAGCACCTTGAATTGGATTTTCATTTTTCGAAAGGCCTAGTTCTTTATTAATGATCAACTGAATGGCCATAGCACGTCTTACAGATTCTTCTGTAGGTGTTGTTATAGCTTCGTCATAAGCATTGGTATGCAATGAATTACAATTGTCATTGATCGCATATAACGCTTGCAAGGTTGTTCGAATATCGTTAAAGTCAATTTCTTGTGCATGCAATGACCGACCAGAAGTTTGAATGTGATATTTTAGCATTTGCGCACGCGGATTCGCTTTGTATTTATTCTTCATGGCTTTTGACCATATTTTACGTGCTACTCGCCCAATAACTGCATATTCAGGATCAATTCCGTTTGAGAAGAAGAAAGAAAGGTTGGGACCAAACTTATTAATGTCCATTCCTCTACTTAAATAATACTCAACATACGTAAATCCATTTGCTAAAGTCAATGCCAATTGCGTAATTGGATTTGCACCCGCTTCTGCAATGTGGTATCCAGATATTGAAACAGAATAGAAATTACGCACTCCGTTATCAATAAAATACTCTTGCACATCCCCCATTAACCTGAGGGCAAATTCAGTTGAGAAAATGCATGTGTTTTGCGCCTGATCTTCTTTCAAGATATCTGCCTGCACGGTTCCACGAACTTGCGCTAATGTGTCTATTTTAATTTTGCTGTAAATGTCTGCTGGTAAAACTTGGTCACCAGTAACGCCCAATAGCATTAAACCTAAACCGTTGTTTCCTTCTGGCAAGTCACCTTGATAAGCAGGGCGCTTTACACCTTTATCCTTGTAGATTTTTGCGATTGCTGCTTCAACCGCAGCCTCTAATCCGTTTTCTATAATGTGTTTTTCACAATTTTGATCAATTGCCGCATTCATAAAGAATCCTAACAACATTGGTGCAGGACCATTTATAGTCATGGATACCGAAGTCAATGAATGTGATAAATCAAATCCTGAATATAATTTTTTGGCATCATCTAAACAGCAAATAGAAACTCCTGAGTTCCCTACTTTACCATAAATATCTGGTCTCACTGCCGGATCATTTCCATATAGCGTAACCGAATCAAAGGCAGTAGACAAACGCTTTGCAGGCATTCCTAAACTTACATAGTGGAATCTTTTATTAGTTCTCTCTGGTCCACCTTCACCAGCAAACATTCGTGTTGGATCTTCTCCTGTTCTTTTGAATGGATAAAGTCCTGCAGTATACGGGAATTCACCCGGTACATTTTCTTGTAAAATCCATTTCAATAAATCACCCCAAGCCGCATATTTTGGCAATGCAATTTTAGGAATATCTGATTGTGAAAGGGATTTGGTATGTGTTTCAATATTAATTTCTTTATCCCTTACCTTAAATGAATAGACAGGATCTTTATAGCATTTAACTTTTGCATTCCAGTTTAGAATATGCTCCCAATTATAGGGATCTAAATCCATTTTAGTTCGTGCAAATTCTTTTAATAATAAGGATAAAAACTCAGGATTATCTGCAGTTAAACCTTCATCATTAATACCAATGCTGTTTAGTTCAACCTTTTGTCCAGTAACCGATTCAATGGTTTTATTAATTCCGTACAATTTCTGTGCTACCTCTTCTTGCGTGGCTGCAACGGCATCATAACTTCTATTATTCTCTGAAATTTCAGATAAATAGCGTGAACGTGCGGGAGGAATAATAAAGATCTTCTCAGACATTTCTGCCGTTATTTCCATTTTAGAAACCAAATCTTTTGCAGCTGTTTTCTCCACAACTTTATCCATGATCGCTTTATAAAGCGTATTCATTCCAGGATCATTGAACTGTGATGCTATTGTTCCGTAAACTGGCAAATCATTATGATCAGTTTCCCATAATTGATGATTCCGAACATATTGTTTTTTCACATCTCTTACTGCATCTAAAGCCCCACGTTTGTCAAACTTATTAATGGCAACTATATCAGCAAAATCTAACATGTCAATTTTCTCAAGCTGAGTAGCAGCACCAAATTCTGGTGTCATTACATATAACGAAACATCTGAATGGTCCATTATTTCCGTATCAGACTGCCCAATTCCTGAAGTTTCCAAAATGACTAAATCATATTGGGCTGCTTTTAGAATTAATAAGGCTTCTGAAACATGCTTACTCAATGCCAAATTACTTTGGCGTGTTGCTAATGAGCGCATATAAACACGATCATTCTTTATAGCATTCATACGAATTCGATCTCCTAACAACGCACCACCCGTTTTACGTTTACTTGGATCAACCGAAACGATTGCGATTGTTTTGTCTTTAAAATCAACTAAAAAACGACGCACTAATTCATCTACTAATGAAGATTTCCCAGATCCACCTGTTCCCGTAATCCCAAGAACTGGCGTATCAACCTTGGCAGCCATTTCGCGTACTTTTTCCATGTCCGCTTCCGCGTTTTCCGGATAGTTTTCTGCGGCACTAATCATGCGTGCAATCGCCGTCACTTCTTTCTCTGCCAAATGATTCACCTCACCATCTAACTTTTCTCCTACTGGAAAATCTGCACGTTTAACTAAATCGTTAATCATACCTTGCAAGCCCATTTCACGCCCATCATCAGGATGGTAGATGCGTGTAATACCGTAAGCTTCCAATTCTTTAATCTCATCAGGTAAAATCGTTCCACCACCACCAGCAAAAATCTTAATTTGTCCTGCTCCTTTTTCATTCAACAAGTCATACATGTATTTTAAATACTCTATATGTCCGCCTTGGTATGAAGTCATTGCAATTGCTTGCACATCTTCTTGAATGGCACAATTGACAACTTCTTCAACGCTTCTATCATGTCCTAAATGAATGACTTCGCAGCCAGTAGACTGGATAATTCGGCGCATAATATTTATGGCGGCATCATGTCCGTCAAAAAGTGAGGCAGCAGTTACAATTCGTACTTTATTGGTTGGCTTATATGGTTCGATTCTTTCCATCTAATTCGTCGTTTTATAGGTGTACAAATATAGCAATTTGTGCTCTTTTGGAACGAAATTTGCTTGGATTTATTCCAAAACAATACTATGCGAATTCTACTACTTTCAATTGGGCTGATGCTATTCACTTTTACAGGGCTGCAAAGTTGCTCTAAAACAACGGATGGTAAATGGGTGATTTATGAGGAATCAACGCAGCTTCCTTTTTGGGCGCACGAATCAAGTAACCGGAAATCTAAAAACACCTTAGAGACTTTTTTAAAGTCTGAGGGGATAATTCCGCTCAAAATTAAAATTGTAGGCGATCGCATTGCAACCTATCAAGATTGTGATTGTTTGACAGGATTAGAATATCGTGTTCAAGTAGATAAATCGCAGGTTGGTTATATGGCTTATTGGGGATTTGAGTTGAAATAAACTATCTGCAGTACTTTCCCTGCAAATCAACTACCTCTTTACCATAAGCTTGTGTGAATTTCCAATCAATTGCCAGTTGCAAATCTTCGCATGCCTTTTTCATTTTATCCATTTCAATATAAATAAGTGCACGATTTCTATAAGCATAAGAGTTCCCAGGATATAGTTCTAATGATTTGTTTACATCATCCAATGCACCTTTAACATCTCCAATTTTTAGTTTACTATAGCTTCTATTGCTATATGAATAAGCTTCATCAGGTTGGATTTCTAATGCTTTATCAAAATAAGTAATCGATTTTTCATACTCTTCTCTACCTTGATACATAAATCCAAGGTTGACATAACCTCCTATAAATAGGCTATCAATTTTAATTACTTTAAGCAAATAATATTCTGTTAATTCAGGCTTTCCAATCTCATCACAAACAGTTGCCAAATTATTGAGTACGCCCAAATTTGTTGAGTCAAACGCGAAACACTTTTGCAGAATTTTATAAGACGCTTCAAATTCCCTTAAAGAGGATTTCGCCGTTGCCTGATTCATCCAAAGCGTATTCTTCATGGTATCATTCTTCGCAAATTCTATCCCTTTTTTATAATCTCTCAAAGCTGGATAGGTCATTCCATAGGACTGATATAATAAAGCACGTTGATTATAAAGCCAAGCTTCTTCTGGATTTGCTTCCAAACCATCATTTAACGCAGTTATGGCTTCATCATACTTCTCTAACTCAACCAAAACATTACTTTTACTAATGTAAGCTCCATAATTTTGTGGATTTCCTGCAATAATTTGATCACAACTCTTGATTGCTTTATTGAGTTTACCATCATTAATTAACTTTTCAACTTCAATCATTAGCTCATATTCAGTTTGGCCGAAAACTGATTGAATTGGCAGAAGCATCAATGAAAGAATAAGCAGTATTTGAAAACGTTTGGTGTAATTTTTCATTCTAGGAGATCTATTTTCTTTGGTTTACTAAATTAAGTAATATGCCGACATTAGCTCCAAAATCTATTTTCTTTCATTGAAAAGAATTATAAAAAAACCATGAATAGTCAACAAAATGAGAAATTACTGATCGTAGAAGCAGTTATTTAAATTGATTTTTTCTATATCCCTTAGGTTATATCCCTGCTTTAAGATTAAAAAATACTGAAATGCATGGAATCAGTCAAGTTGAGCGCTATGCAATTTCTATTGATGAAATCCCAAAACTTAAAGGCGTTTGACCCCGAAATTCACTTAAGCCATAAATGAGTTCAATGGTTTATAAACTTGTCTTGCTTTTCACAATTTAGGCAAATGCTCTTGCTAATATTCAATTTCAAAACTCAGTCAAAAAATTTAGACTTGAATTCCCCAAATGCAAATATCATCTGTCTGTTCATTGGTCTCACCTTTCCATGATTTATGAATAGAATCCAAAATTCCTTTTAATTCGCAGAAAGAGGCAGAAGCTTGGGTCAACAACATTTCTTTGAACCGTTTGGAAAGGTATTTTTTTACTTTCTCTTTATCTCCGCCAAGTTGATCTTGAAAACCATCAGAATATAAATAAAGTCGGTCATTCTCTTTTAATTGGATTTGCTTTTTCTCAAACAAAAGTCCCATTCCGAAATAATAACCTAATGGTTGGCGTTGACCTTTTATTTCATAAAGTGCAAAAGACTCATCTTCAGAATAAATAGGATAGTTATTTCCTTTCTCATCCAATAAAGGATCGCCTTTTTCTCGAATAATAATTAAAGAATTATTTGCCCCAGCAAATTGTAAGATCTTGTTTGTTTTATTATAAACGCATAGCCCTGCGTCCATTCCATCTGAATTAGTGCTGTCCGTATGTCCTTGTTTTAGGGCCTTTATAATTCCAGTACGAATTTTATTCATTATTATTCCAGCACAATAAATGTCTTGTTCTGCCACTATCTGATCAAACAAAGCAATGCCTGCCATACTCATTAAAGCACCAGGAACGCCATGACCAGTACAATCGGCAACTGAAAACACAACTTGATCTCGCTTTTCATACATCCAATAAAAATCGCCACTGACAATTCCCTTTGGTCGATAATAAATAAAATTATTTGGAAAAACAGCATTAATTTCACTTGACGCAGGTAACATACCCTCTTGGATTCTTTTAGCGTAGCTTATCGAATCAACGAAATTTTGATGCTGTTCCGAAATCAAAATATTTTGCGCATCAACCTTCTTCCTTTCAAGTGCCAATGCTCTTTCAACATTTTTCAAAGCCGTAACATCTCTCCAGACGGCATTGCTGTATAATATATTCCCCAAGTCATCTTTTACAAAAGTTAACTTCAACGTAACCTCCAATAGCTCTCCATTCTTCTTTTTAAGAATAAAATCTGAGTATTTAGGAGAGCGATTCTGTCCCAGCGAGATTAAATTAGCCTTCACCTTATCCGCTTCATTCTCGGCATATAAATCAAATAATGTGGAATTATAAATTTCTTCCCCCGTATAACCTAAGGTATCTAATAAAGTTTTGTTAAATGATATGATTTTCCCCGTCGCCGGATTCAAGGATAGACACATATCTGGAAAAGATTCGTAGATATAATTGTAGTCAACTTTGTGTGAAACAAGCGGCATAGGCTAATCGAAAAAATGAAGTATTCTTTTATTGGACTTGATTCATACTATATCCTTACATTTTACAAAAATTTTGAGTCAAAGAATGTTGAACCAAGACCTTAATCAGTCAACTGGAATAGTTTTTCAGAATAACTACTTCACAATCAACCTAATAGATCTTTGTTTCTTAATCTTGTAGATTTCGAAATTCTTTGGGTGACATACCTACTTTAAGTTTAAAAAACTTGCTAAAATGCGCAGGATCGCTAAAGTTGAGGCTATATGCAATTTCTTTGGATGAAACACCAGCATTAAGCAAGCGTTTGGCCTCTAAAATCACTTGGCCATAAATAAGTTCACTGGTAGATAAACCTGTCTTGTCTTTCACAATTTTATGCAATTGCTTTTCGCTAACATTCAATTCCAAAGCGTAGGCTTTCACACTTTTTTCAATCTTATATTTTTGATGTAACAATTTTCGAAAGCTCAAATAAATCTCTTGGTTTTTATCATGTTGCACATTTGTCCGTGTAATAGATCGCATGCAAGTGATCAGCAATAAACAAAGATTCGAAACAATAAATTCGTTTTTTAGTTCATTCTCGGAATTATAATCATTCCAAATGTTAGTGATAATGCCAGAAACATGATTGCTAACTTCTTTATCAAATCTATAAATGGGAGAAAATTCATTCACATCATAACACGAATGATCAAATAGAAAATTAGAAATACTGCTATTTGAGTCAAAAATTGATGCTTCGAAAAGAATGACAAATCCATTCGTTTTCAAATCGCGTTTTACCTTATGCACCCTGCCGCTTGACACCAGATGAACACTACCCGATTCTATGGGAAAAGCATTAAAATCAATATCATGACTTCCAGAACCTATATTAAAATAGAAGAGTTCAATATAATTATGTCTGTGCGGTTTAGTAGAATCGTAATTAGTTAATTCGTCTAATTTTACGATACGAATGCTAGGTACCTTTATATTATTGTCAAGATCATGCGTTGGGATCATTACCTTAATGTATTGCTTTCATACGACATAATAAAACTTTGTTTCAAGCAATCATCAGATTCCTAAATCTTTAAAAGGTGCAATTCTCCAAAATCAAGTTTATTCACGATATAAAATGAAGTTATAATTTATGAAAATGATAAAACTTCACGAAAAATGGCTGTTCTGTCGAGCAAAGTGTTAAAAAACAGTCTCATACATGATTTTTTTAAAACTAAAAAACATGATTTTGTTACATGT
The DNA here is from genome assembly GCA_013138735.1 of Crocinitomix sp. Taxonomy (GTDB): domain Bacteria; phylum Bacteroidota; class Bacteroidia; order Flavobacteriales_D; family Crocinitomicaceae; genus Crocinitomix. The sequence goes on along the minus strand of WTCE01000085.1, from coordinate 51,698 downwards.
TTAACAGCGAACGCCTTGCTAAATCGTTTAGATGTGTTCGGTGACTTTTAAATCACTTCAATATTAACTACTTACGTAGAACTACTATTGACACCATGCATACATCTTCGTACATTTACCTCAAACCCAATTCGTAAAAGCCGAACAGCGAACCCAAAACAACAAAGTAGGCGAAACTTATACTTATTTACAATGAACACCCAAAACTTTTTTGGCGGTCTATGTACTGCCTTATTATTGATTCTCGGATCGAATTCCTACTCGCAAAGTTTTCAAAAAACAATTTATGAGCCTGGTTCCGATATGAATCATTATTCAATTGAAACTGCTCCTAATGGCGATTATATTCTCGCAGGAACATTATTTAGACCCGGAAACAACCAAGATATAAACGTGATGCGAGTGGATGCTTCTGGAAATCTTTTATGGACAGTAAATATGGACAAATATCAAGATGAACGAGCTTTAGACTTAGTTGTCGATCCTTATGGAGATATCGTTGTAGTTGGTTACGTACAGAATCAATATCCATCAGATGGCGATTTATATGCGTTTAAACTTGACGGTAATGGAGGATTTATAGCCGATTTACAAGTAGATGGTTTCCATACCGCTGCCGGAACAAATGTTATTTATTCACATGCGAAAGACTCTTACATTGTCGGAGGTTATATGGGCGAGCCATTTCAAGTACCAATGATTGGTTGTGTGGCGCGTATTTTAGAGTTAGACCTTGGTTTAAATGTGATGAACAATCAAGAATTGTCTACGGCTTATTACGATCATGCAAACATCAATGATATTGTTGAAGTTCCAAATGGCTATTTCTTAACAGGAAGCATGGCAATCACAAACAGTTCACCTGCAGGTGCACAAGGTGTTTTAGCTGTGTTCGTAGATCACAGTCTTAATGTAACAGATGATCTTTCTTTCGAATCGACTAACCGTGAACACTGTGGAGTATCTGCTGTTTACGACGACAATGTTGATGAAGTATGGCTAATGTCGAATAACAGCGTTATTCATAACCCACAAATTTCACAGATTAGAGATGTTTCAGGTGGTCCATTTATTGCGACTGAATATTACCTAGAATTAGATCCAACTTATGGATCGTACAATGCTGCTGGTTTCAAATTAGCGCTAAACCCTACAAACCCTAAAACTTTAGTGGCTGCAGGTTTATTTAGAACATATTTTGATTTTCTTGGCGGACAGAACAGCGCAACGCCTTGGATTGTAGAATTTGAACGTCCAAGCGGTAATAGATATGGTGGTTATTTTTGGCCAGCGCCTTCACCTAACTTCCATGCTCATGGTGGTGGAATGTTCTCAACATTCAGCGGGGAACATCCTTATTTCTTCAACCAAGAAATGATGATACCAAGAGCAGATAAGAGAGGATTCACAATTGTTGGACCAATCGAAGAGAATGGTGATTTTGGAATTGATATTGTGACAGGAATTGATATGAAAAAAAATGACGATTGTTATGAACCTTTAAAATTTGATGCAATTCCAATTAGTCATGATGCGAATAAGGTTATCCTTACGCCACAAAGTGTCGTTGACATTATGCCTGGTTATGATCACCCAGATTTCTGGTTGAAGGAATTAGTGTATTGCAAAGCAATTTATACTTATTATGCTCCTGAAGACACGGATGGCGGACAAACTGAAAACCCAAGTTCATTCAATATGAATGGAACAACGGTAACCGTTTCTCCAAATCCAATAATGAATTCTGCTTTTGTTGAAATTTCTGGAACAGATCTAGAGAATCACCAATTTAGCATCAGAAATTCATTGGGTCAAATCATTTTCACATCTGCAATTATGGAAGGTAATTATTATTCTGACCGTATTGATTTAAGTGAATTTCCAGCTGGGATGTATTTCTTAACCTTAAGGGATAATACTACTGGTGCAATGGAAGTATCAAAATTGATTAAGCAATAAGAACAAAAATTAGTTAGTAAAGAAAAGCGGGTTTCTCTATTAAGAGGGATCCGTTTTTTTATTTTAAAAAGGTTTAAGGTTTAAACCTTCCTCCCAATTAAAACGAGATGGATGTCTATTTCATCACCTTTTGGATAAGCTATTCTGAAAGAATGAATTACTTCAAAACCACTTCTGTGCATTTGATCCTTTAATGTTTTTTCTTGGTGATAATAAACATAACATTGATCGCCTGTCTTTCCAGTTTCAAAGCCAGATTTTGAATACTCTCCTTCTAGGGCGCTCAAAAACACAAGCCCATTTTTACGCAACAGTTCAAATGAATCGCGCATTAATTTCTCGCAATCTTTCTGTGACAAATATGGTAAAGCAAAACCACATAGTACGGCATCAAATTGTCGTTCTAATTCGTTTATTTTTCTGCAATCGAGAATTTGAAATTCGGCTGTTGGATTATTCTTTTGAGCCAACGCAAGCATATTAGGCGCAATATCTGTGACTAATAGCTGCAAATCTGGTCTTTTCGTCAACAAATATTTTGTAATATTTCCTGGGCCACATCCCAACTCTAAGATATGTGCATTTTCCGTTAGTAAATCACAAAACGCATCATAGGAATCGTTATACAAATCCATATCCATGAATTTGTCTTGATACATCTGTGCGACTTTATCCCAAGTTTTAAATGTGATTTCGTATTTATCCATTGTCAAAATTAATAATACGTAATTTCTCGTTCGACGTAGCTCATTATTCTACCATTCCCGTGCATAGCTCTATTCACCCAATTTCCTTGTGCATCATATTCATACTTTGTAAACCTTGTTTCAACCTTACCAAAAGACACGTATTGATGTTCCAATAAAATCAGATTATTTAGACTGTCATAGTTGAATATTTTCTTCCGATCAATCATTGTATTTCCTTGGCCGCTATCTTGGATGTTAACCTCTTCTACTAATAACCCATCTTTAGAAAATTTTCTAAGAACCTTTTTCCATACCACACCTTCAGGATCATACTGCTCAAAAAGCGTACAATTTCCTTGTGCATCATATTCATATAAATCCACTAAAGAATGTTCGCTAGGCCCATTAACGGCAAAAGTATCAAACTTGATCTTCATGAGGCTTTTCGTTAATAAACCCACCCCATTATATGTATAGTCGACGCGGGTGCTCTTGTGATCTAACAAACTGGAGTCCTCCACATAAACGATATTGTCGTTCATATTAAACCTACTTTCTGTTATTGGCGAGGAAAACATTAAAACTTCCTCATTGATAATCGTGTATCCTAAGGAATCGTATTCATAACTTCTCTCCCTACTAGGCTTTCCGAAACAAAAAGTTTGATTAGACTTTAATCTATGGTCTCCGTCATAAGTATAGTAATATGTCCAATTCAACACACCATTCATAGAGCTGTATCGCTCCAAAAGAGCGCCATTTTCATTATAAACCAATGAATCTCTTGTTATGTTTACCTCGTCATAATCGACTGACCCATCCTGCATAATAAAATAAGAACAATCATCATTTTCATTATAACTACATTCAAATTCAAATTTTACTAGCGCTTTATGATTATAACCTATACCAAGTGAATGCCACTCATACCTATACCCTTTGGTAATTTTACCCGTAGGCGAAAACTCAATTTGTAGATTGTAATAGCGGGAATTATAATCATTGTCAACATTGTCGGAATTCTTAATTAACTGCTTTATATTTTTTTTTCCGCGATAATTATAATAAACCTTTTGACTCACCGTTTTGACTGTCCCGACCAATTCATAACCCGACATTTCCGTAGGTATCCTCCAATGTATAAATTGACCATTTGCTTGAATGACAAAGAATAAAAAAAGTACCGTAAGAGATTTCATCACTTCAAATTTCTAGCAATTGCCAACATACTAGAAATATGCAAGGCTTGATGCATATTATTAAATTGCACGGCCTCTTCCACATTTGTTATTGTAAAATTAAACGAAGTAGGATATACTGTATATTCTTTAAAAACACCTTTTTCTAAATCAGCTTCTAATTCATTCACTTGATTTAAAATTGCCTCAGTTATAAATTCAAATTCTTCTTGCGAAATTGGCCCTGATGGTTTAGAATCTTTTTTATATTTCACTATAAATTCCTTATCTAATCCGCCGTCTAATCCTGCGAGTGAATAAACTAAACCTTTTGTAGTTGCTACTAAATGACCTAAATTCCAAGCCATATTATTGTTAAACCCTTCTGGAATTTCATTGATTTGTTCTAAAGTCAGATTTTTAATAATTCGGATGCAGTTTTCGCGTGATGTTCTGAATAATGCTATTTCTGTTTTCATTTGGTTGATGGTTTGATTAGTTGATGTTCTGATGATTCGATTGGTTGATAATCTGATGAATTTAATAGTTTCTTTTTGTTGCTGCAATTATTTTGGATAGTAATTTTTTTATTCTCAAAATCAACTCCAGCATTCCTTTTGGATCCGGATAACCTTCAGAGTCTCTGCAAAGCATCAACCAATATTCAGACTCATCTGCCTCCTTGGCTGAAATGATTAATCGCGCTACGAAGTCTTTTCGTCCATGAACATTCTGTGCCTCCCGTGCATTTGCTCCGATTGATGTGCCAGATCTGATTAATTGATTCGAAATAGCAAATTTTCGTGCGGCATCTAGCTCTTCACAATATTTTATAATTTTCAATGAAAATTCATATGTCAAATCTAATAAATCATTCTTCTTTTCCATTTGTTTGATGATATGATGGTTTTGATTATCCCATAATTCGATTTAAATTATTCTTCAGGTTAATGAGTTACCTAAAACTAAGAAATTAACTCGCATAAACAAAAATCCTTCAACACGAACAATTCTTAACAAAAGAATCAAATCATCAAAAACATCAAATAATCGCATCATCAACAGCATCAAATCATCAAAACCCCAGTCAAACCGTCAATTACCTAGAACAAAAACACAAGGTGTTTTATCAAATTTAAACGGTGCTCTACTCCAATCTCCAATTGTTTTTGTTTTTATCTTTTGTTTTTCACCTGTCACATCATAGGCAATGGTCAACATTAATTCATGATGACAATAAGAAATTAAATCTTTCAACATCATCTCATTTCGGTATGGCGTTTCTATAAAAAGCTGTGCATATCCCGTTTTTATAACAGTTTGATTGATTTCTTTAATTTTTGAAGCGCGTTCAGGATCTTTTTTTGGTAAATATCCATTGAACGTAAACCCTTGTCCATTCATTCCGCTTGCTGCTAACGCCAATAAAAGTGAGCTTGGCCCAGTTAAGGGAATGACTTCTATATTATTTCGGTGTGCCAATGCGACAAATTCACTTCCCGGATCTGCAACACCTGGATAGCCCGCTTCTGACATCAAGCCAACATTTTGTCCATTCTTCAGTGCTTCTAGCGCCTCCATTTGAAAGCTATAACCTTCGTGTTTATTCAATTCATAAAACTCAGAAGCATCAATTGGGAACTCACGATCCATTTTTCGTAAAAATTGACGTGCGGTTTTAATGCGCTCTACCACAAAATGACGCAATTCTTTAACAATACCGTGATTAAACTCGGGCAATACGTGCTCCAAAGGATTTTCACTAATTGGAATTGGAATAATATAGAGTTTAGCCATTTACTTGAATTCTTTCAATTACTTTATCAACGGCAACATCCAATAAATCAATCACATGTTGAAAACCTTGATCACCGCCGTAATAAGGGTCAGGTACTTCCGCATTCGATCCTGGATTTGCTTCATTTAAAATTAGCCTTACTTTTTGACGATCTTCATCCGATATTGCCAAACGAATCATATTGTCATAATTCGATTGATCCATGGCGTAGATTAAATCAAAATTTTGATAATCTGCTTTTGTAAATTGTCTTGCACTCAAATCTGAAATATCAATTCCGTTTTTATTCGCAATTAAAATCATTCGGCTATCTGGAGCTTCACCAACATGATAGGCCGCTGTTCCAGCTGAATCAGTTTGAATATCCAAACCTTGTGCTGCTGCTTTATGTCTTAAAATACCTTCAGCTATTGGAGAACGGCAAATATTTCCCAAACAAACCATCAATACTCTCATGTTATAATTCTTTTAATCAAAAAAAATGCTTTCAAATAATTGAAAGCATTTTTAGTTTTAATTTACGTTTAATTTTTTCTCTAAATCCTCCAGATAACCTCTAAACTGTTTATCGGTTTCGGCCAAGTTATTAACGGTACGGCATGCATGCAATACTGTCGCGTGATCTTTACCTCCGCATTGCGCGCCAATACTTGCCAATGACCATTTTGTCATTTTCTTAGCAAAATACATTGCGATTTGTCGGGCTTGAACCACTTCTCTTTTTCTAGTTTTCGATTTTAACAATTCAATCGGTAAGTTGAAATAGTCACAAACAATTTTGTGGATATAGTCCATTGATACTTCGCGTGCTGTATTCTTGACAAATTTGTCAATCATTTTTTTAGCGAGTTCAATCGTAATTGATTTCTTATTTAAGGATCCTTGCGCAATTAGCGAAGTTAGGGCGCCTTCCATTTCTCTAATGTTGGTATTGATGCTGTAAGCCAAATATTCTAAAACATCAGCTGGCAAGTTTACACCATTACCGTAGATTTTCTTTTCAAGAATCGCAATTCGCGTTTCTAGTCCAGGTGGCTGAACATCTGCAGATAATCCCCATTTAAAGCGAGACAATAAGCGTTGCTCAATTCCTTTCATTTCTACAGGCGCTTTATCTGCCGTTAGAACCAACTGTTTACCAGTTTGGTGTAAATGATTGAAAATATGGAAGAAAGCATCCTGAGTCTTCTCTTTTCCAGCAAAAAATTGAACATCATCAATAATCAACACATCCATCAACTTATAAAAATTGATAAAGTCATTGGTTGTATTGTTCTTAATAGAATCAATAAACTGTCTGGTAAATGTTTCTGCTTGTGTATACAGGACCGTTTTGTTTGGAAATTGGTTTTTAATGCCAATACCAATCGCATGCGCCAAGTGTGTTTTTCCTAATCCAACACCACCATATATTAATAGTGGATTAAATGCTGTTCCTCCGGGCTTATTCGAAACCGCGAATGCTGCTGAGCGTGCTAGACGATTACAATCTCCTTCTACAAAATTATCAAACGAATATGTTGGATTCAAATTCGAATCAACGTTAACTTTTTTCAACCCTGGAATAACAAATGGATTCCGAATTGGGTTTTCACCAATATTCAATGGCATTGAAACCGGTGTGTTTGATAAATTCTTTTTACTAGAGGTAGGTAGATTAACGGTATATGGCGTTTTCTTATCAACACTTTTATCCATTATTATGGAATATTCCAACTTCGCATCAGCGCCAATCTCCTTCTTAATGACCTTCTTTAATAAATCAATGTAATGCTCTTCTAACCACTCATAAAAGAAATGAGATGGCACCTGCAATGTCAAAACCTTAGTTTTAAATCGAATGGGAACTATCGGCTCGAACCAAGTTTTGAAACTTTGCAAGCTGATGTTGTCCTTGATCACTTTTAAGCAATCTTCCCAAATCAATTCATGGTTTTTTTTATTCTTCATCCAGGTAGGGGTATATTATATATAAAAATTGGTTTTTATCTCTTGTTTTGCTCCTTCTCCACAATCTTATCAACAGCTCAATAAACTTGTCAACAAATATTCACATAAAAAAGTTATAAAAAAAATGAAATTGATATTGTTTTTTCCCTTTTTTTTACTGGTGCTTTTTTTTGAATTATTTATCGATTTATTTCTCCATAATTCAGAAATTAGAACTAATTTATAGCGGGAGTAAAATGACCGAATACGAATATACGGAAAATGTATTTACATGAGACAAAAATCCGAATAAGATACGGAGAAACTGACCAAATGGGTTACGTTTATTATGGGAATTACGCTCAATTTTTCGAAATCGGAAGAGTCGAAATGCTACGCTCCTTGGGCGTTAGCTACGCATCTATGGAAAAAGAAGGCATTATGTTACCTGTTGTTGACTATAGTGTAAAATATATTAAACCAGCCTATTATGATGACGAGATAACTGTTCGTACAATGATAGAAGAAATCCCTTCTGTGAAAATAAAGTTTAACTATGAAATTTATAACGAAAACATGGACTTATTAACAAGTGCAAAAACAACTTTAGTTTTCGTAAAAAAGGCGAATATGAAGCCTACAATTTCGCCTCAAGAATTGGTTGCAGCATTAACGGTTAAACTGCTGGAAAATAACCCTTAAAACTATCCGTAATTACACCTAGCTATCTACGCATTCAAATAGAAAATTATCTAGATCTGTTGTCTCCTGTTCTATCAAATAATCATTTTCGATCGTAAAGGCTTCATTCGGATCATCATAACTTTTATACTCGGAACGTTTGATACATTCCTGAGCATTTTCCGATCCGTCTTCATTTATCAAGATTAAATTTTCATGCTCAATCTTTTGCTCTTCTTCACCGTCAGGCGTTTCAACTATAACTGTTTCGGTATAAGAATAGCGACAAGTTTTGCACCGTTCACAACTGATGTTGATAAATAATACTCCAAAAAGGGTGAACACTAATAAACGTGACATAGCTTTGTAATTTTTCTTCAAAGATATAAAACTAATGAATAGAAAAATTATTGTAACACAAGACAATTCTAAAACTTTGTTAAATTCTGAGTTAAATGAAACGTATCATTCAACAAATGGCGCATTTAACGAAGCTATTCATGTTTTTATTGAAGCTGGTATCCAGTTTTTCGATCAAAAAAAGCACCTAAACATATTCGAAATGGGCTTTGGAACCGGACTTAACGCCCTACTCTCTTCGAACTATGCGTTAAAAAATAAATTGCAAATCAATTATACAGGCATTGAAAAGCATCCGCTTGATATTGATCTTGTAACGGAGTTAAACTATCCGCAATTAATTGAAAATGAACAAGCCGAAGAACAATTCAACCTTCTCCATACATCAGATTGGAATGTTGCAAATCAAATAAACCCAAATTTTACTTTAACAAAGATTGATGGAGATTTAAAGAACTCTGTTTCGGAAAGCAACAGTTTTGACATTGTTTTTTATGATGCTTTTGGACCGCGTGTTCAACCTGAATTATGGACAACGGAAAGTTTAGGCAAAATGTACAATCTATTATTACCTGGAGGAATATTAGTAACCTATTGCGCACAAGGACAGTTTAAACGAAACCTGAAATTACTCGGCTTTAAAGTTGAAAATTTACCAGGACCTCCAGGTAAACGAGAAATGACTCGCGCAATTAAACCAATTCTGTAACCACAGAATTGAAAAACTAACTATTTTTATTCCAAAATTAAATAACATCAAAAATAATGGCTGACCTTTTTACCGTAGAAAACCTCTTTACTTTATTAATGCTTGTGCTTTTACAGGCAGTTTTGGGTTTTGACAACCTCCTTTATATTTCATTAGAGTCAAAAAAGGCACCTGAGGCTAGAAGATCGTATGTTCGAAAAGTGGGGATTGGTTTGGCAATTATTTTACGAATTGTGCTGCTTTTTATTTTAACATCTGTTATAAGTGTCTTTCAAGAACCAATATTTGCATTGAATCTTGGGGAACTCACATCAGTAACCAATAGTCATGATGAAACGCAAATAATTCATGGCATTTTAGATTCTTCTTTCAACATTCATAGTTTAATCGTGCTTTTGGGTGGAGGCTTTATAATTTACACAGCTATAAAAGAAATTTGGCATATGATTTCTCACGAGCATTTAAGTATGGATAAAGCTTCAAATAAAAACCAAAAATCTGCAGCCCAAGTTATTGCAATGATTGTTGTTATGAACCTTGTGTTTTCTTTTGATTCAATCTTAAGCGCCATGGCTTTAACAAATCATATTGGCAACGCGACAACTGAATTAGTATTAATGTCTTTAGCAATTGTATTTAGTGGTATTTTAATGATTGTGTTAGCTGATAAAGTGTCTAGCTTCTTGCAAAAGAATCGAATGTATGAAGTTTTAGGACTTTTTGTTTTGTTAATTGTAGGTGTGATGCTTTTATCAGAAGGCGGACATTTAGCGCACATAGAAATTTTTGGTAATCCTATAGAACCAATGAGTAAAACAACATTCTACTTTGTAATTGTTGTTTTAATCATAGTGGATATAATTCAAGGTAAATACCAAAAGAAAATTATTAAAAGAGAACAAGCAGAAGAAGAAAATAGTTTAGTAGACAATGGATAAGTCAGAAATAAAAGCAAGAATTGAGGAATTGAGTGCTTCGTTAAGACAGCATAACTATGATTATTATGTCTTAAGCGCACCAACCATTAGCGATTTTGATTTTGATCAAAGCTTAAAAGAATTAGAGAAGCTTGAGACAGAACATCCGGAATTAGCCGGGGAAAATAGTCCAACAAAACGAGTTGGAGGTGACATCACTAAAAAATTCGATACCGTAGCGCATGAATATCCCATGCTTTCGCTTTCTAATAGCTATTCAAGAGAAGAAATAGTTGAATGGGAAAATAGAATTCATAAGCTTTCACCAACTACGCCAACCTATGTTTGCGAATTAAAATATGATGGTGTTGCTATTGGCATTAGATATGAGGACGGCAAACTTAAGGAAGCCGTAACAAGAGGAGACGGTTCAAAAGGCGAAGTTGTTACCACCAATGTACGTACCATTAAAACAATTCCACTTCAAATTAAAGGTGATTTTCCAGCTAAATTTGAAATTAGAGGAGAGATTTTTTTCCCCTTAGAAAACTTCAATCGCCTGAATGAAATGCGAGAAGAGTTAGGCGAAGATTTATACGCGAATCCAAGAAACACAGCTTCTGGAACATTAAAGCTTCATAATTCAGCCATTGTAGCTGAACGCGGATTGGATTGTTATTTATATGGTGTCTATGGCGAAAATTTAGCCGCACCAAGTCATTCTGAAGCTGTGAAAAAAGCAGGCGAATGGGGATTTAAAATACCTGATCCCGCTAAAAACAGGATTACTACATGCACGAGCATAGATGAAATCATGACCTTTATTGACTTCTGGGACAAAGAACGAAGTAAACTTCCTTTTGAAATAGACGGTATTGTCATAAAAGTTGATAATTACATTCAGCAGGATGATTTAGGATTTACAGCCAAAAGTCCAAGATGGGCAATTGCCTATAAATTCAAAGCTGAACGAGTTGAAACCACTTTGAATGAAGTGACTTATCAAGTTGGACGAACAGGAGCCATAACGCCAGTAGCCAATCTTGAACCAGTATTATTGGCGGGCACAACTGTTAAGCGAGCATCTTTGCATAATGCCGACCAAATTGCAAAATTAAATTTGCACGAGCACGACAGTGTTTACGTAGAGAAAGGTGGCGAAATTATTCCAAAAATTATTGGCGTGAATGAGGACAAGAGACAGCCAGACGCTAATCCTGTCATCTTTATTAATAATTGCCCTGAATGTAATACTGAATTGGTACGAAAAGAAGGAGAAGCAAAACATCATTGCCCCAATTTCGTAGGATGTGCAACACAAATTAAAAGTCGAATTGAGCATTTCATCTCAAGAAAAGCCATGGATATTGACGGATTAGGTCCTGAAACAATCGATTTGCTTTTTAAACAAGGCTTAATTGAGAATTATGCCGATCTGTATTTACTTACCTTTCATGACATTGTTGAATTGGAGCGAATGGCTGACAAATCGGCCAATAACGCTATTAAAAGCATTACAGATTCAAAAAACATTCCGTTTGAAAGCGTGCTTTTTGCACTTGGGATAAGGTTTGTTGGTGAAACTGTTGCCAAAATATTAGCCAAACACTTTAAAAATATTGATGCATTAATCGCAGCTAATCTTGAAGAATTAATTAATGTAGAGGAAATCGGCGATAAGATTGCACAGAGCATTATCCTATTCTTTGAGTCAGAAACGAATCGTGACATTATTGCAAGGCTCAAAGAATACGGCTTGAGTTTTGAAATGATTGTGGCTGAAGATGCCAGTGACGTTTTAGCCAATAACACCTTCGTTATTTCTGGTGTATTTGAGAAAGTTAGCAGAAAAGAACTAAAAGAGCTCATTGAAAAAAATGGCGGAAAAAATACAGGATCTATTTCAGCCAAAACAAGCTATTTGGTTGCTGGCGAGAATATGGGACCGGCAAAACTAGCAAAGGCAACTGATTTGGGCGTCAACATAATTTCTGAGGATGAATTTTTAGCAATGATTTCATAAATGGCAGGAACAGAAAACATAAAAAAGCTCTTTATAAAGCAAAAGAAAGTAGCGCGTGACCCCGACCGGAAGCCTATTTTAAAAACCATGGATCAATTCAATGAATTGCTCTTGATTGCAGACGCTGATCCGTCTAATTTAGCAAATGAACTGAGCGCAGCCTTTAGACATGCTAAAATTTCCTTTTTATTTCCAAGAAAAAACAAAGAGGACAATACGGCACATGGAACTTATTGCTACCACGCATCTGATTTGAATTTAACGGGAAAAATCAAAAATGATAAATTGAAACAATTGATGCAAATTCAATTTGATTTAATCTTAGATTTGTCAACTGATGAGATACTTAACCAGTATTTACTAAAAAAACTAAGTGCCTCATTTATCATTGGAAAAAAAGGAATAGAAAAATCAGAAATGTATGACTTGTTGGTTTCAGAAACGACAAACAATGAGGAATTCATACAAACAATTACAAAACAAATTACATTATTGAGTCAAAATGGAACTAAATAGATTTAAAGGACTTGGCGTTGCAATGGTAACACCATTTAATACTGAAGGAAATATTGATACAGCTGCATTAAAAAAATTAACCACTTTTTTAATTGATGGTGGAGTAGATTATTTGGTGGTGCAAGGAACAACAGGAGAGTCACCCGTTTTATCAAAAGCCGAAAAACAACAGACACTAGATATTGTTACAGAAGTAAACAATGGCAAACTACCAATTGTTTTTGGCATTGGCGGCAATAATACCGCGGCTGTGGTGAATGATTTGCAAACATATAACTTGAGTAAAGTTAATGCTATACTTTCTGCATCTCCTTATTACAATAAGCCTACGCAAGAAGGAATTTACCAACATTATAAAACCTTAGCAGAGGCTACCTCATTACCTATTATATTATATAATGTTCCTGGAAGAACGGCTTCAAATGTTTTACCGAGTACAACTTTACGACTCGCTAATGATTTTGAAAACATTATTGCGGTTAAAGAAGCGTCTGGTGACATGGAACAAATCATGACAATAATCCGACAAAAACCGGAGGAGTTTCTAGTTATTTCTGGAGACGACGCACTTACCATGCCAATTATTGCTGCTGGTGGCAATGGCGTTATATCGGTTATCGGAAATGCTTTTCCAATTGAATTTAAAAACATGGTTGCAGCAGGCCTAAAGGATGAAATGACTGCGGCTCGTGAACTACATTATAACTTACTTCCAATTATACCTTTATTGTTTGCTGAAGGGAATCCGGCTGGAGTAAAAGAAGTATTGAAATTTAAAGGAATTTGTGGCGATCATGTAAGACTTCCTTTGGTAAATATTTCTGACAATTTAAAAGCTGCTTTGCAAAAAGAAACCGATCGCATAAACAAATCATAACCTTTATGCCTAAACCACCGTATGACTTAGCACGCAATCATAAATGTTAATTCATTGATTTATTGTGTTGTAAAAAAATAGTATATTTGACACCACTCGATTAACCATATATTGAATGAAAAGAAAAAAAATTATTATCAGTCTGTTTTGTGCAAGTGCTGCCTTACTTACAGTAAGCTGTGGAGGCTCAGGAGACGACGGCGAATTAAACAATGTTGATATTGTTGATACGACGGCTACAGAGATTGTTGAGAACAACGAGACTACAATTGAATATTCTGTTCCTACACCAAATGAATTGTTTGAAATTATCAAACTTCAAGGAGGAGAGCAACAATTGAATCTAGTCAATCCCTTAGAGAATTCAGAAAATTATGTTGACCAAAAGTCAAAGTCAATCAACTTTGGGGTTTATTCAGCTGATATTGCATATTTGAGTTGCTTTGGAATTGGTGTTGATTTCTTAAAATACTTTAAGCAAATTGAAGAATTAGGAGAAGAACTTGGAATTTCTGGTGCTTTTGACACAGAAATGATGGATCGAATTGAAAACAATGAAGGAGATTCAGATTCTTTATTCGCTATTTCAAACGATTCTTATTATGACAGCTATTTGTATTTAGAGGAGAATGACAAAGGTGTTGAGCTTTCATTAATCATGGCCGGTGGTTATGTTGAAAGTTTATACATTATTTGCAACCTTGTTGATACCTATAGTGATGATGATCCAATCATTAATAAAATTGGAGATCAAAAAATAGTTTTAGAAAACTTAATTGATTTTATTTCCGAGTATGCAGAGGATCCTTCAGTGAATGAAGTGATCGGTGAAATGATGGATTTAAGTGATGTTTTTGAATCTAGCATGGAATTTGAAGAGACAGAGTCATCAGTAGAGAATGATGCAGATGGAACATTACTTATTTCGGGTGGTGGATCATTCAATATGACGGCAGAAGCTTTTGACGCTATTAAAGCAAAAGCAAATGAATTAAGAGAAAAATACACAAAATAGAATAAAATGAGAAAAGTAGTTGGTATAGGAGTTTTATTGTTAAGTGCTATTATGGTTCAAGCATATGCTCAGTGTAACAAAACGCATTATTTATGCATGGGTCAGTTTTCTAAGGAAGACAAAAGTGCATATTGGAATTTAAATAACCAGTCAAGAAGTGCTGCATTTGAAAAAGGTAAAGTTTATGAAATGAGCTTTGTTGCTTATGAAGGTTTCGAATACAGATTGTCTACTTGTACAGATATTGAAAGCTCAACAGGAGTTAAATTTGAACTAGCGAAAGATATTGTAGTACGTGTTAAAGATGCAAGTGGAAACACAAATATCAAACGTCAACGTGAGGTTATTTTTGATAATGAAGATGATGGCATGACACCTTTTGTATTATTTACATCTGATAAAACAAGAAAATTTTATCTTTCTGTAAACGTACCTGCTACTGGAAGTAGCGACAATAAAAAACTAACCAATACAGACAATGTTTGCGTTGGTGTATTATTAGAACACAGAAGAACAGAGAAACTCGGATTTTAATCTGAATAACAATAAAAAAATTACAAACCGTCCAGACACTATCGTCTGGACGGTTTTATTTTATACTATGATTTTTACAACAGAAAAAATTGAACAATTTAATGCCCTCTTAGCTAACGCGAAAAAAGTAGTGATTACGGCGCATAAATCTCCAGATGGAGACAGCATAGGATCATCCCTAGCACTTTATCATTATCTCACTAAGGAACACGATAATGTAACGATATGTCATCCTGATGTGGCACCCAACTTCCTACACTGGATGATCGGATTTGACAAAGTAGTTCCACATCAAGAAAACGAATCAGAGGTTGTCCAACATATGGGTGAAGCTGATTTGATTTTTTGCTTGGACTATAATTCTCCCGGTCGAATTGGACGAATGGATGATCTATTAGCAAAATCAGATGCTAAAAAAATAATGATCGATCATCACCGCGATCCAGCAGCGAACTTTGTGGATCTAATGTTTTCTGATCCACAAACCTGCTCAACCGCTCAACTTATTTATGAGTTGATGGAAGCACGAAATGATTTGGATAAAATTGACAACGAAACATCTGAAGCAATTTATACTGGAATTACAACGGACACAGGTTCATTCAGATTTTCATCCGTTACACCTAAAACCCATGAAATTGCTGCACATTTAATCAACAAAGGATTAAATCATTCAACAATTCATGAGAACTTATTTACCAATACTGAAAACCGCATTAAACTTACAAGTTTTGCTTTATTAGAAAAACTTGTAGTTGTGCGTGAGTTGCAAGCGGCGTATATCTCATTGACGCAAGCAGAACAAACACGTTTTGATGCTCAAAAAGGTGATACAGAAGGATTGGTGAACCAAGCATTGTCTTTAGAAGGAGTAAAAATGGCTGTGTTTTTTAAAGAGTCTGACGGGATTATTAAAATTTCATTCAGATCAATTGCAGCAATTCCAGTGAATGATATGGCGCGAAATCATTTCCAAGGTGGTGGACACAGAAATGCATCTGGTGGAAAATTCGTTGGAAAAATCGAAGATGCCATCTCTAAATTTGTAACTATTTTGCCAAATTTCGTTGAAGAAAACAAATCACACTTTGAATGAAATACTTCTTACCAATAGCTTTTATACTCTTTTTTTCATGTCAAAATGACCATGAGGATATGATTGTTCAAAATGTTAATTGGGATACGGACGAATCTAGCAACATGAATGCTCAATTCGCAACTGAAGAAAGTGAAGAAATTGACCTTTTCTTAAGTACACATCCTGATTGGAGCATGATTTCAACAGGAACTGGCTTGCGTTATATGGTTTATCATAAAAGTGAAAGCTTGGATACTGCTAAAGTCGGTAATACAGTAACTGTTCATTTCGATATTTCATTACTTTCTGGAGATGTGTGCTATTCATCATCCGAAAATGGTCCTGAAAGTTTTATCGTTGAAAAATCGGACATTGAAAGTGGCCTGCATGAAGGGGTCCAATTCATGTGTGTAGGTGATAAGGCAAAATTTATTATCCCAAGTCATGCCGCGCATGGTTTAGTTGGTGACACAGAAAAAATTCCACCACTCTCCCCTGTTATTTATGATATTGAACTTTTAAAAATTGAACTTTAATGAAATTATCCCTTTTCTATATTGGCCTTGCCCTACTTCTTGTAAGTTGTGATTTTGATGGTGTAAAAACGACAGATAACAATTATACGGAAGTAGATACAAGCAATACCAACCCTAACTTAGTTTTGGATAATGCTATTGATTCTGCGGAATCTGAGCAACCGTTTGCCCTTTTAAAAGACACCATTCTTGGCGAAGCTAATTCAATGGTGTACAATGGAGAAGGCGGCTTGCGTGTAGAATGGACAGTTAAGAAGGATAATGATCCGATTGAACTGAATGATGTTGTATTGGTGAACTATACGGCACGCGTTGCTGCAGGTGAAGTATTTGATTCAAACGAAGAAATGAAGGCCCCTGCTCCACTTAAAACCAATATTGGAATGATGGTTGAGGGATGGGAAAAAGGTTTGTTACAAATGAATATTGGTGATGTTGGTAGAATCATGATCCCAAATGCGCTAGCTTATGGCGAGAATGGTTATTCAACTATTGTTCCTCCAGGAGCTGACATTATTGTGGAAATTGAGATTGTAGCGCGCGTTATTCCAATTGTATTGGATGAAGGTGTCAAAGTTTATACATGGAGTCAAAATCCAAATGCAAATACACCTGCAAAAGATCAACTCATTACGTTTGACTATTTCGCCTATAAAAAAGGCGAGAATGCTGGACTTTATGACAACTCATTTAAAGACAGCGAACCTTTTAGTTTTCGATTTGAAAATGACAATGTAATTGATGGTTTGCATCAAGGCATGAAAGTCATTCGATCAGGTGAAAATGCTTTTATTGAAATCCCAGCTAAACTCGCTTACGGCAGCAAAGGTTTAGTTGATTTAGTACCTAAAAACACTGACATTGTATATGATGTGCGAATTTTGAGCATCAATTAACATTTTTTTATTGTTTTTAGGCAACCTTCTTTTATTTTACTTGTATTAGATATAGATTGGCTTATATCATTAATCCTTTCAAGTACAAGATGAAAAATATAATTGCACTTTTATTTTTATTTCCACTTTCTCTAGTCGCTCAACAAAACGGAGGCGAATGGCATTTGGGGATTTCAGGTGGACCTGAAGTTTCTGCAATGACCATACAGAATGTAGATGAATCGAGCACAGCGAAGTATGGCTTTACAAGTGGTTTAACAATTGCATATAACATAAACCCTAAACTCACGTGGCAATCAGGAATATCATTTGGAATTAAAAACATTAATCATACGCAAAGTGGTTTAACGTTTGGATCTGACATTGATCCAACAACAGGTTTTACAGGTTCTTCAGTGCTAACTCGTAAAATTCAATTGAGCGACGTTGAAATTCCGGTTCAAATGAAATACTTCTTTTTTAAGCAGTTTTATGCAAGAACGGGCGTAGGAATAAACTTTTTGAATGAAAAATCTGTAGAGGGAAAAATCAATCATAGTGATGGCACGATCTCTGAGTTATTAATCAAATCATTAGATTCTTACATTAATTATTCTGCCACTTTAGGATTTGGCTATATGCAACCTATTGGCGACAAATTGAATTTTAACATTGAACCTTTTATAAAATATTATTTAAGAGATAACATTATCCCCATAACTCACCTTTATAATATTGGTTTAAACGCTTCATTAACACTGAAGCTATAGATATTGATTTATTTACTAACAAGGAAAAAAAAGGGGACTAACTAAAGAAAACAACAAACTTGAGTTTAGACAAACTTAAAAAGAAGTTTATTCGTGGGAATAAAAAAGCTTTCGATACAATCTACAAAGATTATTCGGCCGCTATGTTCACGATATGTCTAAGATATACTAAGAATCATGACAAGGCTGCGGATATTTTGCAAGAAGCCTTCATCAAGATTTATCAAAAAAGAGAGTTGTTTAATCCTGAATATGATTTAGGCGGTTGGATCAAACGAATTGTGATCAACGAAGCTATAAATCTTTATCGTTCAGAAAAAAAGTTTGAATTTGTTGAAGATGACTCCTATTTCGAATCTGAAGAAGAAGAATTTATCATTGAAGAAGAAGGAATTAATTTAAAAAAGGTATTACAAGAAATACTCAATGATTTACCAGATGGTTATCGCACAGTGTTTACCATGTACGTTTTTGACAACTTAAAACATCAAGAAATAGCAGATTATTTAAACGTTTCAATCAATACTTCAAAAACTCAATTGTCCAAAGCAAGGAGATTAATTAAGTTAAAACTTGAAGAAAAAAATATAACCAGAAGCACCGTGTTAAATGGGTAAAGAATTTAGAAATATCGACGAATTGTATCGTTCCGAACTTGGCGGAACAGTTACAGAAGCGCCAGCCTTTGTCAAAGGCAATATAGACAGCGCATTAGGTTTTGGAAAAAGAAAAGCAGGTTATTTGCTATTCGGTTTAATCGCATTATTAGCTACAGTTGGAATCACGGCTGCAGTTCTCACCAACCAGTATGGGGCTAACCAAGTGGCCCAATCGGATATTACAACTGATGAGATAAGTGAAACTTTGAACAATACAAATTCATCTAACAATTCCGCAGATGGAATAGCATTTGACAATGAATCTGAAAATGGATCGAATGCTACAAGCAACACGAGTGGCTTAAATAACGAAGATGGAACAGCCACGGAAGGAATTAATGATGCCGCAAGCGAGAACTTGGCTACAAACAATTCGATCAACGACAAGGCAGCTAATGGTAATCAATTTGGAAATTATCGCACAGCAAGTACGAATACACGCACCAATGGTGGACAAACGAATTTAAACTTAAATTCTGGTAATGGAATCAGTCCAAATCCAAACCAACCAAACCTTACAAACAATGGCGCAGGACCAAATAATCAAGTAGGCCCAAGCGATCGTTTAGGAAATCGCGATAACGGTAATCCTAAAGGAGTCGTAAGTGGCAATACTAATTCAGGAAGCAATGACACCGATAAAGACGACACAAATAAGCTCATTGACAAAGGCAATACAGGAGACTCGAGTAACGATCTTGCAAATAACAACGGCAATCAAACAAACATGGATTCTGGAAATTCGAATGATACCGTGTCAAATCCCGATACTCCTGAAAACAATGATCCCAATTTAGCAACAAACGATCCTGCTATAACTGACGATACAAACTCAAATGTTGATAATACAGAAAAAGACAGTGCTAATGACGATAACACATCCACTACGCCAACTCTTTTAGATCCTTTAGCGCAAAACCCCGTGGTAATTAATCCACCGCTAAAAGACTCAACTAAACCGCTAATGATATCACTTACCTCTGGTATTAATTTATTGCGCTCTAATTATACCGCAAACGATATGAATGAGGAAACTCTTTATGATAATGCCTTCAGCGACAATATTGGCAATCAAACAAATTTAGACATCACTTATCGCCTAAAAAACGGGCTAACTTTCGGTACAGGTTTAGGATTGAATAACTATAAAGAATCCTATGAGTTCACAACTTACCAGCCGTTTATTGATACAACAGAGATTTTTGAAACCGTTATTAATGCTTACGAATATGAATACGATTATTATTACTCTGCCTCAATAGACTCTGGAGTAGTCAGTATCGATTCAATTATGTTTATTTCAGACTCAACAGCCTATCCAGTTGACACAGTTTATACATATGCCTATGAAAAAGGCCAAAAAGGAACAAAGCATAATGGTCAAAATAAGGCAACCTATTTTACATTACCCGTGCACTTTGGTACCCAAATAGTGATGAAAAAATTCCAATTGGATTTATACGCATCTGCAAGGTTTAACTTTTTAATGCGCTCTTCTGGCGGTTATTATAACGATTATGATAATCTAAATCTATATGATGATGAAATAAGTCTATTTGGTAATGAAAACAGTATCTATAAGCCCTTTTATGTGGACGTATTATTTGCTTCAAAACTTCACTATAACTTCTATAAGAATCTTTATTTAACAGGAACAGTGCAATACCGCCCAGTAATGGGGAATAGTTTTAAGGCGGTGCCTTTCAACAAAACGTTTGACTATATGCACGTTGGATTAGGCTTAAGTATTCGCTTATAAAAATCCTGTACGCTCTTTACCTTGCGTTTTCTTCTCACTTTCTTTTTTGTGACGGCGCCCAAAATAATATCCTACACCTAAACATATCGCAGCAACAATGGCGTGTGACCAGAATTTGGCCAAAATAATTAAAACTACTACTATTCCGACTACGCCAATTATAGCATAGGCAAGCATCTTATTATCTTTAAACCAATCCTTCATAACTTCAGACTCCTGTTATTTCCTTAACTTTTTCTATGGCCGTATTTAAACCACTACTATCTTTTCCTCCTGCAGTTGCAAAAAATGGTTGTCCACCACCACCACCTTGAATATACTTGGCGGTTTCACGAACTAAATTGCCTGCATGCCAGTCTTTAGATTTCGCTAATTCATCAGAGATCACAATACTTAGTGTTGCTTTACCGTCTGCTTTGCCTCCAATTACTGCAAATAAATTGTCCACTTCGCCTTTCAATTGAAAGCATAAATCTTTTATCGATCCGCCGTCTAAATCTAAGATATCTGAAACAAAATTTACTCCATTTTTTTCTTCTACTTTGGCAAGTACGCCAGCTTTAATTTGTTTTACTTGATTGCGCTTTAATTCTTCTATTTCTTTGCAAAGTTTATTGTTTTTATCAATTAATTCATTAATCGATTTAACTGCATCTTTTGGTTTTTTCAACAATTGAGAAATTGCCTCGAATTGATCTGCACGGTCTTTATAAAAAGCTTGTGCCGAGTCTGCTGTTATAGCCTCAATTCTTCTAATTCCTGAAGCTACCGATCCTTCTGAGGTAATTTTAAACAAACGAATATCACCTGTTGATTTAACATGTGTTCCACCACAAAGTTCTACCGAGTCTCCAAATTGAATAATCCGAACTAAATCGCCATATTTTTCACCAAACAATGCCATGGCGCCCAATTCATGCGCAACTTCCATAGGTACAGCACGGCGTTCATTTAAAACAATATTTGCCTGAATTGCTTCATTAACTTTATCCTCAATCGTCTCTAATTCTTCAGGTGTAACTTTTGAAAAATGTGAAAAGTCAAAACTTAGTTTTTTAGCATTTACAAGAGAGCCTTTTTGCTCAATGTGCGTCCCTAACAATTCTCTTAACACATGGTGTAATAAATGCGTTGCAGTATGATTAGCTTCTGATAATCTCCTTTTTGCAGGATTTACATGCGCTCTAAAATGTCCCATGGGTTCCTTAGGTAAATCCTTTGCTAAGTGAACAATTAAATTGTTTTCTTTTTTCGTGTCGAAAATCACCAATTTTTCACTTTCGGATTCAATCCAACCTGAATCACCACATTGTCCTCCGCCCTCTGCATAAAAAGGAGTAATATTAAATACCAATTGGTAAAAGGTGTTTTTATTTTGGATGACTTTTCTGTACTTTATAATCGAAATATTAGTTTCTAAAAAGTCATAACCAATAAATTCTTCAACATCATCTTCTCTTATCTCCACCCAATCGTCAGATTCGATACTGGTCGCCTGTCTGGCAATATCTCCTGCCTCTTTTTTAGCTTTCAAAAAGCCTTCATGATCAATCGTTAGTCCGTTTTCGCGCGCAATCAATTCAGTTAGATCTTCTGGAAAACCGAACGTATCACTTAATCTAAATACGTCTTTCCCATCAATTACCTTTTCACCTTCTTTTTGCATAGAAATAATCAAATCATCTATACGCCTAATTCCATTAGCTAGGTTCTTAAAGAAACTCGTTTCTTCCTCATGAATAACCTTCTCAATTAAATCTTTTTGCTTTTCCAATTCCGGAAAAGCAGTTTTCATCTCAGCAACAAGTGGAGCAACCATCTTGTAAATAAAAGGTTCTTTTATATCCAGTTTTTGATAACCATAGCGCACTGCTCTTCTCAAAATCCTGCGTATTACATAACCCGCTCCATTACTTGCAGGTAATTGTCCATCTGTAATTGAAAAAGCTATTGCTCTGATATGATCCGCAACCACGCGCAAGGCGATATCTGTTGCTTCGTTTTCCTTATATTTTTTGCCACTTACTTTTTCTAAGCTCGTTATTAGCGTTTGAAACAAATCAATATCATAATTGGACTGTTTACTTTGCAAGACCATTGCTAATCGCTCTAATCCCATCCCTGTATCAACATGCGACGAGGGCAGTGGCTCTAACGAACCATTTGCCTTGCGATTATATTGCATAAAAACAAGGTTCCAAATCTCAATTACTTGCGGATGATCTTGATTAACCAAAGACTTTCCATCTACTAATTTTCGCTCAGCCTCATTTCTTATATCTACATGAATTTCGGAACAAGGTCCGCATGGTCCTGTATCGCCCATCTCCCAAAAATTGTCACACTTATCGGCATAGATAATGCGGTCAGCAGCAATATATTTTTTCCATATATCCACCGCTTCTTGATCTACTGGTGTGCCATCTTCTTTGTCGCCTTCAAAAACAGTTACATAAATACGATCAATGTCTAATTTATAAACCTCAGTCAACAATTCCCAAGCCCAAGCAATGACTTCCTCTTTAAAATAATCTCCAAAAGACCAGTTGCCCAACATCTCAAACATAGTATGATGATAGGTATCAACGCCAACCTCTTCTAAATCGTTCTGCTTACCGGATACACGTAAACACTTTTGTGTATTAGCCACACGCTTATCTTTGGCTTCGTTATAACCAAGAAAAAAATCTTTGAACTGATTCATTCCTGCGTTTGTAAACATTAAAGTTGGGTCGTTCTTTACCACCATTGGTGCAGACGAAACTATTTTATGTCCTTTACCTTCGAAAAAGTCTAAAAATGTCTGCCGTATCTCGTTGATTTTCATCACTATAATTTGTTAACGATTGTTAATTACATTGCAAATTTATTCTTTATCCGTAAATTCGCGCTTTCGAAGGTAGATTTTTTATACTAAAAAAGCATTCGAAAACGTGAAAAAGCAACGCAGTTGATATGAAAAAGCAAAAATTCAGATATAACCCAGAAACACTTTCATATGATAAAGTAGAATTGTCATGGAAAGAGCATTTGCTAAGAGCATTGCTAGTTGTTGCGCCTGCGGTAGTTTTAGGATTTGGGTTCTACCTGCTATTCTCATCTTTTTTAGTTTCTGCAAATGAACAAGCTCTTGAACGCGAAAACGTAGAATTAAATAAGCAAATTAGAAATATTAATGAAGAATTGCTTTTAATTGCGGCAGTTGTTGAAGATTTAGAAAAACGTGACAATGAAATTTACCGTGTAGTTTTTAATGCAGAGCCTTTTCCTGAGCATATGCGTGAATTAGGAACTGGTGGGTCAGAAGAGTTCGAAGAGATTAAAGGATACGACCATTCTGAGCGAGTAATCGAGAATAAAAAATTGATTCAAGCTTTAGAAAAACGAATTTACGCCCAATCGATTTCATTTGATGAAGTTATTAAATTGGCAAAAGAAAAAGAACAAATGCTGGCGGCCATTCCAGCCATTCAACCCATTTCTAATGTAGAATTAACAAGAATTTCTTCGGGATATGGATGGCGAATTGATCCAATCTACAAAACGAAAAAAATGCACTGGGGCTTAGATTTCACAGCAGAAACTGGTTCTAACGTTTATTCAACTGGTAACGGAGTTGTGAAAGATATTGAGGAAAAACTTTGGGGATATGGGAATTGTATCATTATTGATCATGGTTTTGGATATGTTTCTCGCTATGCGCATTTAAGTGGTTTCAAAGTCAAAAAAGGCGACAAAGTTGTTCGGGGACAATTAATTGGATTAGTTGGAAGTTCTGGTAAATCAACAGCTCCACATTTACATTACGAAATTGAAAAAAACGGCAAAAAAATTGATCCTGTTCACTTTTTCCATTCAGATATTAGTGGAGACGAGTACGAACGTCTGCTAGAAATGGCAAACAATGCCAATCAATCATTTGATTAGATTTTAGATAACTTCGTTGTTAGTATTTAGATCGCTATTAGATTGCATTTGGGAAGCTCTATTAGTTTAAATCAGCATTGAATATCTCAATAAACTCAAGGCAGCTCATTGATCATTTTAGCGTATTCTAATGCAAACCAACGCCAAATCAAATCGAATTGATCATTGCACATTGAACATTGACCATTGAAAAATGCACATTGAAATTTGAATTAGTATCTTTACAAGAATTACACGACATTTTAATGAAAAAACTCTTCTACTCACTTTCACTCTTAATTTCTGTTGTAGGATTTGGACAGGTTCCAGCCTATTATAGCAGTATCGACTTTTCCCTTACAGGATCAGCTTTGAAATCTGAATTAAGTGACCTTATCACCAGCACACACACTTCACCGACAACATATTCGGAAGTTTGGGACGTTTTAAAAACAGCCGATTTAGACCCTACCAATAGTTCGGTGGTTCTATTAATGTACGGCTACGACGACGACGACGGTAGTGTCATTAATGATAGAACAAGAGATAAAAATGCCAACGGTGGAGATGTTGGAGAATGGAACAGAGAGCATGTGTTTCCAAAATCATTAGGTTCTCCAAATTTAGGAACATCTGGACCAGGTTCAGACCCTCATAATTTAAGAGCTAGTGACGTTCAGGCCAATGGAAATAGATCAAACAGAAAGTTTGCCAGCGGTGGTGGTGATGCAGGAACTGCTGGTTCAAACTGGTATCCTGGTGACGAATGGGTTGGAGACGCAGCACGAATTGTAATGTATATGTATGTGCGTTATGGCAATCGTTGTTTACCCAATGCTGTAACGGTAGGTTCTACTAATGCTGTGGATGGAAACATGATTGACTTATTATTAGATTGGAATGCACTCGACCCAGTTTCTGAGCTGGAAACGAACCGTAATAACACGATCTTTGCAGCCATTGGTAATCGAAACCCTTTTATTGATAATCCGCATATTGCTAATCGTATTTGGGGCGGATCTGAGGCCGTGGACACTTGGGGTAATTTATCGGTTGATGCAATCGCAGAGGAAATAACTTTTAATGTATATCCAAATCCAGTTACAGCAGATTTCTTATACGTTTCAAATGTTTCGAATCAAGCTATTTCAACAATTGTGCTGACAGATTTGCAAGGACGCACAATCATTACAGTTCAACCTACTTTTGATGCATCAAACTATGAATTGGATCTAGGCGCTCTTCCAAATGGAACTTATGTGCTCAACTTAGTTTTTGCAGAGGCCGTAGAAACTAGAAAAATTGTGGTGCAGTGACTCGGAAAATTCGATTGATTTGGGATTTTTACGGTGAAAGAGCCGAAGGTACCGCACTACATCATGTCATTCACTTAAAAGAGTTTATGGAACGTGAAAAATTAGACTTTTTCAACGAAGGAACGGACTATAAAGCAGATCAACATTCATTTGCCTATATGACCGTTCAAGAAAAGGATGTTAAAATTATACGGGATGCACTGCGCCCTAACAGAGCGTTTGTGGAGAAAGAGAATTAACGCAAAATTGGATTCGAATGCCTTTCTTGACCAATTGTTGTTTCTGAACCATGACCACTTAAAACAATCGTTTCATCAGGTAAGACAAACATTTTTTCGATTATACTTTTTTTCAAGGTTTGATGATCACCACCTGGCAAATCTGTTCGGCCATGACTCCCTAAAAATAAGACATCACCATTTACCACAAATCCATCTTCAGCGGCATAAAAAACCACATGTCCGGGTGCATGACCAGGTGTGAAAATTACATCCAATTTTGAATTCCCAAATGTCACAACATCCCCTTCATTTAGAAAAACTGTTGGTTCTGGAGACAATTCAAATTCTTTAATCCCATACATCATGCATGCTTGAGGAACCATTTTTAATGTAGGCAAATCTAGCTCATTCGCCTCAACCGGCAAATTGTATTTTTTACTCACATAATAATTCCCAAACACATGATCTACATGGCAATGTGTATTCAATAATCGAACTGGTGTTAAACCCTTTTCACTTATGTAATTGCTCAGCGTTTCTTTCTCTTCTTTCGTCTGACAACCCGGATCAATGATGACACATTCTTTTGTTTCATCACTAAGGATAAATGTGTTTTCTTGAAAGGGATTAAAGGTAAACTTTGCTATTTGAATCATAATAGAATCACTTTTGAATGACAAATTTACAAAGAGTTTTTTTATTGGGAGGTGCTTTTTGAAAGGAGTAATATTAAAAAATGGGTCGTAAATTTTTGAGTGACCAAAAACGATTCTAATCAATTGACTAGAACCGTTAATCTTAGCGAACGTAATTATTCGTCTGTCTCCCAGACCTTTGATTGATCGATCAACTCTTCCAATTGGCTTTCAAGAGTCGTAATAATGCTCTCCACTTCCATAAATTCGCGTTGAACGTTGTAACAACAATGTCTTACTGATTCCGAACATTCGTAAATTCCCATCACTGCTCTAAACCTTTCAATTCCCTCAATAATTCCTGAAGCTTTCATCAATTCACTGAGTGTTAATTCTTCCTGTTTTTTTGACATAATAATTGTTTTTAAATTTGAAACACCACCACCACTTAGGAAAGCAGGAACAAGACATTTAGGAAAAACACTATCCGCCTCAGGCGGATGGAGATTTTTCTTAAATTTCACTTTAGTCTTGTTACAAAAGACTACGTGGTACATTCGTTGATCAATTCAAAAACGATTACTATAAAAACAGGAAGATTGCTCAATGAATTGCAAGCTTTATTAATTCAACTTCTTTAACGATCAAAATATAGACTTAACTGCAATAAGTTAATGTCTCTTTGCGTCTTAACTAACATTGCTCGCATCAATGCCAAACCGTATATGGCTAACAAAGGATTAAAGTGTATATTTTCTTTATTCAAACGTATGAAAAGTCACGCCGATTATTTGTATCTTTACCTTCACTGAAATGAACAGATTTTTAAAGCTCATACTTTCTACATTATTAATCGCACTTTGGCCCAATACCAATTGGGCGCAGTTTTACCAAGGCTCTTATCAAGAGTTTGGCAAAAACCGCGTGCAATACAACACTTTTGCTTGGAAATCTCATAACTACAAGCGCTTTAAAATTTATTATAGTGGTATTAATGACGACATAGGCGTCTATACCGCTCGTGCGCTGCATCATTATCTAGAAATTGCCGAATCAAGATTAGACTATTCAATCCCTGAAAAATTAGAAGTAATTGTTTATCAAAGCCAATCTAAATTCCGCCAAAGTAACCTTGGTTTGAATAATGACGATCAATCTAATGTGGGCGGAACAACTCGAATTGTAGGTTCTAAAATCTTTGTTTATTACGAAGGTGATCATCAAAAATTCAATGAAAACATCAAAGGTGCTGTCTATGAAGTGCTTTTGAAACATTTGTTTTTTGGTGGTGACTGGAAAGATCAATTAAAATCTAGTGTAAACTCAGGAATTCCGCTTTGGCTAGAAGAAGGCTTAATTCGCTACTTTGTAAAAGAATGGGACGAAGAAACCGAGAGTCGCGTTAAAGATCTCATTCTAACAAGAAAAATTGACAAATTCAACAATTTAACCCAGGAGGAAAAACGTTTTGCTGGACATGCAGTATGGAACTATATTGCAGAAACACATGGGCCAACAATCATTCCCAACATTCTTTATGTCACTAGAGTCTCTAAAAATGTAGAACGCGGTTTTTATTCCCTTTTAGGAATGGATTTCTCCAAACTAACGCGAAACTATATTTCATTTTATCGCGCCCGCTACGTCAATGAGTATGATGGACAAAATGAACCTGACGGTGAGGACGTCTCTTATAAAATAAAAAAAGAATCAGACTATTATTCTGTTCGCATTAGCCCAGATGGTACACAGGTGGCCTATGTTGAGAATCAAATGGGACGATATCGCGTTAAAGTTTACAATACCATAACTGGGAAAACGAAAAAAATATTTGCGGCAGAAGCAAAAATGGAGCGCATACAAGATCACTCCTTCCCCATCCTAAGTTGGCACCCAACTGGAGATGCTTTGGCTTTTTTCTCCGAACGACGTGGTGCTTTAGCATTATACATCCATGATTTTAACAGTGGAAAAATGGTTGAAAAACCAATTCAAAATTTAGATAAAGTTTTAGATTTTAGTTATTCTCCAAACGGTAAAAAAATGATCCTGTCTGGAGTTGTTAAAGGTCAGGCCGACCTCTACTTGTATGATGTTTTTGGCAATTCTAAAAAGCGAATAACGGATGATATTTATGATGATTTGAATCCGCGCTTCATTGATAACGGCAAAAAAGTGATTTTCGTTTCTAACCGCGTTTCAGATACCATCTTCAAAAAACCGGACATTGATTTTATCGATCGTAAAAATGACATTTACATTTATGACCTTGCCGAAATTGACAGAACGTATAAGTTTTTAGATCGCATCACAAGCACGCCTGATGTGAATGAATCGCACCCCTATCAATTAACAAGTGGTGAATTTGTCTTTTTAAGTGATGAAAATGGTTTAAATAACAGATATATAGCCATACAAGATAGCGTTATTAGCTATATCGATACTAGCACACATTATCGTCAAACGGTGCAAATTGAACCACAAACAAATTATGTAACCAGCATTACGGAGCACGACATTAACCAACAAATGGATTTGGTTTATTCCGTCTATCAAAATGGGGAATATAAATTTTTAATTGACAAGGCAGATACCAGAACCTTGGATCTAATTTGGAATACCACTTACATTCTAAAAAGAAAGAAAAAGAAGGAGAAACGAAATAAAAACACCGAGAATGATACCGTAGAAGTTGGGAACCATCTTTATCAAAAAGAAATCGTCTACATTGGTGGTAACTATACCGAATCAAACACAGCAAACAATGGTGGAGATAGCACGCTAGCTCCAAAAAAATTCTCTCCGCCTAAATATTTAATCTACAAGGTTAATTTTGCAAAGGATTTTGTGCTTTCACAATTTGATAATAATTTCTTATTCCCGAATTATCAACCTTATTCTGGGCCAGGTTCTGTTTATTTTAACCCTGGTGTTAACGCTTTGCTAAAAATTGGCGCAAGTGATTTGTTTGATGATTTTAAGCTATTGGGCGGAGTTCGTGTTCCTACACAATTAAACACAGGAGGCGAATTCCTTTTTATGGCACAACATCTTAAAAGTCGTGTTGATCATAGGTTATTAGTTTATCGTCAAAAAACAGTCTCGGCCAACGCTAATAAACCATTCAAATGGTTGACACATGATGTCCGCTACCGCCTGAGCTTCCCAATTACGGAAACTTGGAGTGTTCGCTCTACTTTCAACCTTAGAAAAGACAATCAAGTTTTTATTCCTGTAAGTGACATCTCGCTTTTGCTTGATTCACGGGCATCTTATAATTCAGGGGTGAACTTTGAATTAGTATTGGACAATACAATCCCAATGGAATTAAATATTCGTCGTGGTACACGCTTCAAACTATTTGCCGAGTATCTGCAAGAACTGGGCGGTAATTATGATCCTACCTTCAATCTTGGCTTAGATTTCAGACATTACTTACGAATTAAACGGAATTTCATTTGGGTAAACAGGTTTGCGGCTTCGACTTCACTTGGTGGACGAAGATTGCTTTATTATTTAGGAGGAGTTGATAATTGGGTACTCAGACCTGACGTAGATTTTGATCAAGATATAACGGTCGATCCTTCTCAAAATTTCGCGTTTCAAACCATTGCAACACCAATGCGTGGCTTTATTCAGAACGCACGAAACGGAAATAGTTTTGCCTTATTCAATACAGAGTTTCGCCTTCCTATCGTTTCATTTTTCTCGCCCTACCCTATTAAAAGTGAGTTCCTAAAACACTTTCAAATTGTAGCCTTTGGTGATGTAGGTGCGGCATGGACTGGTCCTCATCCTTTCCACTCTGATAATTATTTTAATACGCAAATCATTAATGACCCTCCAGTTACAATTAATGTCGAAAACTTAAGAGAACCAATAATTGGTGGAATGGGATTTGGTCTTAGATCTAAGATTTGGGGTTATTTTGTGAGATTAGATGTGGCATGGGGAGTAGAAAATCTGGAAATTCAAAAACCAATGCCCTATATTTCATTAACGAAAGATATTTAATGACAACCACCACTTTATTCCTATTGGTATTAATCGGCCTTTTTGCTGGAGCTATGAGCGGATTTGTAGGCATTGGTGGCGGTGTAATTATGGTCCCTGCCTTAATTTATGTTATGGGACTTTCACAAATGGAAGCCCAAGGAACAAGCTTAATTCTAATGTTACCACCAATCGGTATAATGGCTGTGATGAACTACCATAAAGCTGGGCACTTAAACAATACTTTAGTCGTTTACGGAATTGTAATTGCAATCGCCTTTATCGTTGGCGGTTACTTTGGATCAAAATGGGCCATTCGACTCTCTGAAAGTGTAGTCAAACTGGTATTTGGAATTTTAATGCTTTATATCTCCGTAAAAATGATTTATGGCGGTTATAAAAGCTATATAGACGAAAAAAGGAACTTATCAGAATTGCCGATTTCTGCGTCAGACGTAGATTCGGATTAGCAAATCTGAACGGATTTTTATTATGGAATTAAACGAACAAATAAAAAACGAAACTGCATCAATTTTAGATGAAGTAATCGCTATCAGGCGTCACATCCATGCCAATCCTGAACTATCGTTTGAAGAATATGAAACGAGCAAATTTGTGGCCAGTAAATTGGCCGAATGGAATATACCGCATCAAACAGGAGTAGTAAAAACGGGGATTGTAGGTTTAATTGAACCAACTGGCGGAAGCGAGCATTGCATTGCTTTGCGCGCAGATTTAGATGCCTTACCAATTACTGAAGTTAACGACGTTGCTTATAAATCAATCAATGAAGGCAAGATGCATGCTTGTGGACATGATGTGCACACAGCAATGCTCCTTGGAACCGCAAAAATTCTACACGGATTAAGGGATCAATTAAAAGTGTCTGTCAAACTGATTTTTCAACCTGGCGAAGAAAAACTGCCAGGCGGTGCGAGTTTAATGATTGCTGATGGAGTCTTGGAGAACCCTATGGTTTCTGAAATATATGCTTTGCACGTTTTCCCTGAACTTGAAGTGGGTAAAGTTGGGATACGCGGTGGTATGTATATGGCCTCGTGTGATGAAATAAGAATGACAGTTAAAGGCAAGGGCGGACATGGTGCAATGCCACATCAAAATGTCGACCCTATTTTAATCTCAGCACATTTGATCACATCTTTACAACAAATTGTCAGTAGAAATTGCCCACCCCAAATCCCTTCTGTCCTTTCTTTTGGAAGGATTGAAGGTTTAGGAGCGACAAACGTTATTCCTGATGAAGTAAAGCTTGAAGGCACCTTTAGAACCATGGATGAAGCTTGGCGAAAAACAGCGCATGAAAAGATTAAAGCACAAAGTGAAGGACTAGTAAAGAGCATGGGCGGTGAAATTGATGTGGACATTCAAGTAGGATACCCTTATTTAGAAAATGACCCGGAATTAACACTTATTGCACAACAAAAGGTGGTCAATATTTTTGGAGCAGACAATGTAGTTGATCTGCCTCTGCGTTTAACAGGTGAAGATTTCGCCTATTTTTCTCAAAAAATCCCGGCTACATTCATACGAATTGGTGTTAGAAATGAAAGCAAAGGTATAATTTACCCTGTTCATAATAAACGCTTTAATATTGATGAAAAAGCAATTGAAATAGGTATGCAAACGTTTTTAGTGCAAGTACTGGATCGATAAATATGAAGCAGTTTTTATTTCTTTTTATAGCATTATCATTCTTAACAAGTGCAGTTGTGCTTTCGTTTTATTTTGAAGATGCCCTTTATTTTTCTGTATTGAATTTAAATCTTGGATGGGTTTTATCCAGCATTTTGATTCGTTTTCTTGTAATGCTTTTGGTTATTTTTAGTCTTTTACTAATATTCAAAAGTTTTAATAAAACGAAATCAATCCTATTATGGATCACTATTCCTATTGGAATGGTTCTGGGATTCTTTGTTTCCTTTGCCATCTCTCCAATTTATGACATTGATTATGGAATCCTAAATGATCAACTTAAATTAGAGACGTTTGCTGACTTATCTGTAGACACCGACGAAACATATAGACATTCTGAAGGATATGAAGTGATTGCTTTTTTAGATGTTGGTTGCGCACATTGTAAAATGGCACTAAAAAAATTAAATGCAAATGTTGCTGCAGGTCAAATCATACCTATTCATTTGTTTTTTCACAATGACAGCTCTGATGTTCTCAATTTTTTAGACAAGAGTAACAGTGCGGATTTAACACATCACCATTTAAAGTCTGAGGGATTATTTATTGAGCATGCAGGATTCGAATTCCCCTCAATTTTTCTCATTAATCCGCAGGGCGAAACAATTTATCATTGGGTAGGTGACGAAATGAATTATTCGGCCTTGGATTATTTATTAAGCCTTGAACAATAAGCGGATATAATCATTATTCTCAGTAATTATTGAACAAAAACACCAATAAATTAACAAGCTTTACTATATTGTGATACTAACAAAAAAACATATTATGAAAAAGTTATTATTATTTAGTGTCGTATTAGGTGGACTAGCAGTAATGTCTTCTTGTAAAAAAGATTACACATGTGACTGTACTTTTACATCAGTACCAGAACTCAGTATTGAACTCAATAAATATAAGAAAGGTGATGCTGAAGACGCATGTACTTCAGCTGAAACAACGTACAAAATTGCTGATTCAGGTGCGAGTTGCACATTGAAATAAGCTTTTTACAATAATATTGAAAGAGGCTGTCTTACGGATAGCCTCTTTTTTTTTAACCTAAACCCTCAATTCAATAAATGATTAAGTCAATTACATTATTCATTTTATTTGCATTCTCGGCAATTATTATTCCTTTTTATTTTAATGAGCTAGAAATTATAATTACGGAAAACACTGGCATGGGATGGGTAACAACTTCAATACTCATTCGGATAATTGTGATTATGGCTTTCACAGTAGCCTTAAAATTCTTTTTTTCTGCATTCGAAAAAACCAAAGGACTTAAAACTTGGATCATCTTGCTTATTGGAATAATTCTAGGATTTTTAATTTCATTTACCATTGCCCCAATTTATAATACTGACTATGGCATTTTTAACGACGGTGTAAAGCTTGAAAACATAGAAAGCATTAATACTGCAACGGACGGTAGTTTTTCAAATGAGAAGCAATTCACAGTTATTGCTTTTTTTACAACAAATTGCCCATTTTGCAAATCGGCTTGTCGTAAATTAAGCCAAAGCAATAAAGCAGGGCAAAATCTAAAAGTGGATCTCATATTTCCGGGAACACGTGAAGATACCGACCGTTTTTTGCAAGAAAATGAGGGAACTCAATTTAACAGTCATACAATCTCCGACGAAGCTACCTTTATGGAATATTCAGGTTCCAATTTTCCATCAATT
Source organism: Crocinitomix sp. (assembly GCA_013138735.1). GTDB lineage: Bacteria > Bacteroidota > Bacteroidia > Flavobacteriales_D > Crocinitomicaceae > Crocinitomix. The sequence continues at coordinate 17,382 of WTCE01000085.1, read as the reverse complement.
TTCTTAATTAACCCAAATGGTGAAACGCAATACCATTGGATAGGTGATCAAATGAATTATTCAGCCTTGGATTATTTATTAAGCCTTGAACAATAAGCGGAGATAATCGTTATCTTTGTTTATGAATTAAAGCTGAAATTGTAGCTTTAAAAAACCACTAAGAATTGAAAACGTTTAACATCCCAACTTACTATCGATCGCCGATTATCAGTCGTGTTAAGGCAATTCGCTCCAAATTTGATAAACGCAAAAAGGACTTTACGCCCACACGTTTAAACTTTGGGAATGTTGAATTTATTTTAGGACGACATTTTGGATTCTGTTTCGGCGTTGAAAATGCGATTGAAATCTCTTATAAAGCAATTGAAGAAAATCCTGATAAACGCATTTTTCTTTTAAGTCAAATGATTCATAACCCAGGAGTAAATGGAGATTTAGAAAAGCACGGGATTCAGTTTTTACAAGATACTAAAGGCAATCAAATCATTCCGTGGAGCGAAGTGAAAGCGGATGACGTCGTTATCATTCCTGCTTTTGGAACTACCTTGGAAATAGAGAGTATACTCAATAAAATAGGTGTTGATACGCCGCGTTACGATACGACTTGTCCTTTTGTTGAGCGCGTTTGGAAAAAATCGGAAAAACTTGGCAGTGATGCTTATACTGTGATTATTCATGGCAAAGACAATCACGAAGAAACGAGAGCCACTTTTTCTCATGCAAGCGCATCTGCAAAGTCAATTGTTATTCGAGATATTGAAGAAGCGAAATTATTGGGAGAAATGATCCTGGGCGAACGTACAGAAAGTGATTTTCTTCAACTATTTGTGGGAAGGTATTCTGGCAATTTCAGTTACAATACTGATCTTACAAAAATTGGCGTGGTCAATCAAACTACTATGTTGGCTTCTGAAACGCAAGAAATTTCGGATTATTTAGCCGAGATTATGATTCAGAAGTTTGGCGAAGAGAATAGTAAAAACCATTTCGCAAATACGAGAGACACGCTTTGTTATGCTACCAATGATAATCAATCGGCAACAATAGCCTTGCTTGAAGAGGAAGCTAATTTGGCAATTGTCGTTGGAGGTTATAATAGTTCAAACACTTCTCATTTGGTGGAATTATGCGAACGCAAATTCAAGACATTCTACATCAAAGATGAAAACGAGATTCAAGCGGATAATAGTGTACATCATTTTAATATGCACACCAATCAGCAAGTTGAATCTAATCCATTTTTGCCAGAAAATCGCCCATTAAAAATTGTTTTAACAAGCGGTGCATCATGCCCTGACGCAACAGTCGACAGAGTAATTCAGTGTATTTTAGAAATGACTAATACGAATGCTGACATTGAATTAGCATTGACAAAATTTAAAGAAACGTTGAATGAAGAAATTTGAGTTACATTCAGATTTCGACCCAACCGGTGATCAACCTGAGGCCATTCGCCAAATTGTTGAAGGTTTAAATGAGGGGATTGATTTTCAAACCCTATTGGGAGTAACAGGAAGTGGTAAAACATTTACCATGGCCAATGTCATTAAAGAAACAAACCGCCCTACCCTAATATTGTCGCACAACAAAACGCTTGCGGCACAGCTTTACGGCGAGTTTAAAAGTTTTTTCCCAAACAACGCAGTTGAGTATTTTGTATCCTATTACGATTATTATCAACCTGAAGCCTATCTCCCAACGACAAATACCTTTATTGAAAAGGACATGTCGATCAATGATGAAATTGAGAAACTGCGATTATCGGCAACTTCAGCACTACTATCGGGAAGGAAAGATGTCATCATTATAGCATCCGTTTCATGTATTTACGGAGTTGGAAACCCTGCGGAGCTTGAGGAAAGCATTATTGAAATAAAAAAGGGAATGTTGGTTTCTCGCAATAAATTTTTACTGAATTTGGTGCAAAACCTTTATTCACGCAATGATATTGAACCGGAGCGCGGAAACTTTAGAGTAAAAGGTGATACGGTAGACATTTTTTTAGCCTACGTCGATTATGCGCTAAGAATTATTTTTTGGGGAGATGAAATTGAAGAAATCTACACTTTCGATATCGACACCAACCAAAAAATTGAACAGTTTGAAGAAACGAATATTTTCCCAGCAAATATCTTTGTTTCGAGTCAAGACACTATCAATAACGCCATTCGTCAAATAGAAATTGACATAGGTAATCATGTAGAATTTTTTAAACGTGAAGGTAAATTAATTGAAGCCCAGCGCATTGATGAACGGGCCAATTATGACTTAGAAATGATTCGGGAATTAGGCTATTGTTCTGGAATTGAGAATTATTCGCGCTATTTTGATAAACGCGAACCGGGTTCTCGTCCCTTCTGTTTGTTGGACTATTTTCCAGATGATTTTATCCTCATGATTGATGAAAGTCATGTGACGATTCCTCAAATCAAAGCCATGTATGGTGGAGATCGCGCTCGAAAAGTAAATTTGGTTGATTTTGGATTTAGACTGCCAGCTGCAATGGATAATAGACCTTTAAAATTTGAGGAATTTGAATCCGTTGTAAATCAAACACTTTATGTAAGTGCCACTCCTGCAGATTATGAATTAGAGAAATCTGAAGGCATAATAATTGAACAAGTTATTCGCCCTACAGGATTATTGGATCCTGTGATTGAAGTAAGACCAAGTGAAAATCAAATTGATGATTTAATCGAAGAGATTCACCTTCGCATTGATCGTAATGAACGTGTTTTGGTGACTACTTTGACCAAAAGAATGGCTGAAGAATTACAAAAATATTTGGATCGATTAGGGATTCCTTGTCGTTATATCCACTCAGATGTAGATACATTAGAGCGGGTAGAAATATTGCGCCAATTGCGTTTAGGAGATTTTGACGTATTGATTGGCGTCAACCTCTTGCGTGAAGGCCTTGATTTACCAGAGGTTTCCTTAGTAGCAATAATTGATGCCGATAAAGAAGGTTTTTTACGTTCAGAGCGTGCCTTAACGCAAACTGTTGGTAGAGCAGCACGTAATATCAACGGGTATGTCATTATGTATGCTGACAGGATTACGAATAGCATGCAGCGAACGATTGATGAAACGGATCGAAAACGCGCAATACAAGAAGCTTATAACAAAGAACACAATATTACACCAACACAAATTAAGAGCAGCATTCAAAGCATCTTGAAACAAACTAAAGTTGCAGGAGCTGAAGGAAAAGAGAAAATTTACGACACGAATGTAGAATTGGCTATGGCAGCCGATCCTGTATTCGACTATATGTCAAAAGAACAACTGCAAAAAACGACTAAGAAAATTAAGAGCGACATGGAAAAAGCCGCGAAAGCGCTTGACTTTATTGAAGCTGCACGTTTGCGAGACGAAATGTTCGTTTTGGACAAAAAATTAAAAGCAATAGAATGATTGAAGAAGTAGAAAAATTATTGACGCACAGTGTTGAATATGCAACGGAATTATTAGTAGAAATGGGTGAATCTTACCCTTTTGGAGCATTTGCTGATACGATTGGAAACGTACATCCGTTGGAAATGGAAATTGACACCAAAAAAATGCCGACAATTGGGCAAGTCATTGATAATTTAACGGGCTATTGTGAGGGCGAAATGAAAGCCTCCAAAATGACTGGATATGCGCTGGCTTATGAGGTTAAATTACAATTAGAAGAAGATGCAGAAGCCATTGATGCGATTGCTTTTGATATTAAACACGTTGAAGCAGATGATATTGCACTCTATTATTTACCATTTACGACAATGCCCGAACGTAAAGCAACTGTTGGTGAATTATTTGCTGTGAAGCGATAGTCATTAACGGCCTATCCTATTTTGAAAAGTTTATTGACATATTGTGTTTTGTTTTTCGCTAGCTCAATGTCTTGGGCGCAGCCTGATACGATAGTCTTTAATTATTCCCAAACAGACAATTCTTATATTTTATGGAAGCCAAGTCGGAAAGCTCCTACTGGACATGGTTCTGGTAATATCTTCGCCTTCGAAAATGATACGATATTATGGAAGAAAGATTCGAGTTTGTTTAACGGCTATCTAAAAACATTGTCTTCAGAGATAGGCACTTTTGACACTTTAATTAGTCATACGAACATTTATAAAATTTCAAATGGAATTCCAGCTATTTCAAGTTCATTTATGCACTACCACAATGATTTAAAAGGGAATTACACGACCCCTTGGTTAAGATTCGAAGGATTATTCGTAACGGACTCTATTTATATTAGTCAGACTTATTATTACAGCGGTCAATTATTAACGAAATACGAGAATTATTTCTATCAAAAAATCAAAATTAATCACAGTTATGATACAGCTGGGAACTTAATGTTAATTGAGCGTACAAAAAATTGGAAATATGACGGTGAAAACTATATTAAGTTGAGTAATTGCTGTGATCTAAAAATAAGCTATAAGGACGGCAAAGTGCAAGGATTTGAATCTCCTTCGCTTCTATTTTTCGATAAACAAAATAAAAATATTACACATGAACAGTTCGTCATTTTATTAAATAGGCCCTCTTATTCATGGGGACATCTTGTTATCCCTGCTGATTCTTTGCAAGAAAAACAATTGCTATTGTATTTGATTAAAGATTCTAAAAGTTGGGATTACGCAAGTGCAGGTCGTGAACTGAAACCGCGTAGAACAAAACAATTGCTTAGCAATGCTATGAAGCTAAAATAATTAGTTCTTTTTACAAGCTCTCATCAAAAAGCTCAAAGGCTATTCGAATTTCATGGCTGAACGTTCCATTGGATAATATTGAATCGAAATATTCCACAAAATAACCAACGTAGAATTTATTATAACGTGCGGTTACAGCACCAATTACTGAATTCCCATTTCGATAACCTAGACCAACTGATACTTTGTTCTTTTCACCAAAGATTGCGCTAAGCAAACCTTGTGCGGAAGCAGTTGCTCCATCCGCTCGTCCAACAGCTATCGCACTTAAAGCAAATTTTTCGTTAAACGGATGAACATAAGAACCATTTACATAATAATGCCTAGCTGCTTGATAATTTAATGCATCAAATTTTTCTGTCGTCAAATGCGTACTTGATAATCCCAACGAGAATCTGCGACCATACCATTGCACGCCTGCTCCAGCTGTAAATTGAGTTTGATTAACCCGTGGAGGGATGGCAGGATCAACTTCTGGATCAGTACTCGGCGGCACCCAACCACCAGGAAATTCTAAATTATGTAAGCCTGGCGAAATACCTATACTTAAATAAGAGTCTGACAATTTAAATTGTAAGTTTAGCGGCACAGTCAATTGATTTGACCGTGAATTACCGATCGTTTCAAAACGATAGCTTAAACCAACTGCTCCAGTTGAAAAGGGTGTTTCTTTACTACCAATTTTCAAACCTTTAAATGCTCCATTCAATTCGATACTCGCGGGACCACCTGCTACGCCATTCCATTGCGTCCGAGCAATGCTATTGATACTAAATGTATTGAAAGTACCTATCGACGCGGGATTAAACCAAAAAGAACGTTGACCTTCACTGGCGAATAATGGGTCCTGCTGCCCATATACGGAAGCACTAAAAACAAGGAGAATAATAGTTAATGTTTTGGGGATTAGCATAATTAATTTTTTCTTTAAAGAACGATTATTCATTCAACTTATTTCATTTGCTCCTGAATAGTTTGGTCGACTTTTTATTTATTAGCTATAACAAATTCGAATCTCAAAAGTTACATTAACCTTAAAAAAAGGGAGCCATTAGGACAAACAATAGCTTCTCTCAGCAATGAAATTAAAATAATCAATTCTTCTTAAAAACGATCATCAAAAAGCTCAAACGCAAATCGCACTTCATGGCTAATTGTGGTACTACCTTCAATAAAATAACCTAAATAGAATCTATTGAAGCGCTTTGTTACGGAACCAATTATGATATTATCTTGGCGATAACCAAGTCCTACGGTTAATTCGTTTGCACTTCCAAAAACACCTGAAATCATAGCGTTAGCACCGGTATAGTATCCTGCCTCACGAACAGTAACAATTGCTTTTAAGGCAAATTTTTCACTAAACGGATGTCGATATGAACCGGTTATATAATAATGTTCCCATGCATGTACGCCAAGGGTATTAAAACGCTCACTAAATAAATGTGTAGACGCAATTCCTATTGAAAATCTTTCGCCATACCATTGCAAGCCAGCTCCTGCTGTAAATTTAGACTCATTTGTACCTGACGGAGGAATCCAAGGATAAGGAGGAAAGCCTTCATTATATGAAAAAAGCATGGTTTGAATACCTGGTGAAATACCAACACTTAAAAAAGTATTTTGCAATTTAAACTGTACATTAAGCGGAACTATCACTCTGTGCATTCTCTTATATCCGACCTGCTCGTAACTATAATTTATACCTATTGCACTGTTTGCTAGTTTACTTTCATCACCCAATAAATTTTTTAATTTCACTGCACCACCTACTTGTACTCCAAGTGGCGAATCATCTGCACCGTCCCATTGTTTCTTAAATACAGTGCTAGCACTGTATGAATTATAGGTGCCAATTGAGGCAGGGTTAAACCAAAATGAACGTTGGCCTTCACTTGCATACAACTGGTCATTTTGGGCGATCGCCGTAATGCTAAAGATGGAAATAGTTAAGGCTATTATTTTGGGGAGTAGGGTCATCTCTTTTTCTTTTAGAAGAATAATCTTTTACAAAGTACATATAGATACTGAAGGGAAGGGAATAGGTTTACATTCCAATGTCTAAATTAATAAAATTAGTTCGACAATGAACACAACAGTTCGTTCAATAACAATTGACCGAACGTATTTTTAGGGCATAAAAATAGACTCGGCTTGTGCAAAATCACTGACCTTAAAATAACGCCGCACCTTGTCTACATCAAAATAAGAAACCAAAGCCTGATTCTCCAATAACTCAACCGGTGAATCTACCTTTGCTTTGGAATCATCTATTACAATAACGGATTGATAACCAGCACCAGATGACGATTTTGATTTATAGGTCATGTTTTGATGATAGCCTTTAAAATAAATGCTATCAATGTTATAGTCTATTACTTGATTTTCTACAGGTAAAAAAACCACCATCATTTTTTGTCCATCTTCTTGTCCGGGCATTATTTCTTGCCAAGTTGGACCTACAACTGTCACTTCTGGTGTTTCATTAAGCATAATTTCTTTATTACCTGTGCAGCTTTGAGCGAATGCACCCAATACGATAAATAGAAATAAGATTTTTACAAAATTCTTCATACACAATTCTAATCATTATTTATTGTAATTGCAATAATATAGCCAAACCTTAGTTCGTGTAGCACCATAATTGGGATTTATTTGACTGACAAACCATATAAACTCTCTATTCTAGCATGAATCAACAGGAATTATAATTTCACCAAATCGGATGTTTTATTTCACTTTAGATGGAATGAATAGTTGATCGAAATCTTGAATTTCGCTTTAACACTATTTACCCGGTCTTATGTCTTCATTTTGAACCCAAACCTTGATTATTCCGCTCGAATCAGCTGTTACAAGGTACGCTCCCGATTTAGTCACATTGATTTTTGCTAAACCAACTTGGGGTGAAGGAAGCAGGGCCTTTAATTGATATTCTTTCCCTTTTAAAAGATAGACGTTACCATCAACACCTCCTATAAAGATTCCTTGATCGCTTTTGTCGATAGAAATGGGTTGCAAAGTATCTAGAGGAATTTGATAAACCTCATTGCTATAAACATTCCATAAATTTAAGGAATAGAAAAGTGGATTCCTTAAGCTGATAGCTGCAACGCTATCATTTTCTGTGAAGAATAACTCTCTTACAGACTGTCCCATTAAACTCTCTGTATTTGGCACAGGGTACATTCCATATTTCCAGGTATTATAAACAGAGTCTGTTCGAATATCAATAACAATACTCTCACCTCCACCATTTCCAATTACAATTTTATTTTGATCCAAATCAGAAAACCGAATTGCGCCTACATAGCCCGTTGATATTTTAGGCTTCATTTGCCTGATGAATGATTTTGTTTTCAAATCCCAAAGCCTAATTGTTCCATTACCACTGCCAACAGCTAAAATGAAATCATCATTAATAGCAACGGAATTGGGTACAGCTACATTACTAATAATGTCGTCCAACCTGTACCTTCTGTTTTTTCTTTTGTACACATAAATATAGGGGTATTGATGCTGTAGTCTGAAATAAACTAAGTAATCCCCATTCTTTGAAAATGAGGTTTGGGTCCAAGACGAGTAGCTTTCCGCTGCAATCTTTTTTTCATCATAATTGTGCCTGTAGTATCTAAATTCTGGGCTGTCCTTTAATTTGATTCTAAGTTGATGTTTTAGATTGGTTTTAAAATCATATACCCAAGGCCCACTTTTTGAAGAGATGTAAAGTTTGGAAGCGGCATCATCAATTTCTAAGGTATGAATCGGGCTATCTATGTGCATCACCCGTGCCAACTCATAAGATTGGGGAAAACCAATCTTAGTAATTAGGAGAAACAAAAATGGCATGAATATTTTCATTTATTTTATGTGTTTTTATTCAAATTATGGTTTTCAGCTTTTACAGATCACTGCAAATACCATCTACAAATTCGCATTCAAATTCCAGTTCACCAGATTCCAAAAAATACTTCCAACTTCCAACTCTTTCGCCCCTTGAATATTTCCCCGTAGATTTAATGTTTCCATTTTTGAAATATTCAGTTTCAATGCCATTAACAAAATACCCCTTTGAATATTCTCCAACCCTGACAGAATAACCAAAATAAGAAGAATAACAATATCTAATTTCCCCATTCGCTAATCCATCTTTCGTTTTCCAAATTACTGTTCCGGGAGTTGTGAGTTGTGGCATAATAACACATCTCATTTCGCTAAAATATAAGGTATCCATATCCTTAACACAATAGTGGCTGAATGTTGAATCTGTCGGGCTTTCCTTAAATACGTCTTGACAAAAATCAATTTGATCCAATCTAATCGTGTCTTTCTGTCCGAATGTCACTGAGGTTAGAAATAATAAAAACAGAATGTAAACAACCTTCATATAATCTATAGATGATACGTTAGTTAGAATTCCATAAATAAGTGAGAACTAATGGCTATAGGATTTAACTCCTTTTAATCAACCAAAAGTTTAACAATGGTCTGTTCCTCATCCAATCCTTGTAAAACAATATGATAAACGCCTTTTGCTACTTTTAAATTAACACCAATCTCGTTGACATTATAATGTGTTGCATTGTAAACCAACCTTCCAGAAACATCATAAACGTCTAATTGAACCGCATCCGCAATTGTTTGCCAGTTAATGACAAAACTTCCGCTAGTCGGATTAGGGTATACTTTAATGTTTGACGGGTTATATTCTGTCAATGTTAAGGCAACAATGTCGTAACACGCAGAAGTATCAATACAATCACCATCATCAATAATTACAGCATAGCTTCCGTTTTCAGTTGGAATGAAGGATTGATCTGTTGCATCAGCAATAGTCGCCCAATCTTCATTACAGTTTAACCATTGATATGTCGCGCCAGTTTCATCTGCCGTTAGTTCATAATCAGCTGCAGTTACTGCCACATTTACCTCTAGTACTTCCATAGTCAACGTCACAATAGAATCGCAGCCATGAATAGTTGAGAACGGCTCAATATATTCACCTGTTTCAGTAATTACTTGTGTTCCTAACACATACTCTTCACCACTACAAATCGCCATTTCAATAGAATCACTGTAAACAGGATGAACCGTAACAACTCCTGGCCAAGATCCACTACTTGTTAATTCTCCTTCGTAACCTATCATTGATAATGTATACGTTCCTGCAGATTCCAGGATTAATGAATCAATCATTTCATTGGATGTATAGGTATCAATATCGTTTGTAAATGTCCAAAGAATGTCATCTAAAGGAGTTCCAGTATACTCAAAATGAATTTTATCACCAACACAAATTTCAGATTCCACAATTTCAAAATCCAAATCAATATATGGTTTTATAAAAACAGTATAATCTTCTACCTCACCATCATATCCTGTATCACAAGGACCAGCATCTGAATTATATTTAGCACTTACCCGCATGGTTGTTTTCCCTAAATGAGCATCTGCAGGAACTGAAATGGCCAATGGAGAAAGGGTAGTTATACCATCATCTGTATCATAAGCTGTTCCTAAATCGTAATCCTCTCCCGGATCAGTAAAATCGCCATCTCTATTCCAATCAATCCAAGCATTTGCGTGAATTGTAAATGCACCGTCTGTGGCCAAATTCATTGAAAGGTCATATGTTAATCCGGTATATAAATTTGCCGTATCCAAATCAATATAACTTGAATATGGAGCAGGTTTACCTGACGGATTATTTAAATCGTTAAAATCTACCAAGGTTACGGCAGTTCCCCAACTCATGTTACCATAGGATTGGCAATATTCATATGGACGCACTGTATACATGAATTTATAGGTTTCAGTAATATCACTAAAAGCTCCTTGTGCACGCACTTTGAAATAAACTTTTGTACCACTAGGATAATCAGGCAATGGTTCAACTGATACCCACGTACTATCTGCAACATTTTCCATTGCAATCGTATTTTCAAAGGTTGGCTCATCTATTGACCAACGCACAATTGCTGATTCAACATCCCAATCATAAGTGATTTGAGAAGTGACATATTGTGGACTCTCTTCGGCAGGAGTTGTAAAGGTTGGTGGATCTGTTATCCAAGTTTTAACAATTGCAGGATTTGGAGCTCTACCTTTTAGTGCATATTCCCAAACACCCCTGCCCCATGTTGCAGCACGGACGGTATTTGAACCATTCATTACTTCTAATTCAGCAACCATACAATTAGGCAAATCTTCATTATATAATTCCCAATCCGTATCGCCCATTTCTTTCACATAAACACCTATTTCTGCACCCAAATAAATATGCGATTCAGCTGAATGATCGATTACAACACAGCGAATTGGCATATCATTTAAATTTGCAGTAATATTCGCCCATGTTGATCCTCCATCATGCGAAATGTACACTTTCGAGCCATCATCTTGATAACGGTTATAAGTAACTACAATTGTATTATCATCATTCGGATCAAATGCAATATAAGTGATTCCATAATTTGGAAGCGAACCTTTAATATTCGTCCAAGTTGCCCCAGCATCTTCAGATTTGTAAATTTGCGATCCTCTTGATGCGACAATGATATTTGAATTATTTTCGGCTATTGCGGCTTCATTAATAGTACCTACAAAACCAGGCGATCCCATCACTTCCCAAGTGGATCCAAAGTCTAAACTTCTATGCACATTTTCTCCAAAATGAAAAACAGTCATATGATCATTGGGATCATAAATCATTGGTGCCACCCAACCTGAAGAATGTCCAGGAGGAGATGCATTCCCTTGTGTTTGTCCACCGTCAAATGTACGTCTCCGTGTTCCGTTTTGATAACTCCCAATCATCCAATCGTCATTTAAAGGATGAACAATTCCTTCCATTCCGTCTGCCCCTGCATATTCAATCCAACCGGATTGTAATTTGATACTTGTCCCATTATCCTGTGAACCTACAATGGTTCGATAATGGTTGGATTGACTAACGCCCAATGTATAGTTTTCACGAATTCCAGTTTCATGATTCAACTTTTCCCAAGTCGTTCCGTTGTCTGTACTTTTGGCAAAAAAGCCATCCGTTGCCATATAAAAATCACCACTAATACACTCTGCTTCTCGCATATCTGCATGGATATATTGATCCCCGTCAAATGGCGCAGCCCAAAGTCCCCACCAAGTTACTTGATCAAATGAAATTCCGCCATCATCTGAAGCAAAGGCGTCAATACTTCCAATTGTCATTCTTGTTGTATCGAGGTCGCTTACTGCAAAACCTTCGCTACTCATTCCAGGACTTGATCTAAACGTAAAATTAACACCACTATCATAAGAAATCCAAATTCCGTTACTCGAAACAAAATAGAGGCAATCATCACAAATCGGACTGACATCTAAATGAACATTTGTATTATTACTATTTCCAACAATGTCTGGAGATCCAACAAAACTTAATCCGCCGTCTGTCGAACGAAGGACTTTGTTTTTATTAGGACCCCAATAATAATAATCATAGATATAAATGATATCAGGATCAGAAGGATGAAATTCAATTTGAGAAATACTTCCATTAGTCACTTTTACCCAAGTTGCTAAATCATCAGTTGAACGATACAAACCATCACTCGCACAAACGAATACCAAATCAGGAATTGTTGGATGATAAGCAATATCTCTCACCGAAAAATTACTCCCCAAACCACCTTTACCTAAGATTACTGGATTATAATTCGTTTCTAGCCAATTATCTCCACCATCCGTTGAACGATAGATACCGTGTGTTACACCATTTCCTGCATTTCTTAAATTGATTAAAACATGATCAACATTTGTTGGAGAAACAGTCATTGCATTTACACCACTTGCAAATAGAAAATCAGTAGAACCACCATCCCAAGTTGTTCCGCCATCATCTGAAGCCCAAAAACCTCCACTTCGTGATCCGAAATACATGAGATCCGAATCATCTGGATCTACATAAAACGATTCTACTCGACCTAAACCAGCCGAATAATGACCTGTAATACTGTCAATGCTTACCGGTCCAACTTCTTCCCATCCATCATCAAACAAATATTTATCAGTTGCTGCAGGGCTTTCTTCTATGAATTTTTCGAAGGCCTTTTTAACGAAATACGGATCTTCGTCTGAACGGTCACCGCTTGGATAATATTTAGTTTCGTTGGCATGTTTCCAACGCTGATAGCCCATCCAACCTGAGCCTTTTTCATACTTGTTAATTGTTTCAAAATAGGCATCTGCTACTTCGCACACTTCATAAAAATTGACAGAATTATCTTTAATCAATTCTTTATAAGATCGTTGGCCAAATGCCGTGCTCGAAATTAACGTAATAAGTACAACAAGGATTCTCAAATGTCTCTTCATGGAGGGATAGTTTAATTGCTGCTCAAAGCTACCAAATTATTTAGTGACTTCAAAGAAAACTATGCCGCACAATCGTAAGGCTAACTTATTCAATAATCACCTTTTCTCGTAAGAGTTCACCACTCTGTTTTCTTAAGGTGACAAAATAAACGCCAACTGCTGTTCTGAGTTCAATATCAATGAATCCTTGATTCGTATGCACAGCTTGATAAACTATTCGCCCAGCAGGGTCATGAATTTCAACCGCAACTACTGAATTAATAGCCCCCAAATCTATACGGAACGTTCCATTGTTTGGATTAGGATAAATACGTACACCATTCTCAGCAAACGAGCCAATACTTAAGGCCGTTATATCATAACAAGCTGACGTATCAGTACAACCATCCTGCGTAATAACCACGGCATAACTTCCATTATCTAATGGCACATACGTTTGATCTGTAGCACCATCAATCTCCGCCCAATCGTCATTACAATCTAACCATTGGTATGTAACTCCTGCTTCGTCTGCGGTTAATTCATAATCAGCAGCTGTTACAGCGACATTTACCAAATTAATTACCAAGTCATAGGTTAGAATTGAATCACAACCTGCTTCATTCGTTAAGGTATCCATATAAACACCAGTCTCGGTCCATGTATATAATCCACTCGGCGATTCATAACTATCACATGCTGTAATTGCAAAATCAGCCTCAGTTATGACATCAATTGTTAATTCAATCGTAATTAATGAGTCGCATCCGGCTTCATTTGTCAACGTGTCCATATAAGTGCCCGTTTCAGTCCATGTATAATCTCCACTTGGTGATGTATAAGATTCACAAACGGTAGGCGTTATTATTGCTGTTGTATAATCAATTGATAAGTCTACAGTAATGATAGAATCACAGCCATTTGTATTGGCAAGTGTATCTGTATAAATCCCAGTTACATCCCATGTATATAGGCCACTTGGTGAAACATATTCATAACAACTTGATGCCTCCATTTCTGAAAAGCTATTGGCACAACTGAATACAATTGAATAATCTTCGACTTCACCTGCAACCGTGCCACATGGATCTAAATCTGCAGCATAGACATTTCTAATTCTCAAACGTGTTGTGTCTTCTAGTGTTGCATAACTAGGTACGGTAAATGTTCCAAAGCTTTGATGATCTACATCAAAATCCGACATTTCTATAAATTCATCTTCATCAAAAATAGCATTGTAATTATAATCAATCCAAGCACCAATAATGTCTGGATCGAACGCATAATTTAAATTCCCTTGAATCGTGTAAGTAGAATCTAAATATAGCGTTGTTATTTGGTCTGTAAAATCACCATAATACTCTTGTCCACTAGGATTACTAATATCCTCTAATTCAACAAAATCGATATAATCACTGCCTGTTCCAGGGCTTCCTATTCCGCCACAATACTCGAAAGGCCTTACTTCATACATAAACTTGTACGTTTCGGTTGTATCATCTGTCTCACCAATGGCGTAAACCTTAAAATATATTTTAGTTCCTTCCACATAATCTGGAATGGCGGTTTCAGTTACCCATGTCGAATCTGAAACATTTTCCATTGCAATAGTATTCTCAAATGTTGGAGCATCTATCGACCATTCAACAAAAGCCTCGCTGATATCTCCATCATAATGAATTTGGGATATAACGTATTGATTAACGCCTTCTTTCGGGAATTCATAAGTAGGTTGATCGGTAATTTCTGTCAATAAAATGGCAGGATATTCATTCCGATCTTTTAAAGTATATTCCCAAACTCCTCTACCCCAAGTTGCTGCACGTAATGTATTGGTCCCATAAACAACTTCTAATTCATTGATCATGCAATTGGGTAATTCATCATTATACAATTCCCAATCAGTTGCTTCCATTGTTTTAACATAAACACCAATTTCAGCAGCCAAATAAATATTCGACTCATCTGAATGATCAATAACAGCACCTCGAATTGGCATATCGTTCAAGTTCTCGGTTATGTTCGTCCAAGTTGCTCCCATATCATGGGTTATATAGACTTTTTGGCCGTCATTTTGATAACGATTATAAGTCACAATAAATGTATTATCATCATTTGGATCAAAAGCAATATCCGTAATCGAATAATTGGGTAAAGTACCTTTAATATTTACCCAAGTTACACCGCCATCCATTGAACGCTCAATATATTGATTGCGCGAAGCAATAACAATATCTGTATTATTTTCAGCAACGGCTGCTTCTTTAATTTGACCGCCAAAGGCTGGTGTACCAGTTACAACCCAACTGCTTGTGAAATCTTCTGTTTTATGTACATTTTCTCCAAAATGATAAATCGTCAAATGATCATTAGGATCATAAGCCATTGGTGCCACCCAATAAGAAGAGTGACCTGGAGGAGATGCACCCGCTCTTGTTAAACCACCATTGAAAGTTTTTGTTCTTTGCCCATATTGATAACTACTAATCATCCAATCTGAATTTAGCGGATGAATAATTCCTTCCATACCATCACCACCAGTATATTCAAGCCAAGTAGTTTTATGCTTAATACTTGTACCATTATCCTGCGAACCAACAATGGTTCTATAATGGTTAGATTGACTAGCACCCAATGTATAATTTTCACGAATAGACATACCATGATTTAGATGTTCCCATGTTAAGCCATTGTCTTCGCTTTTTCCAAAATATCCGTCTGTTGCTACATAGAAAACGCCATTAATACATTCGGCCTCTCTTAAATCTGCATGAATATAATGTTCTGAATTGGCATGTCTTTCTTGAAAATCTCCTGGTCCGTGTGCGGCATTTCCTAAACTCCACCAAGTTGATTGATCGAATGTATAACCTCCATCTTCTGAAGTAAAACAATCAACATACCCATAAATCATTTTGCTTGTATCTTCATCACTAACCGCGAAACCTTGACTTCCACTTGCAGGGTTACTTGCAAATTCGAAGGTTAGGCCAGCATCAAAGGATTTCCAAACTCCATTTCCAGAAGCAAAATAAATACAGTCCGCACATTCATCACTTACGTCTAATTGAACACTTGTATTATTTGAATTACCAACGATTTCTGCAGATCCGGTAAAATTTAAACCCAAATCAGTTGAGGTCAATACTTTATTTCTATTGGGATTATTTCTATCATAAACATAAATTATGTCATCATCTGTTGGATGAAATTCTATGTCTGTAATATTGCCACCTGCTCCAGTAGCCACAACCCATGTATCAATATCATTGTCAGAACGATAAAGACCATAATTTGTACAAATAAAAACCAAATCTTCCACTTCAGGATGGTAGGCTACTCGATTGATTTGCAAATTACTTCCCAAACCACCTAATCCCAACTCAGTTGGATTAAAATCCGTTTCTAACCAGTTATCACCTCCATCTGTAGAACGATAAACACCATGTGAATAACCGTTACCAGAATTTCTAACATTAATAATGATTTCATCAGGATCAGTTGGCGATACAGACAATGTATTCACACCACTGGCAAAAAGAAAATCTGTCGTTCCCCCTGTCCAAGAAGTACCGCCATCAATCGATTTCCAAAAGCCACCACTTCGTGTTCCAATATACATGAGATCTTCATCTGCTGGATTCACGTAGAAAGTTTCTAACCGACCTAAACCTGCAGCATAATGTCCAGTTATACTATCTACAGTTCCTGGGCCAACTTCTTCCCAGCCACCGTCGTAAAGTACTTTGTCTAAAACTGGCGGATTTTCCGCTAAAAAACTTTCAAATGCTTTTCTAACGAAATAAGGATCCTCATTTGAACGATCACCACTCGGGTAATATTTTGATTCATTTTCATGTTTCCAACGTTGGTAGGGTTTCCAACCTGAACCTTTAACAGTCTTATCTATAGTTGCGAAATAAGCCTCAGCAACCTCACATACCTCATAAAAATTCATAGTGTTATCTTGCATCAATTCTTTATAAGATCGTTGTGAAAAAGCTGTTGATCCAATACAAAGTAATAGCAATGAAAAGAGAAGATGTCGTAACATAAAATATTCTTTAGTAATAATATAGTTCAAAGTTACTCAATTGAACCGAGAGCAGGAATGATTTGTGCAATCAAACAAGTATTTATTGACGACTTTTATTCAAAAAAGATGATTGACTCAGACCAAATGAATTCTAGATCAACAAGTACTTAAGATCAATCTGTTTCCGCCCCCTAAATAGTCGGACAAGATTATACAAAAAAAACTGTAATCTTTATGACAATGAAAAGAAGGAAATTTACCAAAGAAGAAAAAATCAGCATTTTAAAAGAAGCTGGAATTAATGGT